>CAZLBP010000031.1:0-43663 GCA_964557855.1 uncultured Ignavibacteriales bacterium | reverse complement strand
GTATGCAGTACCGTGAACAGCCAGCACCTGGTAATCGAGAACCTCAAGCTCTTGTACCGCAACATGCAATTAGAAAAGGAGTACGCTCAGGTTGAAGAACCGGCGGAGCGGGCGGCGGTCAGCGCCGGCTAGTCCGGGGGACAGATGTTACTCGTCGAATGCGAGGGTGCAGCCAGATGCGAGTGAGTCAGCGATGTCCCGGCGGATGGCGCCAGGACTCTATAAGCGCCCGCATCCAGCCTCGCGAAATGAAAGGTGGTGAGTAGAGTGGTCTTCATACTACAGCCGATTGAACCCGGCGGAGACGTGCCTGCAGTGATTAAGAAAGACAAGCCGATCAACGTGGACAATTGTGCCTGTAACTATGTTGCTACCTGTGGCTGACCGGTATCGAAATAGTAACCGGAGCAATAGTCTTCTATCGGGACAGAATCGAAGGAGGTGTATGGTATGGAATTCCTAATCGAACCATTGATGATCAACCTGAACACGGTGGAAAACTGAAATTGCCCGGCTAATAAGCACCGGTGCGGTTGCAACACAGTAGCAGGATGTGCCTGTCCTCCTCCCCGAGAGGAAGGGCATTAACCAACTGATTTGCTCTTTGGCAATTCGAAAGGAGGTGAGTCATATGGAATTCCTGGTCGAAAAAACCGTGAGGCCTACGCGCACTTGTACAAGTACTTGCAGGAGCATACATCGGGTATCGCCGTGCTGAAGACCTACGTGGCCGAAACGCACGACACGATCGGCCTCATTCGGATCCTCAAGGATGCCATCCGCAAGGAATTCGCTTCGGGTATGATGGGCACGATGGCCGCCCTTGTATCAGGCTTCATAAGTTCACTGGGGCCGATCCTGTTGCTCTGGTTCGGGATCATCGAAATCGTCAACGGCCGACTTACTCTCGGCGGATTAATCGCCTTCAATTCGTTTCTGGTTTATCTTTTCAATCCGCTCAGCAGTATTTCCGGCATTAATGTTACCATCAAAACTCCCTGGCCTGTGCTCGCCGCGTGTTCCATTTTCTGGATCAGCCGACCGAGTTCCCTTGTACGCCGCGTTATCTGCCGGGGCAAGGCAAGCGAATCACGCTGGCCCGCGTATTCCCGAAGAACCCCTGCATACTCGTGCTTGACGAAGCGATGTCATAGCTCGACAGTCAATCGGAGAGATATGTGAAACAGGCCATGGATCGCCTGTTTGAAGGTCGGACGGTTATCGTCATTTCACATCGCCTGTCAACCATCATCAATGCCGATGAGATCGTGTTTATCGAAGATGGTCGGGTGGTTGACAGTGGGGATCACGCCCACCTGTACGCCAAGAATAGCCAGTATCGCAAGCTGTACGACGAACAGTTCGCCGCCCGTCCGTTCGGCGTATGTACGTGAAACCGGGGCGAAGGAACCGGCCAGCCTGAAGTCAGATGACGATACTGTTCTACAGGTGCGCCAACGATTCGGCGGCGCCAAAACGACCGAGCATCCGGTTCCCCGAACCGGAAATAGCTTGACAACCGGAGAAAAATTGAGATGGTGAGACCAGTATGGTCGCCACAGTCCTGGCGGTCATGGAGGCGAAATACGAGTACAGATATAGTGAGAGTCGGCCATGGATCGACCACGTGAGAAAAGCAGATGGCGCCCGAGGCGACTTATCTGGTTGATTGGGGGATTCAGGATGGTCCTGCTTTTGATCCTGCTTATCTGGAATCCGAGCAGCTACTCAACTTACAGGGTCGAGTCCGGTAAACTCACGATTGCGGAAGTCCAATACGGGGATTTCCAGGAGTACATTCTTCTGGGCGGGACCGTCATGCCGTCTCGAACGGTTTATCTTGACGCCGTCGAGGGCGGTCGGGTGGAGGCTATTTACCTGGAAGAAGGCAGCTTCGTGACGGTCGGTGACAGCATCCTTAAATTGGACAATACTGACCTCCATCTGGATATCATGTACCGGGAAGCCCAGCGATTTGAACAGATCAACAATTTTCGCAATACCCGGCTGGCCATGGAACAGAACCGGCTGGAACTGCAGAGCGAACTGCTGGATATCGACCGGAAAATCGGCAACTTCCGACGGGAATTCGAACAGAACTGTACGTCTTCAAACAATCCCCTCACGACGACACAACTCGCTGATACTCACTTCCCCCTTCAACCCCTCCAGCACGATCCGAATCTTCTCCTCAGCCGAATACTTCCGCCGGGTATGCCGACGAATCTCTTTCACAATCGATTCCGAACTGTAGTTCTGTTTGGCACTCATCATGGGCTCCTTTCTGCCACAACCAAACTCCCAAACTCCTCCTTGACTTCAAACCACTTCTGTCCGGATTACGCTGAAACGCTGCAGGCTGGAGAACTTCGCTTATCGTATCGATGTCGGTTGGTTGGTGTTGTTACTGTCGGGCGTGATCGTGTGGGTAATCGCGCTGCTCACGAGCAGCTATCATTCGATCAAGGCTGCGATCGTCAGTCCGGTCCATTTTCTGAGGCGGAATTGAGGAACAGATATGCACTGAACAGGTCGGCTTCCAATGCACCCGGAGCAGGAAGAAATTCTACCGGCTCGCAAATATGATTGAGGACTATTACTTCCCCCCGATAACCCCCTTATAGGCCAAATACGGGAGCAAAATATACAAGATACTGTCGCGGATCAGGTAGAACAGAATGAAGCCGACAATTGCCTTCCACCCCAGCGCCCGCACTTCTTTCCAGGAATGAGGCAGCTTCAGCATCCACTTCCGACGGCGCCGCTGTTTCTCGTCAGTTCGATCAGCCGCTGAATTCTGTCCCGCTGTATGTTTTTTGTTTCTCACTTCTCTTTCAGACACTCGCTAACCTCGTCATCACTCGAATCGCATTCCTCTCTCGCTCTGTTAAACAGAGCGGCAACTCTCTTGTTCCGATGGTGAGGAAGGATAGCGAATTGAGGACTCAGGAGGCAAGAAAGTATTTGATTTGGAAACGGTTGGCCGTAACTTGGAGACTATTCGAGAGGACACTGATTGATAGATATACGAGTTTAGAGACAGTTTTATGCGAATAATAATCGTTGGTGGTGGTGTCGTCGGGGCCGCTCTGACCGATCACCTGCTGCGTGAAGGTCACAATCTCACGCTCATCGAACAGAATCAGGATCTTTCCCGACAGCTTTCGGAGAAACTTGACGTTCAGATTCTGACGGGCTCCGGGTCCTCGCCCGGTATTCTCAAACAAGCCGGCATTGAGAAGGCCGATATGGTACTGGCGGTCACGCCGTCCGATGAAGTCAACATAGTAGTCTGTTCCATCGCCGACCAATACGGCGTCAGTCGGCGCATCGCCCGTCTGCGGGATACCGACTTTTCCGAATCCGCCGAGCTGATTGATCTGGAAAAACTGGGGGTAACCTCGGTCATTCACCCGGAAAAAGTCCTGGTCGACCATATTCTGCAATTCGTGCAGACGCCGCATGCCGTCGAGTCCGCCAATTTCGAGAACGGCCAAATACTCATGCGCGGTTACCGCGTGACCCATAAAATGGAGCTGGCCAACAAGACCCCCCAGGAAATCAGAGAGGCGATCGCTCCCGAGGTCATCCTCTTCGCTACCATAGTCCGCAACGGTCAGGGTATGATCCCGGGTGGTGATACCACCATCGAACCGGGAGACATGCTCTATACGCTGTTCTCCGAGTCCTCGCGGGAGCGTTTCCTGCAACTGGTCGGTGTGGAGGCCAAGGAGAAGCGCAAGATCGTCATATCCGGCGACTCGCTCTCCACGCTTGAATTGGCCGAGATGCTGGATAAAACCGCCAATCACATCACGCTGGTTGACCCCAACCTCGACCACGCCAAACTGGCCGCCGAGCGACTGAGTCATATCGAGGTTATTCACGGCGACTGCACCAAGGTGGATATTCTCAAAGAAGTGAATATCGAGAGCGCGTCGTTCTTCATAGCATCATCGGATGAAGCCGACTACAACATCCTGTCCGCTCTGCTGGCCAAAGCCGAAGGCGCTCACGAGGTTGTGGCCGTCGGTACCGAGACACGGCACGACAAGCTGTTTCACTCCATTGGCATTGACCACGTCGTCAATCCCCGCCTCACGACCGCTCGGGAAATCCTGGAGATCATTTCCCGGGGCCAGATCGGCGCCGTCGTGAGGTTGGCCGACGTGGACATTGAGGCCGTTCGGTTCACGGTGGAGCCCGGCAGCTCGACTGCGGGTCAACAGGTCAAGAAATTCGCGCGCAAACTCAAGCAGGGCTCCATCATCGGCGTCATAGTCCGAGAAGACACGATGATCATCCCCCACGGCGAAACGATGCTGGAAGAGCAGGACCACGTCATAATGATTACCCGACACAAGAATCTACCTTCGCTTACTAAACTTTTCAAAGGCCAATCCTGAGCCGGGAACGGATAGATGCATAAAACCGCGGTTGCCTACGCCATCGGCAAACTCATGCAGGTTATGGGCGCCACACTGCTGGCGCCGTTGGCTCTTGCCCTTTGGGACAACCGCACCCGCTCGTTCCCGGACATGCTCGGGATTACCGAAGTCTACGGATTTGTCCTGGCGGCAGCCGGGGCCGTATTAGTCGGCACGATGGTCGTACTCTTAGCCCGTCAGGACAGAGACCAGCAAAGACTTCGGGAAGGCTACGCCATAGTAACCCTGGGCTGGCTCGTTCTGACTCTGATAGGCGCCGTTCCGCTGTTTCTGTATCTCGCTGCCTTGCGCTCAAGCAGCGGCCTCGAGTCACTCTTCCTGGATTTCACTGACGCCTATTTCGAGATTATGTCCGGCTTCACTACCACCGGAGCCACCATTCTGACCGACATCGAAGTTCTGCCGCGATCGATGTTGTTCCTGCGTGCCCTCACTCACTGGCTGGGCGGCATGGGCATCATAACCCTGGCCATTGTCATATTCCCGGCCATGAGCGGCTCGGCCTACGGCATGTTTCGCGGCGAAGTACCGGGACCCTCGAAGGAGAAACTGCAGCCGCGCCTGGCTCAAACGACGCAGATTCTCTGGGGTGTGTATTTGCTGTTTACGGCCGTTGAAGCCGTATTGCTGGTGGTGGCCGGTATGGACTGGTTCGATGCCGTCTGTCACACGTTCGCCACCATGGCAACGGGGGGCTTCTCCACCAGGAATGCCTCCATAGCCGCCTATAACTCGGATTTCATCGAGTGGATTGTCGTCATATTCATGTTCTTCGCCGGAGTCAATTTTGTCCTCCACTACAAAGCTATTCGAGGCGATCTTAACGCCCTGATCAAGAACCGCGAATTCATTTTCTATGCCGGTGTGGTCGGAATCACCATCCTGGTGTTGACCGCAGTTCTCTACATCAATGGTCCAACGGCGGAGTCGAATGCCGCTGAGCACTTCCGGCCCGACAACCCAACGGCAGAGGAATTCCGTACTCACTACGTGGAAGAATCAGAGAAATTGAAAGGACTGTATGATTGCTTTCGTATCGCCTCATTTCAGGCCGTGTCGATTATCACCACAACCGGATTCGTGACCGCCGACTACGACATTTGGCCGGATTTCCTCAGATTTACACTGGTGCTGCTGATGTTTTTCGGCGGGTGCGCCGGTTCCACCGGAGGCGGCATGAAAATGCTGCGTATCATGATTATTTCGAAAGTCGCCCTGACCGAAATGCAGAAACTGACCCAACCGAGGCTCATTGCTCCGATCAAGATCGGGGGCCAGACGGTCGAGGAGATCAGGGTCATCAATGTTGTATCCTACTTTATTCTGTTCGCCGGCCTGTTTGTCATCTCCGGGGCATTAATGACGTTATTCGTGCCGGATCTGACTACGGCTTTCGCCTGCTCCATTGCCACCATCGGTAATATTGGACCCGGCCTGTCCGGAATCGGACCGGTGGAAAACTACGCCTGGATACCTGTGCCCGGCAAGTGGATTCTCGTCTTTTCCATGCTGTTGGGGCGGCTCGAGATATTTACCGTCCTGATCGTCCTCCGAGCGGCCACCTGGCGAAAGTAGCCGATATTGCACGTTGTATCCAGCCTTACGATCATTTGCGAGAGCTGCCAATTGCAGAAGGAAGTGAATTTCTCCTGGCGTCGCACCGGGGCTTGTCCCCGCCCAAATCACCATCGAGCGGGATTATAACTTCGCCGACGGCACTAAGTCCGGGAAAATAAAGTGAAACCAGCCGATCTGAGTTCGGTTTAAGAACGTGTCCATATGTTGACTATGGCCGACCGGGAACAACAGATGAATTGAGTGGAGATATGTAACACATGCGGGTTTTCGTACCGCTCCTTTTTGCCGTTGCTTTCATTCTAATCCTGGGCTTTATCGAGGTCTTGCTCCTGCGCTTCCTTAATCGCCCCTGGTGGGAGAAGAAGTGGGTAAGACGAGCCGCCCTGTTTCTACCGCTTATCGGCACGGGGTTCGTGCTTGCCTGGGGACTTAGCGAATATTACAAAGTTACATGGCTGGTCACGCCTTCGGCGGCTCTGGCGGCCCTGAGCGCCATTCTACTGGTCGGCCTCATGTTCTCCCTGCCCGTCTCGGGTTTGATTCATTTGGTTCAGTGGTTGTTGAGCCGACGATCGCAGGGCGATGGGCGAGAACCGGCCGGCGAGATCGACCCGCGCCGGCGAACCGTGCTGAAGTTCTCCGCCGTTGCCGTGCCGGTAATCACAACCACCATGGGGATCTCGGGAGTGACTCGGGCGTTTCTGAGCGCCAACGTCTATCGCCGAGAAATGGTCTTCGACGATCTTCCTCCGGAACTGGACGGATTCAGGATTCTGCACCTGTCGGACCTGCATCTGCGCCATTATGTGACGCTGGAGGATCTGGAAACGGTTTTGCTGGAGGCCGAACCACACCGACCGGATTTAGTCCTCGTCACGGGGGACATCGCCGACGACTTGTCAATGTTGCCGACCGCCCTGCGCATGATCGACAACCTCGATCCTCCGCACGGTTCTTTTGCCTGCCTGGGCAATCACGAATACTTCCGCGGAATAACCCACGTCCACCGGATACATGATGCTTCGCCGGTGCCTCTCCTGGTTGATGAGGGTATCCGAGTGAAAATCGGCGCCCGGCACATACACCTCGGCGGCATCGATGATCCCCGGTATCTTGGCGGCGCCACCGATGATTTCTTCCGTACCCGGTTGGATGGCGCCCTGAAAGACTCGATTACCGACGATTTCCTGGTCGTCATGAGCCACCGCCCTGATGCCTTTGACGTCGCCGTCGAAAGGGAGGTACACCTGGTTCTCTCAGGGCATACTCACGGGGGTCAAATCGGATTAGGTGGACGATCGCTCTTTGAACCGATCTGGAGTAATAAATACCTCTGGGGGCATTATCGAAGAAAGAACAGCCATCTCTACACCTCATCCGGTATGGGTCACTGGTTTCCTTTTCGCCTGGGATGCCCTCCCGAAGCACCGGTGATCGAGCTGCGCCGGGCGTAAATACCGATCCCGCAGCGATGGGTCAGTGTCTCCGCCCCGATAGCTGCTTCTCATTTACCGCATTTTTTTCTTTCCGAGGCCTACTTTTTTCTTGCAGAGAAAATTTAAAAGTTGGTATTTTTGTTCGGACGTTAGGGAAGGAGCACGAAATTGAAGGTGTGTCATCGTCCGGGTGAAGTAGTAAGAGCGCAATGTGAACTAGAATAACCTCAATGCTAAAGGAGCAACGCATGCCAACCAAAAAGAAGACTGCAAAGAAAAAGGTGGCAAAGAAGAAAGCAACGAAGAAGAAAGCCGCGAAGAAGAAGGTAACCAAGAAGAAAGTCGCCAAAAAGAAGGTTACGAAGAAGAAAGCTACCAAAAAGAAAGTAGCCAAGAAGACCGCGAAGAAGGCCACGAAGAAGAAAGCCACCAAGAAGAAAACCGCCAAGAAGAAAGCCAAGCGGAAACCCAATCCGGCCTTCATGCGCCCCATGAACCTGTCTCCGGAACTCAGTGACGTTATCGGCGCCAAAGCGATTCCTCGCACCGAAGTGACCAAGAAGATCTGGAACTACATCAAGAAGAACGACCTGCAGGACAAAGTCAACCGCAGGATGATAAACGCCGATGACAAGCTGAAGAAGATCTTTGGCGGCAAGAAGAAAGTGTCCATGTTCGAGATGACCAAGCTCATCAGCAAGCACATGGAATAGCTTTCACGAAGATCCCACATTTGAGTGCAGGCCGACATAACTTGTCGGCCTGTTTTCTTGTGTCTGATTCGCACCCCGCATAAACGCCGGGACCGACTTCGGTCCGGATAATTCACAGGCACTATGAAAGATCGAAACAGCCTGTTCAACATCGCGGACGTCCCGACGCTGCATGGTTCGATCAATACCGCATCTGCCTCTTCCCCTATTCTCCTTGATTTCGTATAATGATGAGAGAAGAAAGTCTTGATGCGGAGGTAAACGGAGTGCAGAAAATACTCACCAACGAGATATTGATACCATCTATGCCGGCGTTCACGATGGCCATGCTGCTTGTCGTAAATTCGCCGGTCGCAGAACCTGAAGTCGGGCCACCCCCGGAAACTCATGTCGAAACCGTAATCGACACTGTTCACGGTGTCGCAATCGCGGACCCGTACCGCTGGCTGGAAGACGGCTCCTCAGAAGAAGTGATGACGTGGACCCAAGCTCAAAATGAGTACTTTCAGCAATACGTCAATTCCTTTCCCGGCCGGGAGGCCATTGCCGACAGAATGACGGAGCTGCTCCAAATCGGCGGCGTGACTACTCCTCGAGTGCGAGACAGCTTGCTGTTTTACAAGAAGCGCGAGGGGGACCAGAACCATGCGATTCTCTATATGCGCCGTGGGATCGATGGAGAAAACGAAGTTCTGCTCGATCCCAACACATTCTCAGAGGATGGCACCGTCGCTCTCGATTGGTGGCATCCGTCGGCGGACGGTTCCCTCATCGCCTATGGCGTGTCCTCGTCGGGGTCCGAACGGTCGACCCTGTACCTGTTGCGGACCCAAGATAAGTCTCATCTGCCCGATACGATTCCTTTCACGCGAGCGGTTTCGATTGCCTGGCTGCCCGACAACAGCGGCTTCTACTACACGCGCTTCGCCGTACCGGGAACGGTGCCCGGGGGAGATGAGGATTACTACCGGCGAGTCTACCTGCACAAGTTAGGCAATCCCTGGGAAAGCGACCCGTTGCTATTCGGTGAGAATCTGGATAAAGCCGCCTGGACCGGGGTGCAATTGTCCCCCGACGGTAGCAGGTTGTTCTGCAATGTCTTCTACGGCTGGTCCAGAATAGACTTCTATTACAAGGAGCTGTCCCAAACGGAAAGCGAGTTCATAAACATCACTCAGGATGCCCACGCTACGTATTTCCTGACCCCGTTGGACGATCGCTTCCTCATGGTGACCAATTACGAGGCTGAGCGATATCGTTTGTTGGAAGGTCGGTACGAGCAGCTGGAAATAGCCAACTGGCGGGAGGTCATTCCCGAACGCGAATCTACTTTGGAGTCCATACGGGTGATCGGCAACCATATCGTCACCCGCTGGCTGGAGGACGCCCACTCCGTTATTGTTGTTTTCACCATGGGCGGACAGCCTATCCGCAAGCTCGACTTGCCGACCATCGGAACGGCCGGAGAGCTGCGTGGTGAGCACGATGGTCAGGATCTGTTTTTCTCTTTTGCATCATATAACCTTCCCAGCACCGTGTATCGATATAATGTGGGCGCTAGAGAATTGCAGGTATTCGATCAAGTGACCGCAGGTATCGATGTTTCGAACATAGAGGTTGAACAAGTTTGGTACACGTCAGCCGACAGCACGCCGGTGTCGATGTTTGTGGTGCATCATCAGAATATTGAGCTTGATGGAGATAACCCCACATATCTGACGGGCTATGGTGGCTTTAGTCAAACCATGACACCCTATTTCTCTCGTATCTTCGGTGATTGGGTGAATCACGGTGGACTGGCTGTTGTCCCACAACTTCGGGGGGGCGGAGAATACGGCGAAGCCTGGCATAATGCCGGTAAGCTGGACAAAAAGCAGAATACGTTCGATGATTTCATCGCTGCCGCAGAGTATCTCTTCGATGCCGGGTATACGTCGCCGGAGAGACTTTGTATCGCCGGAGGATCTAACGGCGGCCTCTTGGTGGGCGCTGTGCTCGTTCAGCGACCGGATCTCTGTCGGGCGGTCGTCTGCTCCGTGCCGCTGCTGGACATGATACGGTACCACGAGTTTCTCATCGCCCGGCTGTGGATATCGGAGTACGGTTCCAGCGAGGATACCGAGCAATTCGAATATCTGTATGAATACTCCCCTTACCATCATGTGGAGGAAACAGAGTATCCGGCTGTTCTTTTCAAGGCGTCGGAATCCGACGGCCGCGTCGACCCAATGCATGCCCGCAAGATGGCCGCCCGCATGCAAGCAGCCAATACATCCGATCATCCGATCTTCCTGCGACTGGAAACTAAAGCCGGTCACGGCCAAGGCAAACCCACCAGTAAAAGAATTGAGGAGTACACGGATACGTGGAGCTTTATTTATCGAGAGCTGGGTGTACATCCACAAGAACAGTAGCGACTGTCTTGTTTGTCAAGAGAATTGTGGTTTCCAGTCTTCTCTTTTGGCGAGCATGGTGTTGACGATAGTAAGGAGTTTTCTCGTGGCGGCAACCAGAGCCGTCATTTTGGTTTTTCCCTTCCGCCAGAGTCTTTGGTAAAATGGCTGCAATACCGGATTGTGATGACAGGCGACGACGGTTGGCATATAGAGGCGAGCTCGAACGCTCTGTCGTCCTCCACCGGTCATTCGTTTTCCGCGATAGGTTCCGCTGTCACGGTTCATGGGTGCGATCCCGACCCCATGCACAAATCCTCGGATTTGAATGAAGATGGTGCGCAACGTGAGAATAACGCCGGTGGACAGCAGAATCAGGGCCATAGGCCAGCCCCACACGAAATTGGAGACGGCTGTCAGGATGTTGTTTATCTGTTCCATGTGTTAGGGAGTAGATAGGCACGCGGGGTATCTCATGGCAAGCTAAAAATCCCGAATCAGGTACCGTCTCTGAGAGTCCTGTAGGTCAAGCCCTCTTGGGGCTTGACGCCCTTCGGTTCATTCTCCAAAACCACCAGTGGGGAGCCCCAGATCCCGCATTGGGTCCCAGTTCTTTCCAGACTCTAATGCGGAGAGGCAGGGATTCGACGCCGGGGGTTTTAGATAACCTCTTGTTTTCTAACAAATTATCTGCATTTTCATGCCCAACACAAAGTTAAGTTCGTTCAAGTTCAGTCAAGTTGGATCAAGTTCAATCAAGTTCAGAGAAGTTCGTCGTTAGTAAATCGTTAGAAAATACTGGGAACGAAAGCAATTATGTTCTTGATCAATGAATGCAGCCCTCCAGAACGACTGTGGTCTCTTCACAACAAACTATTCCGGGGAATTCTGGAAAGTTTGCAAAGCGCTCTTGACCGTTTTCACTCAAACTCTGCGGTCCAACTACTCGTGAGCGAACAAGTCAGATCAAGATAATCTAACGATCTGAACAATCTTATGACTCTGTGCTTCGAATTAGCTTATAGAACTCCTCATGAAAGGCATTAGAATGTCCATATTGGGCATGAATAAACAGACCATTGCCATCAACTGCCACTATGGAGGGTATTGCAGCTAGGTTGTACTCAGCAATAAACTTCCCTATATCAACAAAGACGACGTCCTTGTGGCTAAGCATGTCTTCATGCTCCCTTAAATATGGCCTATTGTATTCCCCCAGACAAACGACAACTCGTACGTTATCATGGATCATTGGCTGAATATACTGATTCCACAGAGCCGCCTGCCCAATACACCCATCACATGAAAATGACCAGAACAACAAGAAGACCGGCCTTCCATCGAAGAAGTCAGAAAACGTGCCGATCACGCTGTCGCGGGTCGTGTAAGTTTCGTCCGGAAATGGATCACCTTCAGATATTCTCAGACCATAATCGGACGACACATCAAGCCGTGCGTCCCGACGTAACACGGGCTGATCTCCAAGGTTGGTCGTGATCTTCCAACCAACTACAACCCCGGCAGCTGATGCACAAATAACAACAACCACAACGATCAGCCCCTTAGTAGTAGTTTTCAATGTCCTATTTCGCTTGGAGTTTTCGTTCACAATCACCAATCAACCTATCTCTAGTCAGGTATGCAACTGGCAGAACAGACCACCAACTGCACACACGGCACGCTGCACTCGTATTCGAATGCCATGTAGGTTTTCTTATAAGGATACCATGGATCTAAGTAGCAGTTTTATCTCGTTGCTTTTTTGATTACTTGAGTCCCTTGCTACTAAACAGAACCTATAAATTGAACGTCAGTTTTGTATTGACTAGCAATAAACAGTTCAGTATCATCTAAATAAGGCGGTCAATAGAGATGTTTTCAAAGAATGGACAGATGCTAGGACGACTGATAGTCGCATCAGCCTGCGCATTGCTGATCAAAGAGACAGTGACAACAGCTGCAGCCCGGGAACAGGGAAAATACACTTCTCCAAATCTATCCACTCAGTGGATAATCGGTGACACGCTCGGTTATTTAGTGACAGCTCATAAAATCAACAAAGTGAATCTCCTTATAACTAATCGAGGGATGCTGGGAAAACCGCCACATCCAGACATTTCCATCAGAGTCCAAGATGCATTCTCCAATGATGTTTACAATTATGGATGCGAATATCCAAGAGGATCGAAACGGAATTACCTATGGGAATTGGACGTCTGGGTAGGCGGAGAAGTTCGCCACAAAAATGTGGTGTCGGTAGGCATCGAATCAAACGCGCCGCGGCAAGGCGAGTGGTTGCCGACAGATCCGCCCGGAAGCATTGATCGCCGATCGAAGTTACAGGATCGCATTGGCTTTCAGGAAGACGCAGTGTCTGAAGAGGATTTGGTCTGTATGTATAATGATTCACAATACCTCTCTCCTAACTTTGGAAGTCGTAAGAACCAGTTCTTGCTCGACAATGACGAGGCAATTGGCATAACAGTACACCAGGCAACTTATGGCTGGTCTTATGAGTATGCGGAAGACTTCATTATAGTTCAATTGCTGATCAAAAATACGAGTCGGCGCCTACTGAAAGGCACCTACATTGGAGCTCACGTATTCCCGATGTGTCAGTATCTATCCAGTTGGTCCGGTTCTCACGATGATGTGGTCGGGTTTATGAACGAATATAAGTCGGTTTATCATTGTGGTTTAGATACAGTCAAACTGATCTGGTTTGCTGATAATGACGGTGATCCTTTTGAAGGGAACTATGTCGAAGAACCTTTTTACTGGGCGCCGGCGCAAGACAAAGTAGCTTCAGTTCTTGATGTGTTGAGCATTGAACCGCTGGTGACTGCGAGCGCATATTTTCCGAGTGCTATCAACTGGTGGGGAAATACAATAGACTTTGACAAAGAGGAATGGCAGTACTTCGAACCGTCCAGATCAGGTGTACCGATAAACAGTCATTTCAGTTTTTACGAAAGATCATTTACCAAGAACGACTTAGATCCAGACCAGTTCCGTCTTCTGAGTAACAGAGAATTTGATTATGGGTCAATCTGGACTTCTGCAATGGCAAGGAGTATCGGTACGGGCTGGAACGCACCACCCCTAGATATAGCAGATAACATTTCCAGGGGACTAGGAGCGGAAATCCTGTTATCCTGGGGACCAATCACAATGTACCCTGGCACCGAATACGAAATTGCCTTCGCTCTCGTGGCCGGTGAGGACCTGCATACGGACCCGACTAACCTATCCAATCTCCCACACAATCCTCAAGCGTATCTCGACAATCTCGATTTCTCCGATCTCGTCCGCAATGCCCTCTGGGCGGAGTGGGTGCACGACAATCCCGGTATCGATACGGACGGCGACGGGTACCGCGGCGAATACAGAATATGTGTACGTGATTCCGTATTGGTAGGCGACGAGTGGGTGGTGGCGAAAGCGGATACCCAGTGGCACAAAGGAGACGGCATCCCCGACTGGCGGGCGGCTTTGCCGCCGCCGGCGCCGGAGTTCTGGGTGAGCTCTACTCACAATGGTATCTATGTGCGGTTTAATGGTCAGGTAAGTGAAACGGAGAAAGATATCTTCCTGCAGATGCCGGACTTTGAAGGCTACAATATCTATCTGGGGCGTGATGAACGAGACGCCAGCCTGTCGCTGGTGGCTTCATACGATAAGCTGAACTACGACAAGTATTTACTGAACACATCGCTGGAAGTCCCGCAGTGGGAGTTACTGGACATGCCCTTCACACTGGGTCAACTGCGTTGTTTGTATGGCTCTAGCGAAGAGCCGTGTAGTGACACGACGTTCGATCCGCTGTTCTATACTCAACTCAATCCATACCGTCATCCGGACTTTCCCAACGATTCTCTCTTTCGGTTCACTGCCCACCATTGGAATGCTTTTGAATTGGGCGTAGCCACACCCATTAGCAAGCGGTTTCCTGATGTACCCGATCCGCGCCTGTTGCCGGTGGATTCCCTCACAGTAGATATGTACACTGAGGACGGCTACCTGAGGTTCTACGAGTATGAGTTTACAATAGAGAATTTGCTCGCTACGGTACCCTACTATGTCACCGTCACGGCGTTTGATTTTGGTTCACCTAAGGCTGGCGTAAATCCATTGGAATCGCCGAAAACAGAGAATGTCAAGTCGGCGTTCCCGTATCATGAATCAGAGCAGCCCGTATCACACAGCGACAAAGTTGTTGTATATCCCAACCCCTACCGGATCGATGCGGAGTATCGTGCCCATGGCTATGAGGGGCGCAACCGGGATAATTGGTGGGATGAGCGAGTGCGGTCGATCTGGTTCGCCAACCTGCCGCCGAAATGCATCATCACGATTTTCAGCCTGGATGGCGATCGTATCCGGACACTGGAGCACGACTTCTCACGGACCGATCCGATGCATACCCGGCATCGCTGGGATCTGATCAACCGTAATTTCCAGCAGGTCGAATCCGGTTTGTATTATTGGACTGTGGAAATCCCCGACCGCGAGACCCAGATTGGGAAGTTGGTGATTATTCGTTAGATTGCCCGACGGGTCGGAATATGTCGATCTAAAAATCGACATATCACAACATCTGGTTGCGGGCGGACAGCTCGCGAGCTGTCCCTACAGTGCATTTATCTGATGCAGACCTGGCCTGCAAGACTGTCGAGCGGAATCACCTGACAGCACGTGATGGACCCCTGCCTTCGCAGGGGCGACAAGGGTGGGGCAAACCGGTGACCTGGGTAACACTATAGACCGGGGATATCGGTAACATGGAAGTTGTCGAAACCCGAAGCGGGATTTCGATCTGCTTTTGCAGAATGGCAATCATTACAACGTTCCCCGCGCACCGTCGATGATGAAAGTCACGCCCAGCCACAACAGAAATGCCGCGCAGATCAGGATGAGCGCTTTGAGCGTTTTGCCTACTATCAGGCGCTTGCCCTTCCACAGGAGCATCGAGACGAACGAATACCAGACAAAGTCGGACATGATGTGGCCGAAGTAGAACACGACCGGACCGATCGCCCCCAGTTTGACCGATTTCATCACGAACGCCAGCCCCGTCGTGGCCCACCAGACGAACCAGTACGGATTCGACAGCGTGGCCGTGATTCCTTTGCCGGCCAGGCGATGATGCGATTGGCGTTGTTGCGTGGTGGACTGATAGGTAACCTTCCCTTTCAGGGTATCATAACCCATCGAAAGCCCCATCAGAACCAGCGCTGCGCCGCCGACAATGCCGATAATTTTGGGGACGATCGAGTTGTCGGTTATCGCCACCAGTCCCAGCGACAGCACCACTACGACCGCGATTTCGGCCAGGGCATGGCCGATGGAGATAACCGGTCCGGTTTGCCAGCCATGATTGGGGGTCTCGGCGATGCCGACCGCCAGCAGCGGCCCGGGCATCATGGCGCCGGAAAAGCCGACCCCGAATGAAAGGAAGAACAGCGACACGAGTTCCATACGACATATAATACGCAGGAAGGCGGCGGGTTCCCAGTGGTTTGTGGGCGGTGCTCAGGCGTCAGGTCACAATCCCGTTGGCACGGGATCAAGACCTGACGCAACAGTGGAGGGCGCTGTGATGAGCCGTCGCCGGTGGGGAGGCTGTCCCAAAAGGTGACATTCGATCGATTCTTGTATGGCGTAGAGGTGGGGCTTGTCCCCGCCGATCCGGTAAGTGGGTGCGGCACAAGGCCGCGACCTACGCGAGGAGGACGCAGCCGGTACGCCTCAGTACCGATTTATAACTTTTTGGACAGCCTCAGGTTTCGTGACGGCGCCAGAGTGTGTGTCGATCTGAAGGTCGACACACTACAACACCAGGCAAGTTCGGGATTGCCATTCGTCGCTCTGCATCTCCCGAATGTCAACCTCACCCCCATCCCCTCTCCTTCGCAAGGAGAGGGGTGCCGAAGGCGGGGTGAGGATTTCGACCTTTCAACCCCAAACGAGCTTGGGGTTGCCACCCGGCGGGACCCGAGCAACATCTGAACCCACTGGAACCGCTTATCCGGATTGCTTGTTATCCCCTTCACAAATTAACTTGACGGCGGTCGGAGCATTGGCTATGTCTGATCGAGAGATGTGGTGGTGGAGGTAAACAGATGAACTACCCGTTCTGGGATGTCGATATCGGCTACGGCATTATCATGCCGATTGTAGCCATCATTCATGTATTCGTATCACATTTTGCCATTGGGGGCGGACTGTACCTGGTCGTGGCGGAAACTGCGGCGCGGAAGGCGGCCGACCAGATGCGGTTGGAGTTTCTGCAAAAGTTGAGCAAGTTTTTCGTGCTGGTGACGGTCGTTTTCGGAGCGCTGACGGGCGTCGGGATTTGGTTCACGATCGGCTTGCTCAGCCCGGGCGCGACCGAAGTCCTCATACACAATTTCGTCTGGGGCTGGGCGATTGAGTGGACTTTCTTCGTGATGGAGATTCTGGCCGCCCTCCTGTATTACTACGGCTGGAAAACGATGTCGGCTCGCAATCATTTGATTGTAGGCTGGATTTACTTCGTGGCCGCCTGGTTGTCATTGTTCGTCATCAACGGTATTGTCACGTTCATGCTCACCCCCGGTGAGTGGATCACGACCGGCGAATTCTGGGACGGCTTCTTTAACCCGACTTTCTGGTCTTCGTTGGTGCTGCGGACCGGCATTTGCATCGCTCTGGCCGGGCTGTACGCGCTGCTGGTGGCGTCGCGGTATCCGGCCTCGGATTTCAAGGCACGTACTGTACGCTACAACGCCGTCTGGGGGATAATCGGGATGGCGATCGCGCTGCCGTCGCTCTTGTGGTACAAGGCCGATATCCCGGCCGATCTGCTTGAGACTGCGATGTCGAGTATAACAATGCCCGTCTCGGCGCTTAGCCAATGGTGGCTATATGCCGCCATATTGGGTGGCGGCTTTGTCGTGTTCGGTCTGCTGGTTCCCAGGGCGTATCATACGGCCATAGCCGTTATCATGCTGGTGGTCGGTTTGCTCTGGTTCGGGTCGTACGAGTGGTTTCGGGAATCGGTCCGCAAGCCCTACGTGATCAGCGAGTATATGTACGCCAATGCGCTCGAGGTTAAGGATATTGCGACATACGAGGAAGAGGGTCTGCTGCCCCACATCGAATTTCGGACCGGTAACGACGGAGCGGATCTTTTCCGTCATACCTGCCGGAGCTGTCACACCATGGACGGTTACCGCCCGCTCAAACCCGCTTTCGACGGTGCCGACCAGGAATTCATTACCAGTCTAGTCCGTTATGTCGAAGTGTTGAAAGGTAACATGCCGCCGTTTCCCGGTATCGAGGAAGAGGCTCGGATGGTGGCCGCCCATATCTACAGCAAGACGGATCATCGTCATCTCAGCGAGATCTACAACCTGGAAGGCGTTGAACTGGGCAAGAAAGTCTACGACGTGCGGTGCGGGGCGTGCCACGTGATCGGCGGTTTCAATGATAAATGGGAGTCGATTGTTGGTCTCGAGAGAGAGGATTACGAGGTGCTGCTGGACATGGCCGGTGACCTGGCCGAGGAAATGCCGCCGTTCACCGGCGATGAGAAGGAGAGAGAGGCCTTGATCGAGTTTTTCATGACGCTCAAGGAAGGGGGTGCGCAGTGAACCTGCCCGACTATCATTTTCTGCCGGCGCCGCTGTGGTTGATTACGGTACTTCATATCCTGACTCTGACGCTCCATTTTGTGGCGATGAACTTTATGGTCGGCGGGATAATCATCGTGCTGTTCGGCAAGTTCGGTGATAAGTGGCAACATCCGGTTGTGCAGCGGTTCGTCAAGCTGTTTCCTACGGCCATGGCGGCCACGGTGACGTTGGGTGTGGCGCCTTTGTTGTTCGTGCAGCTCGTCTATCCGTTGCAGACATACGCGGCCTCTATTACGAGCGCCTGGTTCTGGCTGATGATAATCGTGGCGGCTATATTCAGTTACTATTTTCTCTATGCCAGTGCTTTCACCAAAGTGGGCGGCCGTCGTATCGGTGTGTTTATGTCGCTGGCGTTGGTGGGTTTAATCTACATTTCATTCGTGTACAGCTCGGTTTTCTCTCTGGCGGAAAGCCCGGACGTCTACCGTGAATTGTACGCGGCCAATCAGTCCGGGTTGGTCATTAATCCGGACGCAGGGTCTTATATTTTTCGCTGGCTGCATATGCTGCTCGGGGCGGTTACGCTGGGCGGATTTTTCGTGGGGTTGCTCGGTCGCAAGGATAAGACGGCCTTTTCTGTGGGCAAGTCGTTCTTCTTGTGGGGCATGGCGGCGACGATGATTGTCGGGCTGACTTATTTGTTCACGTTCGGTGAGTATCTCGTTCCCTTCATGCGTACGCCGGCCGTATGGTGGTTGTTGATATCGATAATTCTATCGCTCGGTTCACTGCATTTCTTTTTCAAGAAGAAGTTTCCGTTCGCCGGCACGATGCTGTTCGTATCTCTTCTGGGAATGGTGGTTATTCGTCACTATGTGCGCTTGATTCGTCTGGAAGGGCACTATGATCCGGCCGAGATACCGGTCAATCCGCAGTGGTCCGTGTTTGCGATCTTCCTGGTCTGTTTCATATTGGCGCTGGCGGTAGTGTGGTACATGTTGAAGTTGTATTTTAAGGATAGCAGGAGAAGCGGGACGGAGCTACTGCAGTAGAAGATAGCTAACACTGTCAAGGTTGTTATTGACCATCACTGTGGATAACCCGGAAGAAGCCCACCCGCTGGGTGGGGTACCGGTATCGGTGTCAAGATTTATTCAAAAGGCGCCGAAACCCGAAGGGGCAATTTCGACCCTGCTCAGACTCAGGCTGAGAGGAAGGAGGTTGCTTCGTCGTCCGCCGAGGCGGACTCCTCGTACTGACGCATTCGGGACCTATTCAACGTGTCCCGTGAGGGAACTCTACAAGATGGCTTCGAATGCCTTCTTTAACGTCTCGTAGTTTCTGAGGCCGGTGAACTGCTGAACGACTTCGCCGTTTTCGTTGATAAAGATCGTCTTGGGTACGCCGGTCAGTTTGAAGCTCATGGCGATGCTGTTGTCCGCCATGAGCAGCGGCCAATCCATGCCGTATTCGTCGGCGAATTGCTCTACTCGGGCTTCGTTATCACGAACGGCCAGACCGAGGATCTCGACGCCCTGGGAATGATATTCATCGTACAGCTTCACCAGGTCCGGGACCTCCATCCGACACGGACCACACCAGGTGCCCCAGAAGTTGATGACGACCGGCTGCTTGCCTATCCATTCGTCGGAGTTGCGGTAATTGCCCTCGATGTCTTTGGCGGTGAAGCGCGCCACGGTTGGTGTGGCCGCCGTTTGAGTTTGCGTGCCGGGGTTACTGGACGGTGGGTTCTGCGATATCGATTGCGGTTGCGATTCGCTTTCCGGATTGTGGCCGCCGCAGGAGAGGGCGAAACCGATCGTAACCAGTACTACCAGCGAAATAATGACGAATCTGCTCAAGAGAAATCCTTCCAATGGGAGAAGACGAGACTTAGTTGTCTTCTTTGGGTGCTGTTTCCGTTCGGGTGGAATCGTATTTATAATCCTTAACGAAGGCCAGGGCTTCCATCATAACATTGGTGGGCTTATAGCCGCTGAGTGAACCCAGCTTGGAGCCATCGGGCTTAAGGAACCAGAAGGTCGGGTAGCCACGGACGCCGAATTCGCGCTTGGTGAGATTGCGTTCGGTGATTTTGAACCCGTCGACATTGAGCTCATTGCGCGAGTCCCCGTCTACCTTGACCGGAATGAAATTCTCATTCATCATTTCGATTACTTCCGGCCGTGAAAACGTCTCGCGCTCCATCTTCTTGCACCAACCGCACCAGCTGGTGGTGAAATCGATAAATACGTGCTTTTCCTCGGCCTTGGCTCGTTCCAGTCCTTTATCATACGAAGTCCACTGGATGCCCTCTTGTTTTTCGGCCGGCTCCGTTGTTTTGGGCGGCTCGGTCTTTTTGGACTCCTTGTCGGCCAAAGCCAGGGAAGACAGCGCAACCAATATCAATAATCCGGAGAGTGCGTTGAGAATCTTCATAGGATACCTTATGCGTTTAAGTGTTCTCTTTCCTGCCTAACGGTCGCAGATAGGCGCATGATTCACCCAGAATCTCCTTGAGGCTGTTCAGCAATTGCAGATCGGGAGTCACCGTGTATTTACGAGACTTAATGTATACTTCAGAGCCATTTTCTCTCATTGCCAGCAAGACCGGAGTGGTTCCTCTGTACTTTGCCAGTGCTCCCACAACTTTCTGAATAGAGCTATCGGAACATGCCGAATCGATTTTTATAACGAGTTGGCAATTAAAACGTTCCGACAATTTCTCCAGCGGCAGTATATCGGCGCCGATAATCTTTGAAGCTTCCCCTTCCCTGGTGGAAATCCGACCGGTGACCAAAACCAGCCGGTCGACCGTAATATAATCTTTGCCTTTGTCGTAACAATCGGAAAAAAGTATAAGTTCAGCCGTTCCGGAATAATCTTCAAGGGTGGCGAAGGCCATCATGTTTCCCTTTTTATCGAGCATCTTCTTGACGGCGGTGATTATGCCCCCCAGTGTAACTTCTCGCCCGTCAGCGGCTTGAACGAGTCCGGCCGTAGTGGTGGTGGCAAATGTCTTAAGTTCGTCGCGATAGTTGTCGAGCGGGTGGCCCGAAACAAAAAACCCGAGTGTCGCCTTTTCCTGGATGAGTTTTTGTGCCGCCTGCCAATCTTCGATATCGGGCAATGACGGTGCTACTCGATCGACTGCGCCATCGGGAGAAGCAAACAGGTCGTGGGAAGAGGTTTGCCGGCCGATTTTGTGACCAAATTCCAGAAAGGCCTCGACCGATGCGTGTTTTTGCGCCCGGTTCCCGGGCAGCGAATCGCAGGCCCCGGCTACTATCAATGATTCGAGCGTGCGACGGTTCAGCGACTTATCCGGGACTCGACTTACCAGGTCAGCCAGGCTCTTGTAGTCGCCGTGGTTCAGGCGTTCCTCGACAATGGCACGGGCCGGACCGATGCCGACATTCTTCACCGCCTGCAACCCGAACCGTATCTTCCCTTCTACCACGGAGAAGTCGGTGCGCGAGTAGTTGACATCGGGCGGCAGGACGTCAATCCCCATGCGGCGGCATTCTTCCATCAGGACGTATACCCGATCGGTGTCGTTGATTTCCGAGGTCATCAGGGCCGCCATGAACTGGCGCGGGTAGTAGTATTTGAGCCAGGCGGTTTGATAAGCGATGAAAGCGTAGCTGGTGGAATGCGCCTTGTTGAATCCGTACCGCGCGAAGGTTTCGATCTGGTTGAAGACTTCTTCGGAAACTTTGCCTTCGATTTTCAGTTTGTCGGCGCCGGTGAGGAATTCTTTCTTCTGGGCCGCCATCAGGGCGGCGTCTTTCTTGCCCATGGCTTTGCGCAACAGATCGGCTTTGCCCATCGAATATCCGGCCAGCGCATTGGCTATTTTTAATACTTGTTCCTGAAAGACGATTACGCCGTAGGTTGACCCCAGGATCTTCTCCAGTTTGGGATGCAGGTACTGCACTTGCTGTTTGCCGTGTTTGCGGTCGATATAAATGTCGATCATCCCCGAGTCGAGCGGTCCCGGACGATAGAGGGCGTTCATGACGGTGATGTCGGTGAAGTTCTCCGGCCGGAGTTTCCGCAGGTAGTCGCGCATGCCGGGGGATTCAAACTGGAAGATGCCGATAGTATCAGCGCGGGCGAACAGACCGTACACTTCCGGATCTTCCAGCGTCAACCCTTCGATATCGATCTCGGCGTCCGGCTGGTTCTCCTTGATCATTCTCACCGCGTCATCGATTACGGTCAGGGTGCGCAGGCCGAGGAAGTCCATCTTCAGCAGGCCGACCTTTTCCACCATTTTCATGTCGTACTGCGTGGTTATTTCGTCTTTGCTGCCCTTGAAGAGTGGAACGTAATCGGTCAAAGCGGACGGCGCGATAACCACCCCGGCGGCGTGCGTGGAACAGTGCCGGGCCAACCCTTCGAGGATCTGCGCATACTTGATCAGGCGGTCGACCTGTTCGCTTGCCTGTCGCAGTTCAGTCAGTTCCGGCACTTTCTTGAGGGCGGCCTCGAGCGTCACCCCCGGTCCTTCGGGCACCATCTTGGCGATTTTGTCCACCTCGCCGTAGGGCATGCCGAGCACGCGGCCGACATCCCGGATCACGCCCCGAGCGGCCATGGTTCCGAACGTGATAATCTGGCAGACATTGTCCTCGCCGTACTTGTCGATGACGTACTTGATGATCTTGTCGCGACCGCGGTCGGAGAAGTCGATATCGATGTCCGGCATGGAGATGCGTTCGGGATTGAGAAAGCGTTCGAAGAGCAGCTCGAACTTGAGCGGGTCTATATTGGTGATCTTCAAAGCGTACGACACGAGTGAACCGGCAGCCGAACCTCGACCCGGCCCGACGGGAATACTCTGAGAGCGGGCGTAGTCACAAAAGTCTTTCACGATCAGAAAATACCCGGCGTAGCCCATTTGCTTGATCACGCCGAGCTCGTAGTCGAGCCGCTCCTTTATAGCGTCGGTGATTTCTTCGTACCGTTCTTTAAGCCCTTCGAGGCAAAGGTGTTCAAGGAATTCATCCGGATCGACGAACGGCTTGGGAATAGGGAAAACCGGCAACAACAGTTTGCCCATTTCCAATTCCAGGTTGCAGCGCTCGGCAATCTGCACAGTATTTCTTAGTGCTTCCTTGAAATCAGCGAACAGGTTTTGCATTTCGGACGCCGATTTGAAATAAAGCTGGTCCGTCTTGTAGCGCATCCGATCGGAATCATCAATCACCTTGCCGGTTTGTATACAGAGGAGGGCATCGTGAGCTTCGGCGTCTTCCTGCCTGAGGTAATGGCAGTCATTGGTTGCCACCAGAGGTATGCCGGTTTCGCGGGAGATGGCCTCAATTCTGGAAATGAGTTGTAGTTCCTGCTCGATACCGTGGTTCTGGATTTCGAGAAAGAAATTGTCGTCGCCGAATATCGACCGGAGTTCCTGCGCCGTTTCCACGGCAGCATCGGTATTGCCCTGCAAGAGGTTCCAGTTTATTTCGCCTTTCATACAGGCCGATGTTGCGATGAGGCCCTCGTGATGTTTCCTGAGCAACTCTTTGTCTACACGCGGTCGGTGGTAAAAGCCTTCTAGAAAACCGGCGCTGCTGAGTTTGATGAGATTCTTGTATCCGGTGAGGTCCTTAGCCAGGAGGACGAGATGAAAACCACTGTCGGGATATTGACTGGATGGTCGTTTGTCAAACCGACTGCCGCCGGACACATACGTCTCACAGCCGATGATCGGCTTGATCCCGGCGCGTTGAGCCTTCGAATAGAATTCGATGGCCCCAAACAAGTTACCATGATCGGTGACGGCCAGAGCCGGCATCTTATGCTGTTTAGCCAGCGCTATGACGTTATCCAGACGACAGGCGCCATCCAGTAACGAATACTGGCTGTGCGTATGGAGATGTACGAAATCAACGAAACGCATGCAGGTTGATCCCTTGGAACACTAATAATTGATGGCTAACCATGGTCGGATCAGGTAGCACATTGATTCATCTTGTTACACTACGCATTGTACACAAAATCCCTCTGAAATCAATCTCTTTTTGGGGAGGGTTTATTGTTCGGCTCAGAATTGAAAGGATGCGAGCAGTCATAATCGGTGCCGATTACGGACCACAACCCCACGCAACATCACAGATGGCCAGTTTAGAGATTAAGTAGCCGGTGCGCGTGGCTACATGCTTCGACGTCACTCAGCATGACTCATAACCCTGTCGACAATTATATGTGACAGGTACGCATATCGATAAGTCTGACACGCTGGTGTCGGTTTGGCAATCTCAGTTCCGCGTAGCCGCGGGGCTTGTCCCTGCCAATTCGGCATATCGGTGCGGCACAGTCGGGAAATTCCAATGTGGATCTGCTGTCTTACAGATAACTCTCTTATGCCCTATCATCCCGTTCCGGCCGCTTCAATATAAAAACCGACCAAACTCCCAGAAATCGTCTTGACTAAATCGATCCAATATGTTATTATCGACCCAAGTCGGCGGCACAAGTGGGCGAGAGAATGTTTAGTGCCGACGAGTTACTTGCCGGAATCGCAGGCAAGTAAGAGCAAGCAGACAGAGTACAACCAGGTTTCTGATCATGATTTAAAAGAGCGAAACCGATAACAGAAATATCGAACGCACTGTAAGGAAAAAACACCAATCAAGCACATGAAACGAATCGACACATTGGGTAGAGCCGGGGCTGTCGGCTGGATGTTGTTCGGCGGAATTCTCTGCCTGGCGTTTCTGGCCCAGCCGGTCGTCGCAAAGTCACCGGGTATTTACAAGGACGGCGTCAAAATCGTTGATTTTGAAGAAGTGATTAAGAACTCGCTGCCGGATATTCTGACCAAAGAGGCCTTACCTCAGGCCGCAGGCGTCCAAAGAATTTTCCAGGATGCAGTCTCACAACGGGATATGGAGTCCGTCCAAACTCAGAGGAAATACTTCCAGGCCGTTGTAGCTTGGCGGGATCTGGTGAACGAATTGACCGCCACGTCACCGCCAGCGGAAGATATGACAGCCACTGCCGATGACGTATTTCGCTTGTCAGAACAATATCTGACGGCAAGTCAGGACCTGGCGGACGACTTCACAGCATTGGCGCAGCAGCTGGAATCAAATGCCTATCCCGACGTAATAGTCGAGCGACATGCCACGATGATGGCCCGGCATACCGAAGCAGCTGGTGAGCTGGCGGCGCTCATTACTGAATTCGAGACGGCGTCCGACGCCGGCAATTTCGGCGCCTGGTCCTCCACATTGGAAGAACTAGCCCGGTATTTTGTAGATGAGAAGATTGAACCGGAGGACCCGGTATACAACACCGGCGAGGCCCCGGTTATGATGGAGATTAGAACGGCGCCACAAGTCCAGAGAAGCCAGGTACCAAGCAGCCGCAAGACGGGCGCCTACCCGTTGGCCGCCGGCGCCGAGGACTTCGATCCCGAGGATTTGCTGGAGACTATCGATGTGCAGTTCACAACGGAAATCACGAATCTGGCCGCAAGCCTGGGCAATTCACCGGCGAAGCTGTACGAGTGGGTTCACAACAACGTCGAATTTGAGCCGTATCTGGGTTCCCGCAAAGGTTCGCAGCAGACATTTGTGCATAAGAAGGGCAACGACTACGATATAGCCTCCCTGTTGTTGGCGCTGTATAGATCATCGGGTATGCCGGCGCGGTACGCGACCGGAACTATCGAAATGGACGTGGATGACGCCATGAGCTGGCTGGGCTTCACCGACGCGCAGAACGCCGCCAATATCCTGACTACGGTCGGTATGGAAGGAGTGGCTGTGGTCGACGGTCCCGAAGTTGTGGCGATCCGTTCCCGTCGGGTCTGGGTCGAGGCTTACCTGCCGATTATCAACTACCGGGGTACGGTGTCCGACAGTGTCGGCTTTGCCTGGGTGCCGCTGGACCCGGCTTTCAAATTGTATGAATACACGGACGGCTTCAACATTCCGCATGAAATCAGCTATAACTCGAACGACTTTGTCGATGAGTATACATCGACTCTTCGGACGGAAACCGTATCGGAGTATTTCGAGCAAAAACTGTTGGATACGCTGCCCCAACTGCATCCGGGCGCGACCGCCGATGACCTCGTGCGGTCCCGCACCATGATAACGGAAACAGACGGCATACTCCCCGGCACGTTACCGTATTTCGTGATGAATCGGGACAGTTCATTTGCGGAAATTGCTTCGGAATATCGCTACGAGATCCGCTTCGACTTGCACGGCGGCGGCGTCGATCTGGACTATACGACCAGCACACCCGAGATCGTGCTGAAGCAGGTGACCATTTCTTACAAAGGAGCAACTCCCGCCGATCAGGATATCATCGACTCCGCAGGCGGAATTTTCAATGTAACGACCCCGTGGCTGGTTAATCTCGTACCGGTACTCAGGATCGACGGCTGCGAAGTTGCGGTCGGGACCGGTTCGATTCAAATGGGACAGACTCACAATAACGATATGCATTTCACCGCCCCGGTAGGAGCCAGTAACCAGCAGCCGGCCATTTTTAATGTGATAACGGCCGGTAACTACCAGGGTATTGGCATCGATACCGAAGACGCCTACCCATCGGAGCTGGAAACACCACAGACTACTTGTCTGGAAGAATACTTAGCCGGTGTTCTACATCAGACTGCACTTCAATACGTGCACGCGGTTGATGTGGCCGGAGCCAAGATAGCGTCTTTGATGCATATGGTGATTACCAACGATGTATCGGAAGCTATTGTCGAAAACCAGGTTCAGGTGTTCTTCTCGGGAGGAACGCCGATCTCGTTTGACTGGGTAGGGATGTCGGTTGATGCTGATCGCAAGATCATCGGACCCTTCCCTACCGACGGTCTGGGAGATCCATTCGACTATATGTTGACCTCCGGTTTGGACGGTTCGCTGCAAGAAAACCGGCTCTTCGAGAGGCTGTATGACGAAGAAGCCGTCTCGACCACCAAGATCCTCTCGCTGGCGGCTGACTCGGGAATTGCGGTATGCAAGATCACGAGCAGCATTGGGACTGACTGTCCGACTCTCAATCAGCCGGTTAACGTCGTCAATGCTATCAATAATGCCCTGGCTCAGGGACATGAAGTTATCATACCGCAACGCGATTTCACGTACTACGAATGGACGGGTACCGGCTGGATTGATCTGGACCCGGTTACCGGTGCGGCCGGATACCTGATATCGGGTGGAATCAATGGCGGCGCCACGGTCCAGGACTGGTCGGCCGAACTGGCCGCTCTGCTTTCCAGCAGTACGATTTGTATTGAGCCGATCGGACCTGTAACGGTCACACCGGATCCCGATGCGGCCCCAGACTGGTACTGCGGTCAAAACACGGCTCGCTGGGAGTTTACCGTGCCTACTATAAATGCGTGGGGTGTGGATGAGGATGACAATTGTGTTCTGGAGCAGACGTTGGTTGACCAAAAGTTTACAGTCACCAATTACACGATCAAGGAACTGGCCGATAATCCGGTATTCGGACCGGGAACGTACACTTTTGTGATAGGCTCAATTTTTGATCCGTACGGCTGTGGCTGTACTATTATCGAGAAAGAAACCAAGATATACAAAGCGGAGATAACATCGCTGTCTCCATCTTCGGATTTGAAGCTCGGTACGGATCTGACTGTCGACTATGAGATCAAGCCGCCCGAATTCAGCTTCGACAATGCCGACCTGGAGATCAAAAACACTAACGACGCGCTGGTGTTCAAGAAACCGGGTATCGACGGCTCCGGCGGCGCGCATACCGAGAAGTGGGAAAAGGGCAAGTGGAATCAGGGATCAACGCCGTTCCCGTACGCCAATCCCAACAATTCCGATTACAAAGTATTTATTGTGGGTTACAAGGGTGGTGGTGAATGCCGGTCGAATCCGGAGATGATCAACACCAAGCTGATTTGTGAGGCTGACCTGGAAGATCCGCTCGGCACGGCCGGCGGCGGGGTCTCGCTGGCGGATCAAGCGGGAATCAAGGATTTCCTGGACGCGCTCAAGTTCATTATGGAGCTGGACGGTGTTCCGCAGGCGACCCTGCAGGGGCCGGGACAGATCAGTGCGACGTTCTCCAACGATTTCAAGGCTAAAGTTACCATGGACGATCCGTCACTGAACACCTTGCCCGATGGTGACTACAAAGCGATTTTCAGAGATTACCGGGACGAAATCGGTAACTGGGGCGATAAGGAACCCGGCACACCGGGTATTCAGGAATTCGAATTTGACGTGAGGTTAAAATGATCAGGGATAGGAGAGGTACAAGTATGCTGCGGCACTGGAATTGGGTTATTGCTGTTGTGGTTGTGCTCGGCCTGAGTACAACTGTCGCCGCCAATGTCGATGTTATCTACACCGACATGTTGGAGGCATATGAGCTGGGTCAACTGGAACTGGCTCGCAACCTGGCGGACCAGTATATCGACCGATTCAGTAACGAAATGTCCATGGCCAACAATGATCCGGACCGTGAAGGCGCTATGATTCGTTTATTGGGCGCCGTGAAATCCGCTCTCCAATATGAAAATCGCCAGGAGGCTTCTTCTCGCCTGGCCAACGACCAGGAGCTGATCAACAAGTTCGAAGAGGGGCTGTTAGCCGCTCAGGAAATGTACCCGGATCTTCAGCCGCATGAGCAATCGCAGAAGATGTTTATCGAGCGTGAAGTGGGACGAACGGCGATTGAGCTTATAAAGGCCCGTGAAGAGCTATCCGCCCGGTCTACTCTTAATTCGCTCTATGATACGTTTCAATCTGAAATTGAAAAAGTCACCACCGATGGTGTTGATGCCATTCTCGATCGCGAAGTAAGTGGCCCATCACCGCCGGACGTGCCGCAACTGGAGTTGAATTCCGATGAACAGGAGCAGATTCTGTCATTGGTGCGCGACTATTTCGATGGCCTGGTCAACGGAGATCTCGCGAAAATTTCCAGAGTGACCGGTTACAGCGCGGCTCGCAGCTCAGATCTGATGCAGCGGTATGATGCTGATTGCGCACAAGCCGAGGTGCAGACAATCACCGCCTTCACACTACCCGAGATTACTGAATCAACACTGGTAGTTACTCAACTTGATCGTGATCAGGGACTATACGGGATTTCCCTCCGCGGTATCGAATTAAAAGTAATTGAAACGGACGGCAACGACGTGGTCCGTACTGTAAACAAGCATATGCGATTCAGTAAGAATGCGGACGGCGCCTGGACTGTCCGGCTGCCCAATGACTAGAAGTAGAAGTACCTGAGGACTATAGTATGAGACGATTTTCCCTGATGCCCGCCCTGGTGGCAACCGTAATTACCCTGGCCCTGCTCGGAGCCGACGCCAGCGCCCAGTATATCGTGAACGGTCAGATCCGTACGCCCACGGGTGGCAATGCGATGGCTAATGACGTCCCGGCGCAGTACATCCGGGTTGTGGTTATGGATGAAGACCTTATATTCGATGATGAGGCGGGGGTCGGGTATACGGATGCAGCCGGCAACTTCTCGATATTCTTCATCGATTTGATCGAGCAGCCGGACGTGTATGTTGACGTTTCCTTCTACGGCAATGCTATCGATGGACGCTTTGTGGAGGTGCGGTATCAGCATTCGGATTCCGATCCGATTCGAGATGTCAATGTCGAAGGAACAGTGCACAATGACATATCGGCCGGTGTCCCGGTGAACATCGGCACGCAACGGACGTCGACCACGAGAGCGAACATTATCTCTCAGGTGTGCAGCGCGTTTCGCTACCTGAAGAGTCAGTACAGCGGCTATGTGATGCCGGAAAACCTTCTGGCTGAGGGCCGCACGACCAACGGCGCCAGCACGGCCGGACAGCGCATGAGTATTTCGATGGAAGACTATAACGCCCCGGGCAGCGCCGGTAACGCGACGTTTTCGGATATGCACCATGAGACGTTTCACTGGGTAGCTTATCGGGCGTACGGCAACCGCTGGCCGACGCCGAACTGTGCCGGCAATCCGCACTCCGCACCGAAGGAAACCTGTGAGGGTTTCGCCATGCAGGAAGGTTCGGCGCAGTATTTCGGGAATATCTCCGCCATCGCCAAGTTCGGCGGTGACAACAAGACCAATCTTCCCGGTGCTACAACCTGGCGCGGCCAGGACGGTACCGGCAACGATAACAGCGGCGAAATCGTGGAAGGGACGTTCACCCGGGCACTGCGGACTCACAATCAGCATCCGACCGTGCTGCAGGCGTTGACGACATTGTCGCCGGATACGTGGAAAGAACTGAAGGACGGCTACGCCGGTATCGCCGGCGCTACGGCTGCTCAAACGCAGGCCCTGCTGGATACGATGGCGGCCAACGGCATCGTGTATACACGCGGGAAGATCGACGATTTTTCGCCCGACGAACCGCCGGATGACGGCCCGCCGGATGACGGCAACCATAAGGTCATCCGGACATTGTCGTTCGTTCGCGGCGAAGTCATGCCTCAGATCGAGCAGTCAACGAAGGCGGAGCTTAACCTGGGGGCGGCCTCAAGCACCGATGCCGCCGACCGCAAGGACTTCGGCCACAAACCGGCCGCCAACGGTCTAAACGAAAACACCGTGACCGCATTCATGTTTATCGGCGACGTGGCCTGGGGCAGCGATATTACGTGGAATACCAATCCCCTGAGTGACGGTGATTATGACGTCATCACCAAGGCGCGCAACTCGGCCCACCAGTGGTGGGATTTGCTGATGCTGCCGGATTTTCAGGGGGATGGGTCGGCCAATTTCAATTCGAACGAGAAGTGGCTCAAGAGGCTGCGCACCTGGTACAACCAGGACCCCAGCCCCAATAACGACAAAGAAGGAAAAGTTGTAGTCGATAACACATCACCTAAAGTAGAAAACTTCATGCCCGACGGTTCATAGATTAAAGAGAAAAAGAGATTGGTATATGGTTGAGAAGAGTCAGTCGACAGGATTGCTGTCCGTAGTATTGAGCATATGGTGCATAATAGCCTGGCATGTCCCCGTTCTGGGACAAGGTGCAATAGCCGATGGTATCACCTTTCTGGAGTTGCAGCAGGACGCTTCGGGGTTGTGGAATGTCGGCGGCGACACGGAATTTCGTGATGCGGCCGCTGCGCTCCGCGTGCTGGCGCTGCTGGAGGGTGATACAGCCGTGATAAACGCCGGGGCCACAGCGATCAATGCGGAAGAGGTGAAGTCTTCCGACTATCTCGCGAGACAAATAATGGGCCTTAACGGATTAGTAAACCAAAATGATATCGATAATCTGATAGAAGAACTACTGGCTCGTCAGAACGCCGACGGGGGCTGGGGGTATCGGACGGGTTACGCCAGCAATGTGCTGGAGACGGCGCTCGGCTTACAGGCGCTGGCAACTGTCGGCAGCGAGAACACGAGCGCGTTGAGCGGCGCCGTTGGCTATTTGCTGGCTAATCAAAACGTCGACGGCGGGTTCAGCTTCATGTCCGGCGATTCCAGCCGGGTATACTATACGGCTCTGGCTGCTATCGCATTGAAACTGGTAGAAAACCAGTTTTCGGTCGGGACGGCTTTGCAGAATGCCACCAACTGGCTGATCAGTCAGCAGCAGGGCGACAACGGATTCGGCACCGGCGGCAGCAACCCGTACGAGACCGGGCTGGCGCTGACCGCGATCGCTTTGGATAATCCTACCTCGACTGCCGTCGCCGACGCGATCGACTATCTCGAGTCGAGCCAGCATCCCAACGGCAGCTGGAACAACGACGTGTACTCGACGGCCGTGGTGCTCTTTGGTCTGTATAATACCGGCCCGGACGTACGCGTTCAGGCGACCAATATTTCCTTTACACCCGCCAATCCCGTCGATTCGCAGCAGGTGACTATAGTAGCCTCGATTCGCAACGGGGGCGCGACCGACGTTACCAACGTCACCGTTCGGTTCTTCGACGGCGACCCCAATAACGGCGGCGTGCAGATAAGCGGCGACCAGAACATTGCCGCCATCAATTCCGGATCCTCCGCCTTCACGCAGGTCATGTGGGACACGTACGGCCTGGCCGGAGATCATACGATTTACGTAGTAGTTGATCCGGAGGACGACATCGTAGAAGCAATCGAGTCGAATAATAGCGCAAACAAAAATGTTCATGTGTCGTTACCGCCTGATCTTTATATAGACGCCGACGGTATCCAATTCAATCCGGCGGCGCCGGACGTCAACGATAACGTGTCGATTGCAACTACGGTCAAGAACCTCGGCGAAGTAAACGCCGTCAACGTTCCGATCCATATATACCGGGGCAACCCGGACTCCGGCGGTACGCAAATCTTCAATACAACCATCGGTCCGATAGCGGCCGGAGGGCAGTTCCTGCTTAATCTGGACATGGGTAACTACTTCAACCAGCAGGAATGGTATGTCATCTGGGTCTGTGTCGATGAACCGAACAATATCCGGGAAGTCAATGAAGAGAACAACTGCCAGGTCAAGGATCTCGTAGTCGGACCGCAGGTAGTGGCGGCTTCAATGACGTACTGTGCCGGACTTAATCTGCTGGCTCTGCCGATTGAGCTGTATGACGTCACGCAGCCGATGCTGGAACCGACAATGTTCAGCATCCTGCCGGAAATCCCCACGGCCACCGAATTGAGCTATTGGGAAAGTGACGCGCAGCGATGGTCAAGCGCCGCACTAACGCCGAGCGGCTCGGTCGTCGGTGAAGACCATTACCTGCGGACCACGGACGGCTTTTTTGCACGCGTCACGAGTGAGGACAGCTTTGATTTCATGGGCAAGGTGCCGCCTACCAACCAGTGTCTGGATCTTAATCAGGGACTGAATCTTATTGGTGTACCGGACCAGACCGCCTGCTATACGGCTTTCACTCTGCTGGAATCAATTACCAGCGGCGAAGAAGCGCACCGCTGGAACTGCATGACACAGTCCTGGCAGTCGGCCTTTAAAGATAGTGAAGGAACGTTTACCGGTATCGACTTCCCCGTGGAACGGGGTTCCGGCTACTTGGTCAGGACGGGCGGCGCCGAGCAGTGGTGCATTGGAGTCTGTGATACGTTGGGGGATCTGCCGGATCTGGAAGTACTGGCGGCTGACATATTCATTTCTCCCAATCCCGTACCGGCCGGGGATTCTACGTTTATTGGTATGAGCGTCCGAAATAACGGAACGGCCACCGCTAACAATCCACAGATACATCTCTTTTCCGGTGATCCCGACGCGGGCGGCACACTTCTCTTGTTCGGTTCAATAGGTACGAATATCCCCCCGGGTGGGATAATCGGGCCTCTAGGCAATTGGGTTGATGTGCCTTCGCCGGGCAGTTTCGAAATATACGGTGTGGCTGATTATCCAAACGAGATCGTGGAATCAAACGAATCCAATAACCAGGCGTCTGCAACCCTGGTCGTTAATCCGTCTGCGGTAGCCCCGAATCCGGGCAAGGACACCGATGCGCTGGCCGCATTTACTCAGGACGCCACCGAACCCACAGTGTTCCGGAGACTGGCCGAACCCACGGTTAGAACCTATGACACCAGACCCAATGAGGCAGATGCCGTCGACAATACTACGACGTCGTTTGGCGTGAGTCAAAGCTCCAAATCCGGCAGCCGTCTGGCCGCGGCCGCCACTATCAGTCAGGTCAATACGATGAATCTGACGTCGGCATCGGCGACCATAACCTGGCTGACCGAAGAGATCGTAGGCGGTAATGTTCATTATGGGCTGGCCTCGGATTCTCTCGGCGACACGATTACGGTTCCGGGAGCTGACGATAATATTCATATGGTCGAACTCTCCGGGCTGGATCCGAATACGACGTACTACTTCGAAGTTGAGTCGGATTCCACCGTGGATGACAACGGTGGCAGCAGGTATCAGTTCACGACCACGGATATCAGTTTTGGACAGCCCTATATCGTTTACGGTACGGTACTTCAAGCCGACAGTATCAGCCCCTTCTACAATGCCTTGGTAACGGTTCAGGTCAAATCCGACGGCATGATGTCCAACATGCTCGGTGGGCTGACTTCGGTTACCGGCATGTGGAGTATCAACCTCGGCAATCTCAAGGATACCGCAACGGGTCTCGAGATGGACTACTCCACCGGCGACACCATATTCGTGACGATTGTAGACGGTACCGGCGGATTGACAGAGGATGCGATCCTTGTCGACGGCGGCAGCCCTCAGGACGGCGGCACGAATTATCTCGGCTCCGGAAGTTGCTGTCTGGCAAGGGGTAATGTCAACGGTATGGAAGGTCCCTCCGGTCCTATTGACGTCGCGGATATCACGTATCTCGTGGCCAAGCTGTGGCAGGGCGGACCTGAGCCGCCATGTGAAGAAGAAGGCAATGTAAACAATCTGGATGGGCCGGGCGGGCCAATTGATGTCGCAGATTTGACTTATCTTATTGCCTTCGTCTGGCAGGGTGGTCCCGAACCGCCGCCGTGTGACTGAGTTTTGGGGGAGCAGCCCGCTGGCTGCCCCTATTGCATTTCCGAAAATCCTTGATTTCTCATTTATAGTACCGCATCTTACGGACTGAAGACTGAAGTATTGTTCCGTTGGGGGTGGCGAAATAAAGACCGCCTGAGAACATACCCCCTTGACCTGATCCGGGTAATACCGGCGTAGGGAAACGGAGATGTTGCCCGCGTGATGTGCGGCGACACCGACGCTTTTCTCAAATCAGGACGGAATCTTGCACAAACGTTAACCGTTTAAAGCGAGGTTACTGTCATGAGACTTTTGCTTATCCTATTCACGGGTGTGATCTGGTCGTTTTCGGCCGGTTCCGCCAGTCCGATTATCGGACAAGTGGTAAATCCCGATGGCGAGCCGCTCGAGCGTGCCTCCCTCACGACCAATGTACCGGGTGTCGGTTCCATGACCGATGAGAACGGTGAGTTCATACTGGTAGTGGACAGTGTCGTTACCAGGGTGACGTTCACCTCAGTCGGTTACCGTTCCCGGCAGTTCAAAGTCGGCAATGTGCCGGACAAAGTTGTTCTGGAGCTGGCGTACTATGAGCAGGATTCGATCGTGGTTGCGGCCGACCGGGCGCGACCGGGTATCACACCGATTGCGTTCGACAACGTCTCACAGAGAGAGATCGAACGGGATTACACAGTTGAGGAGTTTCCGCTCCTTTTGAAATCGACGCCGAATTTGCATACGTATACCGATGGCGGGTCGCCATTGGGATACAGTTACGTCAAAATCCGAGGGTTTGACGATAAGCGGGTGGCTACGTACATCAACGGGGTTCCGTTGAACGACCCCGAAGACCAAGCGACGTATTTCGTCGACCTGCCGGATTTCGGTGCTAATATCACTGATATTCAAGTCCAGCGGGGAGTCGGTAATTCGCTTTACGGCGACGGTTCGTTCGGTGGAGCGTTGAACGTGGTTACCAGCAACCTGAGTCGAGACCGAAAGATCACGCTGTCGGCGGGCTATGGAGAGCTGACGAGCAACGGTAAGTCGTTCAGTGACATCTACAAACAGAGCATCGAGTACGCCTCCGGGCTGATCGACGGGCGCTGGGTGTTTACCGGACGATTCTCGAAACAGAAAACGGGGGGCTACCGGGAGAACAGCTGGTACGACGGGTGGTCGTATTATCTATCACTCGCGAGGATAGATCCGCGAATGACGACAGAATTGTATCTTTATGGCGGACCCATCCGGATGCACCTGGCGTATTGGGGAGCCACGTTGGATGACATTGCCGAGAATCGTCTGCACAATCCGTTAACGTACGATAACGAAACCGATAATTTCAACCAGCCCCATTATCATTTGCACAATCGGTATACGCTCAATGAGCGAGCTACTCTTTCCAATACGGTTTACTATATTCACGGGCGAGGATACTATGAGCAATTGAAGTTCCTGGAAGATCCACAGGATTTCTCCGAGTACAATCTCGATACATCTCTGATTACTACGGAAACGGCCGATCTGGTTCGCCAGCAGTGGGTGGCAAAGAACCAGTACGGTTGGAATCCTCGACTGGATATCAAGCATGAGCGGGGTAATCATTCGTTCGGCGGTTCATTCTACTATTTCGAGTCGGAGCACTGGGGGCAAGTCGTGTGGGCGGAGGGATTGACTGATACGACGGTCGAAAAGCCGTCATATCCTTACTACCGGTATTTCGGCGATAAATGGGTCGGCTCCGTGTTCGCCGAGGAATACTATCGTCTCATGCCGCAGCTGGCGGCACAGGTGACCGCGCAGCTTCGCTACCAGCGGTATGTGTTTGAGCAGCGACCGATGGGAGCTTTTCTCGGGCATGAGTACGACGTTGACTGGGTCTTTTTCTCGCCCCGCATTGGACTCAACTACCGGTTCAGTCGTAATCTGTCGCTCATGACCAACTTCGCGGTGTCCTCACGGACGCCGACGGACGCCGCTATTTACGACGCCAATGATCCGTTCGTGCTGCCTTCGCTCGAGATCGAGTCGGTTAATTCAGATTCGACAGTCTTCGAATTCGGGGATCCCACCGCCCGGTCGGAACGTATCTATGATTTTGAACTGGGCGGGGAGTATCGCAGTGAAGACTATGCGATCGGGCTGAATCTGTTTTACCTGAGATTCGAGGATGAGATCCTGCCGTACGGTGGTTTGGACGACGAGGGCAACCGGATAACAGTCAATGCTGATCGCTCGTTTCATTCCGGCATGGAACTGTCGGGCCGGGCCCAGGCTGCCTCGTGGCTTACGCTGGACGGCAACTTCTCGTATAATCACAATCGTATTCAGACGTATCGGCCTACGCTGGACGGGTTTGATGTCGATTTCAGCGATAAAGTCGTGCCGGGCTTTCCCGACTATATCGGCAACCTGGTGGCGGATGTGCGGTATGGCGATTGGCGACTGGCCTGGCATAATCGAATCGTCGGCCAGCAGTACATGGAGCTTCAAAACATAGACTCGCTGGCAATCGATGAATACTATGTGGCGTCGTTGTCGCTGACCTATCGGGTGAGAGAGTTCCTCGGCATGGGCGTGCTGTCGCTGACCGGGAAGATCGAAAACCTCTTCGATAAGAAGTATCTCTCCGGCGGCTATGGCGGCAACTACGCGTATGATGACGGTAGCGGTAATGTCATAGTCGGCGGCTGGGCGGAGTATTACGTCGCGGCGGAGCGGTCTTTCTACACGCAGGTTAGGCTGGAGTTGTTTTAGCCCGTACCGTATATGAGTCCGTAAGATGAGGGAAGTGGATCCAGGGATATGTCACCCCGGCGGAGGGGTGTGTTGAAAAAGGTCCCCTCGCCAGTTGCGGCACGTCTTGCGAATCCACGTCTGTGGAGTCGTGTGACCTGCCGCTGTTGTATACAAACGAGTTACGTGTCGGGTCACAATCCCGCTGACGCTGGCTCAGGACCCGACACAATAGCACATGGTGTTGCTCAACAAAACCGAAGGCCGCGCGGTCATTTTCCCGCAAAGCGAGGCGTGGATTCCTGCCTTCGCAGGAATAACAGATAAGAGAAGCAGGAATGACAGATTAACACGTGCACACTCTAGACTACGTTATCATCATCTTCTACCTCGGCGCCCTGCTCTACCTCGGGCTGATCCGTCGTTTGCGCGGCGATTGTTCCGCCGGTGATTTGATTGTCGGCGGCCGCATGCTGACATTGCCGGCGTTCGTGGCCAGTCTCGTGTCCACGTGGTACGGGGGCATACTCGGAGTCGGCGAATTCAGCTATCTCCACGGTTTGTCGAACTGGCTGGTGTTCGGTGTACCGTATTACGCGGCGGCGCTGATCTTTGCTCTGTTCCTGGCTAAGAGGGCGCGTGAATCCGAGGTGCTGACCATTCCCGATCGATTGGCCCAGGCGTACGACAACAAGACCGCACTGGTCGGGTCGGTCATCATCTATTTCATGACTGTCCCGGCAGCGTATATTCTCATGCTGGGCGTACTGGGGGAATACCTGTTCGGCTGGCCATTCTGGCTGGGAGTGCTCCTGGGGACATTGTTTTCCATTATCTACGTGTTCATGGGCGGCTTTCAATCTGTAATTCGGACGGACGTCTTTCAGTTTTCGCTGATGTTTCTCGGCTTTGCGGCTTTGTTGCTGATTCTCGCATTCAAGTACGGCGGTCTGTCCTTCCTGACCGAGGCCGTTCCGGCTACTCATTTCACCTGGCATGGCGGCAATTCGGGGTGGTATGTCGCCATCTGGTACTTCATCGCACTGGCCACGCTCATTGAACCGGCCTTCTTTCAGCGCTGTTACGCGGCCAGGACAGCCTCGACTGCGCGCAAGGGCATTCTTGTCTCTGTTGCCTGTTGGGCGGTGTTTGACTTCATGACCACGTTCACCGGGCTGTACGCCCGCGCGATCCTGCCGGATCTGGCTGATCCGGTGGGGTCGTACCCGGCCCTGGCCATGCAGATCTTGCCCGCAGGGCTGCTGGGGATATTCGCCCTGGCGCTGTTGTCGACGGCTATGTCCACGGTTGATTCGTACTCCTTCATTGCCGCCTCGACGTTCGGCAACGATATCGCCGGGCGGCTGCTGAAGCTCAATGACCGTGACATCGTCAGCTTCACTCGTCTGGGGCTCGTCATTTCCGCTCTGCTGGCAGTCATGGTGGCGCTGTTCTTTCGATCGGTCGTGGATATCTGGCACGCGTTCGGGTCGGTCGGCACGCCGGCGCTGCTGATCCCGGTTTTCTTCGGGTTCGTCGGCAAGCGGCGGCTGCCGCCGCGCTGGGCCTTGACGTCAATGATACTCAGCGGCGGCTTGTCGGCGGTCTGGCTGGCAGCCGGGTACATGCGCGGGGACAGCGCTTATTGGTTTGGGGTACAGCCGATCTTTCCGGGTTTGCTCGTGTCGGTGGTGATTTTCGCACTGGCAGCCAGGCCCGTGCATCGAGTGGAGATGCACGAATAATCGAGGCTAAGTAACAGGAGACGCTTATTCTCCTTCCCCCGCCTGGCTGTCGAAGTTGCGGATGGACATGCCGCTCGCCGGGCGGAGCCCAAGTTTGGCATAATAGGCTTGGAGGTTCGTGTCGCACATCAGATCGATCATGTACAGATGCTTAAGTTTGGCCAGGATACGTTTCATCAGTTCGAGGCCAATGCCTTGTTTTTGATAGGTCGGCAAAACTTCCAGCAGGGGAATGTAGGCCGCCAGAACGTTGTCACTGATGGCATTTACGAAGCCTGCCACGTTGCCTGTGTCGGTATCAACCGCCAACACAAGATGATCGCTTTGCCTGAGGATCTTCAGATGGGTTTCCGGCGAGGGCGGATTGGGCCAGCCGACGAAAAACCCGCGAAGCTGGTGCGGACCGATTCCATCGGAGTTATCGATATAGGTAATCATCTACCTGTCCGTTTTTACGAGCACACCAACCCCGATGGAGTAAGCGGCAATACCGACGCCCAGGAGTATGCCCAGCGGCAGTACCATATCGGCCGGTGAGAATCCGCGCCATATCGCTCCTTCAAGCGCGTAGATGCTCCATTTGACGGTGCTGAAGTTGCTGATGGTCAACATCCAGGACGGCATCGCCAGCAGTGGGATCATGCCGCCGCCGATCATGGCCTGAATGAGCATGATGGCCCAGCCGGCGCCGGCGACTGCCTGTTCGGTTCGGCCGATGACGCTTATGAGCATAACGATGCCCGAGAAGCATATGCCGCAACAAACGATGGTCACCGCGAGCATGGGGATATTCAGCAGTCGCACGTCGAATATGAGCCTGCCGATCGCCAGGAGAATGATACACACGGCGATGCAGGAGATGAAGCCGGCCAGTCCCTTCCCGGCCAGAATCTGGGCGCGGGTGACCGGCGCAATGCGCAGACGCAAATACGTGCCGCCGGTCCGTTCCTGAACAATCGAGAGGGCGAAAGCCAGGGTAACACCGATCAGGCCCCAGAGAAGACCCTGGGGAAAGGTGATCTCGAAACTGGAATGGGGTTTGTCGACCGTAAGATGCACGGCGACGACTTTAATGTCCGGCTTCGAAAAGGGTGAGCCCTCGGCCATGGTCATCGTCATCGTAGACGATGTATCCGTCATGGCAGTAAACCGATTCAGGCTGGTCAGGAAATCCCGGAGGGTCGTTTTCTCCTGAGTGGACATGTTCTCGGCCGAGTCGATTTCCCGTAATCCCAGGTCGACCCACTCCTTCATCTGCACCGGGTCCGTCATTTGCTGTTGCAGGACGGTGAAATAGGCATCCATGACCATGCCCTGCAGGTAGCCGGCCTCGGCCTTGCGTACGGGATCGATGCCGATTTCGATTTCGGGCAGGCCGAACGGCATATAATCGGCCGTATTGTCTTCTTTGTCCGTCAGAGATACGTACGCCGTCAGCTTTCCCTGTCCGACCAGCTGTCGGGCCGAATCCAGAGGCAGCCGTCTCACGGACAGCGCGGATGACTCTTCGAGTTTGCTGACGAGCGTCTCGGCGTTTTCGTTTACGCTCTGCACGACGGCCGCCACCTGGAGTTTGCTTGCTCCGGATCCCGAGGACGAGAATATCGACCCGAAGAACAGAGCCATCATGAGCGGAAACACCAGCACCCAGAACAAGCCGAACTTGTCCCGCAACAGGAGGCGGATGTCCTTAAGCGCCATGAACAGAACATTGGTCATCAGTCGCGCAGCCTCCTGCCGGTTAAATTGAGGAAGACTTTCTCCAGGTCGGCCCGGTCGACACGCAACGAACGAAAACGGATGCCGGCTTCGGTGAGTTTAGGTATGTCTTCCAGCGGATGATCGGTTTCGAGACGAAGCCTGGTACCGTCGATTTCTCCCGGAATACGGCTGGTGTCCTCCGGGGGTTTGTCCAGCTCGGCCTGAATGATCGACTTGCCGCCGTACTTTTCGATCAGCCAATCCACGGTATCCAGCGCGAGAATCTTCCCGTGATCGATTATAGCCACGCGATCACACAGGCGCTGGGCCTCCTCCATGTAGTGCGTCGTGTAAATGATGGTGCGGCCTTCCTTTTTCAGGAACTCAATCTTCTCGAATATGAGGTTGCGTGACTGGGGATCGACCCCGACCGTGGGTTCATCTAGAAGCAGCACTTGCGGATCATGGATTATAGCGCAGGCGAGATTGAGACGCCGCTTCATGCCGCCGGAAAAGGTCTTGACATGGCTGCTCTTGCGGTCCGTGAGTCCGGCGAGTTCAAGGGCGAAGTCGATGCGGTTCCTGAGTTGAGACCCGCGCAAACCGTACAGGCGGCCGAAAAATACCAGATTCTCGTAGGCGGTCAGTTCCTCATAGAGTGCCAGGGCCTGTGGGGCATTGCCGATCTTGCGGCGTACCGCGGTCTGGGTGGGATTGCCGGCGCCATTGATCATGACTCGGCCACCATCGGGATTCAACGCTCCCACCAGCATATTGATGGTTGTCGTTTTGCCGGCGCCGTTGGGACCCAGCAGACCGAATGTCTCACCCGGGTTGATTGCGAATGTGATATCGTCGACTGCGGTCAGCGCGCCGTACTGTTTCCTGACGTTTTCGACTTTGATCATAACCTGTAATGCAAGAGATATGGGAAGGTCACGCATGCGTCAAGTTATAATCTCACGCGGGGTCCATTGATTAACTAAACCGTCACATACGCTATTTCTGAAGTTAGGCATTAGACTCCCTTGCGGCTCAGTTAGACTAGAATCCGGTTCCAAAGGTAACGCCTCTGGTATACCGTCAGGATTATTCAGACCTGGTATTTTCTTCAACCAATTTTCTACAGAGTCAACATCTAAAGTGTCATCAAAAACAATTTTATAATGGAGCGATCCGTCTCGTAAATGATGCCAACGGAGTCGAATCGAATCCCAGTATAGAGTATCTTTTGGGTCGAAACTGGGGATCGCTTCTGCAGGCGAACAATATTTATCCGTTTAAAAACCTGCCGGAGTTCTGTGGAATTAATTTCTAATTCTTCTAATTGAGTAGAATCTGTTACGGGAGTGGAGATATGTTTATGCTTATCTCCATAACTTATCAGGCTCTCTATTTTGAGATCTTCCATAAATCGCCATACATTGAATTGTCTTGAACTGTTTGTACGACAAGATGTCAATAATACGTCAAATGCGATCGAGAGGGGACGACGGTGCCAATGTTGAACGCAGAATACAACTCTCAAAGTCCTCCGTGAATCGGGCGGGAGTTCGAAATCCCCATCTCCGCCTGCTATAATCCGCCACAAATCAATAACGTATCGCTTCAGAAGATTCGCATCGATTGAGTCCCTCTTTGCTGGCGGCTATCCCTTGTGAGTTCTACGTTTCGACTGGCGACGAGGGAGAGCAGGTCTTTTCGATGGCTTCCGGGTTGAGGACCGACTTCGAGACGATTTGCCTCTTTCGAGGCCTTTGCTCGCGGGTTTTCGCCTTCGAGGAGGAGGTAAGTCAGGTAGAGCCGTGGCTGGCAGGTCACATCGGATCAATCGTTCGATGCTTTTCACATCCTTCTTCTGATCCAGAGTGGCAAATGACACCGATCGGCCGGAGTGACCAGCTCGCCCGGTACGCCCGATTCTATGAACATAGTCCTCTGTGTTTGTCGGAAGATCATAATTGACGACTAACTCAATTCCTGAGACATCAATACCGCGGGCGGCTACATCCGTGGCCACCAGCACGCGGTACTTCCCGTATTTGAAGCCATCAAGGGCTTCGCGGCGTTGTGCGAGGCTCCGATTGGAATGGATCTCCGCTGCCGAGTGCCCAATATTCCTGACATCGCGGGCGAGCTTTCGCGCGCCGTACTTGGTGCGAGTAAAGACGAGTGCCGGTCCGAGATACTGCTCGAGCATTACCTCCAACAACTGCGTCTTCGAGTGTCTTTCGACGAAGAACAGCTCTTGGACAATTTCGGTGGGTGCAGTACCGGAGGGAGCTACTTCGACATGAATCGGAAGACTCATTTCCTGCCGGGCAAGAGCCATAATCTCCTCTGGAATGGTAGCCGAAAACAGCATCATTTGACGCTTCTTCGGAAGGACCGCCAAGATCTTGCTGATCTGGGGAGCAAACCCCATGTCCAGCATGCGATCCGCTTCGTCCAGCACAAGTATCCGTACGTCGCCGACCCTGATGGTCCGATGTTCTATGTGGTCGATTAGACGTCCAGGCGTGGCGACGATAACGCGGGGGTTCTGCTTGAGAGAACGAATTTGATTCCCCATGGACGCTCCACCAATCAGAACCGTAGTCCGCAGCCCCAGAGTTCGGCCAACCGCATTCAAAGCCTCGTCAACCTGAAGAGCCAGTTCCCGAGTGGGGGTTATGACGAGACCCTGGCCCTTGATTTGGGCCAGGCGCTGTATCATGGGAATGCCGTAAGCCAGAGTCTTGCCGGTCCCCGTTTGCGCGATAGCGATGAGGTCCTTGCCTCTGATCGTTATGGGAATAGACTGCCGTTGGATTGGTGTCGGTTCAGTGAACTTGAGGCGGTCGATGGCATCGATCAGGCCGGGTGCGA
>CAZLBP010000030.1:0-44462 GCA_964557855.1 uncultured Ignavibacteriales bacterium | reverse complement strand
AATTAGCTCAGTTGGTTAGAGCGTTCGGTTCACATCCGAGAGGTCACTGGTTCGAGTCCAGTATTGCCCAGATTCTTTGGCATATATGAGAGTGATACGTAGCAAGAAAATCCCCAATTGCCTCAAACACCTCGAAGTGACGAGGGACATGCGAGGTGAACCGCAAATCCCACGAACGCATCCGACCGACTCCACCGGCGGATGCGTTTTTTCTTTATGGAGCGAAACATGAGTTCAGGCCGCGTAAAGGAGGTTCAGGTGCAAAGCGACATCGGGTTATTGCTGAAGCTTCAGGTTATCGATTATGATCTCGGTGAGTTAGAGCGATCAAAAGAATACCTCCCGGACATGATGGCTAATCTGAATCGCGAGATCGAGGAGGCTCAGAAGAAACTCGATGATGCTCGCCGAGCTCTGAACGAAGACCGCATAATTCAGAAGAATCTCGAATTGGAAGTGAGCGCCAAAGAAGCGGAGTTGCAGAAGTATCAGCAGCAGATGATGACGATCAAAACCAACAAGGAATACGACGCCCTGGTTGCTGAAATCGACTCCGTGAAGACCTCCGTGAGTGAAAAAGAGCATCTGATGCTTCAGGTGATGGAAAAGATCGAGACCCTGGAGAAGGAAGTTCCGGAATTGGAAAAGAAGGCGCATCAGATCGAGGAGAACAACACCAAACAGCTCGAGATACTCCAGGAAAAGGTTGATTCCATTGGTGAAAAGGTATCCGGCAAGGACATGGAACGCAAAGACATTCTATCGCAGATTCCCCGGCCGGTAATGTCGATTTATGAGAGAGTTCGTAAAGGCAAAGGTGGCGCCGTAGTGGTCAGTGTCAAAAAGCGATCCTGCAGTGCCTGCCACAAAGCTCTGACACCGAAGAAAGTGCAGGAAATCCGCGGCGACAACGGTATACACACCTGCGAGAGCTGCGGTCGACTGCTGTACTGGGATAACGAAATTTCTGATTAGCGAATTACATCAACCAGGCGACCCGCTTGCTACCCGTTGAGAGATATGGTCAAGATTAGAGAAGATATAGCCTTAACGTTTGACGACGTGCTGCTGGTGCCGGTGCACTCCACCGTACTGCCACGTGACACCGATATTGCCACAGAGATTGCACCCGACTTTGTCCTGAATATCCCGATCCTGTCGGCAGCGATGGATACGGTGACGGAATCCGGGCTGGCGATTGCCCTGGCCCGTCAGGGTGGATTGGGTGTTATCCATAAAAACATGTCACCGGCCGTACAGGCTGCCGAAGTGGACAAGGTGAAACGATCCGAATCAGGGATGATCGTTGATCCGATCACGTTACCCCCGGATAAGACTATCGGTGATGCCCTCGAAGTGATGAGCAAGTTTTCCATCTCCGGTATCCCGATCACGGAAGGTGACAAGCTGGTGGGCATTCTGACCAACCGCGATTTGCGGTTCCAGAAGGATCTCACTCGTTCTATTGCCGAAATCATGACATCCGACAACCTCGTGACGGTGGATGAGGGTACCGATCTCGATACGGCCAAAGACATTCTTCACCAGCACCGGATTGAGAAAGTGCTCATGGTGGATGACGAGTTCCGACTCAAGGGGATGATTACGGTCAAAGATATCATGAAGAAGATCCAGTACCCATTGGCGTGCAAGGATACACGGGGGCGCCTGCGCGTAGCGGCGGCGCTCGGAGTGGGTGACGATCTTGACGAGCGGGCCGACGCCGTGGTCAAGGCCGGTGTCGATATGCTGGTGGTTGACAGCTCACATGGTCATAGCCAGGGGGTCCTGAATGCGGTGACCTCGCTAAAAAAGAAATACGCTGATATTGTATTGATGGCCGGCAATGTTGCGACGGAGGAGGGCACAAAGGCGCTTATCGATGCCGGCGCTGACTGTGTCAAAGTCGGGATCGGTCCCGGCTCCATTTGCACCACACGGGTCGTTACCGGCGCCGGTGTGCCTCAGGTTACGGCCATCATAGATGCTGTGAAGGCTGCGCAGGGATCGAAAGTTACGATAGTAGCCGACGGAGGGATAAGATATAGCGGGGATATCGTCAAAGCCCTGGCCTGTGGAGCTCATGCCGTGATGGTCGGCTCCCTGTTCGCAGGTACGGAAGAATCGCCGGGAGAGACCGTGCTGTATGAAGGGCGCTCCTTCAAAGTGTATCGCGGCATGGGTTCGCTTGGCGCCATGAAGCAGGGGAGCGGTGATCGGTATTTTCAGTCGCATCAGGAAGAGGCGTCCAAGTATGTCCCCGAAGGTGTTGAGGGCCGAGTTGCTTACAAAGGACTGTTGGCCGACACAATCTATCAATTAATGGGTGGCTTGCGTTCGGGGATGGGCATTACCGGAGCAGCTTCATTGAAGGATTTGCGAGAAAACGCCGTTATGGTGCGGATTACCGCAGCCGGTGTGTATGAATCCCATCCGCACTCGGTACCGATAACGAAAGAGGCTCCGAACTATCGGCGGATGTATTAGCCTGATGGAGCGATGAACAGAAAGAACGTTGGTTGTTGTATAAAATATATGAATGCTTGCGAAAGTAGGAGAAACAGTCGCGCTTTAAATGCAGTTTTAAAGTGAGGAAAGTCCGAGCTCCACAGAATCGAGGCGCCCGGTAACTCCGGGGCGGAGCGATCCGACGGAAAGTGCCACAGAAACTATACCGTCCGCCTTCGGCGGATAAGGGTGAAATCGTGGTGTAAGAGACCACGGCTGCGCCCAGTAATGGGTGTGGTGGGCAAACCCCGCCTGGAGCAAGACCGAATAAGGGAAGATGGGGTTGATTCGCCCCGATTGTATTCCCGGGTGGGTCGCGCAGAGCCGTCGGGTGACCGGCCGGCCAAGATAAATGGCTGTTGGTTCGCGTGGCGAACAGACAGAACTCGGCTTATCCCCTGCTTTCCAGGCTTTCATAACAGATTATGGAGGCCGTTATGAGCGTGGCAAACCGGTCAGTACCTCTCAAGTGGGTGGTGACCGAAGATAAAGATCCGCGCCTGATTAGAGACCTGGTTTCAGCCACAGATCTTCCTGGTAACATCGTTCGCATTCTGGTTAAGCGAAAAATCGATACGCCCGAGCTTATTGACAAATTCCTGAATCCCACGATCGCGCATCTGGTGGATCCCTTTTCGTTACAGGGTATGGAACATGCCATCGGCAGAGTCGTCAAAGCCCTGTTCGAGAACGAAAAAATGACCATCTATGGCGACTACGATGTTGATGGGATAACGGCTACGGCGCTGCTCTACATGGTGCTGAACAAACTGGGCGGCCAGGTGGATTTCTACCTGCCGAACCGGCTGACGGCGGGATACGGTTTGTCTCGGGAGGGCATTGACGAACTCAAAGCTAACGGTGTTTCACTGATCATTACGGTAGATACCGGAATGACGGCGGCCGATGAGATCGACTATGCCAAATCCCTGGGGCTGGACGTTCTGGTTACGGACCATCACGAGCCGGGCGAACGTATACCCAATGCGTATGCGATAGTCAATCCGAAGCAAGCCACCTGCAACTACCAGAGTGAACTTTCCGGAGTAGGTGTGGCCTACAAATTCGCCCAGGCGCTCTATCGCTCGTTGAACCAGGATGAGCGCGAACTGGAGGAGCATCTCGATCTGGTGGCGCTCGGAACGGCGGCTGACATCGTGCCGTTAATCCACGAGAACCGCACCCTGACCAAGTTTGGCATTCGCCAAATCTCTCGCACAACCAAGCCCGGTCTGAAGTCGTTGACGTTCGTATCGGGGCTTATGGGTAAGGAAATCAGTACGGGCCAGGTGGTTTTCATTTTGGCGCCCCGAATCAATGCCCTGGGCAGGCTGGGCGATGCCGGTGAAGCGATACGGCTGCTGTCCACCCGAGATGAGCGACTGGCGGCAGAGATCGCCCGTAAGCTGGATAACGAGAACAAGCGGCGCAAGGAGATCGACGAGAACACGCTGCATCAGGCCCTTGATCAGATGGCGGAAATCGTTGATGTCAAGCGTGACAAAGCGATTGTTCTGGCTGCCGAGGATTGGCATCAAGGTGTGATCGGCATTGTAGCCAGTCGTCTCGTAGAGAGGTTTCACCTCCCGACGGTTATGATTTCGATTGTCGACGGGGTCGGGAAAGGCTCGGCCCGGTCTATTCCCGGCTTTCATCTGTGCGAGGCTTTGAAGGAATGCGAAGATCTGCTGGTGCGGTATGGCGGACACAAGTATGCCGCCGGGCTCTCGATAGAACCAGACAAAGTTGAGGCGTTCCGTGAACGGTTCGTAGACGTGTCGGGCAGAATCCTGTCGGACGAGGACATTACGCCCAAGTTGAATATCGACCTCGAACTGGAACTGCCGGAGATCGACGACGCCTTCATGGACGCCGTCGAGCGCTTCGCGCCTTTTGGACCCCAGAATATGCGACCGGTGTTCATGACAAGGAACTGCGAGGTTAGCGCACAGCCCTATGTTGTTGGCAATAATCACCTTAAGATGCGTGTACGGAAGGGTGACGCCGAGTTCGATGTAATTGGATTCGGATTCGGTGATATGATTCGTCTGATTTCATCGCCGGGATGTCTGGTCGATATCGTCTACGTGGTCGAATATAACACCTGGAACGGCGTGACGCGCAAACAGATTCGCCTCAAAGACATTCGTCTGACGGCCGGAACGGTGATGGTATAGTTGGCATTTCGATGACGACTCTGGAGAAGTTCTACGCCGGCGATATCAGGTCGCTGTCGAAAGTCATATCGTTTGTCGAGGATAACCAAAACGGTTATCGAAAACTGCTGGCGAGATTGTACAAGACACCGAAGCGGTCGCTGCGGGTGGGCATCACCGGCCCGCCGGGCGCCGGCAAGTCGACCCTGGTGAACTGTCTGGTCAATGAATTCCGCAAGCAAGGTGACAAGGTGGCAATTGTTGCGGTCGACCCCACCTCGCCCTTTACCGGCGGCGCACTGCTCGGTGATCGCGTGCGCATGAGTGAATTTCCACCCGACGGCAGCGTCTATTTCCGTTCCATGGCCACGCGCGGCGCTCGCGGCGGCTTGGCGGCCGCAACCAATAACGTGACAGTCGTATATGATGCGTTTGGTTTTGACATCACACTGATCGAGACCGTGGGGGTCGGCCAGGTTGAGCTTGATATCGTGGACACGTGTGATGTGGTGGTCGTGGTACTGGTACCGGAGTCAGGCGACGCGGTACAGACGCTCAAAGCAGGCCTGATGGAAATTGCCGACATCTTCTGCGTGAATAAGTCCGACCGGCCGGGCGCGGAACGCATCGTGGCGGAACTTCGACACACGATGGAACAGCGAAACGGCGACGGAAACAAGTGGCGGGTACCGGTGGTGCCGACTGACGCGGTGGGCAAGAATAATATCGACAAGCTCTTCGGGAAGATTCAAGAGTGCGTCGAGTTCACGCAACAGAACGGCCATTTTGAACAGCATCGGCGCGAGCAGATAACCAAACACATCCTCAACGTACTGCGGTTTCGTTTCCAAAGGGATTTCATTGAAGGCTTGTCGGAACAAGTTGATTTCGATGCAATCGTCGAATCTATCCTCAAATCCGAGTCTGACCCGTATACGGTCGGTGACGAATTGTATCGGAAGTTCTCGCGGAAGTGAAGCGAACGAAGGTCCGGCTTCGGCATGGTCAAGGCTGCTGGAAGTGTTGAGACGGCGGCAAGTAATTGTTGCGGAAGGTGTTGTCCCGCCTTGGCGGGATGTGGCCTGCCGCTTTTGATTCCTGTAGGCGTGAGTGTCAGGTCACAATCCCGCTGACGCGGGCTTAAAACCTGACACAATACCACATGAGGTCTTGCGCCACGGTCTGTTGAGTTAGGTCCTGCTCACGGTTGGCGAGTGCGACTCGGCTCGGTCGGCATAAGCCTTCACAATCCCCCACATAAGCTTATGAAAAGCATCATGTTATTCGTATAACTTACGTTGCCCGGCACTTGCGCTTCCGGGGATTGTTATTTATCTTAATCGACTAACTGTGAAATGGAGCGTGTAACATATGTTCAGTAAAGAGTTTCTTGAGAAGTTGAGAAGGCGCCGCCAGAAGTGGGACGAAGATGCGGAGAAGTTCCGTGGCAAGAAGTCCATGCCTCGTTTCTTTACGGTTTCCGGAGAAGACATCGATGAGCTGTACACGCCAGAATCGATAAAGAACGCGGATGATCAGAAGTACTTCGAGAACCACATCGGATTCCCCGGCGAGTTCCCCTACACCCGAGGGGTGCACCATACGATGTACCGCAGCCGCCTCTGGACCATGCGCCAGTTCGCCGGTATGGGCACTCCCAAACAGACGAATGAGCGGTTTCATTACCTGCTGAAACAGGGCGGGACGGGGCTCTCGACGGCGTTTGATTTGCCGACCCTGATGGGCTACGATTCGGATCACACCCGCTCTCTGGGCGAAGTCGGTAAGTGCGGGGTAGCGGTCGATACGCTGGCCGACATGGAAATCATCTTTGATGGTATCGATCTCTCACAGGTATCGACGTCTATGACTATCAATTCGCCCGCCTCGATTCTGCTGGCCATGTACCTGGCTGTGGCGGAGAAGAAAGGTATTCCATTCGATCGGCTGCGGGGCACGTTGCAGAATGATATCCTCAAAGAATACATCGCTCAGAAAGAATTCATATATCCGCCGAAACCGTCGATTCGGCTTATTACCGACATGATGTCCTACTGCACCAAGCACGTACCGCAGTGGAACACGATTTCTATATCCGGTTATCATATCCGTGAAGCGGGCTCGACGGCCGTGCAGGAACTAGCCTTCACGCTGGCGGACGGTTTCCAGTACATTGAATCCGCTATCGAAGACGGCCAGAACGTGGATGAGTTCGCCCCGAGGCTGTCGTACTTTTTCAACGCCCATTCGGATTTCTTCGAGGAGATCGCCAAGTACCGGGCCGCACGGCGAATATACGCCAAGCGGATGAAGTACAAATATGGCGCCAAAGACAAGCGTTCCTGGTTGCTGCGTTTTCACACGCAGACGGCGGGCGTATCTCTCACCGCCCAGCAGCCTGAAAACAATATCGTGCGGGTTGCATTGCAGGCTCTCTCCGGAGTTCTGGGCGGGACGCAGTCACTGCACACGAACTCGATGGATGAGACATTGGCGCTGCCATCCGAGAAGGCAGTGCTCATTGCTTTGCGCACGCAGCAGGTAATTGCATACGAGAGCGGCGTGGCCAACACGCCGGATCCGCTGGCCGGTTCTTATTTTGTCGAAGCGCTCACCGACAAGATGGAAGCCGGGGCGGAAGAGTATTTCAAGGAAATCGAGCGCCGGGGTGGCGTGCTGAACTGTATCGAAGAGGGCTTTTTCCAGCAGGAGATCGCCCGCGCCGCCTATGAACACCAGCGCGAACTTGAAAAGAACGAGCGTGTTATTGTCGGGGTCAACCGGTTCGAAATGGAAGACGAGAAGGTGGAGATTCCGGTGCTTTACATAGACCAGGAAGTCGAAGATGAGCAGGTGGCGTTCGTGAAAAAGATCAAGGCCGGGCGCGACAGCGACGCCGCGAAAGCGGCGCTTGAGAATTTGCGCCAGGTGGCGCGCGGCGACGGCAACACGTTCGAAGCGCTGTACGATTGCTGCAAGGCGTACGCGACGCTGGGCGAGATGTGCGACGTCCTCCGCGAGGAATGGGGAGAATATGTCGAGCCCGCGGCGGCGATGATGCCGAGTTGAGTGTGTTACACGCAACCCCAATTGGAAATTAATGGTGAATTTTTAAATACCGTCTACCCACACTATGCCAGAACAAAAAATACGCGTACTGTTAGCCAAGCCCGGTCTCGATGGACACGACCGGGGCATTAAAGTGATTGCCGCCGCGTTTCGCGATGCCGGCATGGAAGTCATTTACACCGGGCTGCGCCAGACGCCGCCCATGATAGTCGATGCCGCTATCCAGGAAGACGTCGACGCCATCGGCGTGTCGATCCTGTCCGGGGCGCATATGACCCTCTTCCCGGCCATTCTGAAGGAACTGGAGAAGCGCGAGGCGGGAGATGTCATCCTCTTCGGCGGCGGGATTATCCCGGATGAGGACAAGAAGAAGCTGGAAGAGATGGGTGTCGCCCGAGTCTTCACACCCGGCGCCCCGACCGAGGCCGCGATCAAGTTCCTCAAGGAGACGATTACGAAGAAGAAGCAGGACGAAGCCATACAGTAAATAAACATATACGCATATACCCCTTTTAGGGAGGAGCCATGAATAAGAATATCGACGACCGTCAGCAGGCTGTCAGGGACGAAGTCAAAGCGTTTGCGGAAAAAGAGATGTATCCGGTTTCGGAACAGCTCGATCAGATGCCGGAGCCGCGCAAGTTTCCGACGGATTTGTACCGCACGATCGGCAAAGCGGGCTTTATCGGTTATGCCATGCCCAAGGAGTTCGGCGGCCAGGGCAAATCACACCTGGAATACATTACACTTGTAGAAGAGTTATGCTATCATGACGCGGCGATCGGCCTGCTGTGCTGTGTCGGGGAGCTGGCGACCTATCCGATTATCCATTTCGCCACCGACGAGCAGAGGAAGAGGTATGTCCCGGACTGCGCCTCAGGTAAACGTATTCCGGCGTTCGTACTGACGGAACCGGAAGCGGGCTCCGATGCTGCCAACCAGAAGACAACGGCCGTCGAGAACAACAATAACTACGTGATAAATGGCGAAAAGATCTTCATCATGCACGGCGACGTGGCTGATCTCGGCATTCTGTTCTGCAAGGTTGAAGGACAGCCAAAGATGTCCGCGTTTATCGTCGATGACTGCGAACAGGCCGGGTGGGAGAAGCGCAACCTGCGCAACAAGATGGGTATGCGCGCCGCTACCACCGGGGCCATCATTCTCAAGGATGTGACTATTCCAAAGGAAGACTTGCTCGGCGAAATCGGTAAGGGCTTCCGGTATGCCATGATGACTCTGGACAGCGCCCGTATCGGTGTGGCGGCGCAGGGTGTGGGGATCGCGCAGCGCGCGCTGGATGAATCCGTATCCTATGCCAAGAAGCGCGTGGCGTTCGGTGCGCCCATCGCTAAACTGCAGGCAATTCAGTGGATGATTGCCGATATGTCCACGCGCGTGGCAGCGGCCCGGTGCTTAACCTACAAAGCTGCCAAGATGCAGGATGCCGGTGAGAAATTCAGCTTAGAGGCGGCCCAAGCCAAACTATTCGCATCCGAAACGGCCAATTTCTGTGTCGACCGCGCCATGCAGATTCACGGCGGGTACGGCTATATCGGCGAATTCTCCCAGATCGAGAAACTCTACCGCGACCAGCGCGTGCTCGAAATCTACGAAGGAACTTCCGAAGTGCAGCGCCTCGTTATCGCCGGGAACGTCATCGGTCGTTAATGAGATTCGGTGATTTCGAAATCCACTCGTTCGTCGAGCAGCATTTCAAGCTCGACGGCGGCAGCATGTTCGGGGTGATCCCGAAGGTCATGTGGGAGAAGCTCATCCCAGCGGATGATCGCAATTTTATCCCCATGCGCAACAACTTGTTTGTACTTCGCGCCTTCGGCAAGAACATGATATTCGATATCGGACTGGGGGATACATTGTCAGACCGGGAAAAGAAAGTTTATAATACCGACGGCTGTTCTGATCTGGAGTCCGGGCTGGCATCACTGGGCCTTACTCCAGATGATATCGATTACGTGATTCTCACACACCTGCACACCGACCACGCCGGGGGTGCGGTCAAGCTGGTCGACGGGGACTTTGTGCCGCGATTTGAGAAGGCAACGTACATCGCCGGTAAAGAAGAATGGGAAGTCGCTGTGAATCCGAATGAGCGTACGGCGGCTGTCTATCTGCCGGATCGATATCATGCTCTGAAGGACTCCGGACAACTGGAATTGATCGACGCCAACACGGAGCTTTTTCCCGGTATTCGGGCCGTGTACACGGGTGGTCATACGGAAGGACATTTCGGCCTGCAGATGGAATCCGGCGGACAGAAAGTCTGGTACTACGCCGACATCTTCTGCACCTCGGCTCACATGCCCGTACCGTATATTCCCGGGACGGACCTGTTCCCGCTCGAGTCGATGGACATGAAGCGCAAGGTGTTGCCGGAGATAATCAATGACGGGGTGATTATGGCATATGATCATGAAGTTAACTTTCCGTTCGGAAGGGTGACGAAGGAAGGGAAGAGGTTGGTTGTTACGCCGGTCGAAGAAACGCAATTAGTGAAGTAGGTCGGGTTCCGAATCCACCGAAGGCGGATGAGAAACCCGACATTCAGGGTACCCCACCGCTTGCGGTGGGTAACAACGAGGAATGACAGCCCCCTTTCCTGTCACCCCTGCGAAGGCCGGGGTCCAGAGACTGGATTCCCGCGTACGCGGGAATGACAAGAAGAGGACCGGGATGATAACGGCAATGTCGGGTTATTCGTCCACTGAAGCGGACTCAGAACCCGACCTACTTCGGAATTGAAAGCTATAACGCATGTCACTTGAAGAAAAACTGAACCTCCTCGAGGAGAAGAAACAAGAAGCCCGGCTGGGCGGCGGGGAGAAACGCATCGAAGCCCAGCACAAGAAGGGCAAGCTGACGGCGCGGGAGCGAATCGAACTACTGGTCGATCCCAATTCGTTCGAAGAATTCGACATGTACGTCACGCACCGTTCCAAGGACTTCGGCCTGGACAAGCAGAAATTTCTCGGTGACGGGGTTGTCACCGGCTGCGGCAAGATCAATGGCCGGCTGGTGTACATCTTCTCGCAGGATTTCACGGTGTTTGGCGGTTCCTTGTCCGAGGCGCATGCCGAGAAGATTTGCAAGATCATGGACATGGCCATGAAAGTGGGTGCGCCCGTGATTGGCCTCAATGATTCCGGCGGCGCTCGCATTCAGGAGGGCGTGGTTTCTCTCGGCGGCTATGCCGACATCTTTCTCCGCAATACACTGGCCTCAGGGGTGGTGCCGCAGATTTCGGCCATTCTCGGTCCCTGCGCCGGCGGCGCCGTCTACAGTCCGGCTATCACCGATTTCGTGCTCATGGTCAAGGGGACGTCATATATGTTCGTTACCGGACCCAACGTGGTCAAGACCGTCACCCATGAAGTGGTGACCTCGGAAGAGCTCGGCGGCGCTACGACGCACGCCACCAAGTCCGGCGTGGCGCATTTCGCCTGCGAAAACGAGGCGGACGTCATTGCCAAGCTGAAACGCCTCTTGAGCTATATGCCGCAGAACAACTGCGAGGACCCGCCGTTCGAGAAGACCAACGACCCGGTCGATCGAGAAGATCCTAAACTGAACCAGATTATCCCGGACAATCCCAATATGCCTTATGATATCAAAGATGTCATTCGCATGGTTATGGACGACGGATCGTTCTTTGAAGTACATGAGGAATACGCCCAGAACATCGTCGTGGGGTTTGCTCGTTTGGGCGGACGCTCGGTCGGCCTTATCGCTAACCAGCCGGCGGTGCTGGCCGGGGTGCTGGATATCAAGTCCTCCGAGAAGGGGGCGCGGTTCATTCGCTTCTGTGACTGCTTCAACATTCCCATACTGACGTTCGAGGACGTCCCCGGCTTTCTGCCCGGCACGGATCAGGAGCACGGCGGGATCATTAGGAACGGCGCCAAATTACTCTATGCTTATTGCGAGGCGACCGTTCCTAAGGTGACGGTCATTACCCGGAAGGCGTACGGCGGTGCCTACGACGTCATGAACAGCAAGCATGTCCGCGGCGACATGAACTACGCCTGGCCGAGCGCGGAGATCGCGGTCATGGGACCCAAGGGAGCGGTGGAGATCATTTTCAAGAAGGACATCGCCGATTCGGAGGACGCGGAGGCGAAGATCCAGCAGCTGACAGATGAGTACAGGGAACGATTCGCCAATCCCTACAGCGCGGCCGCTCGGGGCTATATCGATGACGTCATCGAGCCGAAAACGACTCGGCCCCGTCTGATTCGCGCTTTCGAAATGCTGGAAACGAAAAAGGATGCCAACCCGGCCAAGAAGCACGGGAATATACCGTTGTAGATTGGATAGCTATGCCCACGAAAATCAAGAAAATCCTCATAGCCAATCGCGGTGAAATCGCCGTCCGAGTTATGCGCGCCTGCCGGGATCTCGGTATCCGCTCGGTGGCCGTCTTCTCGGAGTGCGATCGCACCGCCTATCATGTCCGCATGGCCGATGAAGCGTATTATATCGGCCCGTCACCTTCGAATCAGAGCTATCTGGTTCAGGACAAGATTATCGAGATCGCGAAGAAGTCTCGGGCCGACGCCGTTCATCCGGGCTACGGCTTCCTGGCCGAGAACGCCACATTCGCGCAGCGGTGCCGCGATGAGGGTATCATCTTCATTGGACCATCACCGGAGACGATCAGCCTGCTCGGTGACAAACTCGAGGCCCGTCAAACTGCGGTCAACGCCGGACTGCCGGTGACGCCCGGAGGCGAATTCGAATCGGGGGATATCAAAGGCGCGCGCCAACTGGCGGAGCGGATCGGCTATCCCATCCTGGTCAAGGCGGCCGCCGGTGGGGGCGGTAAGGGCATGCGAGTGGTGGATTCGCCGGACGACGTGGAAGAATCGGTCGGCGCCGCGAGCCGGGAAGCTTTATCGGCGTTTGGCGATGGACGTGTTTATATTGAGAAGTACCTCACGCGTCCCAGACACATCGAGTTCCAGATCACGTGCGACAGTCACGGCAACGCCGTGCATCTGTTCGAGCGGGAATGCTCCATTCAACGACGTCATCAGAAAGTAATCGAGGAGTCTCCGTCACCGGTGATGACTCCGGAATTGCGCGAGAAGATGGGTACGGCCGCAGTCAGCATCGCCCAGGCCAGCGGCTACACGAACGCCGGTACGGTGGAGTTTCTGGTCGATGAAGACCTGTCGTTTTACTTTCTGGAGGTCAACACGCGCTTACAGGTGGAGCACCCGGTGACGGAAATGGTGACCGGACTGGATCTGGTCAAGGTGCAAATCGCGATTGCCGAAGGAGAGAAACTGCCGTTCACACAGGAAGACGTCAAGCAGACGGGACATGCGATCGAGTGCCGCATCTATGCCGAGGATCCCGAAAACAACTTCATGCCTTCGACCGGTGTGCTGAAAAACTACCGCATGCCGGGCGGCCCGGGTGTACGAGTGGACGCCGGGGTGGTGCTGTATAACGAAATCCCGATCTACTACGATCCGATGATTTCCAAGCTCGTCGTCTGGGGGAGCAATCGTCAGGAGGCCATCGCACGGACCAAGCGGGCGCTGGAGGAATATCGCATTTCCGGAGTGAAAACGACGATCGGGTTTCACCGGGTGGTGATGGATAACGAGAAGTTCATCGCCGGCGACCTGTCGACCAGGTTCTTGCCGGAGGAGTATGCCGACAACAGGTACACGCTTCTCGATGACAACCTGCGAGAGAAAGTAGCGATTGTAGCGACACTCGAGACGTTCGCCAGGGAACGGAAGATCACGGTCTCGGTTGACGGTGACCGCCGCGAATCCAACTGGAAGATCATCCACCGGCGAGCAAGCCTGCGTACTTTCACGGGGAGTAGATAATGCGAAGATATAGCGTCGAAGTAGACGGTCGGGAGTTCGACATTACCATCGAGTATACCGCGCAAAAGTACATCGTAACGTGCAACGGCAAAACGATTGGCGCTGAGGCGCATTTCCAGAGAGAAAGCCGGGGGTTGATGCTCATCGACAACGAATCACACGAAGTGGACGTGCGGTCCGACGGCTACAGTCCTGCAAAGACGGTCTACATGAAAGGGCAGGAAATACCGGTCCTGATCGAGGACTACAACCTGGCGCAGTTGCGCAAGACGGCCGGGATGACATCCGGTGTCAAGATGGAACGCCAGGTTAATGCAGCTATGCCGGGCCTGGTGCTCGATGTGAAGATCGCGCCGGGAGACGAAGTCAAGAAGGGCCAGCCGCTGCTGGTACTGGAAGCGATGAAAATGGAAAACATTATCAAGTCACAGGGCGAAGCCACGGTCAAAGCCGTCAAGGTCAATAAAGGGCAATCGGTTGAGAAGGGCGACGTTTTGCTGGAGTTCGAGTAAGTGACGCCGTCCGACCGTGAAACCACCTCCGGCATAGAGATTCCCGTCACTCTGTCGGCGGGAGATATCGCTCAGCTTGAGCCCGTTCCGGACGCAGCCGGTGTGTACCCATATACGCGCGGCGTGTATCCCGATATGTACCGCGGGCGGCTGTGGACCATGCGTCAGTATGCCGGCTTCGGTACGGCCGCCGAGACGAACCGTCGATTCAAGTACCTTCTGGAGCGAGGGCAAACCGGTCTTTCGGTGGCGTTCGATCTGGCCACTCAGATCGGCTATGATTCGGACCATGCGATGGCGGCCGGTGAAGTCGGCCGGACCGGGGTCGCTATCGATTCCCTTCGGGATATGGAGCTGCTCTTTGACGGTATTCCGCTCGACAAAGTTTCGACTTCGATGACCATTAACTCCACGGCCGTTATCCTGCTGGCTATGTACATTGCCGTCGGCCGCAAACAGGGCGTTTCGTCCGATCAACTGATGGGCACGGTCCAAAATGACATTCTGAAGGAGTTCATTGCTCGCGGGACATACATCTTGCCGCCGAAGCCGTCCATGAAGATTATCACGGACATTTTTGCCTACGCCGGTGAACACCTCCCCCGATATAACACGATCTCGATTTCCGGCTATCATATTCGCGAGGCGGGGGCCACCGCCGCCCAGGAAATCGCTTTCACGTTGTCCAACGCCAGGGCGTATGTCCGTGCCGCGCTGGCGGCAGGGCTGGATATTGACCGTTTCGCGCCTCGTCTGTCGTTTTTTTTCGCCGCTCATAACGATTTACTGGAAGAAGTGGCCAAGTACCGGGTCGCCCGCAAGATCTGGGCCAGGACCGTCAAGGAAGAGTTCGGGGCTAGGAACGAAAAGTCGATGCTGTTACGATTTCACACCCAGACGGGCGGATCCACCTTGACCGCCCAGCAGCCGGAGAACAACATCGTACGTACGGCTGTTCAGGCACTGGCGGCCGTGTTAGGGGGTACGCAGTCGTTGCATACGAATTCATTCGATGAAGCGCTCGCCCTGCCGACCGAGAAGTCGGCCGAAATCGCCTTGCGGACGCAGCAGATTATCGCGCATGAATCCGGCGTCACCAACACGGTGGACCCGCTGGCCGGTTCCTACTATGTCGAGTACCTGACCGCGGAGCTGGAAAAGCAGATCCTGGGGTTGATGGGCGAAATCGAGCAGCAGGGGGGGGCGGTCGAGTGCATCGAAAGCGGCTATTTTGCGAACGAAATCGCTCGTTCCGCGTATGAGCATCAAAAACGCGTGGAGAAGGAAGACAAGATCGTGGTCGGTGTCAACAAGTTCGTGTCGGAAAGTCTGGAAGTGCCGACCATTTTGAAACTGGATCCCGACCTGGAACACGGACAAATACGTCATCTGAAAGAACTTCGAAACGGGCGTGACAATGAAAAGGTGAAACAGCGCTTGGCTCAGGTCAAGCAAGCCGCCGAGAATGACGAAAACGTGGTCGGACCCGTTATTGAAGCGGTAGAGGCATATGCAACTGTGGGAGAGATAGCTGATGTGTTTAGAGAAGTCTGGGGTGAGTACACTGAGACGGGGTAAGTGGTCGCCGGTAGTTTTCTGTGTTGTGACGACTGCGGCTGCGGCGTTTCTGGCCGCCTGCAGCTCCGAAACGTCGCAAGACCAAAGAGACTCTACGACCCGTATTTCCGAGGATTATGCCGGTACGCCGGTTGAAGAATGGCGACCGATAGAAAAGATGCTCAATGAAGGTCTCATGCGGCTCAAGTACAGAGACAAAAGTGGTCTGTACGAATTGGAGTTCGAGTATCTGCGCGACGAGAAGACGTATGACGAGTACCTGACCATGGGAGAGATAAGATGGGCCAGCATGGACACTATTAACCACCTCGAAGTCAATGATGTTCATTTTTACGATGATGATTCGGCCTGGGTGGAAGCCACCTATGTTTTCGACAGTCCTACTCAGGGCCGGTCCGAGACCCCTGACGAATTCATGGTCTACAAGCATAACGGACGCTGGATCAAGCCGTTTGTGTCCATTATCGATAATCAACTGCTGTACGAAAAGACCATCGAGGACGCCAGGAAGGCTGCCCTGGAGGAAGCTCAGGGAGATGGCTAAGAATGAACTCATCTCTCATCTCGGAATTGCTGTAGCCGATATCGAAGCTGCCATTGAGACATATACGTTAATCACCGGGCAGCAGTCGCCGGAGACCGTCGAAGTACCGGACCAGAAAGTGAAGGTAGCCATTTATGTCGGCGGGACCGAGGAACATGGAGGAGGACGCATTGAGCTGGTCGCGCCGACTACGCCTGATAGCCCGGTAGCCCGGTTTATCGAAAGACGCGGGGAAGGTCTGCACCATATCTGCCTGTACGTAGACGATATCGCACGGAAGCTGGCGGAGCTCAAGGAAGCTGGAGTGCGCTTGATAGATGAAACGCCGCGCATCGGGGCCGAAGGCAACAAGATTGCTTTTGTGCACCCGTCTTCCGCACACGGTGTGTTGATCGAACTCGAAGAGAAGAAGGGCTAAGGGACGGATTCAGTTCCGCGGCGTCCCTGAGATAATGGTCTATGCGGACCTGTTTAGTTCATTAAAATCCTTGACTTTGTCGAATATTGTCCTTTATTTTAACTCAGTAGTCAGTATCCCAATGTCTTACGGCAGTTAAGAGTAATCGCGGCCACAGGCCCGCGGCACCTGACTAAGCGTAAGTACGTATCTTTCGTCGAGATACCGGAGTGGTAGTCGCAAACAGTTCATGGAAACAGTAATCGCATATCTGCGCTAATGTACATGTATCCTACACTCGGTCGTATGCTGCACGCGCGACAAACCGCCCGTTCTCATACCTTGTCACTATGTAAATTAAGAACAGAATCGGTCCTCAATACAAAACTAAAGGTGAAAATGTAATGTCACTATCACGATTCGCAGCAATCTGTCTCTGCGCTTTCCTGGTCTCAGTCGGCTCGGCTTCGGCTCAGCTCAGTCTCGGGGGGACGCCCGAAAGCTTCAATCGGTCAGTCCGCCAGGATATTCACACCATTACCATGGGAGCGGTGGATGTCGAAGCCCTGCTGGCTGAAGACGAAGCCAATCGCAAGCTGGGCACGCCCTATCGGTTCGGCTATCCCTTTGACGTTAACTACAATATGGACAATGCCGGAACATGGGAGAAGCTCGTTGACGGCTCTCGGATGTGGCGCCTGCGCATAGTTTGTCCCGGTGCTCACTCTATCAATTTGATCTACAGCGACTTCTGGATGCCCGAAGGCGCCCGATACTTCATTTACAATGAAGATCGGAGCATGGTTATCGGCGCTTTTACGACTCAGAATAACAAGGAACACGGACGTTTTGCCACTGACCTGGTGGAGGGTGACGTGGTAGTCCTCGAGTATTACGAACCCACGGGCGTCACGCAGTCCGGGCGCATCGCCATCGAACGGATAGTTCACGGCTACCGCGATATGTTCGAGTGGCAAACAGCCAAAGACGTGTTGGAATACAGCGGTTCCCAGGCTGCGGGATTCGGTCAATCCGGTTCCTGCAACAACAATGTCAATTGCCCGGAAGGGGACGACTGGCAGGATCAGAAACGATCAGTGGCTATGGTCCTTCTGGGGAGCGGCTCGGAATGGTGCTCCGGAACGATGATCAACAATGTCAGGCAGGACCTGACCCCGTATTTTCTTACTGCCGATCACTGTCTCAACAATCCCAGCACATTCATAATCAGATTCAACTACGAAAGCCCCAATTGCAATAACATCGACGGTCCCTACTGGATGACCGTATCCGGCACCACTTTACGGGCCAACAATTCGTTTTCAGACTTTGCCTTATTGGAGCTCAGCGTGCAACCGCCGGACTCCTACAGTGTCTATTACGCCGGCTGGAACGCCGCCGATACAGCCGCCGACAGCATAGTGGCGATACACCATCCTTCCGGAGATATCAAAAAGATCTCGTTCGATTATGATGCCATCACCGCCACCAGTTATCTGGGTACCAGCATCCCCGGCAACAATTCGCACTGGCGTATCGGTCAATGGGAAGACGGTACCACCGAGGGCGGTTCTTCCGGCTCGCCGATTTTCGATCGGGAGAAGCGGATCAAAGGACAACTCCACGGCGGGTATGCCTCATGTACAAGTATCACTTCCGACTGGTACGGCAAGTTCTCCATTTCTTGGGCTAACGGTGGTTCACCGTCCACCCGATTGAAGGATTGGCTGGACCCTGACAATACCGGCACCCTGGCACTGGATGGGCGTGACCAGGTTGGGGTCGCCATAACACACGAACCGTTGCCGGATACGAGAGATACTCTCAACGACTATGAAGTCTTGGCGACTATCGAATCGGTGGAGCCGCTTCAGTCCGATTCGTTATTGCTCTATTACCAGATTTCATCAATCTGGTACTCCGATACACTCGTGGCGACATTCAACCCGGATGAATACGCCGCGTACATCCCGGCGCAGTCTCCCGGCACAGATATCGATTATTACCTGTTTGCGGCCGACACGGCCGGCAACACCGACACTACCGAAATATTCTCTTTCAGCGTGGTCGATTACGCCGTTACGCTGTCCCCGGAGAGCGATACCGCCAACGGAGCGGTCGATGACACAGTTTGGTATGATCTCACGGTTACCAACGTCGGTGTATATGATGACGACTACTCGCTCACTTTGACCGGCGTAGACTGGCCGACGACTCTGTGGGACTACACCGGTACAACGCAGATATCCTCCACCGGTAACCTGCAACAGGACGAGATATTCGATTTCAAAGTGAGAGCTATTGTCCCCAGCAGTTTCTACGGTGAAACGGACACGGTAACGGTCACCGCACTCTCGACCGGTGATCCCACCGTCTCTGCTTCGTCGATTCTATACACGGTGTCAGACGGCGAGCCGCTGGCAATACCGTTCGTGGACGAATTCCCGGGCACGACTTTCGATATCGGCAAGTGGGTCATTTTCGCCGATGCTGCCAGTAACAGCAACGGGCTGAATGAGCCCTCGGAGCCGTACAGCGCCGATCTGAACGGCAGCCCTGTCGGCGCCGATACGCTGATGAGCCAGGCCATTGATCTGACCGGAGAAACCAATGTTATCGTCCGCTACTGGTATGAACAGACGGGTGGCGGTGATTCCCCCGAATCCAACGATGATCTGTATGCTGAGTATCTCGACTCCACCGGCGCCTGGCAGCTCATACAGCACCATTTGGGCGCTGACCCGGATATGACCGAGTATGAGCTGGTGACCTATACGCTCCCCGGGGACGCTTTTCACAACGGCTTTCGGGTGCGTTTCCGGAACACTGCAACATCAGGTAATTTCGATGATTGGTTTGTCGATGATGTCTTCGTCGGTCACCCGCCGTTGTACGAAATGGAGATGTCACCGGAATTTGTGGGCCAGTTCGGACCGGCCGGTGACACGGTTTCGTACCTGTTGACAGTTTACAACCAGGGTCTAAATTCCGACGATTATGCCCTCAGCGATTCCGGCGGCGCCTGGACGGTTCTGTTCTATGATGCGTACGGAACAACTCCAATCAACTCCACGGGTTTGGTGGCGCCCGCTGATTCGGTAGACTTCACGGCCAAGGTGGTGATCCCATCCGGAGCCGGAATGAACGAGGTGGATACGAGCGATATCTATGCCGTTTCCGTCAACGACGGGGCGGTGTGGGACATTTCTCAACTGGCGACTATCAGCGCCGGTCAACCGGGCGGTTTCCCCTGGTATGAGCCGTTCCCGTACGATACGCTGTTTGACCCGCGCTGGATCACGGATATCGGCTCCGAGATCAGTTCCGGCAGCATCAATCCTCCTTCATCTCCGTACGCGCTGAATCTCGACGGCGGCAATGATACGGCGGTCACCCAGTTAATCGATCTCAGCGGTCAATCGGGAGTAATCCTGTCTTATTACTACCAGCGCGGCGGCAGCGGCGAAGCGCCGGATGCCGGTGACGATCTCTGGGTGGAGTACAAGAATAACGTCGGCAGCTGGGTCACGGTCAGTCAACATCCAGGCGCCGATCCGATTATGACTTCGTTCCAGCAGGTGAATTTTGCTCTGCCTGCCGATGCGTACTACAACAGTTTCCAGATAAGACTGAGTTCGTACGGTTCCGGAGCCGGGTCCGATGATTGGTTTGTTGATGACATCCGGGTCGATTTCGCGCCGGATATTACTATCACTCCCGATTATGCTGATTATGCTCTGGCACAGGGTGATTCAACGACCGGAAACCTGATCATTGCCAATGACGGTCTCGGAGGACTAAACTACAATCTCGTTTCGGTCCCCGTGTTGAGCAAGAATCGCCTTTTTGCGGAGCTTCAGGAAAGAGGCGATGTGGAACCGGCTCGTCGCAAGTATGATGAAAGGTTCCTTGACTATGAAGATGCAAAGGGAGCCGATGATCATAGGGCGGGATTCGTGGTTGATAAGAACGCCGGCGGCCCGGATGCCCACGGTTATATATGGATCGATTCCGATGAACCGGGCGGACCTCAGTTCGACTGGATTGACGTCAGCGCCACCGGAACCGATATCGTCGATGATCTCAGCGACGATAACTTCGGCGGACCGTACCCGATCGGCTTTAGTTTCCCGTTCTACGACAGCAACTACACACAACTCTATGTCGGTTCCAACGGCATAATCGGCTTTGGCTCGGATGCCATGAGTTCACGGTTCAAAGCCAGTATCCCCACGTCGACCACGCCAAACAACATACTGGCCTGGCTGTGGGATGATCTGAACCCGAATGACCTAGACAATCCAAACGCGCATGTCTATGTCGATTCAGACGGTGAACGCTGTGTAATTCAGTTCGTCGACTATCCGGAATATCAGGCGAACGCCGGTGACGTGGTGACTGCCGAGGTCGTTCTGGAATCCGACGGTACGATAACTTTCCAGTATCTCGATATCGCGCCCGGTTTTGATGTCCAGAGCTGTGCGGTCGGCATGGAAAACGCCGACGGCGCGGACGGCCTTGAGGTGGCCTTCCTGTCACCGTATCTCAAGGACTCGCTGGCGGTGCAGTTCGTGGCGCCCTATCAGTGGCTGATAATGAGCGGGTCGAGCGGCAGTTTGGCCGGCGGCGAGAGCGACACGATTGGTCTGTCAATTACCACGGCGGAGTTGGATACCGGGTTGTATGAAACCAACATATCTGTTTGGAGCAACGATCCGGACGAATCGCCCATGATCGTGCCGGTCTCTCTGACCGTCACCGGGGTTCAGCAGTATATCTGTGGTGATATCAATGACAACGGCACCGGACCGGACGTTGAGGACCTAACTTACATGGTTGATTACCTTTTCCGGGGCGGGCCCGAACCGCCGATCATCGACGCAGCGAATGTTGACGGCGTGACCGGACCTTCGGGGCCCGTTGACATCACTGATTTGTCATATCTGGTCGATTATCTCTTCCGGGACGGCCCGGATCCGGTCTGCGAAGGTTAGATCGGCGGCAAATGACTGAAATCGTATTTACAGAACATACGTTCCGCCGGTTCCTGCTCCTGTCTAAGGCAAGAGTGTGAACCGGCGGTTCCTCAACAGTGTCGGGGCGGCAGAAACATCTTTGCCGCCCCGTTTTTTGTTGTATATTGTACCGATACAGTTCGATAGTACTACTAAGGTGTTTATTGATTGAGGATCCCCAAAATGAAGAAGCTTTTAACTCCTGTTGTCCTATTATTGGTTTTGTTTGCTGCAGCGGCTGATGTTCAGGCGGCGGAGTATTATATTGAATTCAGGATCAGTTCACCGGAAGAACTGCGAAAACTCACCAACGTTGTTTCACTCGACCATGTTCCTCCAACGAAGGATGGGCTGGTGCGTGCCTATGCCAATGATGCCCAACTGGTTGAACTCGAGAGGCTGGGTTACACCTGGGAAGTGCTACAGCATCCTGGCACGCTAATCGAGCCGGAGATGTCGAGTAATCTTCGAGATCTGCGGGACTGGGACACGTATCCGACTTATGACGCCTATATCGCCATGATGTACCAGTTTGAAACGGATTATCCGGATCTGTGCGAGATCATCAATATCGGCCAATCGGAGGAGGGTCGTGATATCCTCTATGCCCGCATATCCGACAATATAGCGACGGAAGAATACGAACCGGAAGTCATGTACACATCTTCCATGCATGGAGATGAGATAACAGGCTATGTACTAACGCTTCGGTTGATCGATTCTCTGTTGGTTGCTTATGGTACTGATCCGGCTATCACCCGGCTCGTTGACAGCACGGAAATCTGGATCAATCCACTGGCCAATCCGGACGGCACGTACGCGTCGGGCAATCATACTGTCAGTGGAGCCACTAGATACAACTCCAACGGCGTTGATCTCAACCGGAATTTCCCTGATCCCCAAAACGGACCTCACCCGGACGGCAACTCGTGGCAGGATGAGACGGTCGTGATGATGAACATCGCCGAGGCGCAGAATTTCGTGATTTCCGCCAACTTCCACGGGGGCACCGAAGTGGTCAATTATCCGTGGGACACCTGGCCCCAACTTCATGCTGATGATCCCTGGTACCAGGACATAAGTCACCAGTATGCCGACTCGGCGCAGAGTAACAGTCCTTCCGGCTATATGAATGGCTATAATGACGGTATCACCAACGGCTATGACTGGTACGAAGTCAATGGTGGTCGTCAGGACTTCATGAATTACTGGTACGGGTGTCGGGAGGTCACTATAGAAATATCCGATGTGAAGCTCATTCCCGCCAGTCAATTGCCGGCCCACTGGGTGTACAACCGCATCTCCATGCTGGAGTGGCTGGAACATGGGCTGGAAGGTATTCGTGGTATAGTGACGGATGCCGTTAGCGGCCTGCCTGTGGCGGCGACTATTTCCGTAATGAATCACGATATAGACAGCTCAGAAGTGTATACCGATCCCGATGTGGGCGACTACTATCGCATGATCGAAATCGGTAACTACGATTTGGTCTTCAGTGCTCCGGGCTACTACCCTGACACGGTGTTCGGCGTATCGTACAGCGGTACCCGGTCCACTATCGTTGACGTGGCCCTACAGCCGTTGCCCAACGAGCCGGACCTGGTGTTTGTCAGCCACAATATAGGTCCGGTCGACCCGGGCGAGTCAGTATCGATGGATGTCACGCTGCAGAACAACGGGGCAGGGAATGCTACCAACACGGTCGGTACTTTGACTACCGAAGATATCTACATTACGCTCACCCAAAATACATCGTCATATACGAACATAACTGCCCTGGGTGGCACAGCCACAACTCAGACGCCATACCAGTTTGACATCTTGCCGGGCTGTCCCGACATGCACGTCGTTACATTCACCGAACTGCTGTCGGCCGATGGCGGCTATGTAGACAGTGTCAGCTATTCGTTTACGGTCGGTCTGGATGTCGAGAGTTTCGAATCAGGTGATTTCACCTTCTATCCCTGGCAAATGAGCGGCAATCAGCCGTGGCAAATCGTCTCTACTGAAGTGTACGACGGTGCTTATAGCGCCAAATCAGGCGACATTTCTCACAGTTCGACTTCGACCATGCAGGTGACTCTGGACAGTCTGGAAGCGGGGACGGTCTCGTTCTACTACAAGGTTTCATCGGAATCAGGCTATGACTACCTGCGGTTCTATATCGATGGCCAGCAGAAAAACCAATGGTCCGGTGAGGTCGCCTGGACCGTAGCCAGCTATGCTGTCAACGCCGGGACACACACGTTCAGGTGGACCTATTACAAGGATGTCAGTGTTTCCAACGGGAGCGACTGCGGCTGGGTGGACTACATTACCTTCCCGCAAATAAATAACGATTCGGATGACGACGGCATTATTAACAGCAGTGACAATTGCCCGACAGTCTACAACCCGTTCCAGGAAGACGAGGACGGTGACAATGTCGGTGATTCTTGTGACAACTGTTTCTCCACGTATAATCCCGGACAGGAGGATACTGATAGCGACGCCCTTGGCGATTCCTGCGACAATTGTTATGCCGCTTACAACCCGTCACAAGAGGACGCCGATGCCGATTTGGTCGGCGATAGTTGTGACAACTGTCTCCTGATCGTCAATGCCGACCAGGCTGATGCTGATGCCGACTTAGTCGGGGATTCCTGCGACAACTGTCTGTCACATTACAATCCGGCGCAGGAAGATGCCGATGCCGACGCGATTGGTGACTCGTGCGACAATTGCCTCGCGGCCTACAATCCGAGCCAGGAAGATATCGACAGCGATCTTTCGGGCGATTCCTGTGATAACTGTGTACTGGCGTACAATCCGGCTCAGGCGGACTCCGATATCGATGGAGTCGGAGACAGTTGCGACAATTGTATAGATACGTACAATCCCGGTCAGGCCGATGCCGACAGTGACGGTGTCGGCGATGCCTGTGAGTACATCTGCGGGGATATGAATGGGGACGGAGAGGGTCCCGATGTCGAGGATTTGACATATGTAGTCGATTACTTGTTCAGAGGCGGCGACGAACCACCGAACACCGAGGCCGCAGATATCGATGGTGAACCGGAGATTACGGTGAGTGACCTGAGTTATCTCGTGGACTACATTTTCAGGGGCGGACCTGAGCCCGACTGCGGCTGAGCAGGTCAATTTTCGACGGGAAAGGCGGCGGCATGTAGCCGCCTTTTTCGTTGGCTCTTTTGTTTAACGAATATGGATGAGAATGCAAGACAGTATAACGACAGCGACCTGCAGAACTGCACCTGTTGCCCGCGCAGTTGCAGGGTTGACCGCAGCTCAGAGAAGCTGGGCTACTGCAAAAGCGGAGTCGGTATTGCCATCGGCTCGATCTGCGCCCATCGCGGCGAAGAGCCGGTGATTTCCGGGGTCCATGGAGTCTGTAACATCTTCTTTACCAAATGCAACATGCAGTGTATTTTCTGCCAGAATTACGATATCAGTCGCAACAAAGAGCGGGTAATCGGACGAGAGCTGGAATTGGCCGACCTGGTTGACAGCATCGAAAGACACCTTGACTCCGGCTGCAAGTCGGTTGGATTCGTATCGCCGTCACATTACCTGCCTCAGATGTTCCAAGTCATCCGGGCGGTGCGTGCCCGCGGACGGAATCCGGTCTTCATTTTCAATACCAACGGCTTCGACAGGCGTGAAGCAATTCGTGCCATGGAAAACGACATAGATGTCTACCTCCCCGATTTCAAATATATGGATGAGCGGCTCGGTCGAACGCTGTCCGATACGCCTCATTATCCGGAGACTGCAGCCGCGGCCATCGGCGAGATGTTTCGCCAGACGGGCCCCGAGATCGAACTGGACGAAGAAGGCCTGATTACCAGCGGGATGATCATCCGCCATCTCGTGCTGCCCGGACACGTCGAGAACAGCAAAGCCGTGCTCCGGTATATCGCCGAACACTTCTCCCCGGACTGCTACATATCACTTATGTCCCAATACTACCCGACACCACGTGTTGCCGATCATGCGGACCTGGGGCGGTGTTTGCGCCCTGAGGAATATGACGAAATCCTGGATGAATTCGATCGGCTGGGATTTCATCGCGGCTGGGTGCAGGAGCTCCAGAGTGCCCATCATTACCGCCCCCGCTTCCAGCGGGAACACCCGTTTGAGTCATAGCTGGACAATTGTATCAACTTCATGCTTGTGTTGCGTCAGGTCTTGCGAAACCGCGTTAGTGGATTTGTATGACCTGCCGCTGTCAACCTGCCGGGCGACCGGTTCTGAAAAAAGGTTGCATGCGGCCCGGTTCTTGCCTATCATGGACCTGGTTCAGGAATTTGGACGAAAGGAAAACCAAATGAGCAAAGACATAGCCAAAGCGTTGCGGCAACTGGAGTACGGAGTATACATAGTGAGTATGGGCCAGGGGCAGGAAGGAAACGCTTTCACGGCCAGTTGGGTTTCACAGGTAGGTTCGGAGCCGCCGATGGTCGCGATTGCCGTACACAACAAGCATCAGTCGACGCCTCGGCTGAAAGAACACGGCGCCTTTGTGGTCAACATGCTGGCCGATAATCAGAAGGAATTCGCTAAAACTTACTACGGCCCGGCGGAATCGGGCTATCAGAAGCTGGCCAGCGCCCATGTTAAGGATGCTCCAGGAACCGGGACAGCTATGATCCAGGGGGCGATCGGCTTTCTGGACTGCAAAATCGTCAATAGCGTACCGGTGGGAAATCATACACTGTATATCGGTGAAGTTCAGGCCGGGCAGGTGGAGGGCGGGCAGAAACTTCTCACCAAATCCAATTCCGGGTTGGAATATACGGGCTAGATTCAGACGTTACGTGACGCCATGCTTTTCGCACTCCTCGCTATGGTCATACTCGCCGTTCCCTGTGACGAGACCGTCACTATTGATTCGGTCGAATATGCGGTGCCGGAACGATGGTGCGGCAAGGCCCTTGATTCAACCCTGGTAGTCGACAAGACCAGCCTGTATCGTCTGCCGGACAGCTTCTGTTATGAAGACTATCGTATCTATTTACAGAAAAGCACCAGAGACGCGTTTGTAGAAATGGGGCGCGCAGCCGCTAAGGATTCTATCAGGCTGCTGGTCGATTCCGGCTACCGTTCGGCGGAATACCAGGCCCGTATTATTCGCCGGCGCATGGAAAAGGGGGACAGCTTCGAGCGGGTGGCGCGTTTTGTGGCGCCGCCCGGCTACTCGGAACATGAGACGGGCCGCGCGGTCGACCTGGTCCCGAGCGAGATCGCCTTCGCCGAGACTGATACCTATTGCTGGCTGAAAGAGAACGCTCACCTCTGGGACTTCATCGAATCGATCCCCAAAGACTCTACATCGGGCCAACACTGGGAGCCGTGGCACTGGTATTATTTGGGAAAGGCCGAAGGGGACCGGTAGGTCAGACCGGCTGGGTGCCTGTCTTTTCTTAGTCCTCGGGTCCCGGACCGTGTTCATACTACCTACAGGGTACCCTCCGATACCTGGTTCATGAACTGGATTTTGGGTTCCTCGGCCACACCGGCACGATCCATGGCCGATTTGAGTTCCTGAGACTGCAGGAACTTCTTGGCGTTTTCTTTTGAATCCCACTCAAACAGCAGCGTGAGATCGTTGGGATTATCGCTGGAGTGCAGGATCTGGTAAGATCCCTCACCGCCCGATCGTCGATTGTCCGCGAACCCTTCAAAGACCTCTTTCCACTTCGCATAATCATTGACCCGGTGTTTAATAAGGATGTGTGTCATTACAACTCCCTTTATCTGGTTGCCGTATATATGGTTGTCTCGTACTTGCTGTGCGCTCGAACTATCATGGACTTCTTGACTCCAGTCTTCCATTATAAACAGCCAAGAAACCTCATGCAAGTGATTTATAAGCAGCCGGGAGAGTCCCGTTATGCTGCCGCTGCCGCGGACCCCCTTAAATTGCATGATCGGCGATTCTGAGGCGGCCCTGCCCTACACCAGGTATTGTACACTAAAACAACACCCCCACTGTCGCCTGTATTCGACAGCAGGGGCGTCAATAGATCGTTTACTCGGTAACGTTTACCGGTTCACCGGCTGGCCGGACTTTTCCGCCTCGGAGGTTTCCTTGCCGTTGAACGTGAACGTCAGGCGATCCGCGGTGGCGCCGATGATCAGCGTGCAGTCCCCGGCATACTGGCCGCGCAGGATTTCTTCGGACAACGGATCATCGAGGTACTTCCGCAGCGCCCGCTTGAGCGGCCGCGCGCCGTATTCCGGTTCGTAGCCTTTATCGGTCAAGAATTCCTTGGCCTCTTCGGTCAACTGGAAGCTGATGCCTTTTTCGGCCAGTTGGTTGGCGGTATCGGTGATAAGAATCTCTATGATCTGCTTGATGTGATCGCGTTCCAGAGCGTGGAAAACGATAATCTCATCGAGACGGTTCATCAGTTCCGGATTGAACGTCTTGCGCAGTTCATCCTTGATCTTCTTCTTCATACTGTCATATGACAGATCCATGGCGGGTGCATCGAACCCGACGGTTTTGCCGTCGCGAATCTGACGCGTACCGAGGTTGGAGGTCATGATGACAACGGTGTTACGGAAGTCCACTTTGCGACCGAAGGAATCGGTCAACTGACCCTCATCGAGCAACTGGAGCAGGATATTGTAGACATCGGGGTGAGCTTTTTCGATTTCATCGAGCAGCACCACCGAATACGGTTTGCGGCGCACTTTTTCGGTCAACTGACCGCCTTCTTCGTAGCCGACATAGCCGGGGGGCGCCCCGATCAGACGGGAGACGGCGAATTTCTCCATGTATTCGGACATATCGATCCGAATCAGGGATTCGGTGTCCTCGAACAGGAACTTGGCCAGCTGGCGTCCCAGTTCGGTCTTGCCGACGCCGGTCGGTCCGAGGAAGATGAAGGTGCCGATCGGTCGGCGAACGTCACCGAGTCCGGCGCGGGCGCGACGGATGGCTTTGGAGATAGTCGTGATGGCTTCGTCCTGGCCGATGATCGCCTTCCGGAGCTCGTCTTCCATCCGCAGCAAGCGTCTCGACTCGTTTTCTTCGAGTCGAAACAGGGGAATACCGGTCATCTTCGACAGCACGGTGGCGACGTCGTCGGCGTTGAGCACAATCTGCTCCTTCTCGCGCGACTCTTCCCACTCGGCCTCCAGATCGGCCAGTTCTTCCTTCTTCGCCTTGATTTCGTCACGCAGCTGCGCGGCGGTTTCGAAGGCCTGATTCTTAACGGACTGCTCCTTTTTCTCCTGGAGCCGGGTCAATTCCTGCTCGATCTCTTTGAATTTCTCGGGCCGGGTGTAGGTTGACAGGTGCGCCCGCGAGCCGGCTTCGTCGATCAAGTCGATCGCTTTGTCCGGCTGGAACTTGCCCGAAATGTACCGATTGGACATCTTCACCGCCGCTTCGATAGCCTGGTCGGAAATGTTCAACTGGTGGTGCTTTTCGTACTGCGGACGCAGACCCCTGAGAATCTGAATCGTGTCGGTTTCCGAAGGCGGATCCACCATGACCGTCTGAAAACGACGATCAAGGGCACCGTCTTTTTCGATGTACTTGCGGTACTCGTTCATGGTCGTGGCGCCGATACAGCGCAACTCACCGCGAGCCAGGGAGGGCTTGAAGATGTTGGAAGCATCCAGGGAACCCTCGGCGCCGCCGGCGCCCACGATCGTGTGGATTTCATCGATGAAGATGATCACGTCGGAGGCGTTGATAATTTCATTGAGCACCGCTTTTAAACGTTCCTCGAATTGGCCGCGGTACTTGGTGCCGGCCACCAGGGAAGCCATATCGAGCGTCACGACGCGCTTGTTCTCGAGCGTCTGGGGCACGCGGTTCTCGACAATACGCTGCGCCAGGCCTTCGACAATGGCCGTTTTCCCGACGCCGGGTTCACCGATCAGGACCGGGTTATTCTTCTTGCGCCGCGACAGCACCTGCGCCACGCGCTCGATTTCGTCCTGCCGGCCGATAATGGGATCGAGTCGACTGCGTCGAGCCAACTCAGTCAGGTCGCGACCGAAATGATCCAGAGCCGGGGTCTTGGATTTCTTACGCTTCTTTTTGAAGGACGAGGGACGTCCGTTCTGTATATTCTTGAGTTCTTCGTACGCTTCTTTGTAATCGACCTCGTAAGTCGACAGGACCTGAGCGGCCACGCCTTCTTCGTCCTTGAGAAGCGCCAGAAGTATATGTTCGGTGTCAATATCTTTCGATTTCAGGGCACGTGCCTCCTGACCGGAGACCTCCAGTGTTTTCTTGGCGCGGGCGGTCAGCGGCAATTGACCCATGGTCATGGTACCGCCGGACGGCTGCACGACTTCCTCAATAGAGGCTTTCAAGTCATTCGGTTCCAGGCCCAGGTTGACGAGGATTTCCACTGCTCGCCCCTCACCGAGGCGAATCAGACCCAGCAACAAATGCTCGGTTCCGATGTAATCATGTCGCAGGCGCGCCGCTTCATCGCGAGCGTATTCAATTGCCTTGCGAGCACGTTCCGTAAACATTTCGTTCATCGTGAACCTTCCTTCCCGAAATCATCCCGGTTTTGGCGTCTCAGTCGCACTATCTCTAAACCCAAATGTAGTCTAAGTGTTCCGTAGTTTTTCCCGTACCATTTGCGCTCGAACGAAATCACGGCGATTGGTGTCCATTTCCGAATTATAGTATTTCTGCAGGTGCGCCGGCTGCGACAACAGCAGAATCTCGTTTATCAAAGACACATCGACACAATCGACGATCTTCATGGCGTGACCCAAACGCAGAGCCGAAAGCAGGTTCATGACTTCTTCCGACGTCAGGACACGGGCGTTTTTCAGTATGCCATATGCTCGCCAGATCTTGTCCTCAATCATATCGCCGGCTTCATCGACTAACCTCCGGCGGGCAGCGGCTTCGCGTTCGATTATCTCTTTCGTTATGCGCGTAATGTGCTTGAGAACCTCTTCTTCGGTAATACCCAGTGTTTTCTGATTGGATATCTGGAAAAGGTTGCCCAGCACATCCGATCCTTCACCGTAGAAACCGCGCACGATGAGGTCACTGCGGCTGATATAGCGAATCACCTGGTCGATATCACGAGTCAGAACCAATCCCGGTAGGTGAATGAGCACCGAAGCTCTCATGCCCGTGCCGGCATTGGTTGGACAGGCGGTCAAAAAGCCGAAATCCGGGTCGTAATCGTATTCCAGGTGTTTGGCTATCTCGTTGTCGTATTTGGTGGCTCTTTCGAACGCGCCCAGGGGATTCAACCCGGCTGCGAGAGCCTGAATTCGCAAATGATCCTCTTCATTGACCATCACCGATACCCGGTGTTCTGCATCGATAAACAGAGCTTTCGATAATTCACCCGTGAGAAAGACCGGTGAAATCAAATGCCGTTCAACCAGGAAATCGCGATCTATCTCCGAAATATCGCCCGCCTTGTAATACTGTCCCTCCGTCAACAGAGGCGACCGCGACATGGTCGAGTCGAAATAGCTCACCACGCGTTTTTTGGTCTCCAGGTCCGCCGATACCGGATATTTGCAGCCGGCCACGTTTCGGGCCAGACGTACCCGGGAAGACAACACCACCAGAGCATCCTCGCCATTACCGGAGAGCCAGGTGGCCGGAGATTTGGCTATATCTTCAAACATCGTACTCAACTACTTACTCCCACTCACAGTTGTCAAGCGTTAAGCTCTCTCACGCTTCTGAGCTTGTCTCGTATCTCGGCTGCGCGTTCAAAGTCTTCGGAGTCGATAGCCTTTTGCAGTTCTGTTTGCAGCCGTGCCTCTTCTTTGACGGGCATGTGATCCTCGTCCCCTTCATCAGAGTTCGCCACTATCGGGCTCCGTCCTCGATGCAGCGAGGCGCCGTGAATCTGTCGCATCAACTTCTCCAACCGGTCCCGAAAAGCTGTGTAACAGGTGCCGCATCCGAAACGTCCCTGCCGTGTAAACTGCTGGAAGGTCAGTCCGCAGTTGCTGCACACCAGTTTTTCGCCGCTGTCTTCGCCGCCTTCCTCCGAAAAGGCTTCGCCCATACCGGGCAACAAGTCAGCCAGCGGGAACGGTATATTGTCGAGGGGTGAGTGAAATCCTCGCGCCGCCGCGCACTGCTTGCACAGGTTCAGAGAGGTTTTGACGTTATTGACAATCTGGGTCAGATGAACCTGAGCTTCGCGTTCATTGCAATCCTGGCATTTCATATATCCACCGCCTATGCTCTACTCATTTCAGAGATTTTTCCACCAACAATTCCATATTCTCGGTAGCAGCCATCGGCCAATTCCCGGTTATGGGTGGCGACCAAAAAGGTGATTGCATGTTCCCGGGTAAGTTCAAAGAGGAGGTCATGCAGCATGCGGCCGGTCTTGGTATCGAGATTTCCGGAGGGTTCATCGGCCAGGACGATAGCCGGATCGTTAGCCAGAGCCCGGGCAACGGCGACACGTTGTTGTTCACCACCTGACAATTGTGTCGGTCGATGGCTCATTCTATCTGTTAAACCCACCAGTTCCAGGAGGAGTTCCGCTTTCTTCCGAGCCGCCTGTCGGCTCTTGCCGCCGACCAGCAGCGGTATCATCGTGTTTTCCAGCGCGCTGAAATCCTCCAGCAGATAATGAAACTGAAAGACGAACCCGACATACTTGTTGCGAAAGTTCGCCAGCTCCTCTTCGGTTTTATCACCCAAATCCACACCGTTTATACGCACCGAGCCCGACGTAGGTCGGTCCAGCCCGCCCAGCAAGTGAAGCAGGGTCGATTTGCCGACTCCCGAGGCTCCCGTCACGGCCGTAATGTTCCCTCTCGGTACCGACAGGGAAACCCCTCTCAAGACCTCAATGGTTGTCTCGGGTGTTTCAAAAAAGCGGTGTATATCTTCTGCTTCCAGAATGTTCTCGTTGCTATCCATGTTCCGGTACCAACCCACTTCCAATGGGTATACTACTATTTTCGCCAATTTGCCGCAAACGTTTAGGCTTTCTCGTCATTTCGGGCCTTTTTGTCATCGCCGCAGTACGTCGATGACAGATAATCGCGCCGCCTGTGAGGCCGGGTACAGAGCGGCCAGAAAACAGATCACGTACGTTATCACGCCCGCCAGCAGATAATCCAGCAGATGTGTCTCAATGGGCAGATAACTGATGAAGTAAATCTCAGCCGGCAGCGCAATGAGACCGTACTGGTTCTGGATGAACGCGAACAACAACGCAATTGTCCAACCGATCACAACACCGAAACTGGCGATCACTAATCCTTTGTATACAAATATCTTACGAATCGACGCCGGAGTCGAACCGATTGTCTTCAGGATGCCGATCTCGGGTCGTTTCTGCATCGTCAACATGACCAGTGTGGATATAATCGAGAAAGCGGCAACCAGCACGATGAGAATAAATCCGAGGAAAAGAATCTTCTTTTCGATGGCGATCCACGTGAACAGATTCTGATGTAACACATTCCACGGTACGACGTCGAACTTGTAGCCCAGGGCGGAGTCGATTACGGGCGCCATATCCTGGGCCTGGTAAATATCGGCCAGCTTCAAATGAATGGTAGTGGCGACATCACCAGTGCGAAACAGCTCCTGGGCCTCATCAAGGGAGATGTACGCCATGCTGGCATCGAATTCGTACATGCCGGTTTCGAGTATGCCGGAGATGTAGAACTTGGCCACACGCGGACGGGCGCGACGGTGCAGGTCCTCGCCACGCAGGGAATAGAGGACTACCGATGAACCCAAAAAGACGCCCAGCCTGTCGGCCAAATCGGTCCCGATAATCATGCCGGGGATAGTATCATCATAATCCACGATCGGTTTGAAATCGTAGACGCCGGCTTTGATGTTCTGTTCGACCTGTGAGGTACGCCTCTCCCGCTCCGGGTCGATACCGCGCACGATAATACCGTCGCCGGCCGAGGGTGATGATATAGCGGCTTTGTAATAAATAAACGGCGAAGCGGCTTCGACGGCGGGGATGGCTTCGATGCTGTCGGTCAGTTCGTTGTAGTTCTCGATAAACTGATCGCTCAAAGGAAAGATAGAGATATGCGAGGTGGTTCCCAGCAGGCGGGTGCGGATTTCGGACTCGAAACCGTTATGCATCGACATGACAAAACAGACGACTGCCACCCCGAGTGTGACGCCGAGAATGGTGATCCAGGTCGACACCGACACGAAGAACTTCCCGGAGCGCAGATACCGCCGGGCGATGTAGCTCTCATATCCCATTTGTGGGGAGTATACGGAAAAGGGTGGGGTTATGACAGTGATTTTGGGTTGGAGCGGCGATTGGCACGTTTTCTTCGACTGCAGCACGCAGACGGCGCCTCCCGTGAGGCTATCCCAATAGGCCGGCAGCCAGGATTCCCCTTGCCAAGTCCATCGTAATGGAGGTATAATCTCTATGATTCTGTTGCTTGACGAATGCTATTCAAGGTAAATACGTATTTGCCATCCGAAGATAGGACATCACCGTGATGATGCTCAGCTGATTGAACTTACAGGCCATGATCAACATCTGCTACATCATAGATACAATTGAGACCAAATACGCCGGTACGGAAAAACAGCTGCTGGAAATAATCAGGCTTCTGGATCGATCACGAATCAATCCAAGCCTGGTGTGTCTGAGACCGAGCCGGTGGCTCAGTCAAAATGAGATCGGTTGCCCCGTTCATATCGTGCCGCTAGGTTCATTGCTATCCTTTGATTTGCTTCGATCCGGCAGAGCGTTCGCCGATTTTTGCCGCCGGCATAATATACAGGTGGTTCAGACATTTTTTCGTGACGCCAACATCGCCGGAGTTTTGTGGGCTCATCGGGCGCAAGTACCGGTGATAATCGCCAGTCGTCGAAGTGTCGGCCGTCGCTACTGGCACAATCTTCGCCTTATCACCGTATTTAGATTTCTGGAACGATATACCCATTACTACATTTGTAATTCCCAGGCCGTGGCCGAAGAGAGCCGGATAGTGGAACGGATAAGGCCTGACAAGCTGGCCGTCATCACTAACGGGCTACATGTACATGAATTCATTGAACCAAATCGGGAGAAAGTAGAACAAATCAGGAAGGACTGGGGTTTTTCGGCAAAGACCATGGTTGTTGGTACGGTTGCTAACTTGCGCCCGGTGAAGAACCTTGAATTCCTCGTCCGGGCAGCCAGGCGATTAACCGAAATGAAGGAGGATGTCGGATTTGTCGTACTGGGAGAGGGGTACCACCGTCCCCATCTGGAAGCCATGATCAGAGACCTGGACCTGGAGGATAAAATTGTGCTGCCCGGACACTCGGGAAAAGTAGGTCAAGAGCTCTATGCAATAGACATAGCTGTAAGTACTTCTCACAGCGAAAGTTTTTCGAACTCGATTATGGAGTACATGGCTGCCGGCAGAGCTATAGTCGCATCGGACGTCGGCGGCAACTCAGAATTGATAAAAACGAACGGGACCGGATATCTTTATCCGGCAGAGGATCTTGACGCTTTCGTGGAAAAAGTATTGCGTTTAGCGGATTCACCGGGCGTGCGCTCCCGCCTGGGACATGCCGCCCGCCGGGAGGCTGAATCGAGGTTTTCTTTTGAGTCGGTGCTTAAGCAACTGGAGGACCTGTACGAATCTCTCCTGCACCGGTCAACTGCCAGGATCTCTTCGGCGTGAGCCGGGGCGACGATTGATTGATGAAAGCTGAAGTCAGCAGAGGATATGGCAGCACCGATTCTGAAAGGTGACATGTTGAAATGAGTCGGATACGGTTAATCGCTCAACTGACCTTTGTCTTAAGAGATTTTATCAGGTTTAATGCGTTCAGCCGCCTCTGTGTAAGTTGCCTGATGTATGTTGGTGAGTTTCTGAGGCCCGCGTCAACATCGAATATGGCAGCCCGGTCAGCCAATCGCCTCGCCAACGCCGCTCGGCTTTGCCCTTCTGATACGCTCCAGAAAAAAATCGAGATTCGGTTACGTGACAGAGTAGCTCGAATTGACTCTGACCGATTGGATTGGGATCGTCTCTTTCCATTCAGCCAGCCGAATGAGGTCAAAAAAGGCATTGTTCTGAAAAAACCGGTATCCGATAAGGAAAAGGGCGTTTTGCTCGTGGCCTTCCAGGATCACTGGCTGCGCCTGCTGCGTTTTGCCGACCTGCACCGGCTGTCCCGGGACTTTGATTTGATATTGGCGCCGACCTGGTCACCGCCTCACGATTTACCGTTTATGCTGGCCACCAAATTATGGCCCGGCAAACTGTATCATATCATGAGTGATTTCTCGGAAGAACCCATCTTCAGAAGACTGGCCGATAATCTCGTCACCATTCCACTCATTTCATCGAACTGGGTTAACCCGTACTTGTTCAACGGCGAAACACCGGTTACCAAAGAGTTCGATCTCGTCATGCTGGCCAACTTCGCCAGGTACAAACGACATTGGCTGCTCTTTTCAATCCTGCGCGATTTACCCCAAACAACCAGAGTTCTGTTACTCGGCCGTCCCCTGCAGGGCCGCACCGCGCAGACACTTCTGAAGGAGGCCGCGATCTATGGTACGCAGAACCGGATAACCATAAGAGAGAATGTGTCTGATGACGATTTGATTGAGGCCATGCGCTCGGCCAAAGTAAGTCTCATCCTGTCCGGAAACGAGGGCGCGTGCCTGGCGGTTGTTGAGGCCATGTTTGCCGATATACCGGTAGCGGTGTTTGCAGATGCTATTATCGGCTCTAAGATCTACATTAATGAACATACGGGGGTGTTTCTGAACCGTCGCCATCTGGCCGGTCAATTGCAGCGGTTTATTGAGAAGTACTCCCGATACCGACCACGGCAGTGGGCCACCGAAAACGAGATTTCCTGTTTTGACAGCACGGTCAAGTTAAATGTCTTGCTTCGAGAAGAGGCTCGACGACAGGCGCTGCCATGGACCGTGGACATTGTACCACATCAGTGGCGCCCACACCCGTGCTATGTGAGTGCAGAACATGCCATCGACATGAAGGAAATTTATTCGCGGTCCAGGGAGAGGTACGGCATCTCCCTCGTCCACCCGGGGGTAGGTGAGGCTGTGTCGGTTTGAAGCATCAGTTAAGACCATGGAGAACGCCATAAAGCAGCTTTAGCGAGATCCCGCCTCTCTATGTCCCCTCGTGACAAGCCGTATGGACCACAAGCTATCAATCATTTAAACAGTCGATCCTTTTCACGCTTGACCGCTGGATTCGGGTTCGGCAGGGCGAAGTTCTCGGAGATCTTATATCTCTTGAAACACTCAGTATGGTACCATATATTCGCAAGAAGGCGAGAACGAAAGGAACCTAAAACGATCCAGGAAACGCATGCAAATCGTACTGGCCACGAACAACCAGGATAAGATCAAGGAGATACGGCAGTTACTCGACGATCTGCCGGTGACGATACTGACCCGCGATGATTTCCTGGACTTCCCGGATATCGCCGAGACCGGGACAACGCTTGAAGAAAACGCGGTGCTGAAGGCGAGTGGTATTGCCCAGTTCTGTGATCTGCCGGCCCTCGCCGATGACAGCGGACTCGAGGTCGACGCCTTGAATGGCGCCCCGGGCATCTACTCTTCGCGCTACGCCGGGGACAATGTGACCTACGCGGACAACAACCGGAAATTGATGAAAGAACTCGAAGGCGTGCCGAAGGAAAGACGCACGGCGCGTTTCCGATGTGTCATTGCCATTGATTGGAACGGGGTAGGTATCGATGTCGATAAGAACTTGCCGCAAGCGGTGGGGCACCCCAGTCATCAGGTCCCGGAGCTCCCACGACAAGAAGAACGGCCCTCGGATGCCGAACATATGCGCGCAGACGAAGCCAATATCGATATTGTCGAGGGAGGCGTGGAGGGCTTCATCGCTGACGACACTGCCGAGGGTCACGGGTTCGGGTACGATCCGGTCTTTTTCCATCCGCCGTCACGCAAACGCTTTTCGGAAATGACGCTGGAGGAAAAGAACCTCGTCTCGCACCGTGGGCTGGCGCTGCTGAAGGCACGAGACGTTATTATCAAGAAGCTCAATGCGATGAAGGCGGGGCGGTAGCATACGCAGGTCTGAACTCGCGTAGTTCCGACTCGTTTCGTCTCTTGAAGCTCACAACCGGCAGCTCGAAATCCGGGCTGCGCGCTTAATCAGTTTCCCGTGCCGGTCTCGATTACTCCCCTTCGGCCAATCTCGGCGCGTCTGACACTTGTCCCAGTCCGGTCAGTAACATCTTAATTTCATCCAATTCTGAGCGCAACTCGTCGATTGTCTGTTGCTGCTCTTTAATCGCCTCAACGAGTACCGGCGTTAAGCGACTATAATCTATTGACTTGTAGCCATTCTCGTCAGTCGTGACCAGTTCCGGGAAAAGTGGTTCAACTTCCTGCGCGATGAACCCAATATGTTTGTTGTTGTCGAATGCCAGGTCAGGGTGTTCATCCTGTTGCCAACGGTATGATACTCCTCTTAATTGCAACACACGAGACAGGGATTTGGGCAGCGTCGTTACATTGCGTTTGTATCGGAAATCCGAACAGGCACTGATGCCACCCGTGTAGCAAATATCCCCATCGACGTGCAAGGCGACCGATGGCGTATTCGTATTGATGCCGACTCGGCCTCCCGCTGCGAAATCCGAAGTGATATTGACGCCGTCGGAACTGCCGAAACCGAGATTGCCGACATATAGCTTGGATGACGTTGGCGTGTGCTCCAAGGCGATTTTCTCCACGACCGCTCTTGTGGGGAGAATCTCGGAGAAAGACAACCCGCCACCGGTCGTATCCAGCCAGAGGTTGTTTTCGTACTTGCCTGCAACTGTTCCGCCCAGTTTCAGGCGGCTGCCTGTCCCGGAAGCAGTTGCCAGAACGTTGGCGGCCGATCCGGAATTACCTGAACTCAGGCGCAGACTAGCCTCTTCCTGGGCCGCTGACAGCTCAAAACCGGAGCCGGTGTCGGATGCGGACGCCATAAAATCGTGCGCTCGGACCGTCTTCCGGCCGTTGCTGGATTTGGCCTCAATGCCGTCCTCATCGCCTGACGCGATGTTTGACAGGTGAAATGAGGCCTCCGTGTCCGAGGCTTGAGCCAGGACTCTGGTTGTATCACCTGAGCCGAGGCTGACTGTCTGTAATTCATGGCTGGGATCATCTTCCACCGACATTTTGGCCGATGCCAATTTGTCGATCAGGTCCGCCTTGTTCATGGCCAGTGAGGTACCGGCGGTGTCGGTTCGGGTTTCGAGCCAGTTCGATGTTCCGTCGGTATTATTCTTGGCCAGCATTATCTGTGTACCGGCACTGTCCACGCGGACCTCATATCCCGGGGTCGAATCCGGCAATGCGGCGCCCGTAACTTTGAAGGGGGAATGCATGCGTTTGCCGGTGGCCCGTCCGCTGACGTATTCCCTCGTCGCCACTTCATCCTCCAGGTCATTCTCATAGTACCGAACGACTTCCTTGACTTTACTGCCCACCACGACTATTTCCTTGGGCTTCTTGGCATGACTGCGGGGACCAGCCTCGACAAGTCCGAAGAAACTCATCCGGGCTTCTATATCACCGACCGAATCACGATCCGCATCCAGCTCGATTGACATGCCGTCCTCGCCGGATGTGCCAATGTGCGCCAATACCAGATGACTGCCGTCATCGTCAACTTTAGCATTCAATTCAGCTATGTTCTCGACAATGTCCGCTTTGTTCATGCGCAGCTCGGCGCCGGCCGTGTCGCTGTTAAGCAGAGAGAAGTTGTAATCCCCGAACAGTTCCTCAGTAGGAAACAAGTGCAACTCGCCCGGCATGGTGCCGATATCGCCAAACACCCGTTTGGCCGATGCGGCATAGGGCACCGAAATCAGTTCCGTTCTCGGTGAAATAACTTCGCCCTCCAGTTCAACCTGCAAGTATCTCCGGCCCGCTGTGTCGGCCAACCCGGGCGCCAGCATATTCAGAGAAAGCGGCGCCACCTGTCCGAGCTCAACCGTCCCCAATCCTCCCTCCGTTGTCACCATCCGCGATTCAACCCAAAGTTGGTTACCGCCCGTGGAATCATCCCAGATGGAGAATACGGTAGAATGCGGCCCATCGGCAACGGGATTGCCGTCGCTGTCTTGTGCGAGGAACTGATAGTTGACGAGGCTGTTGCACAGCCGGCACTGTTGTGCCGACGCCGAAAGACAGCATGCCACAACAATGGCTACCGCTAACAACTGCTTACTCATGATTGACTCCTTTCGTGCTGCATGCGGACTGTTGCGGGGGGCACCAGCCCGTGGTCGTGTGCTCGTTGTTTGACCGTTGTCGCTGACAAGATAGCGATTAAAGTCGACTTGTCAAGTCTAGTTTTGCAGTGATATGTCCTCTTTCATGACGGTCATAAGCCCCTTGTTTCCATAGAATTTGGGAACGCCTCTATCGTCCCGTGTGGCTCGCACCTGACCCGGACTATGGCTAAACAAAAAAGCGGCTCTCTTATGAAAGCCGCTTCGTTCGTGTTCTGCAATCTCTTAACTGCGGGCTTCGACCAACCGGTAAACCCGGCCTTCGAGCTGCAGCAGCTGCCCTTCGTTCTTGGCCAGTCGAACCATTTCGACCAGCTCCGACGTGCTGGCTTCTTCTTCGACCTGTTCATCGACGAACCAGTTCAGGAAGCTGCGCGTGGCGTAATCCTTCTCCTTGTCGGCCATCGCGACCAGATCATGGATACGCTTGGTGATGTACTTTTCGTGCTCCAGCGCACCTTCGCAGATGTCCAGACAGGACTTCCAGGTCGCCTTCGGCGCCGGCAATTGCACCAGCTTAACTGCGGCGTCCTGATTTACCAGGTAGTCGGCGATCTTCTCGGCGTGTTCTTTTTCCTCATCCGCCTGCAGTTCAAACCACTTGGCGAAGACGTTCAAGTTCATGGACTTGAGCTGGTACGCCATGGCGGCGTAGATATAGAACGAACCGTATTCGGCCGCTATTTGATCATTGAGGGCCTTCGCCATTTTTGCTGAAATCATCGTTTCGATTCTCCTTTCATTTCATTCAATTATTACCCATAAGAACCACTTTGCCCATTTTCGGTTCCCAGAGATAGGCACAAAAAGGAGCAAAATCAAGCGGTTAGGGTGAAAAAGTCTCGTAATTGAAACAGGATTTCAATTGGGACAATTGGTGTCCGGGTCAATTGAAATGAACTTGCAGTTGGGGCGGTTGCGCGCAGGTCTGAAGACCCGCACGCCACAAAGCCGAAGTCCCTTCGCACTTTGGTGTCTTGCGACCTCTCGTCCAAAGACCCGATCCTGTTGTGCTCTGTCGGTCTTCAGATCGACAGGGTCATAAAAAACACTGACAGCATCTGTCAGGCCCTGATTTTACATTTCGAATGAGAACAAAATGTGATATAATACGGAGGTGAGATGTGGTAGTATCTACTGAAGCGACAAAACCAAAAGGATCTGACATAATGAAAGGTAAATCCAAACCGATTTACACTGGCGGACCGGACCGAGAAAAGGCGCTTGAAGCGGCCCTGACGCAGATTGAGCGGTCGTTCGGCAAGGGCGCCATCATGCGGCTCGGCGACAGCACCACGCTCAAGGTAGCGGTGATTCCGACCGGTTCGCTCGGACTAGACTTCGCACTGGGTGTCGGAGGAGTACCCCGTGGCCGTGTGATTGAGGTATTCGGCCCGGAATCATCCGGGAAAACGACAATGGCGCTGCACATTATCGCCGAAGCGCAAAAAAAAGGCGGTGTCGCGGCTTTCATCGATGCTGAGCATGCTCTTGACGCGACCTACGCGCGCGCGCTCGGTGTAGATACGGACAATCTCTTAGTGTCACAGCCGGATACCGGCGAGCAGGCGCTGGATATCTGTGAGACACTCGTGCGTTCCGGTGCGATTGATATTATTGTGATCGACTCGGTGGCGGCGCTGACACCCCGATCTGAGATTGAGGGTGAAATGGGGGATGCGCACATGGGGTTGCAGGCGCGGTTGATGTCCCAGGCCCTACGCAAATTGACAGCCATCATTTCAAAATCGAGGACATCGGTGCTGTTCATTAATCAGATCAGGATGAAGATCGGTGTTATGTTCGGCAATCCGGAGACGACCACTGGCGGCAACGCCCTTAAGTTCTATTCTTCGGTGCGGCTCGATATAAGGAAGATTGCTACTATCAAAGACAATCAGGAGGTGATCGGCTCCCGGACTCGCGTACGAGTAGTCAAAAACAAAATCGCCCCGCCGTTTCGGGAGGCTGAATTCGATATTATTTATGGCAGGGGTATCTCGAAAAGCGGCGAACTCCTGGACATAGCGGCAAATCACAACATTATCGACAAATCCGGCGCCTGGTTCTCCTATGGATCGGAACGTCTGGGACAGGGTCGCGAGAACGCCCGGAGTTTCCTGGAGACGAACCCGGACATCTTCAATGAAGTCATGGGGAAAGTGCAGCAGGCATTGGGGATGGCGCCGGAGGAGACCCCTGAGGCTGAAGCGTCTCCTACAGACAAAGCTGTAAGCTGACACACAGGTGCCGGGAATGTGAGCTCAGGCAAAGGGCCATGTAGATGGAATTAAGACTCCTCGAGACCGATTCAATCGACGAAAGTGTTTATTATAGGAGAAAGAGTGACAATCTCTCGAAGACCGGTCGAAGATATAGTCTGATAGACTTGTTTTCGGGAGCGGGAGGATTGACACTTGGTTTCACGGGGGCGTTCGGACACGTATTTGAGCCGGTGTGGGCCAACGACTTGGATCAAAGCTCTGCGGAAACGTACGAAAGGAACTTCGGAACTCATTGTGTCAATGAGGATATCCTAAAAGTAACTGCTCATCGCTCCGATGAGATTCCGGAAGCGGACGTTGTAATAGGTGGTCCTCCCTGCCAAGGTTTCAGCCTGTTAAATAAGAACCGTTTGGGTGACAAACGTAAGGAACTGTGGCGTCCATTTCTCGATACAGTGGAGTTATCTAAGGCAAAGGTTTTCCTGATGGAAAATGTACCGCAGCTATTGGGCTCACTGGAACACCAAGATATCGTCAAATGTGCGAACAAGATGGGATTTCAGCTCAGGTGGGCGAAGTTGTGTGCTGCTGATTACGGTGTTGCACAACTAAGGTGGCGAGCGTTCATCGTGGGGAGCCGAATAGGTGATCCGTCTTCCGCTTTTCCGCCGAAACGAACTCACTACGACTCCAATCTAGCATTGCAAGGTGGTATGGCCAATAATGGAAACGTATTCGTTAAAGATCCGACGCCTTGGGCGACAGTCCGGGACGTAATTAGTAATCTTCCAAAACCCCGAGGAACTGAAATCACTGCAGATTCGCCACCGCTAAACTTGCACTTCGGAAGAAAGCCAACTGCAAAGAGCCTAATGCGCTATAGGACAATTCCGTGTGAAGGTATGAATCGGTTTGACCTTCAGAGAATAGCCCCGGAGCTAACGCCCGAGTGCTGGATTAAGAAGAAGTCCGGTGGAACCGATCTTTTTGGACGCCTGTGGTGGGATAGGCCGGCTTTTACCATTAGAACGGAGTTCTTTAAGCCGGAAAAAGGAAGGTATTTGCACCCCAAGCAACATAGGCCAATCACTCATCGCGAGGCAGCGCGTCTGCAATCATTCCCTGACTTCTTTAAGTTTTGCGGGACTAAGATTGAAATCGCTCGACAGATAGGAAATGCAGTCCCACCTCTTCTGGCCGCAAGGCTTGCAGATTGCGTTTACGCGCTGCTTGAACAAAATAACTCAAAATCGTGACCGATAAATTCTCTCAAGCCAAGAGAAGCGATATTATGTCCCGCGTCAGCGGTCGGGATACCTTACCGGAGCGTAAGGTGAGAAGCGTACTGCACAGGCTTGGTTATCGATTTCGGATTCATGTTCATGGACTTCCAGGCAACCCCGACATCGTACTCAAACGACACAAGAGGATCGTATTTGTGCACGGTTGTTTCTGGCACGGGCATAAGGGCTGCGCGAAGTCAAAAAGACCTACTACAAACGTTGATTTTTGGAATCCAAAGCTTGATAAGAACATTAAAAGGGATATCTTAGTTCGAAAACAGCTCAGGGAATTGGGTTGGCAGGTGCTTGTTGTTTGGCAATGCCAAACAAACGACGAGCTTAAGTTACGCTCAAAGTTGCTGCGATTCATGACTGGTAGAAGAAGTACTTAGTGAGTGCGAGAGATAGAATCAGACAGTTTTTCGAGTCGAATGTCGGAAGAATCGTAACGACTCAACAGATAAGAAAAGTAGCTGGAATAAGCGAGTATGCACGAAGGATTCGCGAATTAAGAGACGAAGAGGGCATGCAAATAAAGTCGCACAATGATCGAGGCGATTTGAAGCCAGGAGAGTATATTCTTGAGACGCTTGAATTACGCCCGGCAGTGGATAGACGTATCTCGCCTCAATTGCGAAATGAGATTCTGGAACGAAACGGATTCACATGCCAACAATGCGGAGCAGGCGCTGGAGAACACGATCCCTTCAATCCGCGTCGAAAAGTGCGGTTACATGTTGATCATATTCTCCCGGTCAGTCAAGGTGGTTCTGTAACTAAAGAGAACCTGAGAATACTCTGCTCAGCATGTAATCAAGGGCGAGCCAACATCCAAGTAGTTTCTGAGAGCGCTAAAAATCTGCTCGCCAGGATTAGGAGGACTTCCAGACCCGTTCAGCACGAAGTCTATGAGTTTCTAAAACGGAAATTCGAGCCGGATCAGTAACTGATCCGGCCAGTCTGCCAAATTACCTTCTGAGAGTATCCTAGTGTCGTGTCCCGTCGATAGCTTTACAAAGTCGGCTGAGTTTTTTGAGGAT
>CAZLBP010000029.1:0-44715 GCA_964557855.1 uncultured Ignavibacteriales bacterium | reverse complement strand
TCTGACCAACTTTGGTGAGAAGCATCCTCATGTCGCCGTTCGTCAGTCCAATTTGGCCACTGTGTATATCGCTCTGGGGAAACGCAACGAAGCGGTCGCATTGTGGACAAAGGCGTATGAAATATGTGTTAAAGCTTTCGGCGATGCCCACCCACACACGAAAGTAGTGAGGGAGTTTTTGGATGAGTATGGGGGATAGGAGGGGCGGATGTGGACATCCGCCGCCCACATAACGCGTGGAAATCTGCCTCACCCCCGGCCCCTCTCCTTCAAAAGGAGAGGGGTGGCCGAAGGCCGGGGTGAGGTTTTCTCTGACCCACCCCTGGCCCCTCCCAGGAGGGGAATAAGAAGAAACATCTACTATGTTGTTATTCCTGGTTTTTTCCTGTCATTCCCGCGAAGGCGGGAATCCAGAAGCCCCGCATGGCGTAATTTCGCCTTGTCCGGATTCGGTTTGAATTTGGAGCGTGCACGGTTGCATGTGGATTCCCGGACCCCCGCGTTAGCGGGGGTGACATTGATGTGGTGTCGGGTGACCCCACCCGACACACCCCATCCGTCAGACCTACAATTCATTCATCTGACGTTTAATTTCACAGCACAGGTTTCCCCGACACCGAAATTCCAAGCCCACTTTCCCCTTGACAAATAGAGACACACTATGTACATTGTTAGCGGATAGGGTTGTCACATCCCACCGTGACATATCCGTTCGACATCGCAGATATTACACAGCTACCCTAACCCACCATACCTCTCCAGCCGCCTTGAGGAAGAACCGCAAACTAGGGAGGAACGCCTATGATGTAAGGATTCCGCCAGTGCGCAAATAACATTAATGTGCACGTTACGGTGGAGTCGCTGTAAGTTCGATAAGAGAGAATGCACCACAGATTCGCATAGTTTGAAACGCCTGAGTCTGCTTTCCTGAGCACGCCGGTCAGGGTCACGGAAGACCCGTTCTCAAGCACGCTCCGGGTTGAGTAGGCCCATGCTCATGGCCACCTATCATCCAAACCGGCCACGGCAGCCGGCTTCGGCAGGAACGGGGGAGGGCGTTTCAATCTTAAAATTGACATCCGTAATACGAAATCACCCGGCAGTTCTATCCGGCTGCCGGGTGTGTTGTTGTGGACGGAATCTGCCGCCCCTGACCTCAAGCGCCGTGACGAACCCCGAGGTTGTCTCAAAAAGCAATTTTCGGTCAACGTAGGTCCGAACTCCTGTAGTTCGGACTTCTCTTCTGTTCTTTTCGGAACAGAAGTTGTCGGAACCACATGGGTTGCGACCTGCGGCGCGACCAGCCACAAAAGAAAAGCACCGTCTCTGTAGACGGTGCTCTTTGTCTATTTTAGGCTTTGTTTAGAAGCTGTCCGGCCTAATTCAACTCCGCCTTTTCCTGTCCTTTGGTGATCATCTTGGTGTACTCGCCTTCCGACGTCAGCACTTCGACCGCTTTCCTGACGGCCGGATCGGTCTTGAGGATGATCTCTTCGTAGATACCTCGTTCACCGGCGATGGCCGCGACTATCTCCCGCCTGATCGTCTTCCTGATATAGTCGACCGAGGCGTCGAACTCGTTCTGTTTTTCAACCTCAACCAATGTCCGGAGGCTGTCCAGCATGCCGGAGAAAGCGTCGCTCTTTTCTTCCTTTTCGATGGTCTTTTCGAGTTTCTCCAAAGAAGCTTCCAGCGAAGAAATGTATTCGAAATCCTTCTCTTCGATGAACTGACGGAAGTCTTCGACCATTTCATCCGTGACTTCAATGTCAGGCGTCACGTCGGGGTGCCCCGACATATATTGTACTGCGTAGTCAAAGAACATCTGTTGACGATACAGGTTGATCTCGATCGGCTTCCAGGTCTCGTTTTCGATTTCGATATCCGGCACGATACCGCCGCCGCCGTAAACTATACGCCCGCCGTTGGTATAGAAGATCTCTTCTTCCTCAGTTACCGCCAGCGTGTCGCCTTCTTCCTCTTCCTCCTCGGCGTGAGCTCGGGACCTCTTACTTTGTTTTTCCGGCTTCTGGATGCATCGTCCCGAGGGCACGTAGTATTTGGCCGTGGTCAACTTGAGCGCCATGCTGCCGTCGTTGGCAATGGGAAATATCTGCTGCACAAGGCCTTTGCCATACGTGGTGCTGCCCATAATGAGGCCGCGATCCCAATCCTGCACAGCGCCCGCCACGATTTCGGAAGCCGAGGCCGTGCCGTTGTCCACCAGAATAATCAGCGGTTTATCCGGCAACAGGGGTGGACGTTCCGACCGGAAATGACGTTCCGTGTTGTCGTAGCGACCTTTGGTGTAGACGATTTCCTTGCCTTGCTCCAGAAACAGCTCCGAAGTCTCCTTGGCCTGGTCCAACAGGCCGCCGCCGTTGGAACGGAGGTCGAAGATGAGAGCGGAGATGTTCTGTTCGTTCAATTCGCTGATGGCGTCCCGAAGTTCATGGCTGGACTCTTCGGCAAAACGAGAAAGCCGGACATAGCCGATATCAGTACCCGGTACCAGCCCGGAGTAGTTCACGGACTTCAGTTCGATGACTGCGCGTTCGATTTCGAACTCGATCGGGTCCTCGATACCGGCCCGCTTGATGGCCAGGTTAATGGAAGTACCGGCTTTGCCGCGCATCAGCTTAGATGCCTCGGCGGCGGTCATCCCCAGGGTGCTTTCGCCGTTGATTTCCCAGATAATGTCACCGGCTTTCAAACCCCTTCTATAAGCGGGAGTGCCCTCAATGGGCGTTATGATCTGGATTCGCTCGTCCCGGGAATCAATCTGCATCCCCAGCCCTTCGTACTTGCCGTGGGTGGATTCCATCAGGGCGTCGTACGACGACTTCTCCATCAGGACCGAGAAGCGATCCAGATCCTGGAGCATACCCGTGATACCGGCTTTGATAATCTCTTCGGTATCCACTTCTTCCATGTACTGGTTTCTGATATTGAAGGCTGTTTGGGTCAGCTTCTTGACGTCACGCAGAAAACTGTCTCGTTTTCGGCGAGGGTCTGTCTGCTCCTCGTCCGCTTCCTGCTCCAGGTCAATATGTACCGTGTCTGCCCACAGTACCGGAGTCTCGTTCCCCGATGATGATTGTATGGCTTCGCCGGATCCGGCAAACCAGATGAGTGCCAGTGCAAAGACGGTAAGTCCAAATAACTGTATCGAGTAGCGGACCATCGGGGCCTCCATCAAGCTTGTAGTTTACGAGTTGCTTTCAATGTATCAACAATTGAGAATCTGTCAAGTTTCACGGGAAAACGAGCAGACATCCTATCTTCTTGCAGATTATACCGTTAAAGCGATCAAAATGTTTCTGTCCGCGCGAACATTGCGCCGCTTTTTTCCGGTAATCACTTGCCAGACGTACGGTTACTTCCTTACTATCAGAAACGGCTATCAGCAAATCGTCTATAGAAAAGAGCCCGGACAATCGCCGGTGGCCATAACTTATTAAAGCCTATCGGCTTGGAGTAAGTCAGCCGCCGGCGGCGGAGACAAAAATGTACAGTTTCTGCACAACCCGATGAGTTCCAACTTCTTTCACAACAGGAAGTCACTCCCCAAAGGAATCCTGCTTCATCTGCTGTTGCCGGGGCTGGGTCATTGGTACTGGAAGGAATACTTGTTTGGGCTGTTCGTATTTCTGATACTTCTGACAGCCTCCGTCCTCTTCGTGGTATCACTGTTCATTGAACTCCCGACAGCCGGCTTGGTCCTCCTGTACGGCTTGCCCATACTATTCTATGTCTTTTCTTTTGCGGACTTGATCAGGGTTGTCAAAAACAAGAGACGAGCCTTCGCTCCTTCACGCCGCCGAATGATATTGGCGTTCAGTGCCGGTATCCTGTACCAGCTCATCTGGCCGCTGGCGCCCGTCAATTTCGGCTGGCGCAACGGGCCCGAGATATTCGTACTGGACAGCACCGAACTGTCACCCTTATATGAACGGGGCGCTTTGCTCAAGGCCAGCCGCATCAGCTATTTTCTGCACGTCTATTTCGTCGAAAAGAAGATTCTGCATTCCTTGCCGGAACGGTTCGAGCTGGTCCGTTTCCGGACCGAGTCGGGGCGGGACCGATGCGGAATAGTGCTCGGTTTTCCCAACGAACAAGTGGCATTGGTCGAGGGCGTATTGGTAGTTGATGATGTCCCGAAGCTGGCCGGTGAACCGCCCTGGCTGTCCCTGCGAGGAAACCAACCGTTGACAACGGTCGACGGTTACTCTATCCTGATTGCCACCATACAGTTTGGCACGATAGATGAATTACACGAAGTATCGTTCGGTGAACTGACAGGCAAAGTCGACAATCTGTTTTGAGCAAGATCCGCAATATCATCTTCGACCTGGACGGTACTCTGGCCGATTCTTCGGACGGCGTCGTAGAATCAGTTAACTACTCCCTGGAGCGATTGGGCCAACCGCCGCAACCGGCGGAGCGTATCAAGCGGTTTATCGGGTTTCCCTTAAGCAAGATGTATCCCCATTTCACGGACGTCTCTCCGGACAAGCTGCGGGATCAGTTTCAGGTGCGAGCGGCGGAGGTGATGGTAGACATGACGGTGATGATGCCCGGCGCCGAGGAGTTACTGACGGAGTTGCAGCAGCAAGGATACAGGATGGCTATCGCCACCACGAAAATCCGACGCCATCTGGATGGCATTGTCCGCAAATTCGGCTGGGACACGGTCCTGACCGCGTGGACCGCCGGAGATGAAGTGCCGATGGTCAAGCCCGACCCCGCCATACTTCGTTTGACGCTCAAGCGGATGAAAGCCAAACCGGAGGAGACCCTTGTCGTGGGCGACACGATCAATGACGTGTTCGCGGCGAAAGCGGTGCCCATGAAGGTGGCGGGAGTGTCTTCGCCGTATGGGGGCCGGACAGAACTGTGTGACGCTAAGCCGGACTACCTCTTATCATCCATAGAGGTATTGCCCGTGTTGCTCGATAGCCTGGCGATGAAGAGGTTTTGAATTCGGAAGTACGTGAGAGAAATTCAGATTGGAGAAAGCCATGGATCCACGAGTCAAGAAGCTGGCGAAAGTGCTGGTGCACTATTCCGTCAAATTGAAAAAAGGCCAGTTGGTCAGAATTCAGGGGGAGTACGCTGCCCTGCCGCTCATTACGGCAGTTTTTGAGGAAGCGGTTGACGTGGGCGCCTACCCGTATGCCAGAATTGTTCTGCCGGAACTGGATGAAATCTATTTGAAGAAGGCGGCCAAGCATCAACTCGAATACATGTCGCCCATCAACAAGTATGACATGGACAAAGTTGATGCCTTCATATCCATTTGGGCCAGTTCCAACACGAGAGTCTTATCGGGGGTCGATCCCCAGCGCCAGGCCACTCTGCGCAAGCACCAGAAGCCAATTTTCCAGACGTTCTTCAAACGAAGTGCGGCCGGGACCCTGAGTTGGGTGGGAACGTTGTTCCCGACCAACGCCGAGGCGCAGGAGGCGGACATGTCGCTGGTGGACTGGGAGGATTTCGTCTATAGGGCCGGCAAGGTTGATGCCCCCGATCCGGTCAAGCACTGGCAAAAAGTGGCCAAAGAACAGGACCGGCTGGTCAAGATTCTGAACATGACCGAGCAACTGTACATCCGCTCGGCAGACACGGATTTGAAACTGAAAGTGAAAGGCCGCAAATGGATCAACTGCGCCGGCACGAATAACTTCCCCGATGGGGAAATCTTCACATCGCCGATAGAGAACACTGCCGAGGGGTACATTCACTTCACTTACCCGGCCGTTTACATGGGGCGCGAGGTCGAGAACGTGCGGTTGGAATTCAAGAAGGGGAAGGTGGTCAAAGCGAAGGCCGAGAAGAATCAGGCGTACCTGACCAGCATGCTGGACATGGACAAGGGAGCGCGGTTCGTGGGTGAAATAGCTATCGGTACCAACTATTCCATTAAGAAGTTTACGAAGAACATCCTGTTCGACGAAAAGATCGGAGGCACCTGTCACCTGGCGGTCGGTGCGTCGATCCCGGAAGCGGGCGGCAAGAACCAGAGTGCCCTGCACTGGGACATGGTCTGCAACATGAAAAAGGACGCCGAGATTCTGGCTGACGGGAAGGCAGTGTACCGGAACGGGAAATTTGTGGTGTAGGGGGCGAGAAGTGGTGAACGATAACCTAACTAAGAGACCGTCAATCTTCTTTAGCCATTCTTCGAAAGACAAGGATGCTCTCGTCAAGCTAAAGGAGATGTTCTGTAAGAAGACCGGAAACACTATAGACGTTTTTCTTTGTAGTGACGGCCAGAGCATTCCTTTGGGTAGGAATTGGGTCCACAAGGTACAAGAAGCGATGGAAAGCGCGAAAATTATGGTGATATTCGTTACGCCAAATTCAATAATATCTAATTGGCTCTATTTTGAGACCGGATTTGCCTATTCAAAGGGCATCCGCGTTGTCCCTGTAGGCTTCTTGGGAGTGGATCTGGGGAAAATGAGTCCTCCACTTAGTTTGCTTCAAGGTTTTAACATTTCAAATAAGGATGGTCTGGATAACCTGATCGCACTATCAAACAGCGAATTTGGACATAAGCACGACAATAAGTTCTCTGCAGACGAGTACAACGAACTGTTGACTGGTGTCGCTGGAGTTGAGACTACAGTTTTGGACCAGTATCTGCCACTTGTGGACCGCATTCACATCTTTCACACAAAACCCTACGGGCGTTTCGATGATCAAGAGAGTATGTTTGATGAAATTGAAAAGGTGTTGCGGGAAGAGAAGCGCCATTTCAGACGCACGAATATGGCATTAGAATCATATGGAATTAAAGTGGGCCTCCGTTCCGAGTGGCATCACGACAATTTGAGATTGAACATAGACATAGATCTGACTTCTTTAAAGGAAGTTCTTCCATTGGCCGTGAGGATTTACGAGGTAATTGCTGAAGGTGACGAACCTGGTATTGCCATTCGTTTCAGTTTGAAGGAGTCGGTGCAGGTAGTAGAATCACATATGTTGTCCGCTCGGCTTCGGACCGATGGTGTTACGCTTGATACAGAGTATGGCTACCACTTCAAGGATATGAGATTTGAAATACACGAAAGGTGGCCTGAGATCTCGTCCGCCGAGCTTGGGATCCTCTTGCCTCGCAAGGGCGACTCGTATGATACAATAGTAGAGCTTTTCCGTTTGCTCTTTGCGCGGGGAGCACTTTACATTGCGGGGTGATTGAATCCAGACGGTTGCTCTCCCTTGAATTCGCGGTGGGCGACCCCGACCACAACTCCGATTCGGCACCTATGAGACAGACTGCGAGCGGTGCGCCACCCGCCTACATCTGCAGGTTTGCAGGCAGAACCACTCAAGGGTTTTGCCCTACTTGGCTAACGAGTTGCGTGTCGGGTCACAATCCCGCTGACGCGGGCTCAAGACCCGACACAACAGCACATGGGGTTTCTCGACGCCTGCGGCGCCTCGGAACCCGACCTACTTCAGTGACGCTACATTCTCTGCTACGGTGTCGGCGGGGGTGGGCCGCCCTTGAACAGGTACTCCACTAAGTACGTGATATCATCGATATTGATAGACAGATCGGCATCGGCATCGCCCGCCTGCAACGAGACCGGGAAGGGACCGCCCTTGAAGAGGTAATCTACTATGTACGTCAGGTCTACGATATCAATCGTCTGGCTGTAGTTGGCGTCGCCACGCTTCACTACTATAGTCGAAAGGCTGCCGGAGTAGACTTCCGGTGCGTACGACAGAACATCGGATTCCAGCGCCACCGAGTAAATGAAGTTAGTGCTGTCCACGTCATCGGATACGCCTCCCAGCGCCTGTGGATCGGTGGAGAAGAAAATCTTGAGGATTTCCCCGGTACCCTTCGTCAGCGGCGGCGCGCCGCCGCCATAGTCCGCCACCAGCTCAACCGTAAACCGTTTGTTGACAGGGTCCGAGGTGAGAAAAGCCAGACGTTCGAAATATGTAGTCCGGTTGCCGAGCGAGATGGAATCGTAAGCCAGCAGTGAATTGCCACCATAGGTGAAGGGAAGCATAATTCGGTTCAGCGGCTGTGAGTTGCTCAACTCGACCGACATAACGGCGGTTTGCCCGGCAAAGACCGAATCTGACTTGAAGGTGAGCGTGTCACCAAGCAGGATGATATAGTTGAGCTTTTCGCTGGTGAGCGGACCGTACTCGGTATCGATCGTCAGGGAAACGTTGTAAGCGCCGGCTTCCGTGTACGTGTGGCTGGGGTTCTGGACAAAAGAGCTGTCTCCGTCCCCGAAGTTCCACTCCCAGGTCGGTGTTGCCATCGTTGACAGATCGGTGAATTGTATTGTCTGCGGAGCGTCGGACTGCGTAACGTCGGCCGTGAAATTGGCGCCCCAGTTGAGGGCGGCTTCGAGATTCATGATGCCCCAGCCGTAGGTATTGTTGGGTGTGAGGGCGTTGTCCGCGGTCTCCATCAGGGCCTGTCGTATCAACTGTGGTGGAAACTGCGGGCGGGCCTGTATCAACAGACATGCGGCCCCTGCCACGAGTGGGGTCGAAAGAGAGGTACCGCTGACATTGCCGTAACTCCCGTCGGTAGTGGTAGTGGCGCAGGCGGTGGCAACTCCTTGGGCGCAAACTTCGGGTTTAATACGACCGTCGTACGTCGGGCCGCGCGAGGAGAAACTCGCAATATCGCCGTCGTTATCAACGGCGCCGCAGGCCAGAATCTCGAAGGCATCGGCCGGCGGACGCATGGTGCTGGCGCCTGGTCCGCCATTGCCGTTGGCGTTGCAGACGACAATGCCGAGGGCAGTGGCCGTGTTGGCGGCAATCGTGATCGTGGCCGTCTGACCGTCATAATCTTCCGACGCGTACCAGGCGGAATAAGTGAGCGACGAGGTGATAACGTCGGCTCCGAGCGAGTCAACCCATTCCATGGCGGCCACCCAGTTGTCCTCCTCGACCGGAGTTTCCGATTGCACATCCTCGGTCTTGCACAGAATGAAGTTGGCGCGGTAGGCCGGACCGTATATGGTACCGTCGAGGAACCCGCCGGCCGTTGACCAGATGTAGGTGCCGTGGTTCCAGGCGGAGCTCCAGTCTTCAGGTTCGTTGGCAGTGTTGCCGTCATCGAAAACAAAATCATATTCGGCCAGCACGCGGCCCTCCAGGTAATGGTTGGCGAAAGCTTCGTGGGTCTTGCGATAGCCGGTATCAAAGATGGCCAGCGTGACACCGCTGCCGTCGAGTCCCTGGGCATGCGCCGCCGGAATACCGATCTGCTCCAATTGGGCCTGGGCTATACCGTAGTTGAGCACATCGGGCGCCAGCGATTGATCCGGCAGGTCTTCGAACCGAAGTTCTTCCACCGGTCGGGGCGTGAAGTTGCGCCCAGCTACGGGTCGAATCTCGTACACGAACCGCAACTCGGCAACGTCGTCCAGCAGCTCCGTGGGCATGTCGAAGCTGGCGGCATTGAGCCACTTCGATTTCCAGCGCAACTCAGCACCCAGCCCGGCTACCTCGTCAACAAAATTCTGAACGACCGGCAAATCGACGAAGAGCACCTGGTCTCGGCCGGTCTTGGCGCGGCGAGCGCGGACTTTCTCGCTGAAGGTGAGAGCGGCTGCCTTGCTATCGAATTCTTCCTTAGTGAAGACGCCTTTATCGGTGAAAAAGACCCACACGCGGGCCGTCTCCCCGTCTCTCTGTTGGAGAAACTCCGTGGCTGCCTGGGGAAGAACCTGACTCTTCTTAGACTTGACTACGGGTCCGTCGACCAGACCTTCCGGCACTTCGCCGGCCGTGGCGGGAATAGCCAATATTGCGGCGGTAACTATAATGATGAGGCGTTGGAGCAGACGCGGTAGACGAACTGACATGTGTTGTTTCCTCTCAATGATGAGTGCCAACTCGGTAGTACGATCTTTGACTCACTAACCAATGTACACCTTTTTCGGATTTTGTCAATCCAGGCTCGAAACTCCCCTATTTATATGGGGTCTCTGCCACACCTTTTAATGCCCGGAAACGGAGAATGGTTCCGGTCGGTCTGTTTAATAATGATATTGGGTTCATAATGTGTTATCGGACAACATCATTCGCGGCAACAGGTGTTGCCGACGAAATATGCATTTGAGGCATGTAACATGCTTGTTTGGTCTCCTGAGAACTCCGATTCGAGCGCAAGCAACCATCGCTCGGCGTCGGGTCAGCCAGTGCTAAAGCGGAACTGGAGAAAGAGACGGTGTCTATATGAGCAGATTGCGATCGAAAAGAGGAATCACTCTAATTGAGTTAATGGCGACGGCGGTCATCATCGGTATCGTCGCTGCGCTGGCGGTGCCTCGTTTCCATATGGCCTTTGAACGTATCCAATTTCGCAGCACCAACAGGGAATTGGTCTCTATGGTGCGGCTGGCGCGTTCCAAGGCCCTGACTGACAAGGACCAGTACGGGGTATTCGTCAATCCGGATGACATGCAGATTGTTCTCTTCAAAGACATCGTTGATCCCGCCGGGTTCGCCTATGATGATGGGGATTCGGTGATCAAAATTGATACACTGCCGGGCGAATTCAGTTACGTGGGCACCGATTGCGGCGAAAACTCGATCGTGTTCGTGCCCAACGGATCGGCCAGGTTCGTCGGCGGGGGGAACATCTACACCATGGCGTCGACGCCAAGCATGGTGGGTATTTCGACTCATAATATTCTGGCTTCCACAGGGCGCATACAGTCGGATAGTCAATACTACTAACTGTAAACCTGCGTCCTCCCTCTTCTCTGGGCGGCCTCTCCCTTTCTCGGGAGAGGCTTTTTTTTGGGTGGGCATCCGGTAACCAAATTCCTGTAAAGAACATACATTCGGTCGCCGATACTGTAGCTAATGGAAGTCAAGCCGGACATAAACGCCAACCGAGCCGATTCTGTTTTTTTGACGGCACGGTTAATGATGGGCAAGGGATGCCGATAACTGGCGTGTAACAAGGGAAGAAGACCATTTAACTACAGAGTCGTCTATGATGTTTTCAAGAGGTAGCAAGAGTACAGTCGGCCTTGATATCGGAGCCAACTCCATCAAGATCGTGAAGCTGGAGCACGGCAAATCCGGTTACAGCGTTTCCGCGATCGGCATTCGCGAGCTGCCCCCGGAGGCGATCGTAGCCGATGAAGTGCGGGACCGCGAGGCCGTGATCTTCAACATCCAGTCGCTCATCGACCAGACGGATCCGAAGATCAGAGATGTGATCATCTCGCTTTCGGGTCACGGCGTCATGACCGACCGGTTCACGATCGACAAGAAGACGGGCGCCGAAGCGGAACAGGCCATCCTGTTCGAGACCGAACAGCGGGCGCCGTTCGATATCGATGACGTTTCTCTGGACTATCATATCATAAATGTTGATGAAGATATCAACAAAATGGACGTGCTGCTGGTGGCGGCCCGGAAGGAATACCTGCAGTCGCAGCTGGAGTTGGTCGAAGACTGCGGCTTGCGACCGGTGGTGGTCGATGACGACGCGCTGGCCATTTACAATGCCTATGAAAACAATTACGAGATCGACTCGGGCAAGGTGACGGCGCTCGTGAATATCGGACACGACGTGACCAACATCACCTATATGCTGGAGGGACGGTACCATTCGACCCGTGACGTGTCGGCCGGCACGCGGGAAATCTATAATGCCGTCCAGAAGGAATTCCGGCTCAATCCGGAGCTGACGGGCAAGGCCATTAAGGGCGATATGCAGGACTCGATCGACCAGGATATGCTCAAGGCCACGATCGTGTCGGCCACGGATGAGCTCATTTCCGGCATCGAACTGGCGTTTTCTTATTTCAAGTCGCAAAGTAAAATCGATTTAATAGATTGGATCGTCCTGTCGGGCGGCGGCGCGCTCACTCCCTACCTCCCGGAACTGCTGCAGTCCAAACTCAATGTACCCCTGGAGATCGCCAACCCCCTGCGCCGCGTCGATTATGATCCCGAACTGTTCCAGTACCTGCAGCCGGAGAAGATCGCGCCGTTGCTGACGGTTCCAATCGGACTGGCTATGCGGAAGGCGAGGTGACAGCCACATGATTGAAATAAACCTGCTGCCCAAACAATATCAGAAACGCGGTGTCAGTCTCTCCTTCGGAAAGACCGGACTCTACGTCATTGCCGCCGTCGCCGGCGTCCTGCTGATGCTGGCCGGGATTACCGTGTATCAGCAGCACCAGCTCAGCCGGCTCGACGATAACATCCTGAAGGCCCAGCAACGAGCTCGCATGCTGCAGAAAGACATTCAGTTGGTGGACGGCCTGATCGATGTGAAACAGAAGATAAATGAGCGCATGACCGCCGTCGAACGACTCGACAGTCACCGGTCAAACTGGGTCAGGATCCTGGAGACGATGAGCGGCACGGTACCGGAGTTCGTTTGGCTCGCACGTTTCTCGGAGAAGGCGGAGACGGCCAAAGAAGATACGACCGTCAAAACACCCACTCACCAAGTCATGATCCGGCCGGTGGAAATCGAGGGCTACACCTTTACCCTGAACGCCCTGGCCTCGTACATGATCAACATGATGCGCTCCCATTACTTCGATAAAGTGGAACTGACGGCCACGTCGGAGAAGCTCTTCGGGGAACAGAAAGCCTACAATTTCGTCGTTTCCTGCTATCTGCATTACCTGTCCGACGAGGAGATGCAGGATATGATCGCCACGGCCAACCGGCCCGCTGAGGATAGCGAATCTGCCACGTCCCATCAGAGTCTAAATTAAGGAAGTGTACTATGGACTTAAAGGACCCTAAGATACAGAAAATTCTGCTCGGTGTGGCGGCCTTCTTTATCGTAGGCTATTTCTGGTACACCCGTCTCTACGTTCCCAACAGTAACCAGATTTCGCTGAAGAGCCAGGAATTCGAGACGATCACCACCGACCTGCGTAATGTGGAAATAAAGGCCAAGTCGCTTGATGCGCTTCAGGAGGAGTACAAGTCTCTCATCGAGCGTTACCAGGAAATCGAATCCCTGTTGCCGGAAGCCAAGCAAATTCCGTCGCTGCTCGTGCAAATGCACACTGCTTCGTCGCTCACCGGCACCCGTATCACGCGCATCGAACCACAAACACAGAAGACGGAAGCTTTTTACAATATAGCCTCGTTCGAGATCGAAATGACGGGTCGGTATCATGATTTCGGCAAGTTCGTGAGTTATGTCGCCAATTTCCCGTTTATCGCGAACATCTCGGACGTCGAACTGACTACCCAGGCACTGGCGATTTCTCAAGCCCACGAAAAATCGACCGGCCCGAGAGATCTGTCCAAAAACGAGACCATAACTGCCAAGTTCACTCTGTCGACGTTTTTCGTACGCGAAGGAGAACGGCTGCAAGAGCTCGCTCTATAGGAGGTGAGGTTCACGATGAAGCATTATGTCACAGTACTGTTGATTTCACTCTGCCTCATCTCGGGAGCGGTCTCGGCGGCCGAAGTCTCGAACATCACCTTGGCCCATGAGAACGGCTTCACGGTGGCCCGGATTGACGTGGACGGGACGGTGCGGTTCAGTCATCAGACCGAGATCGCCAAAGACGGCCGTCCGTTTCGTGTTATCGTGGATATCCTGGCGGCTGTTCACGAACTGGGTGCGACAAACTTCACCGAGTTGCCGCAGAGTACGATTACGGGCATTCGCAGCAGCCAGTTTGCGGTCAACCCGGAACAGGTCGTTCGGGTGGTGTTTGATATGGACCACGAAACCGTTTATCAGGTTGAGGCCGAAGATAATTGTGTCAATATCTCTTTTCCGGACAAGATTGCCGTGCCGTTTGCGAACTGGTCTACCCGTGAAGTAGTCAACGCACTGAATGAGGCCCAGCGAAACAAGGCCGCGGTCACCAGTGCCGCCGCACCGGCGTCGCCGCCGACGGTTGCCGGAAGCGACTCCAGGGTGTCCAAAACCGCCTCGGAGTTGAATGTGGCGATCAACAAGGACCGGCAGTCGAGTCTGCAGGCGTCGGTCGAAAAGGGCTTGTCGGGGGACAAGCAAGAGGCCGAGCCCCCGCAGAAGACAAAGCCGACTACGATCGCCAAGACCACAACGCCGCCTGAAGGCAACAAAGCTCAAGAATCGATCCAAAAGCCCCAGAAGGACGATTTCCGTCCCGAGGTTGCTGCTCAGCCGGATGTCCGCTCGCAAGACCAGCCGATAGCCGGCAAGCCATCTATAAAGAAGTCGGAATCGAAGGCTGAAAAAGCGACAGCCGAAAAGACGATTCTTTCAAAGACCGTAGCCGCGGTGCCACCGCCGGGTGAACCGGCAAAGGACGAGTCTTTTGTCGGACCGCCGCTGGCGGCGATGCCTCCGTATGTGGAACCGGAACCCGATCCTGAACCGGTGAGGAACGAGACTGGCGACCAAAAGTCACAGGAGCCGCCGCAGTCGCAGAAGGATCCGACACCGCCGACCGACAAGGCGCAGGAACCGGCGCCGGAGCCGGATATCGAAGAGCCAGAAGATACTGATATTCCCGACGAGAGCTTCGAATCACCGCCGACGGACAAGAAGCCGACCTCACGGTTCCGTCGTTCGCCTACCAGTCCCACCAAGATTAAGGGGACCTTGGTGGCCGAGTTTCCGAAGCGCCTGGTCATCAAATACAAGGCCAGTGGCGCCGACCCGTTCGAAACGCTGATAAACGAGGCCAAGACCAATAACTCACTCGTCGAGAAGAAAATCCCCAACGTCGAAGCCCTCCGCATGGTCGGTGTCCTTGAAACGGCCGACGGGGAGAACAGCGCTCTTTTTGAGGATACCGACGGCTACGGTTACATCCTCAAAGAAGGGGACAAAGTCAAGAAAGGATATGTCCTGAGAATAGAAGCTGATCGAGTCTATTTCCAGATATTCGAGTATGGGTGGAGCCGTACTCTGGCACTTGATATGGAAGAATTCTGATGAAAGGCAGGTACGAATAATGGCGTGGCACAAAACAAAAAACGTTCAGATAATTCTGAGTCTGGCACTCCTGATGGTCGTCATCCTTCCTGTGCAGGCACAGGATTTAGAGGACCCGGAACAGCCCATTAGGAATCTGCAGTTTCAGTCAGCAGATATTCGATCAGTACTGACGTTCCTGGCGGACTACGGTCAAGTCAATGTGGTTATCGCCCCCGATGTTGAGGGCGTAGTCACCATTAAGCTGCAAGACGTGCACTGGCGAAAGGCCATGGAGATCATCGGCCGGACTTATGACCTGGCGGTAGTCGATGAAGAAGACGATTATATCCGCATCGAACGGGCCGAAGACTACCGCAAGGAAGTCATGGAGCAGGAGCAGCACCGGCAGCAGACACAGCAACTGGCCGAACTCAAGACGGTGATCGTGCAAATATCCAACTCGACGTCGGACGATATCGTATCGGCGGTCAAGTCGCTCATGACCGAGCGCGGACAAGCTACCAGCGATTCACGTTCCAACTCCATCATTATCCAGGAAGTACCCAGCAATATCGACCGCGTGCTGCAATACGTCAAGGAACTGGATAAGCCGGCCAAACAGATCAGAATTTCGACCCAGCTCCTCGAAATTTTCTCCGATGATCTGGAAGAAATCGGCATCAACTGGTCGGTCGCCGGGGACTATGTCACCGAATCCGGTCGGGTATACTCCCAGGAAGGCGAAGTGCTGGCCGATGAAAACACGGATGTAATCGGCCGCTATCGAATCACGGCTCTTCAGAAGGGCTGGACCGCCCAGGCTGTGGTCGAGGCTCTGGTTCGCAGCGGTAAAGGCAAGATTATCGCTCATCCGGAAATCACGACGGTCGACAATAAGCCGGCTAAAATCCAGATGGGTCAGAAAATCCCGATCAAACAGTTTGACGCCTCCGGCAACGTCACGATCGTATTCGAAGAAGTCGGTACTATCCTCAGGGTGACCCCGCATATTACGGCGGAAGACCAGATTCTGATGCACCTGGCGCCGGAACGTTCCACATACACCTTCGATCCCAACGGCGTCATTATCAATACGAACAACGCCGAAACCAACGTGATCGTGAATAACGGGCATACGGCGGTTATCGGCGGCCTGACGACCGAGGACGAAATCGACACCGAAGTTGGCGTACCGATTCTTAAAGATATCCCTCTTATGGGGCGGTTGTTCAAGTACACGAACAAGAGAACGGAAGTCCGTGACCTGGTGATCTTTGTCACCCCGACTATCGTCGATGACAAGATGGCCAGCAGCGGGTAAGCGTAGATCTAAGTTCGCGGTGAAAGACCCCGCTGTCGCACAGATCGGGGTCTTTTCACAAGAGCACCTACTATCGACGAGAGTGAAGAAACGATAACACGGGAGAAGATATGAGCTACAGAAACAAACGGGGATGGTCGGGGCTTTTGATTCTACTGGTAGGGAGCGCTCTGTTGCTGATGATCGGCTGTGAATCAAAGAGCCGGCTGGATACTCCGGACGAAGACAATTTCGAGTTGGGGCTGACGGCCAGTCCGACCGATATCGACCTCGGCAATTCCGCGGTTGTGGAAGCAACGTTGCTTAATAATGACAATCCGGTTTACAACGAGTGGGTGCGTTTCCAGGTAACGCCGGAGACAATAGGTTCGCTGTCGCCGGAATCGGCGCTCACCAACGCCGACGGTCTGGCCGCCACCATGTTTACTCCGGCCGAGATTGGTGACGTTGTCGTGACTGCCAGTTATGCGGGTGAACTCGCCACGGCTACCAACACGGTCAGCTTATCCGTGGGTGACAGCACCGGCGGCGGTGGCGGCGGGGGCAACCAGAATTCCGGCCCGCTGCATTCGATTTACCTTAGCGCCGATTCGATTAATCTGGTGGTGAGTGCCACCGGAGGTATTGAAACGGCCTGGCTGCATGCGACGGGGTATGATATCTATGGTAATCCGGTCGGAGGTGGAATCCCCATTAGTTTCGTTATTACGAATGGTCCGGGCGGCGGTGAGCACCTCGACACTGTCGGATATGGTCCCTACCACGCAGAAACCGACGAAGACGGTATGGTTCATGTAACTTTGACATCCGGCACTGTCCCGGGCACTATCCGTATACGCGCCTATTCGGCCAGCATCCTGTCCAATGCCGCTCAGGCATTGGTCTCGGCAGGTCCACCGGCTTACATAGCCGTGGCCGCACATGCCAGCGACGACTGTAACGTGCCCTACTGGAATACAGTCAACGAGCAGATAGAAGTCGTGGCGGTCGTATCAGACGTTTACCACAATCCGGTGAATGATTCGACTGTCGTTTACTTCACGACAGATGAAGGTACAATGAAGTCTCATGAATTGAGGACGCAGGACCTGGAGGGTATCGCGAAAACCCTGTGGATTTCCGGGTACTCAAGTAACGCCGTTCCTACTCCGGACGGGAAAGTATGGGTGATTGCGGAGACAGCCGGCGGGACAGTCAAGGACTCCAGCTACTTTTACAATACAACGCTTCCGGTTACGATCACTGTAGAAGGGTTCCCCACGAGCTTGCCGGCCGACGGCAAAACGGAGGCGGTAGTGTACATCAGTGCCTGGGACTTGAATGGCTGGCCGGTCGACAACGGTGTACCATTTGAGGGAGACGCCACTTTCGCAACGGTCCCCGGAGGTACTTTTGAATACGTCTGTGGAAGTTCGGCTTCATTTGACCGCGTGAAAATCAAATCAGCGGTGCTCGATGCCGACTACTCGACCACTGGCGGAAACGACGACGGTATCGGCGCCGTTGACTATGTCACCTGGTGGTCGGGAGGTGCAACGTGGGTCGGAAGTCTTCAGCTAACCACCGGCAATGCTTATTCGGGTAATTCGAGCGTAGGCGGCCAAACCAGTATAAGTCTGGGCGAGACGGCTCGACTGAACGTGACTATCAAGGATCGGTTCGGCAATCCACTCGGAGACCACACGGTGGTTATGACACCTCCTGTTTCCGGTGTGGCCGGCGGAACGACCCAGAATACGAACGCCTACGGGGAAGCTTTTGGTTATACATGGACGCCTTCAGATACCGGCTCCGTGAACGTTTATTTCACGGATACGGATCCTCGGGGAGGCATTATCCTGTCGACAAAGATAAGTGTAGGCGAATAACTACTACAGGGACAGAGAGAGATCAACCGCCGGCTTTGGCCGGCGGTTTTTTTATTGCCCGAGTTTCCACTTTGCGGTCGCGTCCGGAATGAGTATAATTGTACGATGCACACCGTACCCGAAAAAGAGACGGCCCGAATCGAGTCTATCCCGGCCGCGTTTCTCGACTCCGCCGAGCGGTTTGCGGACAATGTGGTCTTCAAAGCGCACGGCGGGAAGGGAAAGAGCTATACGTATCAAGACGCGGCGCACCTGGTCAGAGAGTTTTCGAGCCTGCTCGCGTCAGGATACATTCAGCAGAACAGGGAAATAGGATTGTTAGCCGAAAATCGGCCGGAGTGGTGTATCGCCTATATGGCTATTCTTCATGCGGGGGGCACCGTCGTACCGATTGATGCTAACCTCAATGAGCATGAAATCGGCTATATTGTCGGCCACGCCCGACTCCGAGCCGTGATTTGCTCGTATCGGTTCGAGGAAATGTTGAAGAAGCTTCCGGGCGGCCTCACGGTCATCTCACTGGATGAAGGCTCGGGGAACTTCTGGAAGGAAATCAAGGAATCCCGACCGGCGCCAATCGAAGAAGAAGGCTCCGGACCCAGCGAAGTCGCCGCTCTGATTTACACGTCCGGCACCACCGGCGCACCGAAAGCTGTGCAACTGACGCACAAGAATCTACTCTCCAACCTGGACGGCATAGCGGCCTCGTTGCGATTCGATGAACATGATATATTCCTGTCGATTCTTCCATTACATCATACCTTCGAGGCGACCTGCGGGTTTTTGACACCGCTCATGTCCGGTTCAACCGTTGTCTATGCGCGGTCCCTGAAATCAAAAGAGATTCTGGAGGACATTGGTTACAATAAGGTTACGGTCATGTGCGGTGTGCCGCTGCTGTACGAAAAGATGTACCACTCGATGATGCGGAAGATCAAGTCAGCCTCGCTCGGTAAGCGCGCCATGTTCAATTCGCTCCTAACTGTTTCGGCAGCGGCCTGGGGCACCGGTACGAAACCGGGCCGTCTCCTGTTCCGGGGGCTACGCCGGAAAGCCGGTCTGGGGACGATACGCATGTTCGTCTCGGGCGGAGCGGCCATTCCGCCGCGGATCGCCCGCTTTTACAACCTGATCGGCTTTGATTTTCTGCAGGGATACGGGCTGACCGAGACCTCGCCGGTCCTGTCGGTCAACCGTCCGGACAAAATCAAATTCGGCTCCGTAGGTCCGCCTTTGAAAGGAGTCGAGGTCAAAATAAACGAACCGGACGCCGTCGGTGTAGGTGAAATCCTGGTTAGAGGCGACAATATCACATCGGGCTATCGGGATAATCCGGAGGCCACTGCCAAGTTGATCAAGGACGGCTGGCTCCATACCGGTGATTTGGGACGGATGCGCGATGGTCACTTATGGATTACGGGACGCAAGAAGAACCTGATTGTCTCCGCGGCCGGAAAAAACATCTATCCCGAGGAACTTGAAGAACGTCTGTTGGATTCTCTGTATGTGCTCGAAGCTATAGTATTGGGCAGAGCCAAGGAGTACAAGCAGGGAGAGGAAGTCTTCGCTACGATAGTGCCGGATCTCGAACAAATAGCACAGGAGCATGACATCTCCATTGACAAGCCGGATATGCTGGAACTGAACCGGATCATGGCGGAGGTTGTCAAAGAAGTTAACAGCCGGGTGTCGGATTACAAACGAATCAGCGGTTTCGACTTGAAGCTGGATGAATTCGAGAAGACATCGACTAAGAAGGTGAAGCGGTTTTTGTATCAATGAGTACACCAAGCAAACGACAGCAATCTCCAGCCGGCTACGATAATCTCGCAATGTCTAACATTCAATAAGCTGGCATGGTTAACACACAGGAAATACAAGTTCACACCGCCAGCCACTGCGGCATAGTCGATATAACCGGAGATTTGCGTGAGGCAGTGCGCGAGTCCGGTATGAACAGCGGTACCATCACCGCCTTCTGTCCCGGCTCCACGGGCGGCATCACCACTATCGAACACGAGCCCGGCCTGCTCAAGGATCTGCCGGAGTTCTTTGAGAAATTGATTCCGTCGAATAGAGATTATCATCACGATGAAACGTGGCATGACGGCAACGGCTTCTCGCATCTGCGGGCGGCGCTTTTGGGGCCGAGCCTGACTGTCCCGTTCGTGGCGGGCAAGTTGACCCTGGGTACCTGGCAGCAGGTCATCTTCATCAATTTCGACAACAAATCCCGAACGAGGAATATAGTTCTGCAAATAGTGGGAGAGTGATGTGGACATACCTCTGGCGCTAGAACGAGTGGGCAACAAGGTGCGACTGCTGGAGCAAACGAAATTGCCGCTGGAAGTATCATATGCGGACATAGATAACTACAAAGATATCATTGGCGCTATCAAGCGGCTCGATGTCCGAGGCGCTCCTGCCATCGGAATAGCAGCCGCCTATGGTCTGGCGCTGGCTGTCGAACATGGGGACGAATCCAGTGCGCAGTATATCGGGGATGTCGCGGCCGAGATCAAAGCCGCACGCCCGACCGCCGTTAATCTGGTCTGGGCGGTGGACCGGGTGTTGGGGAGGCTACAGGAGGAGTCGCCACAGAAAAAGGCCGATATACTCGAGCTGTTATGGGACGAAGCGGAGAAGATTCATCGGGAGGACAAGGAACTCTGTGCGAAAATCGGCCGGCACGGCTCAGAATTGATTAAAGAGGGCGAGTCCCTGCTGACTCACTGCAACGCCGGGGCGTTGGCGACGGGCGGGATCGGCACGGCGCTGGCCGTGATTTACACCTGCCAGGAACAAGGAAAGAAGCCCCGGGTGTTTGCCGACGAGACCCGGCCTCTGTTGCAGGGCGCCCGGCTCACCGCCTGGGAACTGCAGCGGGCGGGGGTCGATGTCACGCTGGTCTGTGACAGCGTAGCGGCCACACTTATGAAGCAGGGCAAGGTCAACCATGTGATAGTCGGCGCCGACAGGATCGCCGCTAACGGTGATTTTGCCAATAAGATCGGCACCTACCCGGTGGCGCTGATGGCCAAAGAGCACGGGATACCGTTTTATGTGGCGGCGCCTTACTCGACGTTCGATCAAAACATCGCCTCCGGTGACGACATCGTAATTGAAGAGCGGTCGTCCGATGAAGTTACGAACGGCTTTGGCAAACGAACGGCGCCGGACAGTATCCGTGTGTATTCTCCGGCCTTTGACGTGACGCCACGGTCATTGGTATCCTATTACATTACGGACGAGTGTCTGAAAAAAGGCGGGCGGTAGGGTATAGTCGTTCGAAAGTCGTCGGGCGGGTCTTTTTCGGACCTGCCCTACATGGACAGGGAACATACAGCCACATTTAAGATTGCATTTACACGCGCCGATATTTAGTTGTAGATATGTCAACCGCCGCGACAGGTATGAAAAGAACGCACCGGACAAATCGCGCCCTCAGAGCCCTCAATTATGATCTGTTCCGGCCGGAGGATCTGACCCGGCCGGCTCCGGCGACCTTTCATCACAAGATCAGGCAGGCTACCCAACCGATGCATACGGCAGCGCCGCAGGCGTCTACTTTGGCCAGGGCTCGATCACTGACCAGTGATTCAAGATTGCCGTCGGTGGCCGAGCTGTACGAAATGTTTGACCGTTACAACTGGTTGTACTTCAAGGGAAAGCTCCCTCGAGTGGCTATCGAGTACTCCAGCCGGATGACCTGCGCCGGATCGTACTCGCCCCACAACAAGTGCATCCGGATCGGGCGGAAGTACCATGAGATCTTCCCGCAAGATATCGAAGACACACTCAAGCACGAGATGATTCACATTGTCCATTACCGCCACGACGCCGCGTTCAAGGCGATGGCCAGACGAATCGGCGCGTCGGTGCGCGCCCGCTCTCATCCCAAACTTCGCCGTCCACCAAAGTACATCTATGTGTGCCCGAACTGCGGGCTGGAATACCCTCGTCAGAAGAGACTGGTCTTGGCTTCCTGTGGAGACTGTTCCGGAGGCAAATACAACGAGCGGTTCAAGCTGAAACGGAAACAGGTGAAACGGACAGCGGGCTTCTGAGCCGCTTGGTAGTTCATGGCATTTTCACCCGTTTGGCCCATCATTTCCCGAAACATCCTTACCTGAAATCCTGTTACAACCTGCGATATCCCTCTTGCGTTGAATGGGTTGGAGTTAATCCCAATTGATTAACCGACTGTTGATGCACGGGTAAGTTAGATCGAAATCAGATTGAGATTGTGTTGTTGGAAAGGATTACACGATGTTGAGGATTAACGAACCGGTGCCGAGTTTCACTCTGGACGCCTTTCACAATTAAGGCTTCACCAAAGTCAGCCTGAGCGACTTCAAAGGCAAGTGGGTGGTGCTGTTCTTCTACCCGGCGGACTTCACGTTCGTCTGCCCCACCGAGCTGGGTGATCTGGCTGACAACTGTGCTAAATTTCAGGCGGTTGGCGCAGAAGTAATGTCGGCCTCGACCGACACCCACTTCGTCCACAAGGCGTGGCACGATGAATCACCGACGATCAAAAAGATCAAGTTCCCGATGCTGGCCGACCCGACCGGTAAGCTGAGCCGAAATTACGGTGTGATGATCGAGGAAGAAGGAATGGCGTTTCGCGGGACCTTCACTATCGATCCCGACGGACTTCTGAAAGCGTACGAGGTGCACGACAACTCGATCGGCCATTCGACCGACGAACTCCTTCGGAAACTTCAGGCCGTTCAGTTTATTTGCGAGCACGGCGACCAGGTCTGTCCGATGAACTGGAAGTCGGGAAGCGAGACGCTGAAACCGGGTCTGGATTTGGTCGGCAAGATATCGTATTCGGTAGTGTGACTTGAGCCAGGTAAAGCGCTCATTTCTGTCAAAATGGTCGCTGTTTGGCGTTTTTTGACGTCGACAATCGAGATTGAAGTAAATTTGCTCCCGCTGACCACAGGCAGCGAAAGGACGATATTGAGGACTAAGCTCTTGTCGTAAAAAAAGTTAACCCGTATGCCGACAATTAACCGAGACAATGCGGCACTCGAACTTTTGATACTTTTTTGGATGAAGCGTCTTGACATTATAGAAAAACCTCATATACTTGCAAGCTGTCCGTTTCTTGGGAACTAGACATAATAAGTGAGATAGATGAAAACGTTTATACCCAAAGTTGATCCGAATAGCCGTAAATGGTGGGTCCTTGATCTGGAAGGCAAAGTTCTGGGCAGAGCTGCGGTGAAAGTCGCGACGATGTTGCGCGGCAAAGACAAACCGATTTTCACGCCGCATCTCGACACCGGTGATCATATCGTCGTTGTGAACGCTGAAAACGTGAGACTGAGTGGAAAGAACAAACCGGTCCAGATGAAGTATTACCGCTATTCAGGCTATCCGGGGGGACTGAAGCAAGCAACCTTCAGTCAGATGCTTCAGAAGAAGCCGGAAGAGGTGTTCCGGCTGGCAGTACGGCGGATGCTTCCGAAGAACCGATTGGGACGGAAGATGATCAAGAAACTGCATGTGTATTCCGGCCCGGATCATCCGCACAAAGCCCAGAAACCGGAAAAGCTCACTCTGTAATTAATGAAGAGGTAAATGGAACAGGAGAATTACGCAGCAACCGGACGGCGAAAGTCGGCTGTAGCCCGAGCCATTATCACCAGGGAACCCGGGCGATTTACCGTCAACGGTAAAGACGTCGCAGCCTATTTGACACGTGATCCGCTGGTGTCTCACGCTCGCAGGCCGCTGGAGGCTACGGAGATGGCGGACAAAGTGTCGATCAGCTGCAAAGCTCGGGGCGGAGGCCTCTCAGGTCAGGCCGGCGCCATTCGGCTGGCAGTGGCTCGAGCCCTACTTCAGTTGGATCCGGAACTTCGGTCGACTCTGCGCCGGGGCGGATTCCTCACGCGTGACCCGCGCGAGGTCGAGCGAAAAAAATACGGACAGCCGAAAGCTCGCAAGCGTTTCCAGTACTCGAAACGTTAACGGATATTCCGATCCCGATATATGTCGGGAAATAAACAACCTCGGTTGACCGGTCAGGAGGTCTCGCAAATACTTCCGAGTCCTGATCGGAACGATGCCGGGGTGAAGGTAAACCAGAACTCAAAGGACATTCATGGCAGAACTCCAAATCAAAGAACTCCTGTCTGCCGGGGTACATTTCGGACATCAGACACGTCGGTGGAATCCCAAAATGAAGCCGTTTATTTTTGCGGCCCGGAACGGGATTTACATTATCGATCTGAAGAAGACTCTGAATTCTCTGGAACAGGCCAAGCACAAGGTACGTGAAGTCGTCGGCCGCGGCCGGGCCGTATTGTTTGTCGGCACCAAAAAGCAGGCGCAGGAGGTTATACGAGAGGAAGCGTCGCGCTGCGGCGGCTTCTACGTGACGGAACGCTGGCTGGGCGGCATGCTGACCAACTTCGACACGATCAAGAATTCCATCAAAAAGCTCAAGGACATCGAACAGATGCGAGCCGATGGCACCCTGGAGAAATTCCACAAAAAGGAACGGGCCGCCATCGAGCATTCCGCGGCCAAGCTGGAAAAAGTGCTGGGCGGCATCAAAGAAATGAAGCACCTGCCGGGACTGGTGATAGTTGTCGATGCCAAGAAGGAGCGGATCGCAGTGGCCGAAGCGGCCCGGTTGGGAATTCCGATCATCGGCATTGTCGATACCAACGCCGATCCGGATCTGATCGATTTTCCTATCGCGGCCAATGATGATGCCATTAAGTCGATTCGTATTTTGATTCGTTCCCTCGTGGAGGCAGCCGTCGAAGCACAGAATGCGGCCGCCACCGAGGCAGCGGAAATGGAAGAGGAAGATGAGAAGAAGCTGGCGACGTATACCTCGCCGGATGTAGAAGAAGCTGGCAGTACGGAAGGTTAAGATAATGGGCATAAGTGCGCAACAGGTCAAGGAACTTCGTGAGAAAACCGGAGCCGGTATGATGGATTGCAAGAAGGCTCTGACGGAAGCAGACGGAAACGTGGATAAAGCAGTCACGTATCTGCGGGAACAGGGCATTGCCAAAGCCGCCTCCAAAGAAGGCCGCGCCACCGCCGAAGGCGTGATTGCAACCTATGTGCATACCGGTGACAAGCTGGGGGTCATGGTGGAAGTCAACTGCGAGACCGACTTCGTGGCCCGCACCGACGAGTTTCGGACGTTTACCAAAGATATCGCCATGCATATAGCCGCCTCGGCGCCTCTCTGCGTTAATCGTGAGGATGTCGATGAGAAGATCGTTGTTCAGGAGCGTGAGGTGTATCATCAACAGGCCCTCAACGAGAAAAAGCCGGAAAACATTGCGCAGAAGATCGTCGATGGGCGCATGGACAAATTCTATGCCGAGACGGTACTGATGGAGCAGCCGTACGTAAAAGACGGCGACAAGACGGTCGCCGACCTGGTTAATGAAGTGATTTCCTCGCTGGGTGAAAATATCCGTATCAACCGCTTCTGCCGCTACCGGCTGGGTGAATAACTATGTCGTCCGAGGGCAGCGAGCCGGCTCATAAACGTGTCTTAATCAAGATCTCCGGAGAGGCCCTGGTCGGCGCCGGCGCCTTCGGTATCGATACGCCGACTATCGAGTTCATCTGTCGGGAAATCAAGCTGGTCAAGGAATTGGGGACCGAGCTCGGCATCGTGGTCGGCGGCGGTAACATCTTTCGTGGACTCGATGCTGCCAGCCGCGGCATGGACCGCGTCACCGCCGATAATATGGGCATGTTAGCCACCGTTATCAACTCCCTGGCCATGATGGATACCCTCGAACAGATGGGCATCTACACGCGTGTCATGTCGGCCGTCAAGCTCGAAGCCTTCACCGAATCGTACATCCGTCGCCGCGCCGTGCGGCACATGGAGAAAGGTCGTCTCGTCATTTTCGCCGCCGGTACGGGCAATCCGTATTTCTCGACCGATACCGCCGCCAGCCTGCGGGCGATGGAAGTCGGGGCGGAAGTCTTGATCAAAGCGACCAATGTGGATGGGGTCTACTCCGATGATCCCAAGAAAGTCAGCGACGCCGAGTTTTATCCCCGCCTGACGTATATGGAAGTGCTGACGCGCGAACTGCGGGTAATCGATTCAACTGCCATTTCACTGTTAAAGGACAATATGATCCCTCTTCGGGTGGTCGATATCAATAAAGCCGGTAACCTGAGACGGGCCGTCGAGGGGGCGGATGTGGGAACCTTGATTACGGCGGCGGTATAACGTGTTTATGCCGTCGGTAGTATAGCAAACGGAAGGAAACGTTATGCTCGACAAACTATACAAGTCAACTCACGAGCGGATGCACAAGACGCTTGAGGCGATGAGAAAGGAGTTCGCCACCATCCGGACCGGCAAAGCCAGCCCGCACCTGCTGGATACGATCGTGGTCGACGCCTATGGCTCGCAGATGCCGCTCAATCAGCTGGCGACCGTATCGGCGCCCGAACCGCGCCTGCTCGTGGTGCAGGCGTTCGACAAAGGGACGGTGGGTAACATATCCAAAAGTATCCAGGCGGCCGACCTCGGCCTCAACCCGCAGGTCGACGGACACATCATCCGCATCCCCATTCCGGCTCTCAACGAGGAGCGCCGCAAACAGCTGGTGAAACAGTGTAAGAACATCGCCGAGGAAGGTCGGGTGGCGGTTCGGAATATCCGCCGCGACGCCAACGATGAAGCCAAGAAGCTGGAACAGGACAAAGAAGTCTCCGAAGACCAGTACCACGACGCTCTGGACGAAATCCAGAAGTTGACCGATGAGCACACGAAGAAAATCGACGACCTGCTGGCCCACAAAGAACAAGAGGTCATGGAAGTCTGACAATCTTTGACAGACCAGTGACAAATCCTGACGCCGGTACCTCAAATACCGGCGTTTTTTTGTTTTTTTGGCCGATTGGGGCTGGTTTTGCATTTGACAGCGATTGTGCGGCGTGCGTTATTACTGGAAAGTGAGGTATATTTGATGACAATACATCGAGGGTCGATACTCATGTTCATTTGTGGCGCCGTAGTGTTGTTGGCTTGCCTTCCTGGGGGTAAAGAACCGGAGCCGCCGCCGGTCATGTCGTGGGATATGGCCCCTTCCTGGTCCAATGCCGGCGACCGCATAGCTTACACGTCACCCGGTATCGATGATTCTATCTACTCACACGTGCTGTACGTAATTGACACGAACGGCCAGAACCGCACGTTACTTTCGGTCGGCGGTTTGCATGCTGCCTGGTTGCCGGGCGATACGGCTATGATCTATATGAAGGGCGATTTTAAACTCTATTACCTGGACCTAACAACTATGCAGGAATCGCTGTTGTGTGATTTTGGCTTTGCCAGATTCCCTGATATCGATTCAACCGGAAGGTGGCTGTACTATGAAGATCGAGGTGTGGCCAACAATTGGGCGACATCTATTTACCGGATGGATCTCACGACCGGTGACACGGTGCATATCGTGGGGGGAACACAACCGCGGCTTTCTCACGACCAAAGGTATTTATTGTATACGCGGCAAGAAGTATATAAATACGACCTGACAGCTGATTCCGAAACCGCGCTGTTTAGTCCTGGTTTCCAGGCATTCTGTGACTGGTCACCGGACGACAGCGAAATACTGATTGGCAACGTGTTTCCTTCTAAGGAACATGGTATTACCGTATACAGGGTTGATTCGGATGGCTCCAATCGCCGACATTTCAGTTATGGAAGGTGGCCGACTTTTTCGCCAGGTGGGGATCGCATAGCCGTTGTGCGACCAGGCTCTGACAACAAATATCACGTATGGTTAATAGATAATAATGGGAATAACCCAAAACAACTGACATTCTAAGGAAAACAGGAGGGTGCTATGATGAGGCGGCTAGTAGGAGGGATTGTGGCGACAACTGTGTTCGCCACCGGCTGTGCGTCTGCGCAGACAAACGGGTATATCGATAGTGCCGTGACAGTAATTGCCAAAGAGGGTATCTTTGGTTTTCAGGGAACGGGGAAAATATCCATCGGAAAAGAAGTCTCCGAAGACCAGTACCACGACGCTCTGGACGAAATCCAGAAGTTGACCGATGAGCACACGAAGAAAATCGACGACCTGCTGGCCCACAAAGAACAAGAGGTCATGGAAGTCTGACAATCTTTGACAGACCAGTGACAAATCCTGACGCCGGTACCTCAAATACCGGCGTTTTTTTGTTTTTTTGGCCGATTGGGGCTGGTTTTGCATTTGACAGCGATTGTGCGGCGTGCGTTATTACTGGAAAGTGAGGTATATTTGATGACAATACATCGAGGGTCGATACTCATGTTCATTTGTGGCGCCGTAGTGTTGTTGGCTTGCCTTCCTGGGGGTAAAGAACCGGAGCCGCCGCCGGTCATGTCGTGGGATATGGCCCCTTCCTGGTCCAATGCCGGCGACCGCATAGCTTACACGTCACCCGGTATCGATGATTCTATCTACTCACACGTGCTGTACGTAATTGACACGAACGGCCAGAACCGCACGTTACTTTCGGTCGGCGGTTTGCATGCTGCCTGGTTGCCGGGCGATACGGCTATGATCTATATGAAGGGCGATTTTAAACTCTATTACCTGGACCTAACAACTATGCAGGAATCGCTGTTGTGTGATTTTGGCTTTGCCAGATTCCCTGATATCGATTCAACCGGAAGGTGGCTGTACTATGAAGATCGAGGTGTGGCCAACAATTGGGCGACATCTATTTACCGGATGGATCTCACGACCGGTGACACGGTGCATATCGTGGGGGGATCGAATCCACGCATATCCCCCAGTCAAAGAGAGCTTCTTTTTTGGAGATATGATACCGTATTTCGTTTTGATCTTGCGGGCGGAGTGGAATCCAAATTGTATACGCCCGGTTTTCAGGCGGATTACGATTGGTCGCCGGACGGCGAAGTAATCTTGATCGGCAATATCACCCGTGGTGATTTGTTTTACAAGACCTTTCGAGTTAATTCAGATGGCGGCGATCCACGCTATTTCACGTACGGAAATTCGCCACGGTATTCACCGGATGGGGCACGAATAGTGATAATCCGGCCATCATCGGACAACAAAGAACATGTATGGTTGGTGGACAAGAACGGGGATAACCCAAAACAACTGACATTCTAAGGAAAACAGGAGGGTGCTATGATGAGGCGGCTAGTAGGAGGGATTGTGGCGACAACTGTGTTCGCCACCGGCTGTGCGTCTGCGCAGACAAACGGGTATATCGATAGTGCCGTGACAGTAATTGCCAAAGAGGGTATCTTTGGTTTTCAGGGAACGGGGAAAATATCCATCGGAAAAGAAGTCTCCGAAGACCAGTACCACGACGCTCTGGACGAAATCCAGAAGTTGACCGATGAGCACACGAAGAAAATCGACGACCTGCTGGCCCACAAAGAACAAGAGGTCATGGAAGTCTGACAATCTTTGACAGACCAGTGACAAATCCTGACGCCGGTACCTCAAATACCGGCGTTTTTTTGTTTTTTTGGCCGATTGGGGCTGGTTTTGCATTTGACAGCGATTGTGCGGCGTGCGTCATTATACACAGGAGAGATAATTGAATGAGTGTATTTCGAGGGATAGTAGTTCTTGTATTGGGTCTGGGCATAGTTACGTTCGGTTGTGATGGTAACCCAACATACAGATATCCGAAGCCGGAAACGCAATTCCCACTCGCCAATGCCGTAGCTTCCTGGTCGCCCGATGGCCGCACAATTGCGGTGGCATGGTCCGGGCTGCCGACTTTCAGGAATCGAGGGATCTACCTCATACACACAGCCGATTGGACGACTGACTCGTTTTACGTAGTTGAGGGTCCTGCACCTGCTTTTGGCTCGGTTACCTGGTCTCCAACGGGGGAATGGCTGGCATTTGGGTATAATGCGCAAATCTACAAAATCAAGAGGAATGGCGACAGCCTGACACAACTGACCAACACCTCTCGTCAGTGGTTCTGTGATTGGTCGGATTCGGACAGCCTGATTGCGTACAATATCCAGATTGGCGATTCTGCGGGCATATGGCTGATGGAGCCTAACGGAGACAACAAAAGAGAGTTGATTGCGCATGGCTTTGATCCCTGCTTCACTCTAGGTGACAGTATTATATTTCTTGCGAATATAGATACGGCCCCGGACGATTCCGGACACTTCAGTGTTCGTAGTATTGCAGATTCAGCAGCTCGACTTGTGTACGAATGGCGAAAGGGTCATCCATATTCGTTGTACTACAATCCACAAGTATCTGAAGACGGCAAGTGGATAGTACTTTCAATAGAAGAAAACGTCTGGCAAATGACTATGGAGGGCAAGTCTCTGGTGCAGTTGACTACTGGAGGAGGGAGATATCCTCATTGGTCATTTGATGGAACCAAAATCGTGTACTGCAAACCGGATACGAATGGAGGTAGCATATGGATCATGAATGCTGACGGTACAGGCAAGAGGCAGATAGAAGGGTGGTAAGCCACTCGGATTGACACATTCCGAGAGAATAGTAAATAGCAATTTGACCTCAATAAGAGGGGTACAAAATGTCACGGGGAAAATGTATTAATCTATGTGTGCTGTCACTATTGGCACTTGTTGCTTCACTGAGCATTGCGTCGGCGCGGTCACCGGAAGAGATTCGTAATGAGATAATAGTCAAGTTCAGGGTTCCAATTATCGAAATGCCGGACAGCGTTAATTCAGGCGGAAAAGAGTTAATCGAATTACCGGAACATCCAGTTGGATATACACTCAAGAACTCAAATCTTGTTCGGATCAACAGAGCACATCCTATTGAATATTGGTGTGATAGTATCTTGTACAACCCATACGGTTTGCCGGTCAAGAGACCGAACTTCTCAGGGAGTTACAAAATAGGATTTCTCGATATCGAATCACGCGACTATTACTTGGATGAAATCAGAGATGACCCTGATATTGTGTTTGCAGTAGCGAATGAACCATTTTATCGACAGCAGGTTATCCCAAATGATCCTCTTTTCAGTAGTCAATGGGGATTGCATAACAACGGCCAATTTGGAGAATCAATACATCGATGTTACCTGGGATGACCGAAATGCCTGGGAAGATGGCTGGATTGTAGAACGTCGGATTGCAGACTCTCCTGTCTGGGAAGTTAGAGATAGTCTGCCGATGAACACTACCAGGTATTTTGACACCTCATTTGTAGGTAGCGAGGATTACTATTACCGAGTCAAAGCGTATCTTGAAGATGCCCCAACCTCATACTCCCCGGAAGACTACGTGCATGCCGTGCCGCGCTGGCCGGAGAATTTCGCGGGAGTTACTGTGAAATATAATCCCGGTACGCAGAAAAAATCGGTGGCGCGGAAAGATGTGCCGGGTGAATCGCCCTATGAATACCCGACCAACATGGTGCGGCTGAGCTGGTCCCCGCCCGTGAATCAAAAGACTCCCATTGATCATTATGAGATCCAGGTAACGGAATACGGATTCCCCTGGTATCCGACCTTCTATACGACCGAGGGAACATCACTGGAAATCTGCTCGCTGAAAACCGAGAAGATTTACTTCTTTGATATCGCCAGTTACGATTCTATAGGCTACTGGTCCAACTGGGATTATCGGTGGGTAAGCCTCTATACCGGTTGGATAGACCACTGTGGCTGGTATGAGCCTGACCCCGTTATCCAGAAAACAGCGGAACGAGCGCTAGAAACCGAACTCCGCGACTGTTACCCCAATCCGTTCAACGCATCAACCGCTGTCTCATTCAGTCTGGCGGGTGACGCCGACGTGTTGCTGGAAGTCTACAATATTCTCGGCCAGCGAGTACGAAGTCTCGTTGATGACCACTTGCCATCCGGATCGTACCAGTACCAGTGGCGCGGTGAGGATCAGTCCGGGAGCGAGACCGGCTCGGGCATCTACTTCGTGCGGTTGCAGACCGGCGACTTCCAGGAAGTCAGGAAAGTAATGTTGGTGAAATGAGCTCCGGCAATTGAGTTCGCAGTATTAATGTGAGGCGAACACGTCCGGTCCGAATTCGCATCGGATTATACCTCACCCCGGATAGCTGCCGTCGATGTACTGTTTCAGGTAACGGTTTTCGACTTCGATATCTTTCAGGCGGGCTTTAACAATGTCGCCCACGGACAGCAGGCCCACGATCTTTTTGCCTTCCACGATCGGTATATGTCGCACCCGGTTCTGTGTCATCAGGCCGGCAATGTAATCCAGCTCATCGTCATAAACACCGACAATCAGGTCCGTAGTCATCAGTTCGGCCACGGTCCGGTTGGTGAAAGTCTCAGGATCCTTGTAGACGGCCCGGAAAATGTCTTTGTCGCTGATAATTCCGATCAAGTCACCGTCCGAATCGACCACCGGCAGGCAGCTGATTTGGTGTTCGATGAGCTTGGCCATGATTCGGGGAATCGGGACATTGGGCTCAGTGGTAAACACTTCCTCTTGTTTGTTCTTGAGCAGGTCGAGAACTTTCATATGGTATCCTTCCCTGTTCTTATGATGATTGGGAATCGCAACTGACTCACAAAGCAATACGATCCAAACCTTCGTTTGTATAAACCAATACTGTCTCCGGTATGGGATGTCATTGGTTTTGCTGGCATTCTGCAGAAAAGAAGGTATTTTGGCGAAGTATGTCAACTCTAAAGTTCACTAAAAGGATCGTGATTTGTCTTGTTTGGCTGGCTGCGGCCGGTTCTTGGGCGCAGAGTCCGGTGGACGAAGTCGACCCCATTCTGGAATACTATTGCGATCGCGCCGATGCCGTGTACCGCTCCAGTAACCCGGTCGAGACCGGTATTCCGTATATGATGTCGGCCACGACCTACCTGTTTCGGTATGAGGATGGAGCGGACACCGTTCTTGCCGATTCAACAGTGGGCACTTACTATTACAGCTTCGGGCAGCTTGACTCGCACATGGTCGAGATTGATCCCTCCTATTATCTAAAGGATCCGGATTTCACGTATCCGAATGTCTTTGCCGACGAATACACGTTCAACTTCTACCCTAACGATACCGGCGGCACCAGGCTGGCGATAGGATTCGATATCGACACGACGGCATCGACAAAGCCGGTTGGGATCGCCATAATCGATCGCACCGAGTGCACATTGCACCGATTGTACCTGTATTACCCCATGAAGAAGAACTACTCTCAATATTCACGTGTCATTGACTTTGTTGAGAAGAACGGGTTCCTCTTTCCGGATACCATTACGGAACGATTCTCGAAACTGGGGATTTTGACGGTTGAGCATTTTAAGCGGAAGACGGTTGTCGACAGCATTGCTATATTGCGCTGAGAGGGAGCCGGGCTCAGGAGAACGATGCCTGGATCGCGTAGGATGCGGCCTTGCGCCGCACCGACTGATCGGATCGGCGGGGACAAGCTTCGCCGCTACGCGATACACAAGTCGGTCGAATCTCAACTACGTCGGCCAGGCCTCTTAGAGCCAACCACGACACCTGAAAGAACTTGCAAACGATTCAACCCTCCTGTACTTTCGAATCATGCCGACAATTGCTGACAAATTGAAGCAGGAAATCCTGAAGTTGCCGGAGCGAATACCCGAGCACGTGGCTATCATCATGGACGGCAACGGCCGGTGGGCTGCTCGACGAAATAAGCCCCGCACGTTCGGTCACGAAGCGGGCGTAAGAGCGGTCCGTAAGACCGTGAAGGCGGCCGGTGAACTCGGCATCAAATACCTGACCCTGTACACGTTTTCATCGGAGAACTGGAACCGCCCGCGATCTGAAGTTGCCGCCCTCATGTCGCTCTTATCGCGCACCACGCGCAACGAGTTGGATGAACTGATCAAGAACGACGTCAAACTGGTTACCATCGGCCGGATCAACGGTCTTTCCGCCAGTCGCCGCAAAGTGCTGGCGGAGGCCTGCGAAAAGACCCGCAACAACAGGGGCCTGGTGCTGATTCTGGCTCTGAATTACGGTGGACGTACCGAGATTCTGGATGCGGTCAAAGCCATTGCCAACAGTGCCCGGGCGGGCATACTTGACACGGCTGAAATCGATGAGAAACTGTTCTCGGATTTTCTATACACGACCGAAGTCCCGGATCCCGATTTGTTGATTCGCACGTCGGGTGAAATGCGCATCTCTAACTTCCTGTTGTGGCAAACCAGCTACACGGAAATGTATGTAATTGACACTCTCTGGCCTGATTTTGGAAGGACGGAGTTGTTCCGGGCAATTCGGGATTACCAGCAACGGGAACGACGCTTCGGTAAAGTGGGCAAACGATCCTAGAGATGAGTCGAAATCTTCTTGCCAGAATAGCCGTTGCAGCCGTCACTATTCCCATTATTCTCTGGATATGCTATCAAGGCGGGTGGTGGCTGTTTGGGATGTTTTTGCTCTTTCTGTCGATTGCCACCGGTGAGTTTCTCTATAATGAGGGATACCGCCCGGTTCATCTGCTGTTCTGGCTTGCCGTGCTCACAGTTGTGCTTCTTTATGCAACTATAGCCGGGATGGCTCTCGACTTCAATGCCCGATTCGGGGCCCCGGTCGGAGGGCCGGATGCTGTGATGGCTCTCAGTCTGATTGTTGTTTTCTTTTTGCTGACGGGTATGATATTGGCCGCCGGAAGGGAGACGCCGGTTCGACTCTTTCAACGTCACAGCCGCCTCGTCTGGGGAGTTCTTTATCTGGGCTGTACGTATCCGGTCGTGTTTCTTGTGGGTAACGGCGGACATGGGATTCACGGGGGAGATGCTATGCTCTTCTTGTTTGGACTCTTGTGGATCGGCGATACGGCTGCCATGGGCATCGGATCGCGGCTGGGCCGATACAAACTCGCGCCGGCTGTCTCTCCGAACAAGACCGTTGAGGGGTTCATCGGCGGTGTGGTTGGAGCGCTGGCTGTCGGTCTGCTTATGTACTTCTGGAAATTCCAGAGCCTGGGATTGTGGCATACAATGACGGTTGCGGCAGGCTGCTCGGTAGTCGGGCAAATGGGTGATCTGGTCGAGTCGATGTGGAAACGGTCTCTGGACATCAAGGACTCGTCATCGATTATCCCCGGCCACGGCGGCGTACTGGACCGCTTCGATTCGCTGCTCTTTGCGGCTCCCTTTATGTACGCATATTTCTATTTTGTCTCAAAATGAGATGGCTTGATTTCTTTTTTGCCGCCAGACCGCTGTTGCATATTCCCATCTGGTCGATTTATTTGGTTTGCCTCCGGTATCATCAACGACTGTCCGGAGAGAGCTTCGCCCCAACTGATCTGTTCATGCTGGGAAGCCTCAGCTTGCTGACTGCCGGGGCCTACTACATAAACCAGGTGCACGATGTACAGTCGGACACGATAAACAGGAAACTGGGTTTTATTGCAGGGAACTATGTGAGTGTTCGGTCAGCGATGGTGATGTACCTGGTCCTGTCGGCTGTGCCGCTCGTAGCTGCGGTTTTTGTCTCTTTGTTTCCCTTGTTTCTCTTCGCTCAGATAGTGGTTCTGGGGAATCTTTATTCGGCGCCGCCGTTTCGATTGAAGGACCGCCCGCTGGGAGGTTTGCTGGTCAATGCGTATGGAATCGGATTCTTGATTCCCTTGACCGTCATGCCTGAAATCAATCAGCATAACGCCGGTTTGCTCGGCTGGGATAATCCCTTCTACTTCTTCTTCGCCGTCGGCGGTATCTATCTGCTGACGACCATAGCCGACCGCGAAGGGGACCGGCTGACAGGCAAGAGGACACTCTCGGTCTTGTGGCCGGCGCCAGTCGTCAAGACTCTGGCGGGCGTGCTGTTGCTCGCGTCGGTTTTCGTGGCATTTGAGTCAGGACATATGCTGCTGGTGTACATTTCCGTCCTGTCGGTCGGGCCGGTATTGCTGTCCCTGGGCATGCCGCGCCGTTCGGCGGAAATGTTTGCCACCAAGTTCCCCATCGTGCTGTTAGCCCTGGCGGCAGGATGGTTCTTTCCGCTGTATCTCGTGTTTCTTGTTGTTCTTATTGCCGGGACACGTTTATACTACCATAAGAGGTTTGGACTTATATATCCGAAGCTGACGTAATGAAGTCGTACCTGGCCGCTATACTCGCACTTTCTTTGCTGATGTCCGGCTGTTCATCATATCCGCGCTACCGTACCGGAGGCGCCGAGGTTCCGGCCGAGCACGAGCCGCAGGGAGTGCAGTGGACCACATCGATGTACGTGAAGCTGGGACTCATTTTCGAGGGCTATCTCGGCAAGCCCTACGCCGGGGCTACGCAGTATGAACGTGGTATCGATTGTTCCCTCTTTGCTCAAGAAGTGTTCTCCGCGTTTGCTGACACGATTCAACTGCCGCGAACTGCTCGCGAGCAGTTCGAAAGCGGCACGGAGGTGCACCGCAACCTGCTGCAATACGGTGACCTGGTCTTCTTTCGCACGGACAACAATCGGGTATCGCACGTGGGAATATACGTCGGTTACAACGAGTTCATCCACGCCTCGACGTCGCAGGGTGTCATTATCAGCAGCCTGAGTCAGGAGTACTGGAGCCAACGGTATGCCGGAGCCAGGCGTATAATCGATTAACGGCAACAAACAGCAGAACGCCGGCGCGAAAGCGTCGACAAAAGCGATTATAGCGCGACATAATGGAAAACGTCTCAAAGGAACTGCAACTCAAACTCAAGAATCTGCCCCCTTCGCCCGGAGTCTATCAGTTCAAGAACAATAAGGGTGAGATTATCTACATCGGCAAGGCGAAAAACCTGCGCAACCGGGTGCGGACGTACTTCCAGGAGTCCGCCAATCATCAGTTGCGGATGACGCGCATGATCAGCCAGGTGGCGGATGTCGAACTGCTGGTTACCGACACGGAGATTGAGGCGCTTATTCTCGAGGCCAATCTCGTCCATGAACACAAGCCGCGCTACAACGTCGACCTCAAAGATGATAAGCATTTCCCGTACATAAAAGTAACGACGCCGGAGCCGTTTCCGCGCATCCTCATCGTGCGACGGATAGAACAGGACAACGCGACCTATTTTGGTCCGTACACGAGCAGTAAAGGGATGCGCCGCACCGTGGCATTCCTGACGCGGCTGTTTAAGATTCGCACGTGCAATTATGTCATTCCGCCTCCGGAAGGAAAGAAGCTCAAAGTCTGCCTCGATTACCATATTAACCGCTGTAAAGGCCCGTGCGAAGGTCTGCAAAGCGAGGAAGACTATCGCGAGGGCATCGATTCGGTACTCATGGTGCTCTCCGGCAAGTCGAAAACGCTGACCGATCGCTTGACGGAGAAGATGCAGGCCGCATCGGACGCTATGGAATACGAAGAGGCGGCGCAAATTCGGGACCAGATCGAGGCGCTGCAGTCGGTCATGTTCAAGCAGAACGTGGATGTCGGTGACTTAATTGATCGCGATATCGTGGCTGTCGCGCGCGAGGCTACCGATGTCGTGGCGGTCGTGATGCAGATCCGGGAGGGGATACTGACCGGGCGGCAGGATTTTCAGTTGTCGGCGGAGAGCGATCACACCGATGAAGATGTGCTATATACGTTCCTCATGCAGTACTACAAGAACCAGCCCAATCTGCCGCAGGAACTCCATTTGCCGCACTCGTTCCCCGACCTCGGGCTGCTTGAGGAGTGGCTGAAACTGCAAAAGGGATCTAAAGTCAAAGTACACGTGCCGCAGATAGGAGAGAAGGTCCGCCTGGTGGAACTGGCGGCGCGCAACGCACGGTTGTTGCTTGATGAGCTGTTGATCCAAAAGCGACAGCAATCCGAACGAAGCAGCAAGAAGGTCACGGCTTTGAAAGAGGCATTGCATCTGACCCATTCGCCGCGATCGATTGTATGCTTCGACGTCTCCAATACCGGGGCAACCGACGCCGTGGGGTCGTGCGTCTATTTTGAGAACGGCCGCCCGAAGAAAAAAGAGTACCGGCATTTCAAGATCAAGACGGTATCCCGGCAGGACGATTACGCCATGATGCGGGAGGTGATCGGCCGGTACTTTCGCGGCCGAATGGAGCAGGAACTGGAGTTGCCTGACTTAGTCGTGGTGGACGGCGGCAAGGGACAGCTGTCGGCGGCGCGAATCGAGCTGGAAGCCAACCAGCTTAGTGAGCAGCCGATTATCGCGCTGGCCAAGCGGCTGGAAGAAGTATACGTCCCGGAAGTCTCCGACCCGATCGTTATCAGCCGCAGTTCGCCGGCGTTGCTGCTCTTGAAGCAAGTCCGTGACGAGGCGCACCGGTTCGCAATCGAGTACAATCGCAAGGTGCGGACAAAGCGAACGGTTAAGTCGTCGCTGGATGATATCAAAGGAATCGGACCCGCGAAACGGGATCTATTGCTTAAGAAGTACGGTTCGGTGAAGCGGATCCAAGCACTGTCATTGGAAGAGCTGGCAGCTACGAAGGGAATCGGTGAGAAGCTGGCGAAGGTGATAATGGAGAGTTTGAGATGAGGTAGCTCATATTCGCCTACGGTGACACGCGATTTCTCCGGTCTTGGTGAGACCTTCCGGGCAGCCTCGATTTGTGATTTCCATTTAGAGGATATGACTTGCCTCAAGCCCCACCGCCCCTCTATACTAAACCATGTTCGAACAGCCGCAAGCGTACACCGTCAGCGCTATCACGCGATTGATAAAAACGACACTGGAGGAGTCGTTCTGCGACATCTGGGTCGAGGGGGAGATTTCCAACTATCACCACCATTCCTCGGGTCATCGGTACTTCAGTCTCAAGGATGACAATGCCGTGTTGCGGGTGACGCTGTGGCGGTCGCTGGGCGCTTATCTTAAATTCGAACCCGAAGACGGTCAGAAAGTGCTGATATATGGCGATATATCTGTCTATGAACGGGGCGGCCAGTATCAGCTCAACTGTAAGAAGATCGTGCCGGTCGGGGTCGGGGAACTGGAGCTGGCGTTTCGTCAACTATTCGAGAAGTTATCCGCTGAAGGTTTGTTCGATGAGGACCGCAAGAAACCGATACCGATGTATCCTCTGAAAGTCGGCATTGTCACCTCACTGACGGGCGCCGCCATTCGGGACATTATTCAGATTGCCACGCGCCGGAATCCCTCGGTTGAACTCGTCGTGTATCCGGCCCAGGTGCAGGGAGAGGGGGCGGAACGGACTATTGCGGCCGGAATCGAGTATTTCAATACCCGCGATGACATTGACGTGATTATTACCGGACGCGGCGGCGGTTCGCTCGAGGATCTGTGGCCCTTTAATACGGAGGTGACGGTTCGAGCCATTGTAGCGTCTGAGAACCCGGTGGTGTCTGCGGTCGGGCATGAGGTCGATACAACGCTGTCGGATTTGGCGGCGGACTTGCGGGCGCCGACACCATCTGCGGCGGCGGAACTGGTTATCTGGTCGCGCGAGGAGTACTTGCAAACGGTTCGATCGATGTTGCAGCAACAAGCCAGACTGCTCCACAACCAGCTTCGGCACGCCAGACTCCAGCTCAGAGCCCTGACAAGCCGGTCATCGTTGGCACGACCCCTGCAAATGGTGTATCAGCGTCAGCAGTTCCTCGATCAGCAGGTCCGGCTGTTGATTAACGCCGGGAAAAACAGCTTTGAAAAGAATAAAAACGGCCTATCTTTACTGCTGTCGCGTTTGGAAACACTGTCACCATTAAAAGTGTTAGCGCGTGGGTATTCGGTAACGCTTCGTATGCCCGATAAAAGGTTGGTGAAGTCTGTTGAAGATGTGGAAATCGGGAATGAGCTCGAAACAATCCTGAATCACGGTAAGATTCAGTCGAGAGTCGAGAATCTGACTGCAGAAGGCTATGACAGCAAAAAAAGACCCTAAAGACTTCGAATCCGCTATCAAACGTCTGGAAGAAATTACGGACTTGCTCGAAGAAGGCGAAACCTCACTCGAAGAGTCCATAAACCTCTATACCGAAGGTCTCAAGCTGGCCGGTTTTTGTAACAAGCAGCTCGAGGACTCCGAGAAGAAAGTCAAAGTCATAAGCGAAGAGAGCGGGCTCTTCACGGAAACGGAACTGAAAACAGGAGAAACCGACCTGTGATGGAACTGGTGGCCATGGATGCTGAAACATACTTGCAGGAACAGGGGCGGCTGGTAGACCGCTTGCTGGACCGGTATCTGCCGCCATTAGATTCCGAGCCGGCCGTTCTGCATCAGGCCATCCGATATTCCGCGCTTGCGCCCGGGAAACGTCTGCGGCCCGTTCTGGCTCTGGCTGCTTACGAGTATTGCGGCGGTACTACGGAAGGTGAGGACCTGCCGATTCATCTGGCGATGGCCGCCCTGGAAATGGTGCACACGTATTCGCTCATACACGACGATCTGCCGTGCATGGATGATGACGATCTGCGCCGGGGTATGCCGACCTGTCATAAGAAATTCGGCGAAGCTACCGCTGTACTGGCCGGGGACGCCCTGCACGACATTGCCTTTCATCTAATGGCTCGTACGGGAATCCCGCAGGCCGTGATTGAATTGGCCCAGGCGCTGGGTACGCAGGGAATGATCGGCGGACAGATGGCTGATGTCGAGGCCGAAGGCCGGGAAGTTACTGAGCAGGAAGTCATCAATATACACAGAAGAAAGACAGGCGCTCTGATCCGATGTTCCGTCCGGGTGGGCGCCATGCTGGCGGGAGCCGATAACAGGCTGCTGGAGCAATTGACGCAATACGGTGAGAAGATTGGGCTGGCGTTTCAGATAATCGATGATATACTTGACGTGGAGGGAGATGCTCAGTTTCTTGGAAAAAACGTCGGCTCGGATAGTAAAAAACAAAAAGCAACTTATCCCGCCGCTGTCGGTATACAGAAGGCCCGGAACGACGCTGATAGAACTATAAAGGAAGCCGTTGGTTTGTTCCGGGAAGACGATGACAATCGGCTCAAACATCTGGCCTTGTATATTGGCCAACGAAATCGTTAATGTTTTGCGTACTGAATGTATATGAAATATCTGCCTAATATTGCCTCCCCTGAGGATCTCAAGCAGCTAACCATCGATGAATTGACCGAGCTGGCCGAAGAGTTACGGCTCGATATCATTTCTTCCGTTTCGCAGACCGGCGGTCATCTGGCTACGAATCTGGGTTCCGTCGAGTTGACACTAGCGCTGCATTACGTGTTCCGTCTGCCTCAGGACAGACTGATCTGGGATGTCAGTAATCAGACGTATTCCCACAAGATTCTCACCGGTCGCCGCGACCGGATGAATACGTTGCGCCAGTATCGCGGGCTGGCCGGCTTTGCCAAGCGGGATGAGTCGGATTACGATCACTTCGGCGCCGGACATGCCTCGACCTCGATTTCCGCCGCTCTCGGATTTGCGGCGGCACGGGACAATGCCGGCCGGGACAACAAGGTAGTCGCTATCATAGGCGACGGCGCTATGACCGGCGGCCTGGCCTACGAAGGTCTCAACAATGCCGGCTCCTCAAAAAAAGATATACTGGTCATTCTTAATGACAATACCTGGTCGATTTCCAAGAACGTGGGCGCCATGTCCCGCTACCTGACCAGCATAATGGCCGATGAAAAGTTCAACAAGCTGCGTAACGAGATCTGGGAACTGACCGGACGATTCAAACGGCGCGACAAAATACGGACCACGATCGCCCGAATCGAGGATTCCGTCATGGCTCTGGTTGTGCCGGGCATGCTGTTCGAGAAGCTGGGTTTCCGGTACTTCGGGCCGATCGACGGCCACAACCTGGAGCTGGTAATCAAGACTCTGCAGGACCTCAAGAACCTGAAAGGTCCGCTCCTGTTGCACGTGGCCACGGTGAAAGGTAAGGGGTACGGTCCGGCCGAAGGAAACCCGTCGAAGTTCCACGGGGTCGGTAAATTCGACAAGATCACTGGAATCGCCACCGCCAAACCTCAAGGTAGACCGTCGTACACGAAAGTATTCGGTAATACGATGGTAGAACTCGGTGCGAAGAATAAGGACGTAATCGCTATCACGGCCGCCATGGCGGCCGGTACCGGGTTGGTGGAGTTCGCCGAGAAGTATCCGGAGCGTTTCTTCGATGTCGGCATCGCCGAGGAGCACGCCGGGACGTTCGCCGCCGGCTTGGCCGCCGAGGGCGCCAAGCCGTATTTGACTATTTATTCGACATTTTTGCAGCGCACATACGACCAGATTATCCATGATATCGCCTTGCAGAACCTGCCCGTGGTCATGTGCATGGACCGGGGCGGACTGGTTGGGAACGATGGCCCCACACATCACGGCATGTTTGATCTGTCGTACCTGGCGACGGTGCCTAATGTGACCGTCGCCGCGCCCAAAGACGGTAACGAACTGCGGGCGATGCTGCATTATACGGCAGAGCATGATCTCGAGGGACCGGTGGGAATCCGGTACCCGAGAGATTCGGTGCCGACCGAAATGCGAGATGAAGTCGATCAAATCGAATGGGGTACCTGGGAGTATCTTACGGCGGAGAGCGATGTCACTGTGCTGGCCGTGGGCACGATGGTAGCGCAGATGCAGGCCGTGGCAGAGAAACTCGCCGAACACGACATAACGGTCTCTATTGTCAATGCGCGATTCGTGAAGCCGTTTGACTACGACATCCTCAAGAAGGTGATGAACACCGCCAAAGTGGTTATTACGATCGAGGAAAACCAGGTCCGAGGCGGATTCGGCGAGGCGGTCGGGGCGTATCTGCTGTCGCATGGTTATCAGAGTAAGTTCAAAGCTATCGCCCTGCCGGATCGGTTCATCACACACGGCAGTCGTTCGGAACTGCTGCAGGAGGTGGGGCTGGATGTTGACACTGTCGCTGCGCAGATCGAATCCATGGTGGACCAGACTGAACCCAGCGGCTTGTTGCAGAAGCTGCGATTGAAGAGGCACGGCAACGGCAAGAAACGGGGCAAGGACGACCTGGTCAGGCACTCGGCGGGGGAGTGAAGGCCGGGCTTATCATGTAAGGTTTGCGAAAATAGCTATATCCGGGAGTTGCGGCAGGTCCTGTGAATCCATGAAGGTGGATTCGTGTGACCTGCCGCTCTTGCTTTACAACGAATTACGTGTCAGGTCACAATCCCGCTGACGCGGGCTCAGGACCTGACACAACAGTCACCGAGGTCTTTCAATACGGCTGGTTGAAGGCCGGTTGCACATATTCTGAATGACAACAGATATCGGGGCGGCGACCAGGTATCACTTGCCAATCTGGTGGGGATTTGTCTATCTTAACGTCATGCGATTCGGCTTGATTGCAAATGTCCGACGGCGCGGCGCTCAAGAGGCTATCGCCACGTTTCTCGAGTGGGCCCGAAAAAACCGGCACACTGTTATTGCCGACACCGAAGCTGAGAAACTGACTGAAAAAGAGATCGAGTACCTGCCGCGACATGAGATCGCCCCCGAAGTCGATATCCTTATCTCGATGGGCGGCGACGGTACCCTGCTGGCGTCGGCGCGTGCGGTCGGACCGGCCGGCACCCCGCTTTTGGGGATCAATCTCGGATCGTTGGGCTTTTTGACACAGTTGTCGCCACGGGAACTGGAGCAAGCCCTGGATGATATCGTTGCCGGTGAATATCAAATCGAGGAGCGTATGGTGCTGAAGGCCGAAGTTGATGGCAGCCAGGATGCGGAGTACCCGTACGCCCTCAACGACGTTGTGGTCGACAAGGGGGCCATTAGCCGCCTGATTGAGATCGTGTTCAAGGTCAATGACCAGGAGATAGTGCAGTACCGGGCCGATGGTATGGTTATCGCCACTCCCACAGGTTCGACCGCGTATTCGCTCGCGGTCGGCGGCCCGATCATGAACCCCAAAATGCAGGGGATTATTGCATCGCCGATTTCGTCGTTCTCGCTCTCCACCCGCCCGATGGTGTTTGATCCGAACGACGTGCTCGAGCTGACGGTCAAGTCGCACGAGCGGGTGGCAGGGCTGACGCTTGACGGTCAGGTGATGGTACCGTTATTGGACACGGCGCGGGTGACGATTTCACGCGCGGACTTCACGATCAAGTACATCATCTTTCCGGACAGCTCGTTCTACAAGGTGCTACGTAATAAGCTGCATTGGGGGCGCCCACCTCGGACGGGGCGGTGAGGTTGACACTGCAATTACTAATTTTGGCGTCGTTGACCCGCCTCATTTTCACATGATTCGCTGTTTGGTAGCTGTAATGGCGTTATGTCTATTGACATGACACATCTTAATCGTTATCTAATGAGAATATTTAGTGTATTCGAAATCGGAGCGGGTGACCTTAATGCACGTTTGTTGAATTCTAGGGTCATTGATGTAGGCTTATGATGTCTGAAGTCAAACAATGTGAGTTCAGTTTTCTACACCTTGCGAGCGTGGTTGCAGACCACCGTCTATGGCTTTTTTCTAAGGGGAAATTGGGATCGAAGGCTGACTTTAGTGGGAAGATGCTAGTGTCCTGTCCCGCGAATAGCTTTACACAATGTTGGCTTTATACCTGCAATAGTCACAGTCAGCATTGCCGCAAGGTCATATGAGAGATTTGGTTAAAAAAGACAACCGGATAAAAGTGTTCGACGTATTATGAAAATCACTTCCGGGACAGGACACTAGGAGTCTGTCGGGATACCCTATCTGGATTTCGGATTTGTGCGGGCGTGATTT
>CAZLBP010000028.1:0-46286 GCA_964557855.1 uncultured Ignavibacteriales bacterium | reverse complement strand
TCGTGATGCAGAGGAAGTAGAATCCGGCCGGCAGACTGTTGAATACTCGATAATCCTCATCATTGTCAGAGGCCTTGTTGAGAGTTAGGTGCTCCAGTTTGAAAAACGTACCCGCCTGGTTGAATAGCCCGACCAGTATCCTGCTGTGCACTATATTATTCACTTTGATGGTCCCGCAAGCTTTGGCCAAACCATCTGGTTGCATCAGGTAAACGTCGTTTGGCTGAAGGTTCACCTGGGCTCGATCCGGTATATATTCCACGGTATGAAGAGATGTTATCTCCGGCAGCAACTGAAGGGCAAAGCGGACAGTAGCCGTTTTTGCTCCTCTAACGTACCTTTGAGAAACTCCGAGAGCACTGAGGTCAGTACCGTCACCCGAATACCGTGCCAGCGCTTCGACATACGGCACCCCATTCCTGAACTCGATCGGCGCCCTGCTGAGAGGGAGCCACGGTTCACCCGGTTCGATCCTTGGCGGGGGATAATACTCCAGACTATCGCCCAATCGGATAGGCTGCCGGCTGTTCATAGAGTCTTCAACATGTTCAATCCACTCCGGATCAAAGTAGAAGTTGTACCAGTAATTCAGCGCGGGGCCGACTTTGTCTAGTTGCCTGGAGGCGACCGGACTTGCTATACCAAGGAATAGCAGCACAAACGGGATGAGTGCCTTTCGCATCAAGATCCTCTCATGGCCATGTTGATCAGAATCAAATCTAACTAAATTTCATACCCAGTATCAAGGTATATGACGCTCCATATGGTGTCAACGTTCAATGTAATACAGCCTATAAGCCACAATCTTTCACCAAACATCAAGAATTGCATATTCCGACCCATTCCGCCACCTGATTCCGATTGATTGCGCCACCCCCGGAGCAATAGCTGACGCGGGATAGTCACTAAGTCGGCATACCCGTTATCTTGTTGGTTTTTCGCCGGAAAAGCCGAGGAGGTGAGGATGCCGGGAAAGCGATTGTCCATGCGTAAGATCAAGGAAGTATTGCGATTAAGGTACGCTTGCCGGCTGAGCAAGCAGGCCATCGCCACGAGCTGCGGCATCGGCCGGACTTCTGTCAGGGAGTATCTGAGGCGAGCCGAGACAGCCCGTCTGGGCTGGCCGCTGCCGGGAGAAATGAGCGACAGCGATCTGGAGCGGCAACTCTTTCCACCGCCGCCGTCGATTCCCCGCTACCAACGCCCGCAGCCCCGTAGGTCAAGCCCTCTTGGGGCCTGACATGTTCAATTTCACAGTCTACCCTTGATTCCTGTCCCATCTCCGACGATACCACCAAAATGGGCTATCCTATCCTGGATAATTCACAAACAGGAAGAAACACCATGACAGTGTGTTCAACAACCCGGATCAGAAAAACCCATGCTTCGACTCCGATCAGTATGACTCAATGCCGCGTCACCCTGAGCGGAGTCGAAGGGTGAAGTAGAGTAGTTGGCCAAAAGACCGGAGGCTGTTTCGAGAATTCATGAATAGTCCGGGCTATTAGACTACCGACTTGACTCGCGGCCGAAAGATTACCAGCATTCATCGTTTCGAGATTTCGTAAAGGCTTCTATCCGTCCAATTGGGGAGAAGTTGAAGCTCCTCATTTTGAAGGAGATTTTGGAGAGTGAATCGAAGGGCGTCAAGCCCCAAGAGGACTTGACCTACTGTTCCAAGCACTTCTGAAACAAGCAATTACAACACCAAATATCCTCAGAAAAACTGGTTGACACACAAACAGGGAAAGTGGTAATTGGCCAATACTAAGAGGCTTGCAGGAGACCATTGTAAAGTACGACCCTTGTAGACTCTTTTTAGCGGATAATACGGAAATGGCGCTTCGGCAGACTACGCCGAAGCAGTGCCATATGGATGTGAAAACTAACCTGAATTATATAATAGTTACAAAGGAGAATTCTCTATGAGCAACAAAGCACTTTCTTTATCGGTCGTGCTGCTGCTACTGGTGATGTTCAGTCTGGGTGGTTGTTGCAACCCGGAGATCGTGGGAAGCGTTCCGAACACCCTGCGGCCGCAACAAACCAATAATTGGTGCTGGGCTGCCGTTACCCAGATGCTGGCACAGCACGTCGGCATTAGCGTGAATCAGTGTGACCTCGCAAACCATCGATTCAATCGGACGGATTGCTGCAACAATGAAAATGAAGGATCCGACTGTCCCAAAACAGACGACTGCAACATGCCCGGCTGGCTGGAACTGAATTTTGCCGGGGTCACGTTCGAGGAATCATCAACAGCCCGCACATGGGAGCAACTCCAGTCTCAGATCTATTGCAGCAAGAAACCCATGGGTTACGCCTACGGGACCCCGGGCGTGGTCGGACACGTGGTCGTGATCAAGGGCTATATTACCGTGGCGGGGACGGATTACGTAATCTTGAATGATCCCTGGTCGCCGTGCAACGGCGCCGAACGGCTTATTGCTTACGCTGAGTATGCCGACCCTGCCGGATCGGCGACACATTGGAATACGTGGTTTAACATTGCCGCAGAATAAGAAAGGAAGGATGACACAATGAAACTCACATTAAGATTGGCTTGTTTGATGCTCGCTGTTGTCTTCTTCGTTTCATACTGCTCTCAACAAGATGAAAGCGCTGATATGAATGGCGATACGACCTTTTCCACTCCCGAAGATGCGGTTGCGAAAGCCAAAAGCGATCTCTTAGATGCGCTCGAAACCCAGCAAGATCTCAATCTGGGTATCGATGCTGCCAAACTGAAACAAGCACAACAAGCAGGACTCATTAGGTATGCCGAAGTGGATTTCGATGAGCTCTTAGCGTCCGATTCAGTCGCGAGTCTTGACGAAATTGTGGCGACAGACAGAAGCAGGATTGCTCCATTCGTCTTGACCGGCCAAGTTATCGGTATCGTGGAAGTCGGGAAAGTATCGGACGGTTGGAAAGTGGCCGGACTGGCAAACAGGGCTATCACTGATGATTTGAATCAAACCGGCCTATTACAGCGCGGGGCATCCGCCATCACGCTATACGAAGTGCCGAATTTGCAGCTCATGATCTATGGCGCCAGAGGGGAAGACGGGGAGTCTTATCATCTGGACTTCGAGCAGTTCACGTTGAAGGAGGGGGTGGCGGTTTCGACATTCTATCCAATCATGCGTGAGCGCGCCCTCCGATTCAATGAACAATTTGGTGATGAGCTGAAGGAGAAAAAACTGGTCAAATAACGATCAATCGCTGTCATAACGAGAACAATCAAGTAGGTCGGAACCCCTTCGGTTCCGACTTCTCGTTGCCCATAATGGCAATAGTCTGGATTCACGCATTCGCGAGAATGACAAAGCCCCGTAGGTCAAGCCATCTTGGGGCTTGACATCCCCAACGTTGACGACATAACCAGTCCAGTAGCTCGGAACCCCTGTGGTTCCGACTCATTTGTCCCAAAGGGACAAATGCCGGGTTTTACGAGGGCTCGACCCCGCTTTTTATTCACCCACTTTCCCTACAAAACCAACGCTGAATCCGACAAAACCCCAAATAGCAAAGACACAGCCGCCTCCAGAGGAAAATTCCCGCCCGAAAAAAAAACGTATATGAGAAACGAACCGAATTTCTGACGATACCCCAGCGATTCCGACTGTAATATACCCAAGGGGAGAGGGCGTAAGATTAAACGCAACTACAAATTGCGAAACGAATTCATTCTTTCGGCCCCGATTTGTCACTGAAAATTGGTCCTGTCAGAGCGTGAACGTGCATTCGACGAGAAAAAGTCGACAAAACTCACTCCAGTACTGTATCATATGGAACAAACAACGGCACTGTTGCTCTAAACCTGAGTAAGAAACGTTTCGATAACAACAGGAGTATGGAATGCCCAATACAGTTAAGCTGCACCGAGTTTTGGCAGCTCCACCTGAACGAGTCTACCGCGCCTTTATCGATCCTGATGCCAAGGCAAAATGGCTTCCTCCCAAGGGTTTTACAGCAAAGGTCCATGAGTTTAACGCAAATGTCGGCGGTAGCTACAGGATGTCCTTCACCAATTTTATGACGGGCAAAAGCCACTCGTTTGGTGGGAAGTACGTGGAACTCACAGCTAACGAGCGAATTGTGTACACCGACCGGTTTGATGATCCCAATTTACCGGGTGAGATGCAGGTTACCGTTACTCTTAGCAGGGTAAGCTGCGGCACCGAACTTACGGTTGTACAGGAAGGTGTGCCGGATGTAATACCAGTAGAAATGTGCTACCTGGGCTGGCAACAGTCATTGAACTCTCTGGCGGATTTGGTCGAACCGGAGATTCCTGAGCAGGGATAAGTAACTGATGCCCGGAAGACCCGCATCGGACCGGCTATTGTTTTCTGCTTTAGACGTCGGCTGAGTCACCCCCCACTTTTCTTGCGCTCCAATAACTCTTGCACTGCAATTACCGTGCAAACCATGCCCTACCTGGTTCCGTCAGGTCCTGACCCGCCAGAGGCGGGATGTGACCTGACGGCCTGTTTCAGAGCTACTTAACTACGTTGAAAATCTCCCGATGACCAGACTCGACCAGCCCCACGAACTTCTGATAATTCGATCTCCACTCATCATCGGCTGAAAGCTTGGATGAGGCTTCCTCGTACGCTGCCAGAGATTCGTGCTGAGTTTCCATCACGAGCGTATAGAAATCCGCTCCCGCCAGGTCGGTAAGAACCCGGGATGAAGCAAACGAGTCATCGATCTTTTTCAGCACCTTCAGGTTTTCATTCCAATGTTCGACCGCTTCACGAGCCTTGCCGAACTTGAGCCTGAATACGTTCCTCACGATAACCATTCGATCCTCCTGTTTGGTTTATTATCCAGTTGACGAGTTACAATAATGGAGCCATAAGATCCGCGATACGGACACTCTTGTCAAGCGGTAATCAGTGACGGTTCCCAGAAATCGTGCGACCGCTTACAGTCGCCGGCTGGCAGCGGGTTTTGCGGCGCCGCAAATCAGCAAAGGGGGAAATTGAAGTAGCGTCTTGCCTCATCTAATTTGGAAGGTCAGTCGGAGAGCGATATTTCCTCTTGACAAATCCGCGAAATCGCTTACCTTAAGGCGACAATAGTAGATTTCGCAAATCTACTTTAGTGTACCCGCTTCAGACCCTGGAGGCAGTCATGAGTAAATGGCCACGCCCATCATCGACGAGTCGAGCTCGACAGTCGAGCCGTTTCTCCGCAGGGCAGTTTCATGATCAGCACCATTCCGCAACTCGGTGCACGATCCTTTTTCATCTCAATAATAACAGCTTCCTCAATAATAATTGCCGTTAAAGGCAATATATATCTCACCCGACATCGTTATAGGTTGCTGATGGGCGCAGTCAGAGCGCTGTGAATCTACCCATCATACCGCCGAGTTCGCCTCTGAGTAGGCGCTGAGGCACAGTTTGCTATAAAGTTGCCGCCTAGCACGCATTATAAAGGAACAAACCATGAAAACCGCATCCCAGTCTTCGAAACAATACACATCGGCATTGACCGTCCGCGATACCGAAACCGCCATCAAGGTGATTAAAGATTTCTTCCAGGATGATCTGGCCGCAGAACTGCACTTAAGCCGCGTTACCGCGCCCCTGTTCGTCGAAGCCGGCACCGGCATCAATGACGATCTGAACGGCATAGAACGACCGGTATCATTCGCCGTCAAAGACCTATCCGGGAAAAAAGTAGAAGTCGTTCAGTCTCTTGCCAAATGGAAACGACTGGCACTGGCCGATCTAAGAATCCCCGTCGGCGAAGGCATTTATACCGACATGAACGCCATCCGTCCGGATGAGACACTTGACCATCTGCATTCCATCTACGTTGACCAGTGGGACTGGGAACGCGCTATCACGTCGGAACAACGCTCACTGGACTATCTAAAGGACACTGTCCGTAAGATCTACGGTGTCATCCGCCGAACCGAGGCCCATATCTGCAGCCGCCACCCGGCCGTCGAACGCATTCTGCCGGCCGATATCACGTTTATCCATGCCGAAGAACTCGAGGAGCGTTATCCCAGGTTGACGAGACTGGAGCGTGAAGTCCGCATCGCGAAGGAACACGGCGCCGTGTTCATAATCGGTATTGGCGGTCCGCTGCGGGACGGCAAGCCGCACGACGGGCGCGCACCTGATTACGATGACTGGTCGACACCTAACGGCAAGGGGAGAGGCTTAAATGGTGATATCGTACTCTGGTATCCGCGCCTGAATTGCGCCTTCGAGATCTCCTCTATGGGCATTCGCGTCGATCCGGACGTGCTCAGGAAACAACTGAAAGCAACCAATACGATCGAGCGAGAGAAGTTGTATTTCCACAAGCGACTCCTGTCCGGAGAACTGCCGCTGACCATCGGTGGCGGCATCGGTCAGTCTCGGCTCTGTATGTTTCTCTTGCGCAAGTTCCACATCGGCGAGATCCAGGCCGGCATCTGGCCGGAAGCCATGCGGGCCGACCTCCGAGAACAAAACGTGACATTGCTTTAATGTCATAAATACTCTGAGGCATCCATGAGTGGTCACCCCAAAAACGCTTTTGGGGTGGTCCCATGATCTCGTGTGCCCGAAATATGCACTGAGGTCAGCATCTTTCAGCAGTAGGTTGGGTTCCGATCCGGCCGCCGGCCGGGAGAACCCCGACGATGTCACTAACAACATCCCACGTCTAGTAAAACACTTCACACGATTAGGGTTGAATTTTTCGCCAAAATGCCCTTATATTAAGAAAAAGAACTAGCCCGACCGGTCTATAATCAGGATGAAGACCGTGACATCCTGGCAACACCGGAGAAAGGACCAGGATATGCTCGTCGAACAAAACCACAAGGTACACACTGAACTGTGGAAGATAGCTCCCCACGTAGTGGAGCTGAAATCCTCGATCATACGCGATATTCTCAAGATTTCCTCCCAACCGGGGGTCATTTCCTTCGCCGGTGGTCTTCCCGCCCCGGAGCTGTTTCCGCAGGAAGACATGAAATGGGCGCTGGAGCAGGCCCTTTCCAAGTACGGCTCCAATTGCATGCAGTACTCTCTTTCGCGGGGAATCCCCCAGCTCAGAGAACTCGTTGCTCAGCGCGCCACCGAACGAGGCACCAAAAGCGAACCGGACAACATCCAAATAACGGCCGGCGGTCAACAGGGCCTCGAACTCGTCGCTCGCGCCTTCATCGATCGCGGTGACTACATTCTGACAGAATTGCCGACTTATGTCGGCGCCATTCAGGCTTTTGACTACTATCAGGCGAGATACGTGACGGCCGAGATGGACGATGAGGGGATGATCATCGAACAGGTTAAAGAAAACCTCATCAAATACCGTCCCAAACTGATCTACACCGTCTCCAATTTCCAGAATCCAACCGGCATCACGATGACGCTGGAACGCCGCCGGCAGTTAGTTGACCTGGCCATCGAGCACAATGTGCCCATCATCGATGACAACCCGTATGGTGACATACGCTTCGCCGGAGAACGGGTACCGACTTTGAAATCCTACGGCGGCGACGAAGTCGTTGCTATCCGCACTTTCTCCAAGATCCTCGCCCCGGGTCTCCGTATCGGCTGGATGAATGGTCCCAAAGACATCATGCAGTACTTCGAGAAAGTCAAACAGTGCACCGATCTCCACACCAACACGCTCTGTCAATACATAATCTACGAGTACGTTGCCGGCGGTAAGCTTGAGCCGCACATTGAAGAGATCAAGAAGGACTACGGTGCCAAACGTGATGTGATGCTGAAAGCTATCAGAGAAACTTTCCCCGAAGGTATCAATTGGACCGAACCCGAAGGCGGTCTCTTCCTTTGGGTCGAGTTGCCGGAGCACATGTCCGCCAAAGAACTGCTGCCGAAGGCCGTCGAGAAGAAGGTAGCGTACGTCTACGGCTCACCCTTTTATCCGAACGGCGGGGGAGAGCACACGTTGCGCCTCAACTTTTCGAACGCGACTCATGAGAACATAATCGAAGGCATCGGCCGACTGGCGGAGTTGTTTAAAGCAAATATGTAGAAGCCCACGGTCCACCACCAGGCAGGCCGACAGGTTGCCAACGCCCGGCTAACGAAAGCGACCTTCATTCCGCGCTGGGTGAGGACTTGTCCCTCACCTTAGATCAAGTAACAAACAGGCAAACGCAAGGCCTGCCCCTATGCGATGAGAGAAATGCCGACTTGTAGATCGGCCCGAGGGGGTCCCACTGCCTTTTTTCTTGCCGTCTCGGACGGTTCGACTTACCTATACATGACTATGGACTTCATCTTTGACAAATACCACGCCCTCAAAAACGACTTCATCCTGATTGATGGGGCCCGGCGCCGCCTCCCCAAAACCAGAATCGGCCGGCTGGCCTCGGCCATCTGTGACCGAAAGTCCGGCGTCGGCGCGGACGGCCTGCTCTATCTCACTGCATCGGAACGGGCAGACAGAAAGATCGATGTCTTCAACTGTGACGGCACGTGGGCGGAAAAATCCGGCAATGGCCTGCGCATCGCCGCCGCCTGGTCACATGACAACAACAAGAAGAAGAAACGCTTCTTGTTTGACATGGGCGACGACCTCTGTCAAGCTACCGTCCTCAACAAGCAGGGAAGACGTTATTCCATAAAAACTGAATTGGGAGTACCCTCCTTTGAAGCGGCTCGCGTACCCGTCGTCTCGAAAACCAGGTATGTTATCCAGAATCCGCTGAAGCTGGGCGGACGCAACTTCCCGGTAACATGTCTCGCTGTGGGCAATCCCCATACGGTTCTCTTCGTCGATGATTTCGATTTCGATTGGCAGGCGCTGGGAGAAGAGATCGAAAACCATCGCAACTTCCCCAACAGAACCAACGTTGAATTCGTCAAGATTGTAAACCGCCGGAGCATTCAAGTGGCTGATTGGGAACGCGGCGCCGGCGCCACCGGTTCGTCGGGTACCGGAGCCGCCGCGGCTGTTTGCGCCGCCGTGATGATCGGTCGCGTGGAACGACAGTGCGACATTCAGTTTTCCAACGGTATAATGCACGTCAAATGGAACGAAGCTACCAACAGCATTGAACTAACTGGACCGGCAGAGAGAATCTGTCGAGGGACTTTCGAATTTTGATGTTGACTTACAAAGAAGCCAAAGAACTCAACCGCAAATGGAACGTCATTCCCATTTTCAGCCGCATTCCGGCCGATTTGGATACGCCCGTCGGAGCATATATGAAGCTGGTCGGAAGGAAACGGGAGTCATTTCTACTGGAGTCGATCGAAGGCGGCGAGAAACTCGCCCGCTATTCCTTCCTCGGATTCGACCCGTTTCTTGTTGTTGAGGGTGCTGCCGATGCCGTGTACCTTAAACAAGGTCGCCGCGTCCGAAAAATCGAGGCGAATCCGGTCGACTACCTGCGCGAGATGTTTGCCGTCTACAAGCCTGTCCGAATCGAAGGCCTGCCCCGCTTTACCGGTGGCGGCGTAGGCTATTTCTCCTACGATGCCGTCCGCTGGATAGAAAATATCCCTGATTCCAGGCCCGACAGGATTGGCCTGCCGCTCATGCGCTTCGGGATTTACCGCCACCTGGTTGTCTTCGATCACCTCAAGCAGGAGATTCTCGTGATTGCCAACATCCTGCACGAACAAAGAGCCCGTGGTCTGAGAACGAAGTACGATCGCGCCCGTCGGGATATAGATCACATCGTCCATAAGCTGCAAACACGAAAACTCAAACAGCAGCCCGAACCAGCCGTCCGCTCCACCGTCAAACCCGAATACACCCGGTCCGAATACGAGAAGATGGTCCGTCGCGCCAAACACTACATCAGGGAGGGCGACATCTTCCAGGTCGTGCTCTCGCAGCACTGGCGAATTAAGTCCAAGATCTCGGCCCTGCGAGTGTACCGGCGCCTCCGGCGCATCAACCCGTCGCCCTATATGTTTCTGCTCAATTTCGGCAACTCGTCGGTCGTCGGCTCTTCACCCGAAATGATGGTTCGGGTGGAAAAAGGCGCGATCGAAACCCGGCCCATAGCCGGCACTCGCCCGCGCGGCAAGAACGCCGCCGAGGATGACAAGCTGATCCATGATCTCATGTCCGACACCAAAGAACTCGCCGAACACACCATGCTGCTCGACCTCGGCCGAAATGACGTCGGCCGGGTCAGCGTACCCGGTACGGTTCATGTAGCTGAAGAGATGATCATCGAAAAATACTCGCATGTCATCCATATCGTCAGCTCCGTCATGGGCAGGCTTCAAAGAGGGTTGAGCCCGATGGATGGCCTGTTCTCCTGCTTCCCGGCCGGCACGGTCTCCGGAGCCCCCAAAATCAGGGCGATGGAGATTATCGATGAACTGGAAAAGCAGCAGCGCGGCGTCTACGCCGGAGCGGTGGCCTATCTCGATTTCTGGGGCAATCTCGACTCCTGCATTGCGATTCGGACCGTCGTGAAAAAGGATGACTGCTTTTTTGTCCAGGCCGGAGCCGGTATTGTGGCCGACTCCAGACCCCGACGCGAGTTTCAGGAAACAGAAGCCAAGGCTGCAGTGTTAATAACGGCAATAACCGGTAAAGGCATCGACTGAGCCATGATTCTCCTGCTGGATAACTACGATTCCTTTACCTACAATGTCTACCAGTATCTGGCAGAACTGGGAGCCGACGTGACCGTGTACCGCAACGACTTTATTTCCGTGACCGATATCAAGGACCTGCAGCCGCAGGCTATCGTACTCTCTCCCGGACCGGGGCGTCCCGAGAATGCCGGGATCATGAATCAGCTGATCCGTGAAGCAGCCGGTGAGATTCCCATGTTGGGCGTCTGTCTCGGTCACCAGGCCATCGCCCAGGTTCACGGCGCCCGGATCGGTTATGCTCCCACCTTGATGCACGGTAAGACCTCCATGATTACCCATGACGGCTCGACTCTGTTCAGAGGTATTCCTTCTCCATTCGAGGCTACCCGCTATCACTCGCTTGTCGTAGAGTCGAAATCCCTGCCGGCCGAATTCAACATCACCGCCGAAACCGCCGACAAGACCATCATGGCCATGGCCCACAAACAACTGCCGCTGTATGGCGTACAGTTCCACCCCGAGTCCATCATGACGCCGTATGGCAAAGACATCCTGAAGAATTTTCTGGAGATACTGTGATGATAAAGGAGTGCATTCAGAAAATACTGACCGGCGAACACCTGTCTACCGAAGAAGCCGCCGCTGCCATGGGCACAATCATGCGGGGCGAGGCCACCCCGGCCCAAATAGCCGGCTTGCTCATCGCTCTCAAGCAGAAGGGTGAGACGGTGCAGGAAGTCGCCGGCTTCGTAACGACCATGAGAGAGCATTCTCTGAAAATCCATCTGGGTGATCTCGATGCGGTCGACCTCGTCGGCACGGGCGGTGACGGTGCGCATACGTTCAACATCTCCACCGCCGCAGCCCTGGCGGCTGCCTCAACGGGATTGCCGGTCGCCAAACACGGTAACCGCTCCGTCAGCTCCAAGTGCGGCTCCGCCGACCTGCTCGAGGCGGTCGGCGGCAATATCGATCCCGGACCGGATATCGTGCGTTCCAATATCATCGATTTTGGATTCGGTTTCATGTTTGCCCCCCGTTATCATCCGGCCATGAGATATGCCGCCGCTCCCCGCCGCGAACTCGGTATACGTACGGTCTTCAACATCCTCGGACCCATGACCAATCCCTGCTCGGTCCGCTGTCAGGTAACCGGCGTCTATGACCCGTCTTTGATCCCGCTCATGGCCGAAGTCCTCCAAACAACCGGCTCCAGGCGCGTTGTGGTCGCTCATTCCCGTGACGGACTGGATGAGTTCTCCATTTCGGCCCCTACGGACTATGTCGAAATCAACAACGGCGCCGTTACGCAATGCTCCCTTACGCCCGAAAATGCCGGCATTCGAAACTACCCGACCGGTGTCCTGCAGGGAGGAGAGCCGGCCCAAAACGTCCTGATTCTCCAGCAAATAGCCGAGGGAGAAACGTCCCCCTTCCGCGACGCCGTCGCGCTCAACGCCGGTGTCCTTGTCTATGTCGCCGGCCGAGCCGATTCTATCACAGACGGCGTGCGGCTGGTTGACGATGCCATAGACCGGGGCCGTATGCTCGAACTCATTAACCGCTGGCGGTTGGAATCTCAAGTATAGACGATGCGAACCGTTGAAGAACGCTCGGATTCGACGAGCACCCATGCGCCGCTCGCCAGGACCTTCAGAGAAGGCATAAAAGACTACCTTGATCACCTGCGGCTCTTTTCGAAAAACACGCGACTCTATCTGGCCGGGTCCTTCCTCATGGGCATCAATTTCAGCGTGTTCCTTTTGCTCCTCAATCTCTATCTGAAAGAACGCGGTTTCATGGAGAGCGAGATCGGCCTGGTCGCCTCTTCCCGGGCCGTCGGCATGACCCTTATGGCTTTGCCTGCCGCCGTCATCCTCAGCCGTATGAGGCTGAAACCCATTCTCATGGTCACCGTCGCCCTGTTTGCCATTTTCAGTTACAGTATCGTCTCCGCCGATTTGCTGGGTTACATGATCATCTATGCCGTGCTCAGCGGCATGGCCTTCACCTTCTATCGTGTTGCCGCCGGTCCCTTTTACATGCGCAATTCGACGCGCAAAGAACGAACGCATATCTTCTCCTTTTCGTTCGGCATGATGATCCTGGCCGGTACGATCGGCTCCCTGGCCGCCGGCAAGACGGCCGCCTGGATTGGCGGTGAGCTCGGAGACATCGTGCTGGGCTATCGCTACACGCTCTACCTCGGCATCCTCGTGAGTCTGTTGTCACTCATGCCGTTTATGCTGATTAAGGCAGCAGCTCCTTCCGATGACGAAAAACGCATCACGCTCTCGCGCCAACAACTTCGCCGCCGAGGCAAGTTTTATTTCAAGATCAGCTTCGTCAACTTCCTCATCGGCACCGGAGCCGGGCTCATTATCCCCTTCCTGAACCTGTACTTCCGTGACCGTTTTGACCTGCCGCCCGATACGATCGGCTTTTATTACTTTTTGGTGAATTTCTCGATGTTCGCCGGCATCCTGGCCGGGCCGGTGCTGGCCCGAAGGTTTGGCCTGGTGCGAACTATCGTCTTCACGCAACTGATGTCCATACCGTTTCTGCTCACTCTGGCCTACAGCTACTTCTTGCCGGTGGTGGTGGTGGCCTTCGTCGTGCGCGGCGCCCTCATGAACCTCGGCGTCCCGATTGTCACCAACCTCGGCATGGAACTCTCCGACAGGAGTGAACAGGGCCTGGTCAACGCCCTCCTCATGGTAGCCTGGACATCCTCCTGGATGGTCTCCACGGCTTTGGGAGGCAGGCTGATCGAACAGTACGGCTATACGTTCACGATGAACATCACGATCGTGCTGTACGTCCTGTCCTCCGTGATCTTCTTCATGTTCTTCAGAAGAATCGAATCCCGGTCAACCGACACCGGCCGGTGGTCAATCGTGGAGCAATGAGCCGTGCGGGACGTCCTACACAAAATAGCAGCCAACAAGAGAGTCGAGGTAGAGGAACTCAAAATCGAGCATCCGCTGCGCGATCTTTTCAAGCAAACCGAACGGCCCTCAAATCATGCTTTCAAACACGCACTGAACAATGCCGATGAAACCAGCATTATCGCCGAAATAAAACGCGGCTCACCGTCAAAAGGTATTTTCCGCGAGGACTTCAATCCGGCGCAATTGGCCCAAAGCTACGCTCGGGGTGGCGCTTCCGCTCTGTCGGTAATTACCGACACGAAATATTTCTACGGCAAGTTCGAATATGTCCGGCTTGCCAAAGAAGAATCTGCACTGCCTGTCCTCTGCAAGGATTTCGTGATCGATCCCTACCAGATACACTACGCTCGCTTCAAACAGGCCGATGCCGTTCTGCTTATTGTCCGCCTCCTCAGTCCTGCCGATCTGCAGGCGTATCTCGAACTCGCCCGTGAAGCCGACATGGATTGTCTGGTCGAGGTGCACAACGCCGAAGAAGTCAATATCGCTGTCGACTGTGGCGCCGAGATAATCGGCGTCAATAATCGCGACCTGTCCGATTTCACCGTGCGGCTGGAAACATGCGAAGAGCTTTCCCCCCTGATACCGACGTCTGTGATAAAGGTCGCGGAGTCAGGTATCTTCGGCCGCGAACATATAGATCGCCTCCAAGCCTCCGGCTATTCCTGTTTCTTGATCGGCGAGGCTCTGGTAACTTCGGAAGATCCCGTAACGCTGATCCGATCCCTGCGAGGAGCCTGATGATGTTCCGTGTCAAAATGTGCGGCGTGACCCGCCGCAACGATGCCCTGCAGGCCGTCTACCTCGGTGCGGACATGCTCGGTTTCATCTTCTACAAGAAATCGCGACGACGGGTATCGCAGACGCAAGCGCGAAAGATCATCAGGGAACTGCCGCCTGTGATTGATCGCGTTGGCGTCTTTGTCGACCACGACGTGCAAGAAGCTGTCAGAATCGCGCAGAAGCTGCAACTGGACTTCCTGCAGCTACACGGTCAGTATGGAGTGACGGATGTGAAATCAATTCAGCGAGCCGGTTTCAAAGTCATTCAAGCTTATCATATAAGGGACAAATCCGACTACGACGTTGTCTACAAGAGCAATGCGGATTTGATACTGCTCGATAACAAAACTCCCAGGCAGGCCGGAGGTACCGGGCGACAGTTCGATTGGTCTCTGCTTCCGCCGCGCAAGATTCACAATCTCATGCTTGCCGGCGGCGTCACGGCCGAGAATGTCGAGGAAGGTTTGCGGAGGTTCATGCCGCTCGTGATTGACGTTAATTCCGGCGTGGAATACTCCCCGGGCCTCAAATCGGCCTCGAAAATGCGCCAGTTCTTTCGACTGACAAAGAGGCTGCGAAATGAATAAGCCGTATAAAGAGTATCCCGATAAGAAGGGACGTTTCGGACCCTATGGCGGCCGCTATGTTCCCGAAACCGTCATGTTCGCCCTTACCGAACTCGAGGAATGCTACCGAGAGATTGCCCGAAGCGCCCCATTCAAAAGGGAATTCAACGCACACTTAAAAGCCTACGTCGGCCGTCCGACCCCGCTGTACTTCGCCGAGAGATTCTCCGAGCACCTGGGCGGCCTGCAGGTCTACTTCAAGAGAGAGGACCTCAACCACACCGGCGCCCACAAGATCAACAACACGGTCGGACAAATCCTGCTGGCCAAACACATGGGCAAAAAGCGGGTGATTGCGGAGACCGGCGCGGGTCAACATGGGCTGGCAACGGCTACCGTCTGCGCCCGCTTCGGCATGGAGTGTGTTATCTACATGGGCGCCGAAGATATTCATCGCCAGGCTCCCAATGTCGACAAGATGAAATTACTCGGGGCCACCGTAGTACCGGTAGTGAGCGGCTCCAAAACGCTCAAAGACGCCACCAGTGAGGCGCTCCGGGACTGGGTCACTAATGTCCGCCACACTTTCTACATCATCGGTTCCGTGGTCGGACCGCACCCGTACCCGCAAATCGTGCGTGACTTCCAGTCAGTGATCGGCAAGGAAACGAAACGGCAGGCCAAAGCCGCCTTCGGTCGGGCCCCGGATGTTATCGTCGCCTGTGTCGGCGGCGGCTCCAACGCACTGGGTATATTCTATCCGTTTTTACCTGACAACAATGTCAAGCTCATTGGAGTCGAAGCCGGTGGACACGGGCTGTCCACACCGAAACACGCCGCCACCCTGAAGAAGGGCAAACCGGGCGTTCTGCACGGTTCACTCAGCTATTTGCTGTACGACAAAGAAGGCCAGGTGCAACTGCCGCACTCGGTCTCGGCCGGTCTGGATTATCCCGGCGTCGGGCCGGAACATGCCTGGTTGCTGGAGACGAAACGGGTAACCTATGAATCGGTGACGGACAAACAGGCCCTGCAAGCCTTCCGGACGGTGTCGCAATTGGAGGGCATCATACCGGCGCTGGAAACCGCACACGCCCTGGCGTATCTGGTCAGGGCCCGCAAGCGGTTTACCGACAAGCAGAACATAGTCGTCTGTCTCTCCGGACGGGGAGACAAAGACATGGGCATTATCAGCGTCGAGTTACAACAATGAACCGGCTGCGTAAAACTCTGGCCAACCTCGGCGACCGCAAGCTGCTTGTCCCGTTTTTCACGGCGGGTTATCCCGACCTGAAATCATCAACGAAATTCGTCGAGACAGCGGCGGATTGCGGAGCCGATATAATCGAAATAGGCGTTCCGTTCTCGGATCCGCTGGCCGACGGCCCCCAAATACAGCACAGTTCATATACTGCTCTAAAAAACGGGATCAGTCTTTATCGTATTCTCGAGTCGGTAAACAAGCTTCGCGAACACCTTTCCGTGCCCCTGGTGCTTATGGGCTATTACAACCCGATCCTGGCCTACTCGCCGGGCAAGTTCCTCAAGAATGCGCACAGCGCCGGAGTTGACGGCCTGATTATCCCCGATCTGCCGATTGACGAAGCTGCTGACTTCAGCCATGAGATGGAACGATCCGGTCTCTCGGCTATTTTTCTCGTAGCCCCCACCTCATCCGACGAACGCATGAGGCGAATTGATGAGATGTCGACCGATCTGGTCTACGCCGTAACCGTCACCGGCGTCACGGGCGCCCGCAAGAAATTCGGCGCCGATACCGACACATATCTAAGACATCTTAAGTCCACTTTGGACAAGCCGTTCGTGGCTGGTTTCGGGGTGTCATCGCCAGAGACCGCGAAACGGATGTGTCGCTATGCCGACGGAGTCGTAATCGGCTCCGCCCTGGTGCAGGAGATTCGGCAGGCGAGGAACCGAAGAGAAGCCGCAAACCGGGCCGGCAGATTCCTGAAGACAATCAGGAAAGCGATTTAGCGATAGAGAATCAGCCGCTATTCAAGATAACTAGCTCATCTCCCCGGTTGACTTTGGACAACGACTCCAATATGTTGCCATAATCCGCATTGGATACGAAGCAGCGCGTGAAGAATAGTAGTACCAAATGAATGTGACGGCCGTGAAAGAAAAAGACAAATTCAAGGCTGGCTTTGCTGAAGCCGTGTCGACTGCGTTCCGGGAAGTCTATCCCGGTAAATTCTCTGAGACGGGCAACAACGAAGTATTCAACCCGGGGTGCATTTATGACTACCTCGAGAAACCCAAGGACCCGAAAATGGGGCGTTTCGCTCTGCCCGTCTTCAGATTCGGCAAGCTCCTTGGTGACAAACCGCCGGATATAGCCTCGAAAATAGTGGAATCAGTGAAAAACAAACAGACTGTTTCGAGGGACACGGTTCAGCTAACCGTCACCGCCGCCGGCGGCTTCATCAATGCAGCCGTCGATACCGCCATTTTGGCGCAGGAAACGCTGACCGAGCTCCTTACACAGGGCAGTGACTACGGCTCCTCTACTCAGGGTCGGAATAAGACCGTGCTGGTCGAGTACTCCTCGGTCAATATCGCCAAGCCCTTCGGAATCGCCCACCTCCGCACCACCATTCTGGGCAACTCGCTGCGATTGATTTTCAAGAAGATGGGCTACGACGTTGTCGGTATCAACTACCTCGGCGACTGGGGGACACAGTTTGGGAAGATGATTGTTGCCTACCGCAAGTGGGGACAGGACATCGACTTGACTCACAATGCCATCGACAAACTCTTTGAACTGTATGTTCGCTTTCATCAGGAAGCCGAATCGGACCCTTCACTTGACGAGGAAGCCCGCGCAACGTTCAAGGCGCTTGAAAGCGGAGACAAAGATACGGTTGCCTTATGGGAACGATTCAAGTCACTATCGCTCGACGAGTTTCACCGGATGTATGACCAACTCAATGTCGAATTCGACCTGATTACCGGCGAGTCGTTTCTCAACGACAAAATGGAACCCGTCATACAACGCCTGCAACGGGCCGGTCTGACAACGACATCCCGCGGTGCTCTCATTGTCGATCTAAATGACCCCCAACTGCCGCCCTGCCTGCTGAAAAAGGCTGACGGCGCCACATTGTACGCCACTCGAGACATTGCGGGTGCCGTCTGGCGCTGGGGAAAATACAAATTCGATGAGTCTCTCTACGTTGTCGCTACCTCCCAGGCCGATCACTTCAGGCAGGTGTTCAAGGTTATCGAGATGCTCGAAGAAGCGGAAGAGTTGCCGCGGGAGGAGCGGCTGACCGGCAAGGCCAAACACATCGAATTCGGCTGGGTGAAGTTCGGAGACAAGACGATGTCCACCCGCGCCGGCACCGTCATCTACCTGTCGGATGTGATCGACAAGGCGAAAGCTCTGGCTCGCGAAAGGATCCTTGAAAAGAACCCCTCCCTGACCACAATCGACGAAACGGCTCATATGATCGGTTTGGGCGCCGTACTCTTTTCACAACTCTCCGTCCGCCGCCTGAAAGACGTTAATTTTATCTGGGAGGAGGTCCTCAATTTCGAAGGAGAGACCGGACCGTATCTGCAGTACACCCACGCCCGGCTTTGTTCCCTCCTGAGAAACTACAGCGGCGAAATTCCCGCCGACATCGATGTATCCCTCTTGAACAACGAAGAAGAACAGCGCGTCATCGAGCTGTTGGCCGATTTCCCTGACGCGATCGAAGATGCGCGCCACAACTATGATCCCTATTACATCGCCACTCAACTCCTGAAACTGGCGGCGGCCTTCAACAGCTTTTACCAACGGAAGACCCCCGAGGGTCGTATTGATAAGATACTGTCGGAAAACCGGCCGCTCACCGAAACCCGTGTCGCGCTCGTCAAAGCGGTGCAGATCGTGATCGGCGAGGGCCTGCGGTTGTTGGGTATCCGGGCTCCTGAAGAAATGTAAGTAACGTGTTGGAACTATACTGATACACTGTAGAGTGAGTAGAATCATGAAAGAACAGAGACAAACATATCGGCAGCCGTGCTCTGCGAACGGAGCTACGCCATGTTAGTGGTCATGGAAACATCCGCCCCCAGGGAGACGGTTGACAAAGTCTGTAAGCTCATTGAGGAGATGGGTTTGAACGCCCATCCCATGCCCGGTGCCCAGCGGACAGCCATCGGCGTAACGGGCAACAAATCGCAGGTCGATGCCGATCGCATCCTGACTCAACCCGGAGTAAAGGAAATAATCCACGTTACCAAACCGTACAAACTGGTAAGCCGGGAATTCTTCTCCGAGGATTCGGTGATCAAAATCGGGGATGTCGAAATCGGCGGCAAAGACTTCGTGCTTATGGCCGGGCCGTGTTCCGTGGAGAGCCGGGAGCAGCTGTTGACCATAGCCGAAGCGGTGGCCAAAGCCGGGGCCAAGATCCTGCGTGGTGGCGCCTACAAACCCCGAACCTCTCCATACAGCTTTCAAGGCATGAAAGAAGAAGGACTAAAGATCCTCGCCGAGGCCCGAGAGAATTTCGGGTTGCTCGTCGTAACCGAGGCAATCGACACCGAAACCATTGATCTGGTTGGTGAATATGCCGACATCGTGCAAATCGGCGCCCGCAACATGCAGAACTACTCGCTGCTGCGCAAAGCCGGTCGCTTGAACAAGGCCGTCTTGCTCAAGCGCGGTATGTCCGCTACCCTCGAGGAATTGCTCATGGCTGCCGAATACATTATGGCCGAAGGCAACCGGAAAGTTATCCTCTGCGAACGCGGCGTACGCACCTTTGCCGATCACACCCGCAATACGCTCGATCTGTCGGCCATCCCCTTCGTCAAGCGAGCCAGTCATCTGCCGATTATTTCGGATCCCAGTCACGGTACCGGCCGCAAGGACAAAGTAATCCCTCTGTCGCGAGCGTCCCTGGCTGTCGGCGCCGATGGTATCATCGTCGAAGTGCACCATGATCCGGCCAACGCTCTGTCCGATGGGCCGCAGTCCATCACACCGGATATGTTTGATCAGTTGGTCTCCGAATTGAAGACTATGGCCGCCGTGCTCGGCAAAACCTGTGCATGAAACAACTCCGGCCGGCCAGGAAAATAAACGGGACGATCCGCCTTCCCGGTGACAAGTCGATCGGTCACCGCGCGGCCCTGATGTCACTGCTGGCTAAACAGCCGGTCACGGTCATCAACTACCCCGCCGGCGCCGATTGCCGCAGCTCATTGGAAGCTGTACGGGAACTCGGTGTCCGGATTGAATCTCAAGACAACCGTCTGGTTTTGCATCCGCCGGAACGGATTCATACGAAGCCGAACTCCGAAATCAACTGCGGCAATTCGGGCACAACCGCCCGTCTGCTGGCCGGTATTCTCGCTGGTTCCCCGGTTCAAGTTGCGCTGATCGGGGACGCTTCGCTCTCGGCCCGGCCCATGAAACGCATCATTGAACCGCTGACCGCTATGGGCGCAACGGTAGAGTCCGAGGACGGCCGTTTGCCCATACGCATTTCCGGCGCCAAGTTGTTGCCCTTCGAGTATCATATGCCGGTGGCCTCGGCCCAGGTCAAATCCGCGATTCTGCTGGCCGGCTTAGCCTCGTCTTGCTCAATAACGATCCGTGAGGATATCATCACCCGGGACCATACCGAGATCATGATATCCAATCTCGGTAACGGTATGGAACAACGTCTGATCAAACCCGTATCAGTGCTCGATCCCAATGACCCCCGCCGAAAACGGATGGAAATGCCTGAACCGTTTAAGAAAGAGATTACGCTCTCTTCCCGGGCCGTTATCGACGGCGGTACAGTGGACATACCAGGCGATATGTCCACCGCGGCGTTTTTTTTCGCCGCGGCCGCCATCGGCAAAGGTGTGGTCACGGTTGAACAACTGGGACTGAATCCCACCCGCACCGCCTTTCTGGATTATCTGAAATCGGTCGGCTGCAAGGTATCTGTGTCCAACAAGCGGACCGTTTCCGGCGAAATAAGGGGAGACGTAAAGGTCTCCGGTGGCGCCTTGAAACCTCGTCGCATACAGGGTGACACTACCGTGGGATTGATCGATGAAATACCCGTAGTGGCAATAATGGCCGCCTTCGCGGAAGGCACTACGATTATCCGCGACGCCGGCGAACTTCGCGTCAAGGAATCCGACCGGCTGAAGGCAATGGCGGATAATCTCACCGGCATGGGAGTGACCTGTGGCGTCCTCGAGGACGGTTTGGCTATCGAGGGCGGCCGGGAATTGTCGGGTGCCGACTTCGTCGCCTATGGCGATCACCGCATCGCCATGGCCTGCTCAATTGCCGCTCTGTTCCTCGTGGGACCTTCGACCATCGATGATGAGTCGGCCGTCAACGTCTCCTGCCCGGAATTCTACGCGTTGCTGGATTCCATAGCCAAATGATACCTCCCTACAAATTCGGTGTCATCGGTCGGAATATAAATTACTCCGGCTCCCCACAGATCTTTAGAATTCTGTACGAACGCGACAATGTCGAGGGTAGCTTTCGAATCTATAACCTGGAGCCGAATGAGCTTAAAGACAGGTTTAGGGACCTGATCCGAGATGGTGTGCAGGGAATGTCGGTAACCATACCTTACAAGGAAAGAGTGATCCCGCTGCTCGATGAAATCGACACCGTAGCTCTGGAGCTCCACGCGGTAAACTCCGTGGCTGTCAAAGATGCAAGCATCCACGGTTATAACACCGATTGCTTCGGCTTCGGGTATGCGCTGAGAGAATACGCCGATCAGCTCGAAGGCGGCAGCGCTCTCGTACTGGGTCACGGCGGCGCCGCCAGGGCCGCCATGTACAGCTTGAACCATGATTACCGTATTCGTCGTTTCACGGTGGTCGGCAGAAATAAGATAAAACTGTCTCACGTGACCGAATCCGTACACCGGTTGTTGATTGACGCCGCCGTTGATACGCTCACCTTCCCGGAGCTCCCGACGTTGCCTTCACGCGGTCATACGATCATAGTAAACGGCACGCCACTTGGCGGCTGGAACCATTCAGAGGATTCTCCGCTTCCGAGAGATTTTACCTGGCCAACGGGCTCGATATATTACGATCTCAACTATAACGGCGGCAACAAAATCGTTGCCACTGCCGGTGCGAACGGCCTGACCGCCATAGACGGCCGCACCATGCTCATCGCCCAGGCGATTCGCTCATATCAACTCTGGACCGGACGTCACATCGAGTACGAATCCGTGGCCCCGGTTATAGCGGAGGCACTTGACGCATGAAGAACACGTTCAACGTGTTTCTCATCGGTTTCTCCGGATCGGGCAAATCCACCGTCGGTCCGATGCTTGCCGGCAGGTTGAGAGCGGCCTTCATTGACACGGATAGCCGGATAGAAAAAAAATGCGGTATGTCTGTTACGGAACTGTTTCTGCGGCAAGGCGAGAAGTCTTTCCGAGAGATGGAATCGCAAATCATGAGGCAGATTGCAGAACAGTTCCGAAAGGACCCGGCCCCGCACGTCGTGGCCCTTGGAGGTGGCGCGTTTCAGAGTGCGCATAACCGAAGGCTCATTCAGGACAGCGGCCTGGTTGTCCATCTACAATGCTCCGTACGAGAGATCTACAAGCGCATGAGGTTTGCTCAAGACCGGCCGTTACTTCAGGCTACACCTGGGCGCGGCGAGACCCGCCGGCAGGCCGCCATACGGCGGATCACCACCCTGCTTAACCGCCGCATCCCGAACTACCACCGGGCCGATTTCACGGTATCCACCACAGCCAAAACGCCTCATGAAGTCGCATCGATAATTGTCCAAAAACTCAGGAGGCGCTATGCCGACCGTTAAAGTCAATCTCGGCCCCCGCAGTTATCCGGTGATTATCAGCAAATCGGATTGGCAACGCCGGCTGACAAGTCTACTGCAACGCAACCTGCTCTCCGATGGTCAGCTCTTTATCGTTTACGACGCCCGAGTATACGCCTTACACGGCAAACGCATCAACCGACAGATTCGTAAGAGCGGCATTGATTTCGCCCAGCTTGTCGTACCGTCCGGTGAAAAAACCAAATCCCGGTCACAACTTGCCCAAGTACATTCCTTCCTGCTTGAGCAGAAGATAACAAGATCGGATTTCATCCTCGCTTGTGGGGGCGGCGTCACAACCGATTTGGCCGGTTTTGCCGCCGCGACAACGCTGCGCGGCGTTCCGTGGGGGATCATCGCAACTTCGTTGCTGGGCATGGTCGATGCCGCCATAGGCGGTAAGACGGGCATCAACCACCCTCGCGGAAAAAACCTCCTGGGAGCTTTTTGGCAACCGACGTTTGTCATAGCAGACACCGAGTTTTTGCATACGTTGCCCGAGCGTCAGTTGATCAACGGTCTGGGCGAAGTAGTCAAGTATGGCGGACTGATCGGTGCCGGCATGCTCAACCGGCTCGAGAATTACATCGTCTCCGAAAACCTGTATGCGGACTCAAACCTGGCTCGCCTGATCACCGAATCAGTCAAATACAAAGCCGATATCGTGTCGCGTGATGAGCGCGAAGGCAACCTGCGCATGGTCCTTAATCTCGGTCACACGTTTGGCCATGCCATCGAACGATCCCTCGAATACAGGAAGCTGCATCACGGAGAAGCCGTGCTGCTGGGCCTGTTGGCTGCAGTCGAGCTCAGTGTGATCGAAGAGCTCACTCGGCTCCGGAAGCTCGAGACGTTCCGGAAAATCATCCGACAATTTGTCTCACTAATCCCGCGCCACCGGCTGGAATGCGAGGTAATACTGGACTGGATGTCTGCCGACAAGAAGCGCGTCGGCAGAAGGGCGAAATTTGTCTTGCTCGAAGCTCCCGGGAGACCCATAATAGTCACAGATCCTAAACCAGGAAATGTCCGCAAGGCGTTGCGAGCCACGCTTTCAGCATATGACACAATGGGAGACACGCATGCGTAATATACTGATTGTCAATGGACCGAACATAAACCTACTGGGGAAACGAGAACCCCACATTTACGGCACCGCCTCTCTGGATGAGCTCAACGGGCAGTTGCAGGCCATGGCGGACGAACTGAAGATCAATGTCGAGTTCTTCCAGTCCAATTCGGAAAGCGACATCATCGATTTCATTCACGCCAGGGGCTTTTCGGCCAACGGCCTGATTATCAATCCGGGCGCATTGACACACTACAGCTACGCGCTCCGCGATGCAATTACCGCGGTCGGCATTGAAACGGTCGAGGTGCATATGTCCAATATCTATGCCCGTGAAGAGTTTCGCCACCAGTCCGTGATTGCACCGGTCGCTTCCGGCCACTTGTCCGGCTTCGGGTTCTATGGCTACGCTATGGCATTGTCGTACTTTGCCGATACTAAAAGTGATGAACAAAGCTAACAGCATCACACTGTCTGTCCTGCTCTGCCTGGGATGTTGCCTGGCATTGCCTACGTGCCAGGAAGAATCCGTGACGCATGACCAGGTGCTGACAGTCATGGACTCGCTCGAACACAAATTCGAGTGGCTTGATTACCGCATCTCGCAGGAAACCTGGGAGTGGTATACGACCGGACAATCCGACTCGCTGGAGTTCTACCGCGGCCTGTTCGAACATGTTGTAACCGACCCACAAGCGCTTCGCATTCTGAAACGGGGCCGGGCCTTGCTTGGCAATGATGACGATCTGCGACGACTGGAACTGCTCCAGGCAGCCCTGTTGACTTCTCGCGTGGAAGCCAACTCGGCTATCGCCGGACTAAGAGATTCACTCTCCCGGATTGATATTACGTACCGGGCCGAATTCGAAGGTGAGGCTGCAACCGAGAACGAATTGTACCGCATCTATCGCAGCGACGACAATCGGGCAAGACGCGAACAAGCCTACCGGGCCTACTGTTCGGTCGGCGACCTGTTGGCAGACGGTCTGGCCCAACTGATCCGATATCGCAATCAGGAGGCCCGCAAGCTCGGCTACAACAACTTCTTCAATTTGACATTCGCACAGCAGAATCTGAGTCAGGAGGACTACCTGCGCCTCCTGCATCGACTTGACAGCGCCAGCCTCCAGCCGTATCAAACCATTCTCGGCGAAATCGAAGACCGTGCCGGTCGACAGCAGATCGAAATCTGGGATCTGGCCCACTCCTTTTCGGATGTTCGCAAGCAGGTCGACCGCTACTTTCCGGCTGATTCGCAGATGGAATATGCCGACCGAAGTCTGCAGGCACTGGGCTTCGATCTCGACAAACTACCCATCTACTTCGATCTCGAACCGCGCCAGGACAAATCTCAGCTGGCCTACGCCTTTCCCATCAAAGTCCCCTACGATATCAGAGTGCTGGGGAATCTCTCCGACGGCCTGTACAGCAATACCGTGCTGATGCACGAAATAGGGCATGCGCTCCACTTTGCCTATGTCGACCAGGACAGGGCGCTGTACGCTTACTCCTACGATCCGGCCTGGGCCGAAGGCATGGCGCAAACCGTGGCGGCCATGACTGAAGATTCGAACTGGTTGACGTCCTACGCGAAGGTACCCGCACAGATCGCCGATGCCTACGATCACAGCCGGCGACAGCAGGACATCACTGCCCTGCGTACCACCCTGACGCGCCTCATGTTCGAGTACGAAGTCTATCGTAATCCCAACCGCGACTTGAATGCTCTCTATTGGGATCTGAGTGAACGCTATCTCATGCTGCCCCGCCACGATGATCTCAAACCATGGGCGGCTATCATCCATTACACGACTCATCCGGTCTATCTGCACAATTATCTGCTGGCCGACATCATCACCGCACAGACAGTTGACCGCCTCAGAGACACCTACGAAACCATTATAGGCTCGCGTTCGGTCGGATCGTTTCTGGTACAGAACTACTTCAGGTTCGGTTCTCGTTATGATTGGCGGGACATGCTCGAACGCGGCACCGGGGAAGAGCTGAATCCGGAGTATTTAATCCAGGCATTAGGACTGCTCTGAGGTCCTCCACGGCTGCCTCATTTGAGAGGGCTCACGCCAAAAGCGTAGCTGACTTGAAGACCGAAATAGGTAGTGTTAAAATCCACATCCTGACCCGGAATGCTCACGCCGTCGTAATCGCCTGTAAATATGATCTTATAGAAAAACTCGAACCGCGTCGCGTTGCGCGACGAGCCGAAATATGATTGGCCTAACCCGAATTTGACGAAGAAATACGAACCGGCGCCCCGGTCAATATCCGTGGCTTTCAACGCGGCTCGGCCCAACTCACCTCGCATCAGAAACGAAGATCGTGTCTCAGGTGACATCAATATCATCACGTCCGCCGAATAAGATATCGCCCGACCGCCGCCTGCTTCATCGGTCAGTGTAGCGAACATCGCCTCAAGACGTACACCGACTCTGAGCTTCGGGTGCATCAGGCGCTCCACACGTATCCCGCCGCCGTAAACGGCACGATGGCCGGTCTCGATCAGTTCGGATGCCTTCCCCATCAGAAATCCACCGGCGATGTACGGCGCGATCGCGTACCGCGTGAGCTCGATATTGATACGTTCGGGTTCCGGCTTATCCCTTTTCTCCTGACACCATGCGGATTCACCGCATAAACTGAAGCATGCGACTGCCATTATACCCACAAAACGGACTGATAATGACATCATGTAGTTCTCCCTATGCGTCATCTCATTCGCGCTCCAGTATACCACCCTTCCGTATGTTTCGGCAAGGATATAAACTTGGCAACGACGGGCGGTGTCGACGAAGCACACTAATTCCCTTGTTCGTTCCCTCGTTCGGAGTTACTATGGATTCTCCACGAACAAACGATAGACAATGAACAGCCGCATGACACAGAAAGACACGATCACCTCCGGCCCCATAATTAAAACCATATTCTCATTATCCGTACCGGTTGTCCTCGGCATGTTCATGGAGTTCGCTCTTCACAGCACCGACTTCTTCTGGGTCGGCAAACTGGGGCCCACGGCCCAGGATGCCGTCACGTCATCCATGGTCGTAATCTGGACCATGTTTGCCGGTATCTCGGTTATATCGATCGGAGTCACGGCTCTGGTTGCCCGCTATGTGGGTGCCAAAGACACGGCGACCGCGTCGCATTTCGTCAAACAAGGGTTGGCCCTCGCAGTCGGAATCGGGGCCGGACTGTCGGTACTCGGTTATGTCTTCACGCCGGCCTTTCAGGATTTTATGGGGACCGGCGAAGCGACTCTCATACATGCCGTTCCTTATCTTCGGATTTCGTTCATATTTGCAGTCTTTTTCTTCATCGTCGAAACAGCATATGCCGTCTTCCGCGCCTCCGGTGACACCAGGACACCAATGAAAGTAGGTATCAGCGCCATAGTGATCAATATGGCGCTCGATCCGCTTCTTATATTCGGCTGGGGACCGGTACCGGCCTTTGGTGTCCCCGGCGCCAGTGTGGCCACCGGGATTTCCGTGGTTCTGGCCACGGCCTGGATTCTCCTGAAGCTAATCAGGGGATCTCTCGGGTACCGTATTCCTCAGCTCTTTACCATAAAGCCTCATCTCGGCGACATGCAAAAGATTGCCAGGATCGGTTTACCGATTGCCACTCAACAACTCGTCTTCGTGGTCGTCTACTGGTTCCTGATCCGCTTCGTACATGAATTCGGGGAAACGGCGGCCGCCGCGATGGGTATCGGCAACCGCATGGAATCATTCTCTTTTCTGACCTGTTACGGGTTTTCCGTCGCCGCGTCGACTCTGGTCGGTCAAAATCTCGGCGCTCGCCGGCCGGACCGCGCCGCCAAATGTGCCTGGGGTGCTGCCGGCATGGCCATTGCCATGACGTTCCTCATCTCAATCATATTCATCGCCTTTCCCAGGTACATCGCCGGCGTATTCACCGACAACCCCGAAGTGCTTGGAATAGCCGTAGACTATCTCATCATCCTCGGTCTCTCGCAAATGACCATGGCTGTGGAAATAGTCCTCGAAGGCGCCTTCGGCGGCGCGGGCGACACTATCCCGCCCATGGTGGTCAGCATCCCCGGCGCTCTGGCCCGCATTCCGCTCGCTTACCTCTTGTGTTTCACGTGGGACTGGGGTATCAACGGCGTCTGGTGGACTCTGACCATCACGACCACTGTCAAAGCCGTTGTCCTCGCTTTGTGGTTCAAGCGAGGCGCCTGGAAACTGAAGGAAGTCTGATATTGGTTGACCCGGTTTCACGACTCGGTTTTATTCCGATAAGAACACAACAGTTGCCGTTAGCCCCTGTTCGAAATGAGGTATTGCATGAGCCGACGATACGTCCGTTTTCACATCGATCAATCTCAACAAGTTCGGTCTGGAGTCATTGAAAACGACAAAGTAATTCCATTGACTCAGGCGCCCTGGCTGGCCGAAGAACGTGTTGCCGATGAGTCGTATACCCTGACGGAAGTCAGATTGACGGCGCCCGTAGTGCCTTCGAAAATCATCTGCATCGGTCTGAACTATCACGCTCACGTAAAAGCATCGTACTCCGCCGATGAGGCGCCCGAACGACCCTTGCTGTTCTTCAAACCCCCGTCGTCGATTATCGGCCCTGAAGACAATATTATCCATACCGATCAATCGGAACGGGTGGATTACGAAGCCGAACTGGGCGTGGTTATCGGCAGCAAGGCTCGATTCGTCACCGAGGCGGAAGCAAAAGAGTGCATTTTCGGCCTGACCTGCGTCAATGATGTTACGGCGCGGGATCTGCAGAAACTCGACGGTCAGTGGGCCAGAGCCAAGGGATTCGATACCTTCTGTCCGGTCGGCCCCTGGATCGTGACCGGCGTGGACTACTCGAATCTCAGTGTGGAGGGGATATTAAACGACGAAGTGAAGCAATCGGGCCGTACGTCTTCGATGATTTTCTCCATACCGTCTCTCATTAGCTACATATCGTCGATCATGACGTTGCTGCCCGGCGATCTGATATCAACCGGCACCCCGGCCGGAATATCTCCGATGAAGCCGGGAGACAAAATCGAAGTGAGGGTTGAACAGATCGGCACTCTCGTCAACCACGTGGCAGGAATGGACGCCGGGGCCATACGTTGACTGAAACGGTTGTGTGTACAAGAGTATAGGTGGAACAGTTTTTTCGCTGCCGCAGCAGATATGTTGGACGGCAGCCGGGTGAAGTTACCCTGAGTAGAGTCGGAGCGTGAGTATTTGATGACAAAGTCGCACAGGATGCCATGACAGAACGCCTTTACTATCATGACTCTTCTCTCCTGGAATTCGAAGCTCGCATTGTCGAAAACGGTCGACAGGACCGGAATTACTATACCGTCCTGGACCGTTCCGCCTTCTACCCAACCTCCGGAGGTCAGCCGTTTGACACTGGGCAAATAGACGATACGCGAGTAATCGACGTGATAGTCGGACCGAATAACGAAGTCCGTCACATCTCGGAGCAGAGAATCGGCGAGATCGGAGATACGGTTCGGGGCCGCGTCGACTTTGAGCGCAGGCAAATTCACAGGCAGAAACACTCCGCGCAACATATCCTCAGCCAGGCATTCATGCAAGTCTGCGAGGCGGCAACGGTTTCGGTTCATTTGGGGGAAGAATACGCCGCCGTGGAACTTGAGGCCGATGAGATAAGCAAGCAACAACTGGCTGAAGCAGAACAGCTTGTCAATCATGTCGTTCAGAAAAACGACCCCATCGAGACCTTGTTCGTCGAACCGGATGAAGTGCACAACATACCGTTGCGACGAGCACCTAAACAATCGGGAACACTTCGGATAATCAAAACTGGTGATTTTGATTACTCCGCCTGCGGCGGCACACACTGCCATGCGACCGGAGAAATTGGTCTCATCAAAATCATAGGCGTCGAACGCCTGCGCGGACACACGCTCGTTAAGTTCCTGGCCGGTCTTCAGGCCCTGCAAGATTACCGACAGCGCTTCAACATAACGGCGGCCTTGACCGCACAGCTCTCCTGCCACATGATGCAGCTCGAGGACAACGTCAACAAGTTGGTTGACGAAAACAAGGAGTTCCAACGTCAGGTTACCCAACTTCAGAAGGACCTCCTGCCGACTCAGGCCGTGTCGCTGTCAGACAGGTCCTTCTCCTGCGGCGATTACGTGGTTGTTTGCGAACGCTCCGACGAATTTAGCCCCAAACTGATCAACAAACTGGCGTCGAAAGTTGCCGAGCGCATCGGCGGCTGTGCGCTCATTTCCTCCGATAACCGCATCGTGGTCGCGGTAGACGAGAAATCCGGCCTCAGTGCCGCCGATATTGTACGCGCCTTTATCGCCCGAACGGATCTCAAAGGGGGCGGTAGCGCGACTTTGGCTCAGGTAGGGGGAGTAGATCCTTCCCGATTGGGCGAGTATCGAGAAGTGTTCGAGAGCATCATCAATGAACGCTAGACTCCTGTTTGCTCTTGTTCTGGCCGGGCTGACACCGGGGGTAAACGCTGCAGCACAGAATAAGGAGAAAGTCGTACTGGAGTACTCCGACTCCCTGCGCGTGGTTTCGGACGACGGGGACTGGATCTGGCATGTCATCGGCAACGTCGATTTCAAAACCGAGAGCGGGCACATATACTGCGACTCGGCTGTCTTCAGGCCGGGTGAATCCGCCAACCTTCGAGGCAACGTCCTGCTGGATGATGTCAGCTACCAGTTGAAAGCCGATTCCGTCTTCTATGATATAGCAGCCGGCGAAGCCGTCGCACGAGGCAAACACGTCGAACTCTGGTCCTATTCGGATTCGATGTTTGCCTCCGGAATTCATGCCTTCTATGACCGAAACGACAAGAGCTTCGAAATGCAATACCGGCCGGTGGTGTACCTGAAATATCCCGACACCGCCCGGATGGTGGAAATAATAGCCGATGTCGTCAAATACGATTCGGTTTCGAGACGAGCCGAAGCCGAAGGCGACGTAATCATTACGGCCGGAACGATGTCGGCCGCCGCACACTGCGCCATCATGAACATCGATGGCGACCTGCTGGACCTGTACGAAAAACCGGTGGTCCGCCGCGAAGGCTCCGAGTTGACCGGCGAGTTCATTACGATTGAATTCGAAAATAACATGCTGAGTCTCATTCGTGTCATCGATTCCGCTTACGGTGAATTCCGGGAGCCGATTGATTCCGCCAAAACCGATTTTGACAATTCCATTCTCTCCGGCGAGTATATTAAGATGTTGTTCGACCGGGGCAAACTCGACAAAGTACTCTGTTTCGGCCAGGCCTACACTTGGTATTACCCGTCGATGCGCGGGGGTAGAGAATATCACGAAAACACGGTCTCGGGCGACAGCGTCTGGTTCGATATTTCGCAAAATCGTCTCCTGTCGGTTACGGTCACGGGCGGAGCTATCGGCAGCTACATAACCGGCATCGTCAAGGGACCCGGAGATATTCCGGACAGCCTCGAGCACACTCCGCCGAGTGACTCCCTGCAGCCGGTTCCCCGTGTCTCGGACAGCACGCGGATTACGGATCAAGATTCAGGGGACGCTTTGAATGAACCGGCAATCACTAATCCCGATACGACAATAGCCGTCGATTCGCTTGTCCTGTTGACCGAGGATACCACCGTCTTTAGACACCCGCCCCTGAAGTCCACTGACAGTATAGACTACCGGGCCGAGCGTATAGTCTATAGCCTGGTCGATTCAACTATAAGTCTCCGCAAAAACTGCCAGGTCACTTCGGCAGCGATGTCTCTGACCGCCCATGAAGTGGAGCTCGACACCGAGCTGCGACTGGTGGAAGCATTTGCCGCAGAGATCGAATCGCCTGAGGATTCCGTTATAACCATCAAGGACAAGCTGGCTGATGAACTTCAGCCGGCCGTGATACCGGTTGTGCTCAAGGACGGTAACGAAGAGTTGTACGGTGATTACCTCGAATACTCGATAGATACTGAGAAGGGTCGCATAGTCCAGTCCAAAACCGATTTCGAACAAGGCTACTATTATGGCGACCGGTTGCTGCGCGAACAGAAACACGTGTTTTACATCGAAGATGCTTACTATACGACCTGCGATGCCGACGTACCGCATTTCCACTTCGAATCGAAACGCATGAAGCTCATAGAAGGCAATAAGGCGATTGTCAGACCGGTCGTGTTCTACATCGGACAGGTGCCTTTGTTGGCCATCCCCTACTATGTCTTCCCGCTGAGACGCGGACGCCACTCCGGATTTCTGACTTTTCGCCTGGGCAATATCGAAAGGGGAGAGCGTTACATTGAAAATGTCGGCTATTATTGGGCCGCCTCGGAATACTGGGACTGGCTGGCGGCCATCGACTACCATGAACTGAACCGCACCTTCACCTTCCGCAATGAAATCAACTTCAGAAAAAGATACGTGCTGGATGGCCTGATAAATATCGAACACCGCCGCTTCACCAACTACAACAGCTCGGTAGCCGATGAGAACAAACGTCGAGACTGGCTCGTCCAGGGCAGGTACTCGCACCAGGTAAGCCAGTCTCTGAAAATCGACGGCTTCGGCAGTTATCAGACCAGCGAAAGCTATTTTACCGATTATTCCAATAACATCGATGAAGTCCTGAACCGGGAGATTATCTCGAAGTTGAATTTCAGAAAGAACTTTGGCTCTGACGTATTGTTGACGGGTAACTTTCAGCATACCGTCAATCTGGACACTGAATCCCGAACCGACAATATCCCTACGGCAACATTGTCGTTACCTACCATCTATCCCTTTGGCAGTGGGTCCCGGGATGAAGAAGGCAACCGCGCTCAGAAGTGGTATAACGGCTTCGCATTACGCTATCGACCGACTGTGCGTAACTTCTCGTCCCGCATTACGATCGACTCGGTTTTCGTAGTCGACACGGTCGCTGTGGTAGATTCTCTGGGCGACACGAGCTTTGTCCAAGTGAAAGACACGCTATCTTACCGCAGTCGTAAGAAATACGCCAGGATCGATCACAATCCGAGCATCACGCTGCCGGCCGTCAGGGCCGGGGACTACTTTACCATAGTCCCCAGATTCTCCTACAGCGAAACCTGGTTTAAGATATTCGAAACCGATCAGTCCCGCGCGCAGGGAATAGACGCTGGCGAACTCTATAGAACTTACTCCTATAATGCCGGATTATCCGCTAACACCAAACTGTACGGAACGGTGTATCCCAACGTCTTAGGCATCGTCGGCTTGCGGCACGTGTTTGAACCCAGTCTGGGCTGGTCCTGGTCGCCGGAAATCGACAGGCATCCGAAGGTCCGGGGTTTCGCAGGCGGAGGAGCCAGCAGCCGTAAGAGCTCACTTCTTAACTTCGGACTCGGCCATCTCTTTCAGGCCAAAGTCAGAAATAACGACAAGGAGAAGAATCTCGAGCTGCTCTCATTGTCATCCAGCTTCAGCTACAACTTTGAAGCCGACGAAAAGCCCTTGTCGGACATTTCGACTCGCTTTGGAACAAGCTCTATTCCGCGACTCAGCATCAACGGCAGCATGACCCACACGTTTTATCACCCCGAAACAGGAGACGAAGAGCTGTTCTTCCCGTTCCTGCTCAACTGGAATGTTAATGTTCGGTTTAGCTTTGTTGGTAAGTCATTCATATTTGATGAGATGGCAGATATTCCCTTAAGTATTGATTCAACACAGAGCGAGGCTTCATCTTCCGGCAAGAAAGGCTGGAATCTCTCCGTGAACTACAGCTTCTCCGAAAGCGGCTTCTACAACTTCTACCGCAAAAGGAGTCAGATTACGTTAAATGTCGGCTTCAATCTAACCCCATCAACCTCAGTCAGCTTCAATCAGGTGTACAACGTAGTCGATCAGAAGACAATGTCCACTCGAGTCAATATCGTACGCCAGCTGCACTGCTGGCGGGGCAGTCTATGGTGGGTACCCACCGGCCCCACCAAGGGCTTCGGTTTTGAACTGAAGGTGATCGCGCTTCCGGATATTAAGCTCGACAACAACTACTCCAGCTTCACAACCTCAACTTTGAACCGATATTAATCGAAAAAGCCCGGAAAACAGCCATTTTTCAAGGTTTTTGCGCTATTTTATGTTGACATGAGGAAAGCGGCTGGTGAAATTCAGAGCGAAACAACTGTACAAGAACCTATACACGGTAAGGAGTTTTGTTGTGAAGAAGGAAGATATGATCACGCACATCGCTGAAGAATCCGGCATCAGCAAGAAACAGGCTACCGCCGCTTTTGACGCTTTTGTTGACGGCGTGGCCAAACAGCTCAAGAAGGGCGAAAAAGTCAGTTTCACGGGATTCGGCACCTTTTCGATTTCTCACCGCAAGGCGCGCACCGGTCGCAATCCCCAGACCGGCGATACGATTAACATCCCAGCCACCAAAGTTCCGGTTTTCAAGGCCGGTAAAAGACTGAAAGAAGAAGTCAAGGGCTAACACGAGAAAACGGATAACAAGCGGGCAGAGGTGCCGAACCTCTGCCCGCTTTTTGGTTTTTTGTTGAACTTCCGGACAGTTCATATTTGCCTGTAAATTACTATGGCCAGAAAACAGAAAAAGAAGACTGGTACGGGAATTGCGCCGAGGGTGAAGCACGTGCTGGGCGTTTGCTCGATCTTGATGGCCCTGCTTATTCTCATAGCTCTGGTATCGCACAGTCATCTTGATGATCGCCGAATCGAGGGGGAAGTCGACGCTCATCTTGACCCGCTGGATATCACCTATAGAAACCAGGCCGGTATCCTTGGAGCCTATATTGCTTTTGTCCTCGAAATCATACTTGGTTGGCTGGCCTACTTCATCCCTGTCGCACTCTTGGTGGCAGGGGCTAGGATGTTTGCCGGGGATTTTTTCGCACGTCTTCGTTTAAGCGCCGCCATGTTGTTTGGGGTCGCCCTGTTAAGTACGATGATATACAACATTCACATTTTGGTAGAACGGACTTTGTTGAGCGAGAGGGACACTGCCGGTGGATTCGTAGCGGACCGCCTGACGGCGCTTTCTGTAAAGATCGTAGGTGAGTGGGGATCTTATGTTGTCCTCTCGGGCCTTATCGTGCTGATCATCATCCTCAGGTGGCCGATATCGGGCAGTTGGCTGCCGAAATTGCATTTGCCTGACAGAGAAGTCTTCGCAAAGATGCTCGCACGGACCCGAATGCTCGGCGAAAAAGTGCTTTCCCTGAATTGGTTAAGGCCCGCCAGGGACGATGGAAAAGACGGAGATACCGATGGATCTGAAGCCACTGACTACATTGAAGATACGGAAGGTGGACCAAGCCCCAAGCGAACGCGACAATTGAAACTGAAGAAAGGAAGAGGTTCAGACTCGGATACGGCGGAAGCCGACTCCGGCACAGGACCAGAAGCCGAACCATTACAAGTAGAATCGATCGACTACAACTACCCCGTGGTCGAATTGCTGACGGCCAGCGTGCACGAAGCATCGTCTGTAAGTTCTCATGAATTAAGCACGACATCGGAGATGCTTAAACAAACACTTGAAACATTCGGCGTTCGCATACACGGCAATATCGAATACTATCCCGGACCGGTGATTACCCGATATGAATTTAAACCCGGAACCGGCATCAAAGTCAATCAGATACTGAATCTCTCGGATGATCTGGCGTTGGCTCTAAAAGCCAAGCGGATTCGTATTATCGCGCCTATTCCCGGAAAAGCGGCCGTCGGCGTGGAAATACCGAACCGGCAGGCGCAAATAGTCTACTTGCGTGACATTATCGAGTCCCGGCAATTCAATCGGGCGGATTACAGACTACCTCTGGCTTTAGGCAAAACCACCTTCGCCAAACCGTACGTGGTGGATCTCTCCAGATTGCCCCATCTGTTGATTGCCGGGGCGACCGGGTCCGGAAAATCGGTCTGTATGAATGTCATAGTGACTTCGCTTCTGTATCGACTTCATCCGCAGCAGATTCGCTTTATACTGATTGACCCTAAGATGCTCGAACTGACGGTCTATTCCGGGATCCCGCATCTGGGACGTCCGGTTGTTACCAGCCCCAAACGGGCGGAACGTGTTCTGGGGGACGCGGTCGTTGAAATGGAAGCCCGCTATCGCAAACTGGCCAACGCCTCGGTGCGCAATATAGAGGACTTCAACGCGAAGCAAGAGAATCCGGAACTGCAACTGCCGTATATGGTAATTCTGGTCGATGAATTGGCCGACCTGCTCATGTCGTCCACTTCGTCAAAGACCGAGCTTCTTATCACGCGTCTGGCTCAAATGGCTCGCGCCGTGGGCATTCATCTCGTTTTGGCGACGCAACGTCCGTCCGTAGACGTCATTACCGGACTGATAAAAGCCAATTTCCCGGCCAGGATAGCGTTTCAGGTCTCCTCCAAAGTAGATTCGCGGACAATTATCGACTCCAACGGAGCCGAAAAGCTGCTGGGAGCAGGTGATATGCTGTTTCTGCACCCCGGACAACCGGAGCCCCGAAGGCTGCACGGCGCCTGCCTGACCAGCCTGGAAACGGAGAGCATTGTCAGGCACATCAAAGCTCAGGAGCTGCCCATGATGAAGCTTGACAACATCTCTCAGGCCACCGGCGAGATAAAGGAGAGCGAGGTTGACACGGGCGATCCCCTCTTCCGCGAGGCTTGCGAAGTGGTTATCAGACACAAACAGGGTTCGGTGTCGCTTCTTCAGCGCCGTCTCGGCATCGGCTATCAGCGCGCGGCGAGATTGATCGATAAACTCGAGCAGGCCGGCGTGGTCTCCCCGTTCGACGGTTCCAAGGCCAGAGATGTACTGGTCGATAAATCCTTCCTCGAGACAATGATGCGGCAACCCACCGGCTCGGCCGGTGAGGTGAGCCGGGAACAAACCAGATAGCCGACCCGACGTATAACGATATATTATGAAAAACGTAAGCCTGGTACTCATCATCGCTTCGGTGTCCTTGCTTCTGGCCGTCGTCACTTCCCCTGCCGAGCGGCCGTCCGACGCATTCTCAGCTATAAAAGACCGGCTCAGCCAGGCCGCCTGCGTGGAATTCGAGTTTCTTTCCATGGTTGAAATGGACGTATTCGATGTCACGGATTCGGCTTGGGGACGGGCACAAATAGCCCGGGACGGTCGTTTCTACATTACAGTGGGTGGAGAAACATATCTGTATGATGCGCAATACGTTTACACGTACTCTCAAGCCAACAACCAACTTGTCATAGAGCCGGCCCCGCAAAACGGCAGTGTGGGCCGCGAGATTTCCTTTGTCACGCAACTGGATGACCTTTATGAGACAACAACGGTTGAAACGAATAATCTGTACAGGTTGATCAAAAGAGATTCGGTTGCGGCCGGCGGCGATATCCCCGATTCGATGGAAGTAGGCATCTCCGCGGACAAACAGAAACTTGCAGTCTTGAGATTCTATGATATAAACGAGGACGTGAACACAATACGAGTAATAGAACAGATAACCTATGATTCCTGCAACTCGGCTATGTTCACACCGGACTTTCCCGACTCGGTTGAAACAGTGAGGTTGTAGGACTCGTTCCGAGCCATGAAATTCTACGTACACAAACTGGGTTGCCCGAAGAACGACGTCGATGCCGACTACATATCGGCCCGGCTGATAGATGACGGCCACACACCCGTCGCCCGGCCGGAAGAGGCCGATTCGATTGTCGTTAACACGTGCGGTTTCATCCGGGCGGCCAAGGAAGAGTCGATCCACGAGCTGCTGCGTCTGGGAGAACTCAAGAAGTCCGGGAACGGTCAGGGCAAGACACTGTATGCTTCGGGCTGTCTCTCACAACGGTACGGTAACGAAATGCTGAAGGAAATGCCGGAGCTTGACGGCGCTTTTGGTTTGGGGGCGCTCGATTCGATTAGCCGCGCGGTCCGAGAAAAGGCGCGCTACAACAAGCTGATCTCGAAAGACTCACGACAGCTGGCCTATCTAAGCTGGAAACACCGCTATATATCGGACGGTTACCCGTACGCCTATCTAAAGATCTCCGATGGCTGTGACCGAAAGTGCACCTACTGCGCCATTCCCGGCATGCGGGGCAAATTCCGCAGCCGACCGATGGAGTCTATTCTGCGGGAGGCGCAATACCTGGCGGACAACGGCAAACGTGAACTGATTCTGGTTTCACAGGAAGCCACACTCTACGGCTATGGCCTGCCGGGCAATACGTCTATACTCGATCTGCTTCGGGAACTCGACAGAATCGAAGGTATCCGGTGGATCCGGCTTATGTACCTGTACCCATCGGCGGTCAATCAGCGACTCCTCGATTACATGGCTGATGACAACAAAACGCTGAACTACTTAGACCTGCCTCTGCAGCATGTCAACACCGAAATCCTGTCGGCCATGAGACGCCAGGTGGATCGCCCCACCATCGAGCGGCTCCTCAGGAAAATCCGCGGTACCGGTGTCCCTGCTACTGTCAGAACGACGTTTATCGTAGGTTTTCCCGGTGAAACGGAGGCGCAATTCGAGGAGCTCTGTGACTTTGTTGAAGAGTACCGATTCGATCGCATGGGTGTTTTTACGTACTCTCCCGAAGAGGGCACACCCGCTCAGGAGTTTGACAAGCAGATTCCGGAAACCGTGAAGGTGAAACGTATGGACTGCCTGATGTCGATTCAACAAGACCTTGCCTTCGAGCTGAATAACTCCTTGTTGGGCTCGACACTGGAAGTTATTATAGACGAAGTGGATGACAACGGAGTGGGTCACGGCCGCTCTCAAGGAGATTGTCCGGAAATAGACCAGTCCGTGTTCGCAAAAGGTGAGAATATAGCTGCGGGAGATATCTGCCGGGTCAGGATAGATTCGGCCGAAGGTTATGACCTTTGGGGAACGAGACACGAGGACTAGACCATGATACAATTCGACAAGTTGGGAATCTTCCTGTCCAAACCGGTCGCTTTCTTGCTTGTTGTCATTTATCTTATGCAGTCCGGTTTGCTGGTTTACTTGATCAAAGACAAATTCGATCTGGAACAGCAGATCTCGTTTCAACAGAGCCGGATCAACGATCTCGAGGAGAAACTGCAGGTATTTGAAGCGATCGATGATTTCCAGATCGGTTTCAGCGATGAAGAGGTGTCCCGGTTGACTGACGTTATCTTCGCCGAGAGCCGCAGGTATCACTACGACCCGCTTTTCGTGCTGGCCATAATCCTGACGGAGTCCTCTTTTAAGAAGGGCCAGCGGTCACCTGTCGGGGCGCGGGGCTTGATGCAGCTCATGCCCTTCGTCGGTGAAGACCTGGCGTCGCGAACCGACGTCGTGTGGGATGGCGCCAATACGTTGTACGAGCCGGAAACCAATATCCGACTGGGAACGATGCATCTGTTCGAGCAAGTGCTCAAATTCGGAGACGTCAAGAAGGCACTTGTCGCCTACAATGTCGGGGAGACCAGACTCAGAGGGATAATGAAGCAAAAGAAACCCATCCCTCAGAAATACCTGAACAAAGTGATCGATACGTATCGGATGCTCAAGGAGAACTACCGGGTTTGAATGGCTCGCCTGCACAGCAATGGGCGGCGGCCGTCGCGGCCGTCCTGGTAGTCCTTCTGGTCATCTCGTGCGGAACGACACGTAACCTGTCAACGATGTCGGCCCGTGAACTGTTCACGGTGGGCAAAGATCAGTATGAGAACAAGCAGTACCTCAAGGCCATAGAGAGATTCCAGGCCGTCGTCTACAACTATCCGGGCGACGCCATCGTGGATACAGCGCAGTACTACCTGGCTATGTCATACTTTCGTAACGAAGATTACCAGTTGGCCTCGGTCGAGTTCAACCGCCTGGCCATCAATTACCCGTCCTCGGCCTATTTCGAGAACGCCATCTTCATGAAAGCGGTGTCCGTTTTCGAAGCTACGCCGGACAACCCAGGGCTGGATCAGGCGGAGCTGACGCAGGCTATCAAGCTTTTCGATGACTTTCTGATTGATTTCCCTGAGTCGGAGCTGCGTGAACAGGCACAGGCCTACCTCCGGCTGGCTCGGAACAAGATGGCTGAGAAAATCTATAAAAGCGCTATTGTCTACGACCGCATTCGCGCCTACGAAGCCGCCAAGATTTACTTTCGACGTATTATCGATGATTACACAAATACCGATTACGCCGCGCCGGCTGCCTACAACTTTGCTCTCATGGAATACAAGCTCAAGAACTACGCCGAGGCGCAGCAAAAGTTCGAGAACTATATGGCCGTCTTTTCGGATCACAAGTGGCTCGATAAAGCCAGGGAGAAGGCCGTGGAGGCCGCACTCCGTAACTGCCGCTTGCTTACCGAGAAAGGCGCCGAAGCCGACGCCCGCCGGTGCTGGCAGGAATTCAAGAGCGACTATCCCGAAAACGACCGAATTGAAGAAGCGGATCGGCACATCGAAGAACTGAATCACGCTGATCCCCAAAGAACTCTGGGAGAACATGCCGATACCTGAGGACGGGGGAGAGTGGGGCGTTTTAGGCGGGGCATTCGATCCGGTACACTATGGACATCTGACATTGGCCGAACAGATACACTCCGGAAGACATCTCACCGGGGTTCTCTTTGTTCCTTCGTTCCGGCATCCCTTCAAGCAAGAACGAGACCGGACGGAATTTGACCGGAGAGTAGATATGCTGGAGTTGGCCCTCGATGAACGCCCATCCTTTCATATTTCCAGAATCGAGGCGGAACAAGAACTGTCGGGCTATACGCTGGATACGGTCCGAGCGCTGAAAAGGACATATCCTGACGTCCGGTTTTACTTTCTCGTCGGGTCGGACAATCTGGAGCATCTCACATCCTGGCATCGGCCGCACGAATTGCTCGAGGAAGTAACATTCATAGTCGGCGCCAGGCCGGGACACGAGATGCAACGACCCGAATCCTATCCCGCCAATCGCTTCGAATTCGTCCCGACTTCGACCGTGGACATCTCCTCCAGCCGATTACGAGAGATGTTGAAAGACAGATCAATTAGTATGGATAAGTACAAAGACCTGATCCCACCAGACGTTGTGAAGTACATCAGAGAACATAACCTGTATCAATGAACAAGAAGAACGAATCGATATACCTGATTGACGGCTCGGCCGTTTTCTACCGCGCCTACTTCGCCTTCATTCGCAATCCGCTGATCAACTCGAAAGGGGAGAACACATCAGCCACGTACGGTTTCATCAATTCGCTGTTGAAGATAATCAAGGATGAAGGTCCGGATTACCTCGCCATCGCCTGGGACACGCCCCAGCCGACTTTTCGACACGCGAAATACGAAGAGTACAAGTCGACCCGAGCCAAAATGCCCGAGGAATTGGTAGCGCAGATTCCCCGCATCCGGGAAGCAGCGGACGCCCTCAACATCGCCCACTTCGAGCTGGAGGGTTATGAGGCTGACGACGTCATCGGCACCCTGGCTAAGAAGGCCGAACAGGAGGGTATGGATGTCTGGTGCGTCACCGGAGACAAGGACTATTTCCAACTGGTGACCGACAGGATCAAAATCTACAACCCGCAGCCCGGTTCCAAAGAGGCGCTGAAAATGGGTCGTGAGGAAGTCAAAGAAAAATTCGGAGTCTACCCCGAACGGGTAATGGATAAACTGGCATTGATGGGAGACAGCTCCGACAACATACCGGGTATCCCCGGTATAGGGACCAAGACGGCGGATTCCCTGCTGGCGCAGTTCGAGACGCTGGACGGTGTTCTGGAGAAACACGACGAAATCAAGGCGAAGGGCGTGCGCAAGAAGGTCGCCGAGAATAAGGAGTCGGCCCGGCTCTCGCGAGAGCTGGTGATTATCGATACCAATGTCGATATCGATTGTAACTTCGAGAAAATGAGAAGGCGGCCGTTCAATTACGAGACCGTGAAGAAGCTGTTCATCGAACTGGAGTTCAGGCGGTTATTACGGGAGATTCTGCCCGACACCGATATGGGTGATCTGGAAGGCCCGGATGCCCGTCCGCCCAAAGGATCATATCACACGATCACCGTCATACCAGAGTTGAAGAAGCTCATGAAAAAGCTGGCCGGCAAGAAGGAAGTCGCGTTCGATACCGAAACGACGTCGCTTGTGGCCCGTCACGCCGATCTGGTCGGCGTCTCGCTGTGCGCCGAGGCCGGCGACGCCTACTACCTGCCGCTGGCACATACGATAGACGAGGACAGGAACCTGCCGTTCGATGAGGCGCTGGCCGAATTGAAAAAGTTCTTCAAGAACCGGAAGGTTCAGAAATTCGGCCAGAACGTTAAATATGATATCGAGGTGCTGCACCGCTACGGCATCGAGATCGACCCGGTCGGATTCGATACCATGCTGGCGTCGTACGTCGTTGATCCTGCCTCAAGACAGCACTCCTTAGGTTATCTGGCGCTAAAATACCTCGATTACCAGATGCAGCCCATCAGCGATTTGATCGGCGCCGGCAAGAAACAGAAATCGTTCGCCGCGGTTCCTGTCGAGCAGGCGACCTTCTATGCCGCTGAAGACGCCGATTATACGTTTCGCCTTCGCGGGGTGTTGGCGCCGCTTATCACGCAGCAAAACCAGGAGAAACTCTACTACTACATTGAACTCCCCCTCGTGCAGGTGCTCGTGTCCATGGAACAAGAGGGAATTCAGGTCGACACCGATTACCTGGCCCGGCTGTCCAAAGCTATGGACAAGCAACTCGCTGATATCAAGACTGAGATATATGAAGTAGCCGAGCTGGAGTTCAATATCAACTCCACCCAGCAGCTCTCGCACATTCTCTTCGAAAAACTCGGCTTGCCGACGAAAGGCAAGACGGCCAAGAAAACCGGCTTTGCAACCGACGTACGCGTACTCGAGGAACTCGCGGCTGTGCACGAATTTCCGCGGCTGATTCTTGACTACCGCCAGTTAACCAAGCTCAAGAACACGTACATCGATGCCATACCCAAGCTGGTTGATCCTGAAACCGGGCGGGTCCATACGTCGTTTAATCAGACCATCGCTGCTACCGGACGACTGTCGTCGACCGACCCCAACCTGCAAAATATCCCGGTGCGCACCGAGGAAGGCCGACAAATCCGCAAAGCCTTCGTGCCACGCGACAAGGATCACGTCCTGCTCGTGGCCGACTATTCCCAGGTAGAACTGCGCATCCTGGCCCATATGTCCGGGGACGAAGGGTTGAAATCAGCTTTCCAAAAGGGGGAAGACATACATGCCCGCACCGCCGCCGAAGTGTTTGGGATCGAACTGACCGCGGTGACGCCGGAGCAACGCCGGGCGGCCAAGACGGCCAACTTTGCGGTGATTTATGGCGTCACGGCGTACGGGTTGTCGCAGCAAACGGAACTTGATCTCGAGGGCGCCAGGCAATTCATCGATACCTATTTCGAACGCTATCCCGGCATCAGGAAATACATGGACAAGACGAAGAAGATGGCCAAAGATAAAGGGTACGTAGAGACCATGTTCGGTCGGCGCCGGAATCTCAGGGAGATTAACGATCGGAATTTCAACGTGCGCCAGTTCGCCGAACGAATGGCCATCAACACGCCCATACAAGGCACCGCCGCCGATATGATCAAGGTAGCCATGCTTCGCATTTACAAGGAATTGGCCGGTTTGCAGTCAAAGATGGTACTGCAGGTTCACGACGAACTGGTGTTCGACGTACATAGGGACGAAATCGACGAGGTCAAAGCCATAGTCAGGAAAGGTATGGAGAAGGCGGTCAAGCTCGAAGTACCGGTCGTGGTGGACATCGGTGTGGGGGAGAATTGGCTCGATGCGAAATAGGGCTTTGGTATGATGCGCTTGTGCTCCAACATTGTATAAGAGTACAACAGGTAGACCATTCCAGTTTACTGGTAGGAGAGAAGCATGATTAAAATCATCGTTATTTGTCTGGCGGCAATGCTCTTGTCGTCTGCCACGGCGATGGCGGCCGAACGAGCGGATTTCGAACCTGACCCAGTACCCGAGTTCAATTGGAGAGGTAGCTATTTCGAAGTCATTTTCGGAGGCGACTATCGTATTGACGAGACTGCGGCTATGAGATCACCAACAGCCAAGGTCGGCGTTCTCTACTGGCTGAGTATCGGTGCTGCGTTACGTACGGAATTAGGCTACAATCACGCCTTTTCTTACGGTCACCCCGACGAGGAGTACCGCACCTGGCTGTTGGACGTCGGCGTGCGTTTTCAACGGCACGAGAAATTCCTGTCTCCGTTTCTCGATTTGGGGATTGCTTTCCTGAAGTACAGCAGCCCGAATGACAGACTGGACGACAACAGTTTCAAAACAGGTCTCTCGGCGGAGATCGGCACGTCGATACGAGTGTCGCGCCGAATTAACCTGGATTTATCGATACATCATATTGCCGATCATGTGCCTGAACAAGTAGTTTACCACCCATCTGATCTTCCACACGACATCGGCCCGGATCCGTTCCCTGGATTTGGCGGTTCGTTCGGTCCTCCGGATGCTCTATTCAATCCGGCTTCGTTCGAGTTCCAGGTGCGGATGGGGTTGTAAGTCCTGAACCGTATTTGATTCCAGTCATGTCTCCCTTGCCTTTTCTGGTGGACAACCGTTAATTTCCCCATGCTCATCGGCGTCACCGGTCAGATCGGCAGCGGCAAAACCGCCACAGCCCGGATACTACAGTCCTTCGGCGCAGAGATCGTCGATGCCGACCTGATCGGCAGACGGGTCGTCGAACGATCTGCACTGCTCAGGAAGAAACTGGCCGGCGAATTCGGGGCCGACGTACTTACACCTAAGGGTAATCTGAGAAGGAAAGTAATGGCGCAACGCGCCTTCGCCGACCCGAAATCAAAACATCGCTTCAACGCGCTGGTCCATCCGCACTTGCTTCGAGAATTGCGAAGTCAAGTAGGAGCCGCATTGAAGAGGAGTGCGGTGGTCGTCGTCGATGCCGCTCTACTGTTGGACTGGAACTACGACCGGGAAGTTGATTTTGTCCTGGTTATCCATGCCTCGCGAGGTGAACGATTGCGGCGCCTGGAGGCCAGAGGTATATCGCGCGACGATGCTCTGGCACGACAACGAGCGCAGCTTCCGTATCGTGAATATCAACGCCGCGCCGACAAAGTGATTCTCAACAACGGCTCGCTCGAATCCCTGCGGAATAAACTGAACAGGCTGTGGCATACCACTTTCGTGAAAGCCGTTGACAGTCACCACAACATACGATAATTTACTCCCGCGGACAAAGATGACACTGATCAGCAGTGCGTGAGAGTTGGTACTGATTGTGACGAAGGCTATTCAAAACCACATACTGCCGGACATTTCTATAAAGCAGCTCCAGGAACGAGCCAACTACATGCGGGCACTCAATGAGATTGCGCTCTGCTCGGCGGCTTCGGGACATTCCGGCGGGACGCTCGGTATGATGGATATCTGCGCTGCTCTCTACTTGAAGATCGCACGGCACAATCCCCGGGACCCCTTTTGGGGGGACCGCGACCGAATTATATGGTCGGCCGGGCACAAGGCCCCGGCTTTGTATACATCGCTGGCTGTCTCCGGGTACTTTCCTGAGAAAGAGCTGATGAAACTGCGTATGCTCGGCGGGCCCTTTCAGGGACACCCCCACCACCTGGATTGCCCGGGAGTCGAGATTACGTCCGGTTCTCTGGGGCAGGGTTTTTCCGTCGGTGTCGGTGTGGCGCTGGCCGCCAGACAAGACAACAAAGACTACCGGGTATTCGTGATTTGCTCTGACGGCGAGCAGCAGGAAGGCTCAATCTGGGAAGCCGCCATGGCGGCGGCGCAGTACCGCCTGAACAACCTGATTCTCGTTGTCGACAAAAACCGGCTGCAGATCGACGGCGCCACCGACGATGTCATGAACATCGATCCGCTGACCGACAAATACCGGGCGTTCGGCTGGCACGTGACTGAAGTCGATGGTCACGATATGGCTGACATCGTCGAGAAACTGGATTATGCTCGCAATCACCATAATTCGGACAAGCCGGTAGCCTTGATCTGCCACACGACCAAAGGTCGCGGCGTATCCTTCATGGAAAACGTCGTCGAGTGGCACGGCAAACCACCCAACCGTGAACAGGTAAGTCAGCTTCTGGCAGAACTGCGGCTGTCCGATCAATTCGATGTCGAATCTCTCCTGGCGTACGGTCGAGAGTACCGGCAGGAGGTAGAGTCTGAGCTGCAAAGAGAGCTGCCCAGATTCTCACGCGATTTCTGGTGGAACGGGCGCGATACCATGCCGGTGGACATGGATCCCACCCGCCTCGGCTTTGGCCGAGCTCTGGACAAGTATGGCAACGATGAACGGATCATCTGTATCGGTGCCGACATCTCCAACTCCATCGCCATATCCAGCTTCTATAAAGACCATCCGGAACGAACAGACCGGTTCATTTCGGTCGGCGTAGCGGAACAAAACGCCACCACTATTGCCGCCGGCCTGGCGAAGGAAGGCAAACTGCCCGTATTCGGCACCTACGGCGTCTTTTCTTCGGCGCGTAACCTCGACCAATTGCGCGTAAG
>CAZLBP010000027.1:0-49353 GCA_964557855.1 uncultured Ignavibacteriales bacterium | reverse complement strand
TAATTTTGGCTCCCGCGGCTGGACTCGAACCAGCGACCCGCTGATTAACAGTCAGCTGCTCTACCGACTGAGCTACGCGGGAGTACATCAAACGACGTGCGTTCGCACTAAGTCGTCTAGTATGATACCGTTTCGGCTCCTTGTCAACAGGTTTTTGGGAGGCCTCACGCGGGCAACCCCGAGCGGCAACCTTCATATGTTTCTGAGCCGCAGAAGCTGACTTGTCTCCCACAAGTGAAACCTCCCTTCCGGTTGTCCGTATAGTCTGACATAAGACACAAATCCACTGCTCGATCAGGAGGATCAAGATGAAAAGAAATCTCCACTTGCTGCTCGTTGTCGCAACGACGATACTCTTTGGGGCCGGTCTCGGTATCTCGAAATCATCGGGCAAAGCCGACCGGGGTTGGCTGGGGGTGTACACGCAATCGGTCGACTACGAGTTGGCGGATGCGTTTGAGCTCGGCACCAAATACGGCGCCGTCGTCAACGACGTAATCGATGGCTCGCCCGCGGACAAAGCCGGACTGGACGAAGAGGACGTCATAATCGCGGTCGATGGGAAGAAGGTAACCGACTCGGAAGATCTGGTGTATCTGCTGGATAAGTACAAATCCGGCGACGAGGTCGTGTTGATCGTCATTCGAGACGGCGCCGAGCAAACCGTCACGGTAACTCTCGGGGATAGTCCGCCTAAGCAAAGACACTACCGATCCGGTCGGATGGACGATGACAAAAGATACTTCTATTCCTACCGGTTTGGCGAAAGCAGCTATATCGGCGTACGCTTGCAGAATCTGACGGAGCAATTGGCTGAGTATTTCGGACTGGAAAACCAAGACGGCGCCCTCATAACGTCGGTCGAAGAGGACTCTCCGGCCGCCGAGGCCGGGCTGAAAGCCGGTGATGTTATTGTGGCAATCGATGACGATGAGATCGAAAGTAGCCACGATGTTTCGGACATTATCGGGGACTTCGACGAAGGCGACACTGTCGTTGTTTCTATCATTCGAGATCGCACAGAACAACGGAATGTCGATGTTGTTGTTGCCGAACGGGAACATCACGGCCGCTACCACAGCATCGGGCCGGACCTTGATGTCCTGGTTCCTCATCTCCAGGGGCTCCATTTCAGTGATTTTCCGGGAGTCGAGATGTATTGGGACGATAAAGAGTTCCAGGCTGAAATGGAAAAACTCCGAGATGAACTCAAGGACCTGCATATCGAGTTCGACAAGGGTGAATTCGAAAAAGAAATGGACGAGCTACAAAGAGAGCTAAAGGAAATGAAAAAGGAACTCCGCAAGGAACTGGACGAGATACACCGCAAGATAGATTAACCCACGACATACCGGGCACGTTTGACGATTGTCCGGAATCCTCCTCGAACCTTAAACCCCGCCCGTAAAGGGCGGGGTTTAGTTTTGGGCGGGTGGCGGGCCACTCTCTGGAGACCGGTCGAAAACTCACTATGCGGCTTCTTCATAAGTATGGTGGACGGCTGTTTTACGTCCTGAATTCTATCTTGTGGTCCGGAAGTTTCGGCCGGAACAGCTTGTGTGGACTGCCATCCGTTTCATGCCAGGCTATAATTATCAGGTTTAGATCTTGCCGTTGCCGTGAATCCAGCCACCTGGTTCTCCTAATGCGAGTCATTTTGGTCTATTGATATTCCGGCTGATTTTGCTATTATTCGCGATGTTGGATGATATCGTAACAATGTTCGTTGCTTTGCGGATTAAATGCGGTTCGCGGCGTTGCCTGAAGATCCGGCTAGTCTAGTGTGTATCCGGGAGTTCACACAAAATCTGTTCCGATCGGTCAACAGCGGCATATCGCTGGCGGAGTACTTGGCCGAATCTCTGGAGCTGCTGGTTCGTTATTCCAAGTGCGATATCGCCCGATATGTGCTCGTTGATGGAGGCAAGTGTTATGTCGGTGAATTGAAACGCGGCGATCCGTCCACATTGAATCAAGAGATCATTGATCTTGAAGAAACACCGGATGAGGCTTTTAGCTGGACGACAGCCCCAGGGTCAAGGTTCGAGCAGAGTTGCCGGGACCTGATCGTGTCTGAGTCCCTCGACGTACCGGGGGTTGTCACTGCCGGAGGCAGCTTATGTCTCGAGAACGTGCAAGAGAGCCCGGAATACCTGCCTTCTGACGTGAACAAGGTGGCTGTTGACCGCCTGCGGATCAGCAGAGATACGGGATCGACCCTGATCGTGCCGGTGGCTGATACCCGAAAGAGAGTGGGGCTGTATCAACTCGAGTCGCGGGATGCGGGGTTGTTTTCGAGAGACAATGCCGACGCGTATGAAAGGATGCTTAACTTATTTGGACTTACCCTGGAACTACATTCCCTCCGGGTCGCCCTGCGTGAACGAGTCAAAGAGCTCTCGTGCTTGTACGGCATTGTGCACCAGGTGGCGAAGGCTGACCTGTCATTGAACGAAATACTGCAGAACATCGTATTGCTCTTACCCCCGGGCTGGTTATATCCGGACGATACGGCCGCCAGGATCTCTTTTGATGACATGGTCGTTGCCAGTCCCGACTTTGATCGAGTCGTCCAGCGCATGACTTCAGACATCCTCGTCGATGATGCCGTGCGCGGATGTATTGAAGTAGGGTATACATCGCGAAAGCCGCGTCTGGATGAAGGTCCGTTCCTGAAAGAGGAGCGAAACCTGTTGAATACGATCGCTCGTGAATTGTCGTTCATTATCGAGCAACGGACATATCTCGAGGAGAGACAACGTCTTCAGGAACAGATTCGACATGCCGACCGCCTGGCGACGATTGGTCAACTGGCAGCCGGGGTGGCCCATGAGTTGAATGAGCCGCTTTCCAATATAATGGGTTTTGCCCAACTCATTGCCAAACAGGAAGTTGGTACGGAACAGACGACCCGGGACCTGGATAAGATCGTATCGGCCGCGCTGCACGCGCGGAAGATCATAAAAGAGCTGCTGGTCTTTGCCAGACAAATGCCCACGTCAAAGGTGAAGTTCAATCTCAACGAGTTGATTCGCGACGGCCTGGTACTTCTTGAGTATCGATTTGCGCGAGCCGGGATAGATCTCAAATGTGAACTGGATCCTGACCTGCCGGATATTCACGCCGACCGCTCGCAGATACTGCAGGTCCTTATCAATCTCGTAGTTAATTCGATACAGGCGATGCCCGACGGCGGGGAGTTGAAGATCTGTACCATATTTGACTCTATGTGGATATCTCTCTATATTCAAGACAACGGTATTGGCATGAAGGAGTCGACTATCAGTAAGATCTTCAACCCATTCTTTACGACGAAAGAGATCGATAAGGGTACCGGCCTGGGATTATCGGTCGTGCACGGGATAATCATGTCGCACGGTGGGAAAATCGAGGTGGACAGCCAGCCCGAACAAGGTACCAAATTCACGATTTTGATACCCATTGATTGACGGCGAGCGTGGATAGGATCACATGAAGAGAGACGAACACGAGGTATGTATACTCGTAGTTGACGATGCCCGGGATACGCTGGAGATCCTGGAAAGAAATCTGGTGTCCAGAGGATATCGGGTAGTCACGGCCCGCGCGGTAGGCGAGGCAACACGAATTCTGGAATCGACCTTTGTTGACCTGGTGATTACCGATTACAAAATGCCGCAGGTTGATGGTCTCGATCTGGTCCGAAACGTCAACGAGAACTACAAGAACACGGAGATCATGATGATCACCGGCTACCCTTCAATCGGGGGCGCGGTGAAAGCGGTCAAGATGGGTGCTTGCGAGTATCTCGAAAAGCCGTTCACGGAACAAGAGTTGTTTAGTGCCGTAGATCGCGCTCTGAATAAGGTTGAGCAACGCAAGATCGCCAATCGGTCCGCCAACAGCAGCGCGTATGAGTCGTTCGGCATAGTAGGTGAATCGAAACCGATGCAGAAGATCATGACGGCTATAGATCGCGCCAGCAGCTCGATGGCAAACGTCCTCATCACCGGCGAGAGCGGCACCGGCAAAGAACTCGTTGCGAGAGCCATCCATTACCAGAGCAATCGAGCGGCTTCGCCGTTCGTTCCGGTCAACTGCGGAGGAATTCCGGAAGGCTTGCTGGAAAGTGAGTTGTTCGGACACATCAAGGGGTCTTTTACCGGCGCGACCGAATCGCGCATCGGGTTTTTCCAGGCCGCCGAAGGCGGCACCATATTCCTGGACGAAATCAGCGAAACGTCGCGGGGCATGCAGGTGAAACTTCTTCGTGCGCTGCAGGACAAGGAAATATGCATGGTGGGTGACTCCAAGCCCAGGAAAGTCGACGTCCGGATCGTCGCCGCTACCAACAAAGACCTCGAGCATATGACTCGCACCGGGTCATTTCGTAACGATCTGTTCTACCGGCTGAGCGTCATTACGATTCATGTACCACCTCTGCGGGAGCGTGAAAATGACGTTTTGATACTGGCTGTATACTTCGCTCAAAAATACGCCCAAGCCGTCGGCCGGAAACCGATCCGCTTCTCCGAGAATGCCATGCGATTGTTGATGAACTACTACTGGCCGGGAAACGTCCGGGAGCTGGAAAACGTCATCCAGCGGCTGCTGGTGATGCGGGATGATGACGTCGTTGAGGCCGCCGATCTGCCGCAGGCAATGAGGGTGGCCATACCCAACGGAAGCGGACTGCACCGCACGCTCGAGGAAGTCGAACTGGAGCACATCAAGAACGTCCTGTCCAGCGTCAAAGGCAACAAAACCAGAGCGGCGGAGATTCTTGGGATAGACCGAAAGACTCTGCGTCAGAAGATAGATAAATACAAGAACGCATTGCCGAATTCATCGTCACAGCCGGGGAAATAAGTACCGCCGGTACAAATTGCCCCGCTTTCGCGGGGGTGTTCCGATGCTCCACCGCGGCAACTCATTCGACATTTCAGCATCGTACGAGGCAAATCAGACCCTTCACCGTGTCGCGCATACCGTTTTCGGCTGATTCTCAGGCCATTTGTTTGTAGATCATCGATAACATGACCTACGGCACGAGTTTTGCACACCGCTCACACTAGAATGGTGAAGTAACTCATTTTGGCGCCGAGTGATCGTGTCCGGTGAGGCGGTGCGCGACTGCTCCTCGCACGAAATACGGAAGGGTGTGATGGTCTCAACAAGCGTTAGCGGTATTCTGGAAAAATATAAAGATGGGCATGGGAGTCTTATTTCAATTCTTGAAGAGGTTCAAGCCTTGTACAGCTATTTGCCTCAGGATGTCCTCGAATACGTGGCCGCGGAAACCGGCCGCTCTTTGGTAGACGTCTATGGCGTGGCAACCTTCTACCGCGCCTTCACTCTTCAACCACGGGGGAAACACCTGATCACTGTATGTCTGGGGACAGCGTGTCATGTTCGGGGAGGACCCACAATTGCTCATGAGCTTCAAGCTATGCTCGGGATCAAAGCAGGTGAAACCACTGCCGACAAGGAGTTCACGCTGGAGATCGTCAATTGTCTGGGCGCCTGTGCCCTGGGACCGGTGGTTGTGGTTGACGGGCACTATTTCCCCAAAGTGACGACATCAAAATTAAAGGGGATATTGGACAATGCCCGCAAGGGGCTCGAGATCTTGGAGATCGAGGGGGATCAACGGGTCTTTCCCGTAGAAGTCAGCTGTTCACGCTGCAATCACAGCCTGATGGACCCGGAGTTCAAAATCGACGGGTGTCCGGGCATACGCGTGACAATCTCTTTCGGCAACAAGCACTGTTGGTTGGTCATGTCCAGCTTGTACGGCAGCTACAAGGTGGAGTCGTTGTATCCGATACCGGAAGATACGATAGTGTCGATCTTCTGTCCGCACTGCCATGCGCAACTGATCGGGGGCAGTAAGTGCAGTCTCTGCCAGGCACCCATGGTGCCTATGATTGTAAAGGGCGGTGGAATCGTCCAGATTTGTTCCCGTCGGGGCTGTAAAGGTCATATGCTCGATCTCGGCGGATCGACCATAGATGCATTGTGATAATTTTGACACAAAGAGGTGTGACACTCCATGAGAAAAATCTCCACACTGGATGAATTTATTGGGTTACGCAAACGGGTCCTGAGTGAGGAATCATATCGATTAAAGATTCCAACACTGATAGTGAGTGCCGGCACGTGCGGCCAGGCCAGCGGGGCGAATGATGTGATACGCGCGATCAAGCGATATATGATTCAGAAAGGTTTGCGCGACAAAATAGCTCTTCGAATTACCGGCTGCCAGGGTTTTTGCGAAGTCGAGCCATTCATTCTGGTCGAGCCGTCGAGAAATCTATATCCCAAGCTCCAAATGGATGAAGTCCCGCGTGTGATTGAGGCGGCGTTGAATGGGTTCATCGATGAAGGCTTGATCTATCGAGATCCTGGCAGTGGGAAAATGTACGAGTCACAAGACGACATCCCGTTTTTCCAAAAACAGAAGCGCTTGATACTCGGGTACAACGAGAGACTCGACCCTATCCGAGTTCTGGGGTATATCGAGCAGGACGGCTATGCGGCGTTGGAAAAAGTACTGTTGAAACATGACCCGGAGTGGATTATTGGGGAGGTGAAGGAGTCGGGTATCCGCGGCCGCGGTGGGGCTGGTTTTCCTACCGGGCTTAAATGGGAGCGCGCCCGTGCTTCCGGCAACGGCAGCGTACGCAAGTATGTCGTCTGTAACGCTGATGAAGGGGATCCGGGCGCCTATATGGATCGTAGTCTGCTCGAAGGTAACCCTCATGCGATTATAGAGGGGATGATCATTGCCGGCATGGCTATAGGCGCCACCAAAGGGCTAATCTATGTTAGAAACGAATACCCGCTGGCCATCAAACATGCAATGATCGCAGTCGATCAGGCGCGGGGAATGGGTCTTCTCGGCGAAAATATCCTCGGAACCAGTTTCGATTTCGACGTTGAAATCGTGCGTGGAGCCGGAGCTTTTGTCTGCGGTGAAGAGACGGCATTGATCCGATCGGTGGAGGGGTACATGGGTGAACCGAGACAACGGCCCCCTTACCCGATCGAAAAAGGTATTTTCGGGCATCCCACCTGTATCAACAATGTCGAGACCCTGGCCAATATCCCGGTTATCATCAACGGTGGTGGCCGCCAGTATGGCCAGGTGGGTGTTCCCGGCAACACCGGGACCAAGATCTTTTCCCTGGTGGGCAAGATCAAGAATACGGGGCTGGTCGAGGTGCCGCTGGGTATCAAATTGAAAGACATCGTTTACGATATTGGCGGCGGGCCGGTTGGAGAAGCCAAAATCAAGGCCGTCCAGACCGGTGGACCATCGGGCGGTTGTATTCCAGCCTCCAAATTCGATCTGGAAGTCAGCTATGACAGTCTGGCGAAGGCCGGTTCGATCATGGGTTCGGGGGGCATGATTGTGATGGACGAAAACACCTGCATGGTGGACGTCGCCAAGTATTTCATGGCCTTCCTGAAAGACGAATCCTGTGGGAAGTGCTTCACGTGCCGCAAAGGCACGCAAAGGATGTATGAGATCCTCGAAGATATTACGAAAGGAAGCGCCCGGCTCGAGGATCTGGACCTGCTGGAAGAGTTGGCCATGGTCGTGAAAGACACAACCATGTGTGGTTTGGGACAATCGGCTCCGAATCCGGTCTTGAGCGCTCTGCAGTACTTCCGGAGAGAATTCGAACGCCACATAGTCGATAAACGGTGTGATGCTTTCGTGTGCAAAGATCTGGTCGGTGCGCCGTGTCAGTCGGCCTGTCCGCTCGGTACCGAGGCCTGGCGCTACGTGGCTCATATCGGACGCGGCGAGTATGGACAAGCTTATACGGTCATCCGTGAAGCGAATCCGTTTCCCTCCGTTTGTGCCCGTGTCTGTCATCACCCCTGCGAGAAAAGATGTCGAATGGGAGCAAGCGGCAGTGACCCGGTGGCAATCCGGGCATTGAAACGGTTTATCACCGATCGCATTGATCCGTCCTCGTACGAACCCGAGCGCCGCAATTGGCCCAACGGAGAACCGCCTCGAGTGGCCATAGTCGGTTCCGGCCCGGCTGGCCTGACGGCGGCTCACTATCTTTCGCTGGAAGGATGCAAGGTCACTGTGTTCGAGTCCGAGTCAATTCCCGGCGGCATGTTAACCTGTGTCATCCCCACCTACCGGCTGCCTCGGGAGACAATCGAGGCGGAAATAGCGTCACTGCTGGACGATAACATTTCTATTGAATGTAACAAGGCCCTCGGCAGTGAAATAACGGTAGATTCACTCTTCAAGAGGGGCTTCTCCGCAGTCCTGCTGGCGATGGGAGCGCACAAGAGCAAACCGCTTCAAATACAAAATGAGGACGTCGATGGAGTTTATCCCTCGATCGAATTCCTCAAAGCATTTAATCTAAACAACAAGTCCCTGGCCAAAGGCCGAGTCGGAATCATCGGAGGCGGCAATTCGGCATTCGACGCTGCGCGTATGGCGCTGCGGCAGATGGATGTTTCGAAGGTCACCATACTCTACCGGCGTACCCGGGACGAGATGCCCGCCTTTGCGGAAGAAATCGAGGCCGCGGAGCAGGAAGGCATCGAACTGCGGACACTGGTGACGCCGCGGAGGATCATCTCTTTCAACGGCCGCGTTACCGGAATCGAATGCCTGCGGAATGAATTGGGTGAACCGGATGAAAGCGGACGACGACGTCCCGTACCGGTGGAAGGCAGTGACCACACCATCTCTCTGGACACCCTGATCGTCGCCATCGGCGAAGATTCCGGTGTCGATTGCATCGGCCCGGCTCAGTCGAGCGGAATTGAAACAACCGGCTATAACACGGTCAAGTCAGATCCGGCCACCATGCTGACCAACCGCCCGGGTGTTTTTGCGGCAGGTGACGTGGTGACCGGGCCGAACACGGTCGTGGACGCAATTGCGGCCGGTAAGAAGTCGGCTTTAATGATCAAGCGCTTCCTGCTGGGAGAGGAGTTGAGACAGGGTCGGGTTGTGGCCAATGTTCCGACGACATATGTACCGCCGCTAGAGCTGGATCCGGAAGAGGTCGTCGAAACGGCTCGAGTCGAGACTCCGCGCGCCTCGGTGGCGTGGCGCAAACGCAACTTCGCCGAGGTCGAAGTATCGCTTTCGGCCGACGAGGCCCGGCGCGAGGCCAGCCGATGTTTACGTTGTGATCTCGAATTCACGCAACCTGAAGAAGGGCCAGCGGCTGAAGAACCTGCATTGACTGTCACCGGTGGGAGGACATCATGATAACACTGACGGTAAACGGACTGGAAGTCACCGTCGATGACGGTATGACCGTTTTGGAAGTGGCCGGATTCCTTGGGTTCCCCATCCCGACGCTTTGCCATATGGAGGGATTATCCCCTTATGGAGCCTGCCGATTGTGCGTCGTTGAGATCGGAGAAGCCCCCAATTCCAAACTGGTGACATCCTGTACTTATCCGGCACAGAACGGTCTGATAGTCCGTACGGCTTCGGAGCGCGTGGTTCGGGCCAGGAAGATGATAATAGAACTCTTGCTGGCTTCTTGCCCGCAATCCAAAGTTATTCAGGATCTGGCCTCAGCACATGAGGTGCGGCAGCAACGATTCCGACAAGAATACGAAGACTGCATCTTATGCGGCCTCTGCGTTCGCATGTGTGAAGAGCAAATGATGGCCAAGGCTATCGGTTTTCGCGGGCGGGGGGAACACCGCACGATCGGGACGCCGTTCGATATCAAATCGGAAGTCTGCCGACAGTGCGGCGGCTGCATTTATGTCTGTCCGGCCTGCCAGTTGCGGTGCACCTACAACCAGCCGGAGAAAGCCATTTGCGGCGGTTGCGCCAACTTAGCCCCGCCCTGTCTCAAAAAAGACACTTTTGATGATATGATGTGCTACATGGAACCCTGTGTAGCCTGCGAAATCGAAAAGAATATAGTTACAAATAGGAAGGATTGAGAACCATGTCACTATCACGAATTAACGCCTCGGCCGCAACTCTGACGAAAAACCGCACGGAAGACTCCATCGTATCCACGTCCGGTATGTGCGTTACCTGTGTTGACGGGTGTATTGGCATGTGCGAGATCGGCAAGTCCGCCTATCGCGGACATGAGGTGATTTATCCGCAGCCCTTCGGCGTCATCACTACCGCGGCCGAGAAAATCTATCCTGTCGACTATTCTCATTTCAATATCATGGGAGGAGTCGTTGGAGCGGAGGGTATCGAGGCGGACAGTGACAGAGCGATATTTCCCAACGTGAATTTGGAAGTCCGGTTCGGCCACGATAACGGCTTGAAATTCCGATATCCCTGGATCATACCCGGCATCGGGTCGACCGACATTGCCAAGAACAACTGGGAAGGGTTGGCTATCGGTTCCGCGTTGGCCGGCACGGGCCTGACAATCGGCGAAAACGTGGTCGGTATGGACCCCGAAGCCGTCATTAAGAACGGGCGGGTCGTGGATACGGTGGATTTGAAGCGGAGAGTGAACCTCTTCAAGGATCACCAACGAGATGGTTACGGCGCGATAATCGTACAGGCGAATATCGAGGATACCCGACTGGGAGTCCAGGAGTATGCCGTTCAGGAGCTCGGTGTCGAGTGGGTCGAGCTTAAATGGGGACAGGGAGCTAAGAACATCGGCGGGGAGGTGAAGATTCGTAACCTGCAGAAAGCGCAGATGCTCTATGAACGCGGTTACGTGGTTCTGCCTAACCCGACCGATGAGAATGTCATACGGGCTTTTGAGCGGGGGACGTTCAAAGAATTCGAAAGACATTCCCGGGTGGGAATGGTGACCGAAGAGTCTTTCGCACAGCGTGTCGAGGAATTGCGTCGAGCCGGCGCGAAATACGTTTCGTTGAAGACGGGAGCGTACCGCCCGGCGGCTCTGGCGCTGGCGATGAAGTTTGCCTCAAAGTACAATATCGACGTTCTTACGGTCGATGGCGCGGGCGGGGGGACCGGTATGAGCCCGTGGCGTATGATGAACGAATGGGGTATGCCTCCGGTGGAGCTCCATTCGCTTATGTACGAGTACGCTAAGAAGCTGGCGGACAAGGGCGCCCATGTTCCGGCAATCGTATCCGCCGGCGGATTCACGTTTGAGGATCAGATATTCAAAGGCCTGGCTATGGGAGCGCCATTCGTGAAGTTGATCGGCATGGCCCGCAGTCCGATCGCCGCGGCCATGGTCGGAAAAACTCTGGGACGGACTATCAACGAGCATCAGGTACCCGTTTACGTGGAGCGGTTCGGAACCACTGTAGATGAAGTCTTCGTAACGGCGGGGGACCTTCGTGTAGAACTCGGCGACGCTGAATTCGAGACGATCCCCACCGGCGCCCTGGGTCTGTATACGTACTATGAGCGTTTGGCTCAGGGGCTGCGGCAATTGATGGCGGGTAGCCGCAAATTCAAACTGGAACATATGACTCGAGAAGACTTGGGCTCCCTGACGCCGGAAGTCGCGAAAATAAGCGGCATTCCCTATGTCATGGAACTGGATAAGGAGCTGGCGGAAGAGATCCTCTCGAGTTAGTATCGCGGAGCGTCCGGTGCGAACGGGAATCCGGACCTCCTGATCCGCCGACTCAAATACGTGCTTTCCGGTCCGGAACGACATCACGACCCGGAGCACGGCGTGGAATCTGTGTTGCCGATGACGTTGCTTGTGGAATCACGGGCGAGACGGCATCGCTTGGATGTCGTTGACGGATGTGCCGGATGGACACGGCGACTTTCCCGAAGGCCGGCAGGATGGTTTTGAAAGGGAGATGGATTGGCATGGCTAATCAAAAGAAATCGATCAACAAACTTCTGTTTTCCCTGCAAGAGCGAGCCAAAGAGCTCAATTGCTACTACGCCGTTCAGAGTATCCTCAGTTGTCCCGACCTGTCTCTGGATGAAACCTGTCAAAGACTGCTTGAGGTGATTCCACCCGGCTGGCAGTACCCGGATATTTGTCGAATCAAGATCTCTTTCGGCAACACGGTTCACTCCTCTCCCGATTTTTCGGAGACGCCCTGGTGCATCAGCGCCGATGTGATTGTCGCGGAAAGAGTCTTCGGTTCCGTTTCGGTGTACTATGCCGAGGAGGCGCCGTCGGAAGTAGGCGGTGTGTTCCTGGACGAAGAGAAGCGGCTGCTGCAGACGATCGCCGACCATCTGTCTCAGTATCTGGAAAACAAGCATATGTCGAGTCGAGAACAGGTTCTGAAAAGCAGTACGACGTTTCCACCCGTCAAGTCGCGCGCCGATTGGCAAGTAGCGTTGGCCACCATTAAGACGGCCAGTAATGAGCTCTATCTTCGGGTATCGCGCAAGATGCTCAACTACCTCTGCTGGATCGGAAATGCGGATGCCAAGAACATATTGAGTTGCCTGAGCACCAGTCGCACGGCGATTGATGAAAAGACGTATCCCGGTGACACGAACCGTCCCCAGCTGTGGTATCTCAACGACTTTTCAGGTGAAATCGCGGCGCAAGTCTTCGATATTGCGGCCACCCAGTTGGACTGTCAGAAGATTTTGGAGCTGGTGCAGCAATGGGTACAGGAGGACAAGCAGAGTTTCATTCTGGAACTGGTTGACAGGAATATCCCTATTTCCCGAGTGGCGGATATCATACGCCGATACTGCAATATGTTGCAGGACAGGTCCTTTGTCCGCTTCACCCGTATTCGCGGAATAATCATCTCTCTTATAAGACGGTTTCTATCGGAGCAGAACTCGTATATCTGCATCGCCAAAGACCTCATCGATATTACCGATATACACCGTCTGCTCGAGAACGTGATTTACACGGCGGGGAGCCAGGGGCAACTTGGGGGCAAAGGCGCGGGTTTGTACCTGGCTTCGAAAATCCTCTCGGCCAAGGGGACCGAGCCCAATTTGCTGCAAGCGGTCAGAACTCCCAAGACCTGGTACATCACTTCGGATGTATTACTCCACTTTGTCCGCTACTGCGGCTTCGACGAGCTCATTGAGCACAAGTACAAACCGGTGGAGCAGGTAAGGCTCGAGTATCCTTGTATTGTCCAGGCATTCAAGAGCGTCGAGTTCCCCCCCGATATCGTGAAGGGGTTGTCCGTCGCGCTGGATGACCTGGGGACCAACCCGCTCATTATTCGCAGCTCCAGCCTGCTCGAAGATCGCATAGGAGCCGCATTCTCCGGCAAATACAAAAGCCTCTTCCTGGCCAACCAGGGCAGCAAACGTCAACGGATGGAAGCGCTGACCGACGCTATTGCGGAAGTGTATGCCTCCACGTTCGGCCCGGATCCGATCGAATACCGAATAGACCGTGGTTTGCTGGACTATAACGAGGAAATGGGAATCCTCATCCAGCAAGTTGTGGGGAAACAAGTCGGCAGATACTTTCTGCCGGCCTACGCGGGAGTGGCGTTCAGTCACAATGAATTCTGCTGGTCACCGCGCATCAAGCACGCCGATGGGCTGCTTCGCATGACCCCGGGGTTGGGGACGAGAGCGGTCGACCGGTTAAGCGATGACTACCCGGTTCTCGTCTCTCCCGGCCGGCCGAACCTCCGAGTCAACGTAACGGCCGAGGAGATCGAGCGTTATTCTCCGCAAAAAGTGGATGTCATCAACCTGTACACGAATTCCTTCGAATCAATCGAGCTACAAGCGTTCCTGGCGGAGGTGGGCAGCAGTTTCCCCGAATTGAGCAATATCTTCTCGGTTAACAGAGCCGGGCACATCTGCGAAATACCCGTGTACGGTATCGATTTCACGGAAGAACAACCGATCGTGACGTTCAACAGGCTCCTCTCACGCACGCCCTTCATCAAGCAGATGAGGTCAATGATGCAGACGCTCCAGGACACCCTGGGTCACCCGGTCGACATCGAGTTCGCCTCCGACGGCGAACATCTCTATCTCCTGCAGTGTCGGCCGCAAAGTTATTCCCTGCAAACCGCTCCGGAAGAAATACCCAGGGACGTACCCGGTGACCGGGTGATTTTCACCGCTCATCGATACGTGACTAACGGCACCGCCACTCGGATCTGCCATATCGTCTACGTCGTTCCTGAAGCGTATGGTTGTCTGCCGACACGTGATCACATGCTGGAGGTTGGCCGGGCGGTGCATAAGCTCAATAAGCTGCTGCCGAAACGTCAGTTCGTGCTGATGGGACCGGGACGGTGGGGCAGTCGGGGCGATATCAAATTGGGTGTCAGTGTCGATTATTCCGACATCAACAACACGGCCATGTTGATAGAGATTGCACGGCGCAAAGGTGACTACGTACCGGAACTGTCTTTCGGCACCCATTTCTTCCAGGATCTAGTGGAAGCGGAAATCAGATACCTGCCTCTGTATCCGGATGACGCCTGTACGATCTTCAACGAAACCTTCCTCAGGGAGACGGTTAACGCCTTACCGACGCTTCTGCCGGAATATGCCTGGCTGTCCGACACCATCCGTGTCATCGATCTCAGGCAATTGCCCGAACCGATGTTTCTGAGCGTAGTGATGAATGCCGAGAAAGAGGAAGCTTTGGGTTTTTTAACGAAAGTCACTGCAGAATAAGGAAGCAGCCAGCATGTCTTATCAGCTTTCAGTCGGATTGTCGACCGCGCAGAATCAACTGCACAGGATCGCAGCGATGCTTGGCCTCGATCAGGCCACCACGAAACTGCTCAGTCATCCGCTCCGAGAATTCAAGATAAGCATTCCGGTAAAGATGGACGACGGATCTTTGGACATCTTCCACGGCTATCGAATTCACCATAACGATGCTCGTGGTCCCTGCGCCGGAGGCATCCGTTTCCATCCGCAGGCATCGGCGGACGCTATCCGTGCTCTGGCTATGATGATGACGTGGAAATGCGCCGCTGTGGATATCCCGTTGGGCGGCGCCAGCGGCTGCGTGATATGTGACCCGCACAATCTGAGTTCACGTGAACAGGAACAGATATGCCGGGGATGGATCCGGCAAATGTCGCGGAACATCAGTCCGTTCATCGATATCCCGGCGCCGGACATCATGACCACATCGCAACACATCTTGTGGATGCTGGATGAATATGAGGCCGTGACCGGAGCCAAAGCTCCCGGAGTCATAACCGGCAAACCGACTATGCTGGGGGGCTCTCCCGGCCGCACGGAAGCACCGGGATTCGGTGTGGTCTTTGCCTTGAGAGAAGCGATGCGGATTCTTGGGCTGAAGCCGGAAGAGACCACTGCAAGCGTTCAGGGATTCGGTACGGTCGGACAAAATGCGGTTCGCCTCTACCATCAGATCGGCGGCACGGTTATCAGTGTCGCCTGCTGGAACCAGCATGATCAAATGGCCTACACCTATCGCAAAAAAGCCGGTATCGATCCGGTCGAATTGCTCCCCATCACGGATATTTTCGGTGAGATCGATCGGAACAAAGCCGAGGACTTGAATTACGAAGTACTTCCGGACGCAGCCTGGCTGGAAGAGGACGTAGATATCCTGATTCCGGCCGCTTTCGAGAATCTGATCTCTGAGGAAAATGTGGGACGGATCAGTCCGCAAGTCAGGATAATCGCCGAAGGAGCTAACGGTCCAATTACACCGGAAGCTGATGAAGCGCTGGGAAACAAAGAGGTTTTCATTATCCCTGATTGCCTGGCCAATGCCGGCGGCATTATGTGCAGCTATTTCGAGCAGGTGCAGGGCAATATGAACTACTTCTGGGAACATGACGACGTCATGGGACGCCTGGATATGAAATTGACCAGTGCTTTTCTCGATGCTCACCGGGTCGCTGAAAAAAAGGGCCTTTCTTTACGCGATGCGAGCCAGATGATTGCTGTTGACCGCATCGCTCAATGCTGTCACAGCCGTGGTTGGGTGTGAGATTCGGCCGTACTTCGTGATTCCCAGTCTCAGGAGACTTGGAAGATCTCTATCACTCGCAATTTCATGCCTATCCGGGACCTGTGATGGTGGTCGTCGCTATTGCAGTGATTGGCAGAAGTGCGGAGAATCACACATACGAATAGAACTCCTGAGAAGAAAATAGGGGTGCAGGGACTTGTGACATTAGGGAAATAGGCGCTGGGTTCGAGTTCGAGGTAACTTCCATCAAATCGGTGCGTCAGAAGGCGGGTTCATCAAGGAGAGAGCAGTGCGGAAACGTATATACCTGAAAACCCTGGAAAAGTCTGGAACATGGGAACGCGCTCGTCTAATCTGCAGTCACGGGGAGTTCTAGTTCAAGACTCATCAAGCAGCCCCACTTACAACAGGTTTCACAACTGGGAGCCCCTAAATTCTTTGACTCTGGTCTAAGTGGCCAGCCGTCATCTATGAAAGCGTGTCAATCGTCATTGCAACAGCTCGGTTTCTGATGTCGAAGCAAGGTCGATGAGTTGGAATGTCTCTTCTTGAAATCCTCTATCCCCTGCTGGATACGGCTCTTGAATCCATGAGGAGCTACTCGGCCGCAATATCCGGTTCCGTCGGCATTCGGTTTACACATACGGAAACACCAGGGGGACCGGTTATTGGTCATTGGGCATCCTAAATAGGTGTATTTCCTTATGTCTTTTCGGATGTTGACTCGTTTACGTTTTTTGGGGCGAGCTATTAGTGCCATTTCAATTCCCCGATCTTTTGTCTATGGGCAGAATCGGTTCCCGATTCTGCCCGGTCTCTACCTCAGGTCCGGATGTTTCCGGCTATTAGCACCTTTAACCGCCACCGTTCGCTGAAGTTCATTTCGAGATAGATTCTTCCAACCATAACAAGGAGGCAGCGGTTCCCGGCCATACGCCTGGGCGCAAGGGCCGAAGCGGGGTGGGGTCCTTGTGCGAGTCACCGTGAGATCGCTCTGAATTGCCACCGGGGCACAAAATGCCGGGATATTAGTCCCAGGGGCAAACCGAAGATGTAACTCGCCTCATTTTTATGTATTTTTACTGGACCGTATTACTCTTCCATGATAAGGATTGGTTTTGCCCGGAATCCCATTTCTGTCCAATATTGTGAATTTGCATGGCCAAACAGTTGAGTAACCTAACGTTGCGCGGTCAGCGACCGTGTCATAATCATCCCTATCTTGATTTACCGAAGGAGGTAAAATGCGACTATTCATCACGGTAGTCTGCTTTCTCGCTCTCGCATTGACGACGGGTGCGGCTGACGCCAAATTCGTTCGTGTCGAGCGGCCGACCGATGTGCCGTCGTTCCTCGGTTGGGACAACGAACGGATAATCGTAGTCCTGAAAAGCAATGTGGCGGTCGATCACGCTCGCGACCGTATGTCGGCCCAGGCGCTGGCCAACTATCCCGGGTTCGAGCCGTTATTGCAGCGGTTTGAAGTCCCCAGATCGATCCCGCAGTTCGCCGGCGCCGACCGCAAAACCGGCGGCGAGGCGCTTGCGCGCCATTACAAGGTTACCATCGGCAAAGGTACGGTACAGGAAGCCAAAGCCGCATTCGAACGCAATCCCAATGTGGAACGTGTCGAACTTATCGGTATTCACTCCATGTATGCGACTCCGAATGACACGTATTACGACAATCCCCCACCGGAATTCCCGTATGACCAGTGGCACTATTGGGATACGAAAGGAATCGATGCCGATCTCGCCTGGGATTCCAACCCGGGTGACGCCACCGTTGTAGTAGGAATCCTTGATTCCGGGACCCGTTATTTCCATCTAGACTTGGGTGGTGACAGCCCACAGTGGGGTCCGGACAGCCCATTTGCCGGCGGTAACATCTTCATCAATCCGGGAGAAACTGCCGGTGACGGTGTAGACAATGACAACAATGGCTATGTCGATGATGTTATCGGCTACGATTTCGTATCATCTTCAGGCGGATTTGGTGTGAATTGCATCGATCAGGACTGCGGAACAGCGGACAATGATCCGGATGACGGTGATGGTCACGGAACCCATGTTTCCGGAACGGTCGGCGCTATCACTAACAACGCGCGAATGGTAGCTGGCGTGGCTGGTGGCTATAGTGACGGTACGACCAGTGGCGTTGCCAATGGCGTTAGCCTCGTGCCCTGCCGTATTGGTTATCATGCCTCTTATCGCGGCATTACTACCGGGGTCGTCCATATGGATTTTGCCGCGGAAGCGATGTACTACATGGCCGATCTGGTTGACGCCGGTCATAACGTAGCAGCCATCAACTGCTCCTGGGGTTCCTCGAACTCCGGCGGACTGGGCTCCGCAACGGACTTCCTGCTCTCTCGAGATGTTGTTATCGTTGTTGCTGCGGGCAACAGCGGCTCCAGCAGCCCGGACTATTTGAACGGTCGGGGTGACTGCCTTGATGTCGCCGCCACCGATCAGGCCGGCAACGGCGCCTCCTTCAGTAACTACGGTTCCTGGGTAGATGTGGCCGCGCCTGGTGTCGAAATTCTCAGCACCTACCGCAATCCCGATGACCCGGATCCGGCTGCACATTATATAGCGGTTATCGATGGTACTTCGATGTCCGCCCCTCACGTGGTTGGTGTTGTGGCGCTGCTTGAATCGTGTAATTCATCTCTGTCAGCCGCTGACAAGTTCAGCTTGGTGGTGAATAATACCACGCCGTATAATGATTCCCGCGATCTCGGCTCCGGTATTGCCAACGCTTATCTGGCCCTCAGTGCGGCCAACTGCGCCCAGTGCAACGAGACCACCCCGGTGGCCGATTTCAGCGGCTCACCAACCAGCGGAGATGCGCCACTTACGGTTAGCTTTACAGATTTTTCGACCAATAACCCTGATTCGTGGTCATGGGACTTCGGAGACGGCGTCGGTACATCGACGGCGCAGAACCCGAGCTATGAGTATACCAGCGCGGGCACTTACACTGTCGCCTTAACGGCCGCCAACTGCGCCGGATCCGACATAGAAACGAAGGTCGATTACATCACGGTCTCCGAACCGCCCTGCTCGGAAACTACTCCTGTTGCTGACTTCAGCGGCTCACCGACCAGCGGAGACGCACCTCTTACCGTCACCTTCACTGACCTTTCTGCAAACAATCCTGACACCTGGTCATGGGACTTTGGCGACGGCGGTACTTCAACGGCGCAAAACCCGAGCTATGAATATACGAGTGCCGGCACTTATACTGTGACCCTGACAGCCAGTAATTGCGCGGGATCCGATATCGCGACTAAAGTCGATTACATCACGGTTTCCGCACCGACTCAGAATACGATGCATGTCTCAGCTATCACTGTCATACGTCGTACTCGCGGTCCGTGGTTAAACGGCGAAGCATACGTCACCATAGTGGATCAAAACGGCAATCCGGTGGCCAATGCTACTGTTTACGGATACTTCGACTTCCCGAATACCGACACCAAGAGCGGTCTTACCGCTTCGGACGGTGTGGCATTCATTGAGGGTGACCGCTCGCGCTCATCTTGGTCGGATATCTGCTTCACGGTGACCAACGTGACGCACGCAACCAACATCTATGATGCTGCGGCGAATGTTGTTACCCAAGCGTGCGAAAGTGGTCCTGTGGCTAAAACCGAGCCAGCATCAAACGCGATGCCGGACAACTTTGGCCTCAGCCAGAATTACCCGAATCCGTTCAACCCGTCCACCGAGATAGCTTTCAGCTTGCCGACTGCCGGCCATGTAACGCTGGAAGTCTATAATATTATTGGACAACAGGTTGAAGTTCTGGCTAACGGCGAGTACGCTGCGGGCCAGCATGTGGTGACCTGGGATGCATCGGGTCAGTCTTCGGGTATCTACTTCTATCGTCTGACAACCGGTGATTTCGCAAATACGAAGAAGATGATGCTGCTGAAATAAACTGAACGGCAGCAATAGTAAATAAAACGCCCCTTTGATGCACGTATGGGGGGACGAGCCGACACACAGCGCTTGTCCCCTCATTATTCTGTGCGTCATAATGTATCCGACACCATGTAATAGGAGCGGCAAGAGTCTTGCGTTCTTAAAACACTGATGGGGAAATAGGGAGCACAGTATTTGTGCAACGGCCCAAGCTTGAATTTCTCTGAGTTTCTGTTATACTATATTATTAGGAGTCGTCAATTGGACCAGTTAGAAACTCCAGCGATTTTTAGATTCTTTGTATTTGCATGCAGTTTCATTAGTCTATCTAGTAAATAAGGACTTGTTAAACATCAGTTTGAGAAGAAATCGCTAACCGTAAACATTACTTAAACAAAGCGAGGTACATCTATGAGAAAAGCCCTGCAAACACTCCTTCTGGCAGCCTTGATTTGCAGTTTAGGTTCCCTGGCCTGGGCAGATGACTGCGTCGAAGTCGATGTTGAACTGCCCGCTACACTGGAACCTCTGGAAATGGCCACGGGCTATTTTGAAATAGTCAATTGTGGTGATGAAGCCGCTGTGGTAGATATCGCAGTTTCACTGGAGTTTAACGGTACGGTCATTGAACCCGGCAGCATTCCGATCCCGATGAATGCGGGTCAGGTTATTTCGCGTGAATTCGTAGTTATTGCTCCGCCGGTTCTGGAAGGCACTTCAGTCACTGTTTGCCTGAGTGCGGTTTCCGGCACAGCCGAGGCTTCGGATTGCGCCACGACCGTGATAGAAAGCGCCGGTCTGGCTTCGGAGGAGGGGTCCAAGACCTTTGGATTTAAGGTGGCATCCGAGACCGATTGCGTTGAAATCGATTTGGAATTGCCGGATACGGTCGTAACCAGTCCGCCGGACTTCTTTGCCGACGGTTATTTTGAATTGACCAACTGCGGCGACGAAGCCGAGACAGTTTACCTGGACTTCTCCTTTGTGACGCCGGATACGACCTTTGATCTGGTTTCTATTCCGGTAATGATGGCAGCCGGTCAGGTTATCTCCAGAGAACTGCACTTCCCGGTCCCACCGGCAGTTCCGCCGGGTGAGTACACCATTTGTATCACTGCTACCGCCGGCGAAGCATCGGCTACTACCTGCCAGACTGTCGTTGTTGAGAGCGGTGGCATCGGCGGCGTGAGTGCGGATTCCGACAAGAATACGTTCAAGGCCAAGAGTTACCCGAATCCCTTTAACCCGGTTACCACGATCTCTTTTGAGTTGCCAAAGGCATCTCAGGTGAAGGTCAGCGTTTTCAACATTCTCGGTCAGGAAGTGGATGTCCTGGTTGACGGTACACTTGGAGCCGGCGCACATGAGGTCGACTGGAACGGCACCAACAGTGAAGGACAGGCTCTGGGGAGCGGTGTCTACTTCTATCGGATAGCTACCGACGAAGAAGTATATACCGAGAAGATGTCGTTGGTGAAGTAACGGAAGGATTGGCTGCAAGAAAATAGTTACTTCTGAGTTAAACAATAAGATCGTTTAACGAAGAATAGCTAGCATACCTAATCCGCTTAAGGAAGCAAGAGATGGATCTGGAAGTTTCTGTCTCTTGCTTTCTGCTGAAAACGAAGGTGGCTCATATGATCAGGACAGCGACAGCACTACTTTTATTGGCGTTGATACCAGCGGTTGTGAAAGCGTATGAATTCGTGGGGGATATAAACGGTGAGCAGTCCGGAGATCAATTTGGGACAGCAATAACAACTGTCGATTTCAATGCCGACGGGTATCCGGACATGGTGATCTCGGCCCCGGCAGCCGACGTAGCCGGTGTCTCATCGGGAACCGTATACATATATTATGGCGGACCCGCTGCCGACACCGTTGCGGACCTGAAACTGGTCGGTGTAGCCAGCTCATTTTTCGGCAATTCTCTCGCCTCGGCCGGTGATTTCAATAATGATACGTATGAAGACCTGCTGGTCGGAGCACCGTTTTATGACTCACCCGCTACCAGTGCCGGTGCCGTCTTTCTCTACTATGGGAGCCCGTCACCCGATACGACCGTTGATCACATATTCGAAGGAGAGAGCGAAAGCGATTATTTCGGTACATCTGTTGCCGGTATAGGTGATTTCAATAATGACACGTTTGATGATATAGCGATCGGCGCTTACCGCGCCGACTGGGGATTATTCACCAATGCCGGTAAGGTCTACATTTACTATGGCGGCAATTCTCCCGATTTTGTCGCCGACAGGCAACTGGTCGGTGACGCCGATGGCGAGCGGTTTGGATTTGACGTTGTCGGCGGCGATTTTAATGGCGATTCTAACAGCGATGTTGCGGTCGGCGCTTATAGTTATGATGCGGCTCTGCTAAATGTAGGACGTATATATCTGTTCTATGGAGGCTCAAGTCCCGATACACTGGCCGACTTGCGCATCACCGGTGACTCGGCCGGTAATAAGTTCGGCTGGAGCTTGTCAACAGGTCGCATCAATGACGATCTGTTCGATGATATTTTCATGGGTACAGACGGATTTACAGTCAGTGGTTTCGCAGCCGGCCACGTATACCTGTTTCACGGCGGGCCAGGGATTGACGTGGCCGCCGACTTCAGCTATACACTGGGGCAAGCATCAGACGACTTTCTGGGATACGACGTGGCTTCCGGAGTTGACGTAAATGAGGATGGATTTGACGATATGCTGGCCGGAATGCCGGGCTATGATGGCAGCGGCAGCGATATGGGGGGGATGATTACGTTTAGCGGCGGCGCCGCGGTGCAGGTCGACACGACCATAGGTGGTTCGAGTACCGCCGAAGAGTTGGGGGAAGCGGTGGGCCAATGGAGCTGGTACGGCTCCGCCCACACTTACGTAATCGCCGCCGGTGCAACGGCGTACAGTAGCTTCACCGGCCGAGTCCATCTTTACCAGAACGTCATTGATGCCCCCAACAGTGCGCCTGTGCTTGATCCAATCGGCCCTAAATCCGTACGAGCTCTGGATCTGCTGGCGTTCGTGGTCTCGGCTAGTGATCCGGACGGCACAATACCGATGCTTGAAGTCTCGGCTTCCAGCCTTCCCTCGGGAGCTTCATTCACCGACAGCCTCGACGGTACGGGGGGATTCGAATGGACTCCGGCGCTGGCGGACACGGGGATTCATGAGGTATGGTTCATAGCGAATGATGGAGAGCTGGCTGATTCCGAACTGGTGGCCATAACCGTCAATGATACGACATCCTGCTGCAACGGTGACGACAAACGCGGGAACGTCGACGGACAATTGGGGCCGGGAGGAGAAATTGATGTGGCCGACCTGGCGTATCTGGTTGACTTCCTTTTCCGAAGCGGTCCGCCGCCACCGTGTGCGGATGAAGGGAATATCGATGGACAATCCGGTCCTGGTGGAACCATTGACGTGGCCGACCTGTCGTATCTGGTTGACTTCCTTTTTCGAGGCGGTCCGCCTCCGGCGGTTTGCCCGTAGGGGGATTGTCGCGTGAAACGAGCGGCGACGAGATTAGTTAAGCTGACTGAAGAGGCACCGTAGACAGAAATGGTGGCGAATGCGCGCTATCTGATGACATTCCCATGACTAGACCGTCGGATGCCGAGATTGCACAGCTCGTGAAACGCTGCCGGGCAGGAGATGAAGCCGCCTGGAGCCAGTTGGTCAGGCGGATAACGCCGGTTATACTATCAATATGTAAGACCATGAAACTCTCACGTGAAGAAAGCTTTGATGTATTCGGACAGGTCATCTACCTGCTGCTCGTTAACCTGGACAAGCTGCGATCGCCGGACAAGCTGTTAGCCTATGTCGGTACCACCACCCGTCGAGAGATATACTCGGTTAATCGTCGAGAGAAGCTTTTTGAGTACATTGTTGACACCGAACTCAGACTAAAGACAGATAGCGTTTATCCCGGGCCTGACAAGACCTATGAGCAGTCGAAGAGAAGGGAGACGCTCTCAAGGGCCATGTTCAAACTGCCGCAGCGGGACTATCAGTTGCTGCGGATTCTGTTCTTTGACAGTCGCAAGCCGGACTACGAAGCCGCCTCGGATTTGCTCGGAATGCCGGTGGGCTCTGTCGGGCCGACTCGGGCCAGGATTCTGGCCAAGCTGAAAAGGATTCTGGAAAAGGAAGGGTTTGAGTTTGAATAAACGAAAGGCCGGAGATTCATCGTCAGTATTGACAAGTGAGAGATGTGTATGAAAAATCAAAAAGATAAAGTGGAAAAACTAATCCAGTACGTGCGTGGGGAATTGTCTGCCAAAGAGCGGCAAAAGCTCAAGTCTGAATTGGAGACAGACTCCGAGCTGGTCCGACTGTTGTCGCTGGTGAACGCCCTTGAGGAAAGCCAGGCCGATCTCAACCTGGTCGATGACTCACGGGCGGCTCAGTCCATTGCGGACCAAATCTTTCACGATTTCCGGCGGACACGGTCGAAACGTGGCAATCATCGAGGTGTGGTCGTGTTTGATTCCAAACTGCTCCCTCTTCCCGAAGGCATCCGGCCGGCAAAAATGGACACGCGTCGGCTGAAATACCACGTGGGCGAGCTGGACTTGCACCTCTCGTTGTATCCGATATCTCCGGACTCGTACGAAATAATAGGGCAGGTAGCCGGTGGACCTGATAACATAGAATATGAAATCCAGCTAGCGAGGAACGCTAAGAAGCTCACATGCCGGACCGATCCGTTCGGCCTCTTTCGGTTTGAGCGCGTCCCGGTCGACAGCTACAAATTGACCCTCACGGGAGGAAGTCTAACGAAGGGTATTATTGAAGTAACGCTGTGATTCGTTTGTCCGACATACAGAGATTGAACAGCCGGTCGACAGCGCAGCGGTTCATTAAGGACGAATACGAAGGCGATGTTTCGCGGTTCGTGCAGGAGATCGATACGTCGGTCAATCGTCTGCTGCGGACGAACTTACATGAAGCCGACCGATTAGTGAAAGCGATCAGAAAACGCGGACGGTACCTTCCGGAGGAGTTCGAACCCCGTTTGCTGGCTATGGAGGGCCGAGTCAATCACTGGATGGGCAACTACTCTGCCGCCCTCAAGGCGTACACTCGGTCGGCTGATCTGTACCAGCGGAATCGTGACTACCTGAACCTCGCCAAGCTCGGTCGCGGGCTGATGGACGTTCATATGTATCTTGGACAGTATCAAGAGGCCATCCGGGTTGGTCGGCGCTCGCTGCGGTATTTTCGAAGAAAGGGGCTCGATGCGGATACGGCCATGGTTCTGACGAATATCGGCAATGTTTATCACCGCATGGACAATAACCGGCTGGCTCTGCAATACTATAACAAAGCCCGGGACATCTTTGCCCGGAAGGGTGGCGTGCCACTGGCCATTGTGGAATACAACCGAGCCAATATCCACGCCAATTTGAATCAATTCTCTACCGCGCGCCGACTCTATACGGCTTCGGCCAGTCTGTACAAGGCAGCCGGCATGGAGATTGCCGAAACCCAGGCCGTTTATTCTCTCGCATATCTGCATTTTCTCCAGGACAATTATACTGAAGCCATCACAACACTCGAATCCGTGTATGACCGCTTTGTCGAACTTGGAGACACCAAGTCGGCCACGATTACCTTATTGGACCTGGCTGAATTGAATCTGCATTTGAACCAGTTCGGTTCTGCCATTCTTCTCTGTGAAAAGATTGACTCGGAGTTCAAGCGCCTCGGTATGAGCTATGAGCGGGCTAAAGCACTGTACTTTGATGCGATGGCACGCCTGAAGCTGGGCGACATGGCGCCGGCCTTGAGGAAGATTACCACGGCTGAAAAGCTGTTCCGGCGGGAGACCAACCTTCTCTGGCAGGGCATGGTGGGGCTGGTCAAGGCCAGGATCTACCTCGGGCGCGGCAGTCATGGAAGAGCCATGAAAGCAACCCGGGAGGCGAGAAACTACTTCCGGAAGAGTGGGGACGTTCGCAGAGGCCTCGATGCTGACCTGGTTGACGTGGAATGTCTCATCTCTACCGACGACTGGTCAGCGGCAACTGACCTCGGTCGCCAATTGCTGCAAAGGAAGCCGGCCAGTTATCAGCTGTACGGATTGTACAACGTTCTCGGGAAAGGTTGCTACCGACAGGGTCGATACGATGAAGCTTTAGAATACCTGCTGCAAGCAGCCGAGCAGACCGAGATGATGCTGACGAACTTGTATCCCGATGAGATTAAATACTTCTTTGCGCTCGACAAAGTTTCATCTTACCGCCTAATTGTCGATTGTTTGCTTCGTTTGAAACGGGTGAATGAAGCTTTTGTCTACAATCTATCCGCTCTGCGCTTGTTAAACGACAAGGCCGCGACCGGTGAAAAACGTATCTCGAAAATCCCGGCGAAGCTGCTGGAAGAGAGAACCAAATTGCGTGCCCTGCTCAAGAAATATGACTCCCTATCCGGCTCGCTCCGACAGATGGTCGACGCTCGAACATATCGGCGAACCGAGGAGAAACTCTGGCTGGTGGAACGACAGATTCGAACTCACCGACGCACCGTTCCGAGAGGAGCACCGTTGCCTTCTGATTCGTTTGTCATCGGCCAGAATCGACTCGAGTCGGATGAAGTCTTAATAAGCTACTTGACCAATGATACAGAAGTGGGTGCTTTTGTTGCCAGCCGGCAACGCCTTGACTATGTCCCAACGGGTCTTTCATACGATGATCTGACGGTGCTGGTGCGGAAGCTGCATTATCTCTTCGAAAAAGCAATCCAGGATACGCATGACTCGGACTCTACTGCAACTGCTTCTGGCTTCTATCTGAGACAGGCCCATCGAGCGCTTATAGAGCCTCTACTGCCAGGCCTTGGCGGAAATAAAATCGTCTTTCTGGTTGACGGTCTCTTCTCTCAGATTCCGTATGCCACTCTGATGGACAAAAACAACCGATACCTTGCCGGCGAATACAAGTTACGAATCACGACTTCACCCGACACCATTCGCCGCTCCCAAATGCGTAAGGTGGATTTTGGCAAAAGGCACAACGCCGTATTTACAGCATCGAGCGGCGTCTTACCTTCCGTTAACCTGGAAGGCATGGCGATCAAGAGTATTTTTCCCAACGCCGGGCTGTATCGCGACCGACAGGCCAACAAGGGCGCGCTGGCGAATGAGCTGGAGCGGTCTACCGGATTCCTTCATATTGCGGCTCATGCATCACGTTCGTCGGAGAACCCGCTTTTTTCACGGATTCTGATGGATGACGGCCCCTTTTTCCCGTTCGATCTCTTTGGACATCGCCTCAGGACTCATTTGGTTACACTCTCCGGTTGTCAAACAGCCGCGCCGGGGTTATATTATGGTAACTCTTTCAGTCTGGCTAAGGCATTCTATCTGGCCGGTAGCCGGTTCGTGCTGGCGTCTCTGTGGCCAGTCTCCGACAAACTGAGCACGGTGTTTATGACTGAGTTTTACAAAGAGCTGCGTGTTCACAACAATGTACCGATTGCCTATGAGGCGGCGGTGGATAAACTCATGCAACTGACAGCTACCCCTGCTTACTGGGGTTCATTCATACTTATCGGGATCTAGAGCAGGAGTGAACAACAATGAGAATAGACTATTTCAGTAAAGCGTATCCTCTCGCGCTAGTGCTATTCATCGTCGTGTTTGGCAAGGCGGCAAGCATCAACGCCACCGAGACAATCAATGGTCAGGTTATCGTAAAACCCGACTCCGGACAACCCATCCAGGAACTGATTCAGGGGTTTCAGGGTACCGCTATCGACAGTATAATCGAGATCGGTACGTTCCTCGTCGAGTTCCCTGACGAATTTCCCATCGACACCGTACTGGCAGCGCTGCGGAATAACCCTCATGTCGATATTGCTCAGCCCAATCACATACTCGGGTTACCGGAAACGAATCAGATCAGCCAGTCCTTTCCGGATCAGGAAAACCCGCCTCATCTGGAGGGAGAGAGTCCCTCTTCGTTCTATCATCAGAGGAGTCTGCAAACGGTCTCTCTGGATTCGGCCGCATTACTTTCACAAGGCAGCAACGTGACGGTGGCCGTTATTGATAACGGCCTGCAATTCGATCACCCCTTGTTTGCGACGGCGGACTTCGTCGCCGGATACGACTTCGTAAGGGATGATAACGATCCGAGTGAAGAACCAGGAGACAGTGTCAGCGTCTACGGCCACGGCACCTTCGTCACTGGTTTGCTGGTGCTGGCGGCTCCCGAGATTCAGGTAATGCCGTTACGAGCATTCGATGCCGAAGGTTTTGGCAATAGTTTCGATGTTGTGGATGCTGTCTATTACGCCATTGAGAACGACGCTGAAGTGATCAACATGAGCTTCGGCATGGAAGAGAATAACCTGCTTCTACAATTGGCCCTGCAGGACGCGGCCGAGGCCGGCATTGTCCTGGTAGCGTCGGTCGGAAATGACGGTTTCAACCTTCCACTGTACCCCGCTGCCTATACCGGAGTAATTGCGGTCTCGGCAATAGACAGTCTCGAAGAAATTACTGATTTCTCAAACTTTGGTAACTATATCGATGTTTGTGCTCCGGGAGCCGATTTGTACAGCGCGCTCGCCGGCGCGTACGATTGGGGCACATGGAGTGGGACTTCATTCGCAGCACCCCTGGTTTCCGGGGCTGTGGCTCTGGTTCTTTCATCGGCTCTGGAAATTAGTGTCCAGGAAATGATTCTATCCGTACGCGCCACGGCCAGAGAAGACCTTCTGTGGGGGCATATTTCGCCTCCGGACGAGTATTACGGATACGGATGTCTGGATGCCTACAGACTGGTATTGGCCTGGAGTCGTGGAGACTGCAACAACTCACGACAAATCGACGTTTCGGACCTGACGTATCTTGTCGACTATTTATTCAAGGGTGGTCCGGCCCCGACCGTTACCCAGCTTCTGGGGGACATGAAATGTGATAACACAATCGATGTTACGGACATTTCAGAGTTGGTTGCGTTTCTATTTCAAAGCAGTGCCGGCAACTGGCCCTGTACAGAGTAGGCATTACACGGCCAGCCAATTGGCCCGGTGCAATATGGGACACATCGAAATCAATTACCAGGAAAGTACTTACGAAAATAGTGAACTTCACGTCTTCAAAATATCCGGACATGTAGTGCTGGAATCTAAGATACAGTTTGCGGTCCGGGAATGGTAATTGCTCGGTGAACCTCGATACGAACCAAATGCGTCTCACTATTGCAGGATTGAAGGGCAGCCGCAAATGCTGCCCGTCTCTATTGACCGACAAACAGTAAACCCAGGCTACTTTCCCTTCTTCGGACGCTCCTTGAGCCTATCGGTTATCCGAGAAGCGTCACCGACTGACAGCGAGCCGAATTTCTTCTTGTTATCAATCAACTTGCGAATCCCGGAATCCATCCAAGTCCATTGTGCAACGTTTTGAACGGTAAAAGGTTGCACGCATGGCACTTTATATAACAATCAGTTAACAGTTTCAGGACGTTTTGCTGTCAAAGGGTGCAGTGGCGTTAGACGGCGCCAGCCTCTGTCCCTGACAAGGATAATTACCGACTTCGGCTTTGCCTTATCCGTGCCCTTCAACCGATGTTCGAGAACTCGGTTGAGTTCCTTGGTAATTCCAAAGCTGCCGGAGCACTCATTGTCCGAAACAACTCCAACCTGACAGCTATCATTATTGACGGCGAACACAGTATGACGAGTGGATAGTTCCAGGGACCCGGTTCAGGGTCAATTCGAGATACCGAGGGTTTTCATCTTGCGCCAGAGGGTCGACCGATGCATGCCCAACTCTATAGCCGCCTGGGAACGGTTGCCGTTGTATCTCCTCAGAGTCTGGAGGATGGTCTCTTTCTCGCCGACCTTCGCTTTCGCGGAATTGCTTTGGGGGTAAGCTTGCGAACTGATGTGTGGAGGCAAGTGCTCGACTTTGATCTCCTGCCCATGGCACATGACGAAGGCATGTTCAATAGCGTTTTCGAGCTCGCGGACATTACCCGGGAGTGGGTGGCGTCTCAGAACGCTCACGGCTTCAGGAGATATACGCTTAATAGACTTGTCGCTCTTCTTGCGGAAAAGAGTAAGAAAGTGGTCAGCCAGCAGGGGAATATCCTCCGGCCGCTCATTCAAAGCGGGAATCTTGATACTCACAACATTAACCCGATAATACAAATCTCGCCGAAAACGACCTTCACGGATTCCTTCATCCAGGTCGGCGTTGGTGGCGGAGATGATGCGCGCGTTTGTGTGCAGCGTCTTAGCCGACCCAAGCGGACGATACTCACCGTTGTTAAGTACGCGGAGCAGCTTCACCTGAAGCGAGACATCCATTTCGCTTATCTCGTCCAGAAGCAGCGTGCCCGAATTGGCCAAACCGAATTGTCCCGGTTTGTCTCGTTTAGCGTCGGTAAACGCACCCTTTTCGTAGCCGAACAGTTCCGATTCGAGCAGGTTCACCGGCAGGGCGGCGCAGTTCAGTTTGATATATGGTCCATAACGTCGCGGGCTAAGATTGTGGATGATCTGCGCGAATAACTCCTTGCCGGAGCCACTAGGACCCTGGATAAGGACATTACATTCTGAGGCCGCCACGTCCGGCAATAAATTAATCAGTTCGTGCATCTCCGGGTTAACGCTCACGATATCTTCCAGGACACGTTTTTGCTCCAGTCGTTTTCTCAGATGTTCCAGCTCGGAGACATCGCGGAAGAACTCCACTGCTCCAATGAGTTCTCCCCGGTCGTCCTTCAGCATGGTAGTAGTAACCTGAATGGGCAATTCACGACCATCCCGGGTAACAATCGTGACCCGGGCGTTCTCCACCGGATTATGATGCTTCAGAGTGTCCTTCAGGGCGCATTGGCGGTGGCAGACTTCTGTACGGAAGACATCGAAACAAAACTTGCCGACGGCTTCCGAGGCCTGGAACCCGGTGATTCGTTCAGCCGCTTTGTTGAACGATGTGATGGCGCAGTTGCGATTTACCGTGAAGACACCGTCACTGATGCTGTCGAATATCAGTCGGCTCAGTTCTTCTTCCATAAAGCACACCCCGGGACCGCCAGGTCCTCTTTATATATACGCACGCCGTGGTACTCCTGCGAGCAGAATAGAGCGAGCTACCTGTAGACCTTGTGCATCATTTTCCCAATGCCCGCCATCAGGCATGTGAGCCCTGGACCATCGACCAGCCGCTTTCTCCCAGGCCCAGTTTGCTGACAATGAGCCTGGCGCGGCTGTTCAGGCGGATCTGTTTCGGGTCATCAGGACCGACCAGGACAACCGGGCAAATAAATGCGTCGGCGAATTCCTCAATGGGGCGGGTACCGAAAAGTACACCGGGTGAGGGGTAGCCCAACACCAGCACCTGAAACTCCCGGACTATAAGACATCGGTGCAGCTCAACCCATTCCGCGTGTTCACAGAGTCGAAAGCCGACGTCCAGGTAGTCTCCCGCCCGTTGATCGTAATACAGGCGCAACTCTTTCTCTCGCTCAACCGCCAGTTGTGCCCTTTGCGCTGGAGACATATCGTCAGACAGCTTTCTATGCGGATCATACGGATCTGTCAAAAAGTGAAAGACGTTGAGCCTGACGCCGTGTAATCTGGACAACTCCAGGGCGTAGTCAAAAGCCCAGTCGCCTTGTTTTGAATAATGGGCACAAAAGCCAATGGCGTTTACAGTGGGTATGGCCATCTTTACCTCCTTCTAATGACATATCACAACTTCGTCCGTTCATATTTCTTCTTCCGCATTGCCTAGTGATCATCGGCAGATGTCAAAGAGGCCTCCTTCAGGTAATAGTCGGAATAGAGAGCCCCTATCGGATTATTGGCCAGAGACTTGTCTTTGACAAAGAGAGTGGTGACCGGCGCCTCGCTGTTGCGAGTGAAGACGGCATCAACACCGACACAAAGCCCGACCAGTACATTCAAGTCAGTTTCAAGGCGATTTAACAATTGTGCCTGGACCTTTGGGTTGCAGGAGACATTCATGTGGTGATCCGAATGGACAATCATTTGATCCGATATGTATGGATCGGAATGCACTATGCCGCCCGCCTTACAGCACACCGGGCTCACATCAAAAAACCGTCTCAGTACGCGGGTCAGGATCCGTGTCGGCTCCTCCAGATCTACGCAGTAGGGGATCCCCAGGTGAGTGTAACGCATCTCCAAACAGAAGTAGATTAGTTCCGAAAGACGGCAAAGTGTTCGCTCTTTCTCACTCTCGATATCCAGGGCAGCTTCCAACATGTGGATGGCCTCAATATCATTGACCGGAATTGTGACTCCGGGTGTAATGTACTCGCACTTCCGGCCCTGCAAGCAGACACGATCGTTGCATGTGAGACAGTTGATTGGGGTCGTGAATGTGTCTGAATCGGCTGCTTGTAGACGAGGTTGCAGAATGCGGTTTTCAGGAACATCGGGGTTGACAGGAACCCGATATTGTCCAGGTGTCCTTTCGACCGATCTATGTGCAAATCCCAGTCCGGAACGCAATTCACCCGATTGGATAGCCTTCAGAATCTCATCTATTGAACAGGCTACATTATCTACGATGTCAACATCGCGAGCGCTCAGGAACTCTCTTTCCGCCCGGGTAATGCCGCCGCAGATAAGAGTGTCGACGCGGTTCTTGGTCAGGACCTCGACGAGATCGAGTAGACTTCCCGAGGAGAGTGCGGCAGTGTTCTCTTTCTTCGTCTGGTTTCTGTTCAAGACGACCACCAGAATCGATTCCGCATAGCTACATCTTGGAGCGATGCGATCACCTGCTATTGATATTCCATATCGCATACCAAAGATCTCCTGATAGATACTTGTGCAACTTCCGTGCCGTTCGCTGCCGATGTAGTATCTGCAACACATGCTATTTGGGCGGCGGATTTTCTCGCATGCTTTCGAAAACAGGGTGCCGCCGCTTATCCATTGCAAGTCAGCGTGTTGGCGGTTGCGGGCCGCGTCACATTCGTTGGTCGGTACTTCGCAATGTCTCCGAAAGGTGAGCCCGGACCATGTCGCATAGCTGTTGCAAAGCGTCGCAGTGTGCGACGATATGTTGCAACACTTACAACCTCTACGCCATCTTGTATTTCAATATGAAATAGCCGCTTTCGGTCAACGTCATTGTCCAGCGAACGCAAGTAACTTACTTCATAGTATGTAACACTTTCATTTCATGTAACTTACGACTTAACTCAAGCCGCTTGCAGGCAAGCTGACGAGAAGAAACATCAAGCTCTCCTCTTATCTGGTACGCCTTTTGCCCATTCCGAAATGAAAGACGAGAAAACGAGTGAATCGAAAGTGGACTGAGACATGATTTCTAATACAAAGACCGTCGGCGCGACAAATGCAACTCAACAATTCCCATATTATATTGAGAATCCCGTTACTGAGAACCGGGTTGAACGGTTTCTGGAAGCATTTGCCGTCATTGTTCAGCACAGCGATTACAAACCGCTGCTCGATTCCTATTGTACATCCAATGCCAAGTGTAACCGCTGTGCGGTTGCCTGCCCCGTCTTTCTGACCACCGGCGATCCGAGGGACATTCCCTGTTACCGAACGAACCTGCTTCTGGATACTTATCGACGTTATTTCACGATCGGCGGCTGGCTCAAGTCACGGTTTTCTGACGGTTTCGAATTGACTGACGAGATCATCGATGATATGCTCGATTGTTTCTACCGTTGCACGGCCTGTCGACGGTGTACCAGCGAGTGTCCGATGGGGGTGGATCATGGGCTGATGACTCGGTTGGGGAGATATATCCTCAGTCTGATCGGCATAGTCCCGAAAGCTCTCCAGGTCAGCGTCAGAGAACAGCTTGAGGGCGAAACGCACAATACATCAAAAATCCCTAAGGTGGCGTTGCTCAACACCCTGGAGTTCCTGTCGGAGGAAATGGATGACAGCCTTGGGATCAAAGCTGAGTTCCCTGTAGACAAAGAGGGACGTGACTTCGTCTTTTTCTGCGCCGTGAGCGACTACTTACTGGAGCCGGATACTCTTATGGGTAATGCGGCCGTTTTATACGCCGCCGGCGATTGGGAGCGCTGGACAGTGGGTACCTGCAATTACGACGGCATCAACTACGGTCTGTTCTACAGCGACTGGCATCTCGAACGGATTATCAAGCAGCTGGTCGCCGAAGTTACGCGGTTGAACGGAAAGTCAATCCTGATCGGGGAATGCGGGCATGCGTCCAGGTCGGCTCATGATTTTGTGCCCGTATTTGCCGGGAAAGAGACCTATCCCGTGACGAATTTCATGGAATATACACTAGAGTGCATCAAGGCGGGAAAGATCACGCTCGATCCTAATGTCATCACAGAAAGAGTTACATACCACGATCCATGCAATATCGCCCGCTCGGGGTGGATCGTAGATCAACCCCGTGTAATCCTGAAGTCTTTCGTCCGTGATTTCGTCGACATGAAGCCGTCCGGTCGGGGCAATTACTGTTGCGGAGGCGGCGGCGGGCTCGTGTCGATAGACGAGATTCACGATTTTCGAATGAATATTGCCGGTCGAATCAAGGCCGAGCAGCTGAAACAAACGGGAGCCGATATTTGCATTGCCCCCTGCGCCAACTGCAAGAAACAACTCAAAGAACTAGTGGAGCATTATGACATTCCCTGCAAAGTGATGGGATTACACGACTTGATTCTAAAAGCCATTCACATACCCGGCGGCAAAAGCCCCGAAGAGAGAAAAGAAGAAGCCGCCTTAATGGAAATGTAAGCCGGAGATGCACACAGCCAACGAGGAGTTGATATAGTCTATGGAGGAATGGATAGCATTTGCCAAAGGTCCCCTTTTCGCAGTGACCTTTTTAATCATGATTCTGGGTCTGGCACGTCTCATCGCCATTCAGGTGTACTCGCTGGTGACCGGTAAGGGGCGCCGTCTCCGGAACGCACCCTGGCGAAAAATCCTTAAGGAGGCGGCCACCTGGATAGTCCCGGTCAAACACCTCATTCCCGGGACCAAAGTCTTCTCCACCGTGTCGTTTCTCTTTCACATCGGGATTCTCGTTGTACCTCTCTTTCTGGTCGACCATATCGTGTTGTGGGAGAATTGGCTGGGTGTCAACTTACCTCAAATAGGTCAGGGTTTGGCCGACGCCTTGACCCTGTTCACCATCGCCTGCATAGTTGTTCTTTTCGGCTTCAGATTGTTTTCCTATCGCATGCGGTCCATGAGTAAACGTTCGGACTTCATATTGTTGGTAGTAATCTTTGTGCCGTTTGCGAGTGGTTTTATGGCGATGCACCCCAGCTACAACCCGTTTCCCTGGGATGTCATGATGCTTACCCATTTGCTGAGTGCGGAACTGCTGTTCGTGTTGATTCCATTCACGAAGCTGGCTCATGTGGTGCTCTTCTTCATCGACCGTATTTCCGGCATCCACTGGCAACTCCGGCCCGGTGCCGGCGATAAGGTGGCTGAAGTTCTCTATGGCGAGGAGGCACGTGTATGACCTACGGCATTTTGGTGGATGTTACTAAGTGCACGGCGTGCGAAAAATGCGTGGCGGCATGCACGAAACAGCGGGGGATTGATCCCTGGGCGGCTGAGCGGGACCGAGCCGTCGTAGCTGATGGTCTTTCCGTTCACCGTCTATCTACCGTATTAAAAGTAGATGACGGACGGTTCGCCCGCAAAAGCTGCATGCATTGTCTCGAGCCGAGTTGTGTTTCGGCCTGCCTGGTGGGTGGTTTAACCAAAGACCGGACCGGACCGGTCATTTACGACCGGGAGAAATGCATTGGCTGCAGATACTGCATGCTGGCTTGTCCATTCCATATCCCTCGGTATGAATGGGATAAGACCGTTCCGTTCATGGTCAAATGCGATATGTGCGTTGACCGCCTGGCTCAGAACAAGCAACCCGCCTGCGTGGAGGCGTGTCCGGAGAAGGCACTGGAATTCGGTGGCCGTCGCCAATTGCTCCAGCGTGCCCGAATGTTAATCAGAGATAATCCGGGCCGCTACGTCAACCACATCTGGGGGGAACATGAGTTCGGCGGCACTTCCGTGATGTACATCTCCGACGTTGACCTTTCGGCACTGGGCTGGCCGGCATCCGGAGCCGAGCCGATTCCTTCGCTGACGGAGCCACTGGTGCATAAGACGCCGTTTATCGGAATGGGGGTGGCGGTGGGACTCATCGGGCTGAACTGGATTGTCAGACGGCGCAATGAACTTGCCGCTCTACCACAAGAAGAGGAGAAGAATCGGCGTAAACCGGGAGAAAACCATGACTAGTCAGCCGAGAGTGATCAAAGATCTGTTGTGGGCAGTGGCTTTGGCCGGAATGGTCGGCGGTCTGTTCCGACTCTGGTTTGGCCTGGGTGCAACGACGAATCTGTCTGACGCGGTTCCCTGGGGGCTTTGGAAGGTCCTCAACATGGTCGGTGGCGTGGCTCTTTCCACCAGTGGCTTCACTGTCGGCTTCTTAGTCTATGTACTAAGGTTGGAACGCTTCAGGCCGTTCATGAAACCGGCCATTTTGATTGCATTCCTCGGTTATGGTTGTTCCTGTCTGGCACTTCTGTTCGACATCGGTCTGCCGCATCGGTTCTGGCATCCCATTTTCATGTGGAATATCAACTCATTTCTATTTGAGGTTTTCTGGTGCGTGATGCTGTACTTTACGGTTACGGCAATCGAGTTGGCGCCGACCATTTTTGAGAAGTTTCGAGCGGAGAAGATAAGTCGCATTCTTCACCGAGTGGCCTTTGCTGTCGTGGTCATCGGCATATCCCTCTCCACGCTGCACCACTCCTCGCTGGGTTCGTTGTTCCTGGTGACACCTATCCGGCTGCATCCTCTCTGGTACACGCCCTGGCTGCCGCTGCTGTTCATCCTGTCGGCTATGGGCGGGGGCCTGATGGTGGTAGTACTGGCCAAGATCCTCTGGGCTCGCTGGTATGATCCGGCTCCGGTGTTCGGTAACGCCGGCCACCGCCGAATTTCCATAACCAATGTTCTCAACGGCAACGCGTCGGGCCTATTCTCCCGCGAGTCTGAGGGTGTTGCCATGCCCCCGATTAGAGAACTTGCCACCATCGCCGCTTCAATTCTGGGAATCTTTCTGGTCGTCAAATTGGGCACTCAATTTCTGACAGGTGACTGGCGGCTACTGGTTGCCGGTACGTGGGAAAGTTGGCTGTTCCTACTGGAGCTGTTACTCGCCGTAATTATCCCGATCTTGTTGATCAGTATTCCTCAGACCAGGTTTTCACCGACTGGTATCGGTTTGGCGGCTTTCTCGGCTACGTGTGGTCTGGCTCTTAATCGTCTTGACGTTGGTATCTTCGGCTATTTTCGAGATGCCGGTGTGATCTACTTCCCGTCTCTCGTAGAGTGGTCCGTGGGTCTGGGTGTGGTGGCTGCCGCGGGGCTGGTCTTTTTCTTCATGGGAGAGCACTTCCCCATTTTCAGCGATTTGTCTCCGAGAACTCCCGTTACGGTCGGGCAACTACGCTTGTCATTAGGCAGCCTGCGACAGCTTTGGCATACGGTACTGACGAACGGTCTGCAACGTGTTTCTCTACTAGCAGTATTCATCATCCCGGCTGCCTTTGCACTGATGTATCCGGCTTATTGTGGTGGCGGAATTGATGAACAATACGTTCGACCGGCAAGCGGAGTCGACGCCGAGCGAACAGTACTTCGGATTGACGGAGATCATCAAGGGGTGGAGACGGTGTTCGCCCATGCCGATCATCAGAAACGGCTGGGGGACTCGGCTTCATGCTCAAAGTGTCATCACATTTCGCTGCCCAACGACCGATCCACTCCCTGTTCCCGATGCCACCGTCAAATGAATGAACCGACCGAGATCTTTGATCACGGCCTGCACCAGACCGCCGTGGCCCGGGCCGAGCACCTTACCGGTTGGCATCCGGCTAACAAGTCGTGCAGCTTCTGTCACCCGGCCGCACAACCGGAAACTGCACACAATGCGAAGGACTGCATGCAATGCCACCGCGAAGACATGTTCGTGTCAACAGTGCCTGTGGACAGCCTGGATTTGGTATTGGCCAATTCATTCCGGGAAGCCATGCATCGGAACTGCATCGAGTGCCATGACAAGGAAGCCGTCAATCAGAACCGGCCCCATCTTGCTGACTGCCGATCGTGTCACAGATCTCTTCGGGCTCGTTCTCAGGGAACAGCGGGGATCGCCAGCATCAGTCTGGAGTAGACTCCACTGTGAATCGCTAAATCGCTGTTTTCCCTGAAGTCTGGTCTTCCAATGCCTTCGTTATCTCTTCTGCGAAGCCGACAAAAGCGCGTGCTGCTGCAGACTGACTGTCTTGAAAGACCGGATGCCCGCATTCTCCCGCCTGACGTGTCTTCATGTCAAACGGAAGTGCGCCAAGGTATCGAATACCCATCAAAGCAGCCTGCTTCCGCCCACCGCCGGTTCCGAACAGCTCAACAAACTCCTGGCAGTGGGGACATTGAAACCCCAACATGTTTTCAATCAATCCGATATTGGGTATGCCCAGCTTTTTGGCCAGGTTGATGGCCCGGGCAGAATCCATCAAAGCTACCGGTTGAGGAATTGTCACAATGAGCGCATAGTCGGGTTTCATGTAATCGGCCATTGTAATGACTTCGTCCCCCGTCCCTGGTGGCAGATCCGCAACCAGGTAGTCCAGGTTATCCCAATGAACGTCCCGAAGAAACTGCATGAGCAATCTTGACCTCATCGGTCCCCGCCACATGACGGGCTCGTCATCTGAAATAGCGCTCGCTATGGAAATGACTTTTAGCCCATGAATGCTGGACGGCAAGATCATACCGTCTTTCTGTCGCAAAGTCGCCTTCAACCCCAGCATATGAGGCACATTCGGCCCCGTAACGTCTGCATCCAGCAGACCTGTACTAAATCCATTCTCCCGCAAAGCACAGGAAAGATTGGTGCTTATCGTAGTTTTGCCTACTCCTCCTTTGCCACTGAAGACGACCATGCGGTGGCGGACATTCCTCAGGTTTTCATCGATCTCTTGCTGTTGCGCTTGAGGGCGTTCTTTGTGTGAGGTTGTAGACATGCCAGCACCTGTTATTTAAAGGACAACCTTCCCCCTTGTTCATGAAACGTGGTATCCTTTTTGTCCTTCAGCAATTCCCAGGGTACCAGAAAACTCTCCCCCTGGTAATCGATTTTGATTAACTCACCGGATTTACACAGATCCTGTACTATGCCTATGGCGTGCAGCGATTCTTCAATGCGACCCGCTTGACCGCGCCGCAGTGGATGGCGGCGGGCTACGTCCAAAATCGCCAGACGAGCATCCGAGGTCTTTGCCACATTGACCTGACCAGATTCCAGTTTCTTAATCGGCGTCGTTGAACCTAATTGCTTCAATGCCCGGATATAGTCGATCGGCCGGGGAGGCTGTACGTATTCTTCTGCTGGTGGTCTGGTCGGACAAAGTACGTATGTTCGGTCGGGAGCAATCTGCGCTATTCTGTTTTTGAGACGAACGACATGGTTCTCCCGGTCGTTCAAGCCCCGGACCAACATAACTTCCAGCCACAATCGACCTTTATATTCCCGCCTGAAATCTACCAATCCCTGCAGGACATCGCCATATACGACACTCCGGTGAGGGCGGTTCACTTTGCGGAAGGTTTTGGCGCTGCCGGCATCGAGCGACGGCATCACAACGTCAGCCTGTAATAGGTCCTGAATTACTTCGTCCCGGTTCAAAAGCGAGCCGTTGGTCAACACGGCCACGGGGAAATTCCATTGCTCCTTGCATCTCCGAATAATCCAACCGATATCCCCGGACAGAGTCGGTTCACCGTCGCCCGAGAACGTCAGATAGTCAGGTTTGCTCGAAGACAACTTTTCTTCGATTTCCTTCATGATTGCATCTCGAGCGAAGAAGGATTCCCTTTTCACACGCAAATCCGTGGTCCGACCCAGTTGGCAATAAACACAATTGTAACTGCACGTCTTGTGGGGTGTCAGACTAATTCCCAGCGACTCACCCAGTCTTCTCGATGGAACGGGTCCGAAGGTCACCATCTCTGACCTCCTTTCGCATCGCGGCCGATTGGCACTGCAAAACAGTGCTAAGTTGCCTGCTTCTTTGATCGCGCAGGCTTTCTTTCATCTGTCTTCTATGACAGCAATCCCCAGGCCAATCACTCTCAAACACGATAAGGCCTTGCAAACGAAACGAATACACAGTATTCGATCGGATTCGTTATTTCAAAAAACGGGGATTGAAAGGTCTGGGGTTTCAAAATGAAATAGAATCGCCATTCGTTCATTCACGACTGAGTCAGGGGAGGAAGCCGCTCAGTGAGTCCGGCTCAGACATCCTGGACACCTTTGAATGACTGCTGAGCGGCTTCGGGGACGCTATGCCTAGTTAATAGTCCAGGCAAAGCAGGAAGAATAGTCTTCAGGTACGCTCGGGCCGCGCTCGGCACTTGCTTTGGTCTTATGGCGATTAACAACAAATTGCGTGCCGGTAGAGACAAGAGCATGTCCAAGACAACACGATCCCGCCTTAATGCATTGTCAACATGGGTAGGTGCTTTGAAACTGCCGCGCATATGACAGGACACTAATTATCACTCGGCCTCCATGGCTTTCAGCTTCCGCCACAGAGTTGCCTGACCGATGCCGAGTAGTTTGGCGGCCTGCGTCCGGTTTCCGTTAGTGAAGTCAAGCACTTTCCGGATATGTGCTTGTTCGACCTGCTTCAAGGAATAACCAGCATCGCCGACAGCGTCCTGGTCGGTGATCTGCGGCTCCTTGACCTGAGAAGGCAGATGTTCCGGCAGAATGACACCGTCAGTAGAAATAACTGCCGCTCTCTCCAGAGCGTTCTCGAGCTCCCTGACATTCCCCGGCCAGTGGTATTCCAGCAGATAGTCAGCGCACGTGGCATCCAGTCGCATCGTGCGCATACCCAATCGTTGCGCAATCCGGTTGACAAGAAATCGAGCCAGGGGCAGGATGTCATCCTTCCTGATGCGCAGTGCAGGCATTTCGATTTCAATCACCCGCAACCGGTATAGCAGATCCTCTCTGAAGCTCCCCTTTGATACTTCCTCATTGAGGTTTTTGTTGGTAGCGGCTATGACACGTACATCGATCTTTCTGGGTTTGTTTTCCCCGATTCTGAGGACTTCCTTTTCCTGTAAGACTCGGAGAATCTTCAGTTGCACGGCTTGACTGATGTCACCTATTTCATCCAGGAAGATAGTCCCTTTCGCGGCTTCTTCAAACAGGCCGGCTCGGTTCCGTACCGCGCCCGTGAAGCTCCCGGACTTGTGCCCAAACAGTTCGCTCTCAAGCAGGGTCTCGGGAAGAGCGCCGCAATTGACCGCCACAAAGGGACCTTTGGATCGATGAGAACAGTCGTGGATATACCTGGCCAGAACTTCCTTACCGACCCCGGTCTCACCGGTAAGGAGCACCGAAGAATCAAACTGTGCTATCCGGCTCGATAGATCCAGGACGTTTTTGATCACTTTGCTGCGCCCCTCCACCAGGTAAGGAACAGTCTTGTGTCTCAACATGCTCAGTTCTTGTTTGTGTCTCTTGAGGGCGTTGGTTTTTTCACGCAAACTCTTGGTCAGGCGTTGAACCGTGCCTTTGATGTCTTCCGCTTCGAAGAACTCCAGATGCGGTTTGATCTCATCGCCCCAGGAGTCAAGGTCCTTACCCTCCACTTCACAAAAATGGTCCCGCTTACCCTGACAGAACCGTTCGATGAAGTAAATACTCTTGCCGGTAGCATATGAAGCGAAGCCACAGACATAGCCCAACAGTTCCCAACATACGGCATGGTCGCTCGGCCCGAGTTCCATCAGATATCCCTCGGCTTCGACCGATCTATGCCAGGTGCACACCATGTGGAACTTGCTCTCGTCTCTCTCAAACTGAAACTCCGAAATGGTCGCTTTGTCTACACCTTCAAGCGTGTGCAGTCGCATACCTGCCTTAATCCACTCTTCTTCACATGGCCAATGAAAGAGCCTTTGCAGGGCAGACGCATCGGTCTGGCCCCAGAAGAACCCAAACCTGGTGAGGAGCCGCCGCGCATGTTCCCAACCAAGCATATCCACAATGTCCTTGCGGAATTGACTGAAGGCATGCACTGAGTGTAAGACTAACCTGCGGCCACCAATGTTTATGTTTCCTTCGTCAATGTCTATTAGCTCGAGAAACTCTATATCTTCGGCACGCATCACATACCTTTCATTTTGAATGATACTATTTCAATATAGAGCACTTTGGTGGTTTGTCAAGAAGTCCTTTGATCTCTAAGTTATTGCAGAACAACGCGGTATTCTCGAGATCTCATTGGCGCGCTAATTGCAATATCCCTTTTGTGAGACAGAAAGAACTCAGCTTGCCGTATGAACCGGATTCGGTCCCTTGCTACCGATGGAGAACTGCTCAGTTTCGCGAATGCAGGCCCATGTTTGAGAAGTTGAGATACCGGCATACGATCACAACCAATACTGGGAGACAAAATGAGAATTGCAGTGGCATCTGAAGGCAAAGAACTAACTGATCCGGTGGCGCGCCAGTTTGGGAGGGCGCCCTATTTCATCGTTTACGACACCGACGGCGATGTATCTGAAACTTTGTCCAATGCTGAAAATGCTGATGCGGCGCATGGCGCCGGTATTCAGGCTGCGCAACTTGTGGTCCGGCAGAATGTGCAGGCTGTAGTCTCGGGAAAAATCGGTCCCAAGGCCTACGAGGTGTTGCGGGCCGCGAGAATTCAAATGACGGCCTGGGCGGACGGATCAGTACGGGACGCGATAACGATGGTGACGACCGGTTCTTCCGAGGTGCTTGATGGCCCGACCAACCGGGGCCACAGTGGATAATGAATCGGTAGGGTTAACAGGAGGAACAGCCCATGCAGAAGAATGGCGAACAAAGGAGGCAACGAAAGCGGGGCAGTCGTTCCCGGTTTCTCGGGAACGTATCCAAAGGTTCATTGGCCACAGCGGTGGTGGCGGCAGTCGTGAACGACCTTCGGCAGCCGGACAGCATAATCAAGAAAACCCTGAGCTTTGGACGCAGACAACTCCTTGCTCTCCGAGAACAGCGAAAGGCTGTGGACATAAGTGACGTTGTTGAGGCCAAAGTAGTTAGAGACGAGACATCAACGAACAACTGATTTCTTACCGCTATGGTCGGTATGAAATAGAAAGGAGTACCATCATGCCGGGAGGAGACAAGACCGGCCCGTTTGGAGAGGGACCGCTTAGCGGCCGTGGCATGGGCTACTGCCGCGGAAGCAACCGGCCGGGTTTTGCGAACAGCAGAGGCGGCCGTGGCATGGGCGCCGGATACGGACGAGGAATCGGAGGCGGAGGAGGGTACGGACGCGGATGGCGTCACCGTTATTTCGATACTGGAGTGCCCGGCTGGGCATGGAATCGGGGCTACATCGACGTTCCGGAGACGTCGCCTCAGTCCAGGGCAGCTTCAAGATCAACCCGGGAAGATGAACTGGAGTACCTTAGAGCCGAATCGATTCGTCTCGAAGGGGCACTCAAAGACATCAGCAGGCAAATAGCTGAACTTGAAAAACGGAAGGAAGCATAGGGCTCGCTTATGAACGTATCCAACGGGAAAAAGACCGGACAGGGACGCGGAAGGCGTGGAGGTCAAGGTCAGGGCGGCGGTCGGGGACAAGGACCAGGCGGTGGACAGGGCCAGGGTCAAGGACGCGGACAAGGTCGGGGACAAGGACGTGGCCAAGGCAGCGGCCGAGGACGCCGAAGAGACAGCGCCGCTCCTGAGGAGTGTGTCTGTCCTGAATGCGGCCACATGCTGCCACATGAACGGGGTATCCCCTGTACCGAACATACCTGTCCTGAATGCGGCGCTCGCATGAACCCCAGGTGATATTCGAGACGGGTGAGCGGACGTGCGCATTGCGATTGCCAGCGGCAAAGGAGGTACCGGGAAGACCACAATCGCCACCAATTTGTCACAAGCACTTGCCCTCGGAGGTGAATCGGTCAGTTATGTCGACTGTGATGTCGAAGAGCCCAATGGTCATCTGTTCCTGACGCCGGAAGAGGAAGAGCGAGTCGATGTTTCGGTCTGCGTGCCCATTATTGATGAGAGCTCATGCACCCTCTGCGGTGTTTGCAGCGATGTCTGTCGATTCAACGCAATAGCCGTATTGGAGTCGAGAGTCCTCGTTTTTCCAGCCATGTGTCATAGTTGCGGCGCCTGTGTGGAATTGTGCCCTGAACATGCCATCAGCGAGTCCTCGCGTTCGATTGGCTTCATTCGCCGCGGCAAAGTCGGCCACCTGCACTGCCTCGGTGGCAATCTTAACGTTGGCGAGGCCATATCCCCACCCGTGATCGCGAGAGTCAAGAAGGAGGCGCCCGAGACAGAAGTCATTATCTTCGACTCCCCTCCCGGAACCTCATGTCCGGTTATTGAAGCTGTCAGGAATGTCGATTTCGTTATCCTGGTTACTGAACCCACACCTTTCGGCTACCACGATCTCAAGCTGGCGGTTGAGATGGTCCGCTGTCTTCAACTCCCATTCGGTGTTTTCATAAATCGGGCAGATACCGGCAACGGAGCCGTGAAACAGTACTGTGTGGATGAGCAGGTACCTGTTGTGTACGAGCTGCCGTTCGATCGCAGGCTCGCCGAAACCTACGCCACCGGTCACTTGCTGGTAGATACGAATCCGGAACTCAGACACGACCTGACCGAGCTCTATGCAAAAATTGAAGGACTGGTTAACGATGACAGAACTGGTAGTCTTAAGCGGTAAAGGTGGTACCGGAAAAACCAGCCTGGTCGGTTGTTTGGCCGCACTGGCGCGCGATCTCGTTTTAGTCGATTGTGATGTCGATGCCGCCAACCTGCACCTTATTGTTGACCACAATACGCTTGAAGAGCACGATTTTTCAGGTTCTCACCGGGCGACCATCGTCCCCGACAAATGCACTGGCTGCGGTATATGCTTCGACAAATGCCGGTTCGGCGCCATACAGAAGACTGCCGACAACCGCTCAGTGACCGGGGAACGATTTTGGATTAAGCCGCTGGCATGCGAAGGCTGTGGGCTGTGTGTTCACCTGTGTCCGGAGAACGCTATAGAGTTCGATTCAGTGATTAGCGGGCAGTGGTTTCTGTCGGAATCGTGTCGCGGTCCCTTTTTGCATGCGCGTCTCGGTATAGCCCAAGCCAATTCGGGCAAATTGGTGTCCCTACTGCGGGAGCAGGCCCGTCGTATTGCCGAAGCAAGCGGCCGGTCCACGATCATAATCGACGGTCCGCCGGGGATAGGCTGTCCGGTCATTGCGTCTCTTTCCAACGCCAGCTATGTGCTGATTGTCACTGAACCCTCGATCTCTGCATTCCACGATATGGAACGCCTCGCCCAACTGGCTCAGCACTTTGAGATACCAGCGGGTATCTGCGTTAACAAGTTCGACCTGAGCTCGCAACTGACCGAATCTATAGTACAGTATGCCGACCAACAGCATATACCGGTGCACGGTAGCATACCTTTTGATCCGACCTTTACGGACGCCCAAGTTCGTGGAAAGCCCTATCTCCGTCTCGCGTCTGATGAACAAACCCGTATCATCCGCAGACTATGGTACAATGTGTGTGCGGATATGCAAAAAACAACCGATGCATCTGAACGTAAGTTCGTGGTATGAAGAACATAAATGAGAGGAATGTACTATGAGAATTGCCGTGCCGACAGAACGCGGTTTACTATGTCCCCATTTTGGACGTTGTCAGCTATTCACAATTATAGACATTGACCCCCAAAGCAAGACAATCAGGGAAATAGAAACCGTTATACCGCCACCGCATGAGCGAGGCGTGTTCCCCGCCTGGCTGAGCAAGATGAAATGCACGCATATTATCACCGGCGGTATCGGTCGTCGGGCCGTGAAACTCTTTGAGGAAAACGGTGTTCACGTCGTCAACGGTGTCTCGTCTGTTCCACCGGAGGAGGCTGTACGTGCCTTTCTACAGAATGAACTGGAAAGCGGACACAACCCGTGCGACGATCCGTCCTTCCGAGGTGAGGGCCATACCGGTTGTCACTCTGACTAGGGCACGTGCGCTTACACAATCTGCTCATCACATTGCTGATGACGGGTTAGTATGATAGCGCCATCGCTGAACTGGAGTATTTACTCTCTATACCGTCGGAGATTACGATTCCGTACGTGCGTTACCAGAGCAATTGGCGGATTGGCGCAAGCGTGCGATCCGACTATTGGAGCAGGGGTACCAGCCGGTAGAAGTGGCGCGGCGACTGGGGGTTGAGCGGCGCAGCGTGTGTCGGTGGAAGGCAGCTTATCGTCGTGAGGGAGAACCAGGCATTGAGGCTCGGCCGGCGCCGGGACGTCCACCGAAGCTGGACGACAAGGCCAAGGTTCGGCTGGAGAAAGTGTTATTGAAGGGGCCAAGGCGGCCGGTTTCCCGACCGAATCGACGCCATCGCTGGGGCTACGAGACACCACGGCCGTTCCCTCCAGAGAACGCACCTGCTGCTCCGATCCTTTCTCCGACACAGTCCCCTTTCATTACGCCTCAAATAAAACATTACTTATGCAGGGTTCAATAGTCGTTCAGGCAAATATTCTGTAATCAGGGCTTGTGAGGCATTTGCCAGAAGCAGCGGCGCTCCGCAGATCGCGACTATGATTGTCCTCAAACAGAGCAGTCTTCTCATTTCCTTCCTCCTTACCCGATCAACACCTCCAGAGCCAGGACGCTGTAGGCGGTGACGAGGTCGGGGTTGTTCTCCCACCAGCGACCGTTGTCGTTCACCCAGCTGCCGTCGCTCTGTTGGATCTCGATCAGCTTACCGGTCAAGTCCCTGCGCCAATTATGAGTTTCTCCCGTGGTGTCAATCAATAGGCTGTCGCCATAGATGGTGAGTGCTTTGGCCATCGTGTGATAGTAATAGAACAGGCCCTGCCGGCCCAGTTCCGGATTCTCTTCGACCGTGTAGTTGCCCCGCAGCCAGTCGTACGCCGCCCGGACGCGTTCGTCCTGTCTGTCCAGGCCGGCGTGGATAAAACTCTTCATGCCGGCATATGTCATGCCGCCGTACGACGTTGTCCCTCCTGCTTTGGAAACACCGGGATAATACACGAACCCCCCGTCGTTTCCGGACCATTGGTAATCGTTGTATTTCTTATAGTTTTGACATCGTTCCAGAAACTGAATGGCCTTCTCCCAGAACAGGTCTTCATCGACCGGCTCCGGTACCTGCGATGACTCGTCATCTTCCATACTAACGTCGACATCATCCATATGCGGCCGGAAGTCTTCCGAAGCCCGTATCGCTTCGAGAGCAAACTGCATATTGGAAATGTCCGAGCGCTCGTCACTATTGTAGCCAATGCCACCATACGTGCTGCTGTCCGGTGTCAGACCTTCGTCCTCGTCGGCCTGGAGTGACATCAGGTACCGGCGCGCATTGATGATTGTCTCTTCAAAACCGGGATTTTCGGCGGCCACGAATGCCATGAGGCAGATCGATGTGTTGTATGCTTTAAGTTGCGGTTCGACCGAAGGATAAATGCCGCCATCCGTCTGGACGTGCTCAATCAGGAACTTGTAGCCCGACACGATCTGTTCCTTGTATTTGTCTTTCAGTTTCTCAGGTGCTCGCGCATAAGCTGTCAGCACCAGCCCGGTTACCCCCGGGTAGTGACTCCACGAGCCGTTATCCTGTTGAGTCTTGGCCAGATAGGCCAGAGCAACGGCTATACTGTGTTCCGCTTCATGCTTGATGGACACATCCAGGTTTGGCGCCGAATACGAGTTACTCCAGACGGCCAACATCAACACAATCGATATTACGGTATAGTACTTGGTAATCTTCTTGTTCATCGTGAGTCTCCAGAATTTGATGTCTTTTCAGGGATGACTATTATCATCTTTACCGGCGTACCCGGTTCCGGCAGTACTTTTTTGTTGGCGCCGTAGACGGTATCATCGGACCGGCCTGACAGTGGGATATTAAGAATCGCGGCCGGATCCGAGTACGTAGCGACAAGAGAGCCTTCAACATCGGCCAGTAGTTGATTTTCCCATATCATCGATCCGGTAAAGACCCAATCGGTGGCCGGGACTGTCGTGCTGTCATGAAGATTGATCAGCAGGTCGGCGGCAGGCAGGGTCACGGTGTCCGAAGAGCTGTCGGCCCAGGTCACCGACAACATCACCCGGTCACCCTCGGGCATCACCGTGTCGCCCTGAAAGGCCAGGTTCTGACCATAGTCCAGCCCAAGCAACAGTAAAGCGATCTGGACATGCAGAGGTTTGACGTCAAGCAGCAGTACCGACTCGTGCGTCTTACCGCCCTGAGCCACCGCCAGATACTCCACTACGCTTTGATTCATATTGATCCAGCCCGGAAGGACTATCTCATTCCTGGCCCGATCAAGCATTACATTGCCTATTTGAATGGAGGTTGAATCGATGACTCGGATCAGGTCATTCGCAGTATCGGCGCAAGAGGTGTCGACATTGATCTGAGTATGGGCCGATGAACTGAACCCTACCGAAAGAACTGTTGCAAGAAGAACGAAGAACAAGCGGTACACTGTAGGTGGTTACTCCCCGTGCGATGGTTCTCTTACCGTTTGCCTGATCTACATCCCTACACTTACCATCCCAATTACCTTCTGACCCCAGTCTAGGCTTTGAGACCCAACTTGTCAAGTGCAAAGTAGTATTTCGGGCCTTCATATCAAGAATGCTGTTGCATTCCCGGCAATTCAGGCTATTTTGGCAAAACAGCAACTGTGACACGATTGCCGCCCGGGCACAATTATAGGCATCTGTTGCAACAACCGTGGGTGAGCCGGCACAGGAGGTAAGGACCTTGTACAGTTGGATTAGAAGCATATTCTCTTGGATGGTCCTGGTGTGGATGGCGGCCGGCCCGGCTCTGTGTGAAGAACGGGCGACTGACAGCTCCCTTGCCAATCAACCGGACTCATCGGCTCCGGTGGAATTACCCGGCATAACGGTAAGATCACAGCGCATACCGGCTATAGCATCGGAAGTGCCGGCTGCGGTGGAGACCATTGAACTATCAGAACTGCGCCGAACGGGTTATCTTCCGATCTCGACCGCTGTCAACAGCGTGGCGGGATTGCGGTCTTATACGGTGGGTAACACGTGGGGGAATACCGTTGTTGACGTCAGGGGATTTTACGGCGGCGGTCAGGCTCAGTACATGTATGTAACGCTCAATGGTATACCGTTAAATAAAGTCTCATCCGGATTAGTGGACTGGTCAGGCATCAACCTGGTACATACCCAACGCGTGGAAGTAACTAAGGGAACGGTGGCACCTCAATACGGAGACTTTGGTTTTGATGGCCATTTGGCTCTGTATACCGGCTTTGACCCGGACTTACCTCCGTACTCCTTGTCGCTCGTGACCGGCTCTAACGAAGCCTATGGTGCATCGCTATCGGTCAACAGGTCAATCGCCTCTATAGAGTATCTGGCAGCAGGTTCATTGCGGGAGAGTGACGGGTGGCGACAGCATAGTCGTTTGGAAAACCGCTGTG
>CAZLBP010000026.1:0-49546 GCA_964557855.1 uncultured Ignavibacteriales bacterium | reverse complement strand
GTGGCGCGTCCGACTGCCTCGTCGACCGCCTCCAGACCGGCAATCTTGCGGATAAACAGCTCTTTGCCCTTACGAGCCTGAAAAATGTAATAGAGGATAGCCGCACATAGGATGAAAATACCGACAAACGAATTGATCCGCCGAAAATCAAACCATTGCGCCGAGGACTGTACCGGGCCGGCCGCCTCCGACTCAGCCGTGAATTCCTGCGCCACACCGTCCGGACCCTCGACTTCTCTAATGACTTCGACCTTATAGAAATAGGTCGAATCATCATTCGTATTACCGTCGATCAACTGCGTCGCCCCGGCCGTTACATCACCGATCTCTTTAAATTCTCCCGGCCGGCCATTCACTGATGTGGCGCGCATTATTCGATAGCCGTCAATGCCGTTTCCTTCATAGTCATCCGGCGACCCCTGCCAATTGACCCTGATCGAGCCCCCGGCATCATTGGGATTGTCAGCAACCGTGACATTACTGGGCGGGCCCGGAGTCGGATCGACCGGGATTGTGTCGACCGTCAGCTCTTGCGCCCTATCCGGTTGTGCAGTTTCAACTTGTGCAAAGGCAGCGGTCGCTGAAAGCAGGGATGTGAGGAAAAGGAATATGACAAAGAAAACTGTTTTGTGATTCACGAATCGTATGGAGGTTGAACTACAGTCGGGTTTCAAACGTAACTTCCTCAAACCGCAGTAACAGTTTGGATTTCACACTCTTCAGCTATCTATGGACGACGCTACCGCGCCAAATGTCTACAAAAAACAAACAGGATAGATCGACCGCCAAATCTATCCGACACGCTACAAAATCAGAGCCAATCTAGTCCGCCTGCCAAATCAAGTCAAGGGAAAAACACCCCGAGCATATCTGCTCCCCGGACATCTGTACGGATTGAACTCGTTTTCAGGGTTTGTGCCCCGGACATTTGTCCGGGTCCAACGTGGCGTCAGGCGACTCTGCCTAACACCGCCTCGCCGTCGCGAACCCCTTCGTGACCGTACGGGCAGTCAGTACGGGCGACCCCATGTAGTCGCCCGACGGACGGGTAACCATATTGGGTACTGCTACGCTTGCCCAGACGGAGCGTCAGGTCCCCTGCGGTTCCGACTCTTCTGCCCCGAACGCAGCGGAAGCTGAGGACGGACGTGATTGAAAATGGGTTCGTTTGGCAAAATGTATGGGAATTTGCCGGCGAGAATACGCTGGACGTCCCCCTAATTAGTGCACATCTACTACGCGTGCCATCCTCACCCCGCCCTCCGGGCTCCCCTCTCCTACCGAAGGAGAGGGGCCGGGGGTGAGGCGGTACATGTGTCACCCCTGCTCTCACTTCTGTCACGCCCGCGAAAGGGGGCCCAATCCCCATCATTGAACCGCCGTATCACTCTCATTGCGTCCCATCATCCTTCGAGGGATCTCAAAGGATCGTCTTCTGGATTCCCGCATTCGCGGGAATGACAGAAAACGGAGCCGGAATGACCAACAGCGTGCGGAAATTAGAGTGAATGCCGGAGAATGAGAGAGCGGGCGGCGGCGACAAAGGTCAGGTCCCGAATGTCATCTCTAACCCCTTACCCCGCAACACGCTATATCATCACAAATCCGGCTTTTTAGTTGATTCAAGCATATAAACAACGTATCTTATGAACTTCTGATATGCATGAACCCGTGAGTTAGTAAGGATAGATGATTCGCCATGGCACTTGAACGACAGAAAATAGAGACGATATTCCTCGAAGAAGAGATGAAAAGCTCCTACATGGATTACTCCATGTCGGTCATTACGAACCGCGCCCTGCCCGATATCCGCGACGGTCTCAAGCCCTCCAACCGCCGCATCCTCGTGGCCATGAACGACCTGAACCTGGCGCCCGGTCGGTCGCATCGCAAATGCGCCAAGATCGCCGGCGATACCTCCGGTAATTACCATCCCCACGGTGAGATGGTCGTGTACCCCACCCTCGTGCGCATGGCCCAGCCGTTCAACATGCGTTATCCTTTAGTGGATGGTCAGGGTAACTTTGGCTCGATCGACGGCGACGGCGCGGCGGCCATGAGGTACACCGAGGCCCGCCTGACCGCCATCGCGGTGGAACTGCTCGATGATCTCCAGAAGGAAACCGTCAACTTCATGGACAACTACGACGGCACCCGCCAGGAACCGATCGTCCTCCCCGGCAAGTTTCCTAACCTGCTCTGCAACGGCACCTCCGGTATCGCCGTCGGCATGGCCACCAACGTCCCGCCCCACAACCTGCGGGAGATCGCCGAAGCCGTGGTGCGCGTGATCGAAGATCGGGAGTGTACCAACGCCGACCTCATTGACATCGTCCCGGGACCGGATTTCCCCACAGGCGGCATCATCAATGGACGCGACGGTATTCGCCAGGCCTACGAGACGGGCAAGGGCCACATCCCCGTCCGCGCCCGCGCCGCGGTCGAGAAGATGAAGAGCGGCAAGGAGGCTATTGTCGTCTCGGAAATCCCCTTCCAGGTCAATAAAGCCAACCTGCTGGAAAAAATAGCGGACTTAGTCCGTGATAAGAAGATCGAGGGCATCTCCGATCTCCGTGATGAATCCGACCGTGACGGCATGCGCATCGTGGTCGAACTGAAACGCGATCAGCAGGCCGAAGTCATCCTCAACCAGTTGTATGCTCACACGACCATGCAGGCGACGTTCTCGGTTAACCTGCTCGGACTGGATCACGGCACCCCGCGCCAGATGACCCTCAAAGAGCTCATCCAGGCCTTTGTCGATCACCGCCACGAAGTGGTCGTGCGGCGCACGAAATACGATTTGCGCAAGGCCGAAGAGCGGGCGCATATCCTCGAGGGCTACCGGATCGCGCTGGATAACATCGATGCCGTTATCGAGGTTATCAAGAAATCCAAAGACACCCCCACGGCCCACGCCGGGCTGATGAAACAGTTCCAGCTGTCCGAACGGCAGGCCACCGCCATTTTGGAAATGCGTCTCCAGCGCCTGACCGGACTGGAGCGCGAAAAAATAGAGGACGAGTACCGGGAACTCATCAAGAAGATCGCCGAGTTGAAGTCCATCCTCGATTCCAAAGACCTGCGCATGCAGATCATCAAAGAAGAGACCCAGGAGATCGCTCGCAAGTTCGGCGACGACCGACGCACCGAAATCCAGGACGCCGCAGAGGAGTTGAGTGTCGAAGACCTCATCGCCGAAGAAGAGATGGTCATCACTATCTCCCACCACGGGTATGTCAAGCGCCTCTCCGTCACGGCTTACCGGCGTCAGCAACGGGGCGGCCGCGGTGTCATCGGGATCGAAACTAAAGAAGATGATTTTGCCGAACATCTTTTCGTCGCCTCCACTCATGACTACATCCTCTTTTTCTCGAGCAAGGGTCGCTGCTACTGGGTCAAGGTGCACGCCATCCCTACCGGCGGCAAACTCGCCAAAGGCAAGCCCATCGTTAATATGTGTCGCATGGAAAAGGGTGAGTCCATCACCGCCTTCTGCCGGGTGCGCGAGTTCGCCTCGGACAATTACATCGTCATGGCCACCAAAAAGGGCATGGTCAAGAAAGTCCAGCTCGATGCCTTTGCCAATCCGCGCGTCACGGGCGTGGTCGCCATGAAGATCCCCAAAGGAGACGAGCTGATCGAAGCCTCGCTGACCGACGGCACATACGAAGTGGTCCTGGCCACCCGCAAGGGAATGGCTATCCGCTTCCCCGAGGACAAAGTCCGAGCCATGGGCCGTACCGCCTACGGCGTGAAAGGGATCAACCTGGCCAAAGGTGACTACGTTATCGGTATGGTAGTGGTCAAACGCGACAGCACCCTGCTGGTCGTGACCGAAAACGGCTACGGCAAGCGGACGTCGATCGATGACTACCGCATCACCAACCGGGGCGGCAAGGGAATCATCAACGTCAAAGCCTCCGAACGCAACGGCGAGGTGGTGTCGATCAAGGAAGTGCTCGATGAGGACGAACTGATCCTGATTACGAAAAAGGGCATCGCCAACCGCCAGTCGGTGAGCCAGATCAATGTCATCGGCCGCAACACACAAGGCGTCCGCCTGATCGCACTGGGGAAGGGTGACGTAGTGATTGACGTGGCGAGAGTAGTGGTGGAGGGGTAGGGACAGAACAGCTGAATTGACTTTTTGACCAGAGGATGATTCAAAGATGGGGCGTGGATTTATAGATACTGGTGGAGTAACAGGCATATTCGGTGGTTCCTTTTGCGGTCTTATGTGTCTGATCGCTACTGTGGTTTCTTCGTCACATATGGATGATACGAGCAATCACGGCACTGTGTATGTAGTCAGTTGTGTCGATACAGAATCCGGCGGTTTCAACTATAGTCGGTTCAGTCAGTCTCTCAACCTTAATTCCTTCAAACCCGGCAACATTATCAGTCATGCACTCGATCCCAATTGGCGTAACCGTCTGAAAGATTCGTATGGAAATACTCTGGAGATTTCCTGGTTCTTGATGACCATCGAAGGTTATCGCCACACTCCAGGTGGAATCAATGCGGTTGCCGACGAATTCATAGGTCGATTCTCAGACGACATAGTTCAATTAGATGACGAAATTGGCTGGCACTACCATCACGCCGACTGGTTCCTGGATTCAGGAGCCCACTTTGCGGGTTGGAACAAGCTCGAGTCGTTTTCCGGTATAGTTTACCGAGAAAAAACAGACAGAGCCTTAGCCATACAGCAACTGGCAGCCTTTGTCTACCTCAATCGATTCTATCCCGCGGCGTTTCGCGCAGGCTGGAACTGGGAAAACACTGATTTCAGCAACTGGCTGGACAGTCTTATCCCGTTTGATTACTCCAACAACTGGGAGAATGTCGATGCAAATATAGACGTCTACTCGCCGTCAGAGTCGAACGTCTTTGCACCCGGGCACAGGAAGAGATTCATCGTCCGCAGTATCGAGGGACTGGATTCATCGTATATCGACCACTTATTCAAGAAAGCCGCGGAAGGACATGATGTAGTTCTTTCGTTTTATACTCACAACTACGGTGGCACATCTTTGAAAAACAATCCTATAACCAAGAAATTCGAAGGCGCTCATAAGTACCTGCTAAGAATCAGCGAACGGCACAAAGTTGCATTCGAATATTGTACGGCGAAAGAAGCGGTTATGGAAGTTCGTAAACTGAAATGCGGCGCTGATTATGAGCTCTCGATTGGCTACGATTTCGAAGAACAAATGGTTTCTGCTCAGTGGAATCCGAACACCTACGGGGTGCCGCTTCTCTGTTACCGATGCGGTGATCAGATTTACGGAATGCTGTTTAACCGTGACACTGCAAAAAACAGATGGTCATTGAAGCTGGCTGAACTTTGCCTCGACACATTTGTTGTTGCCAGCATCAGCAGGTGGGGTGGATCATTCGTTTCCTCGCGAATGATCCCCTGATTCAGTTCAGAACCCCCACACCAATCCCACACTCGGCAAAATACCGGCATCATAGATAAAACCGTCGGCTGTGCTGATGATCGGGTTGGCACGGTTGGTCACGTTCGAGGTCGACAGAAATAGCTCTGCATCACCGAAATCAAACGCCACGTGCAGGTTCAAGGCAGCATGCGTCGGGAATCGCGCCGTGTTCTCCCTTGACAGAGCATGTTCGTAGTAGGTGGCGGTGTACCTGTCAGCATCAAGATCGTAGAGATCAGTCAAAGACGGTGTGTACGGATAGCCCGAGCGGACTGCGAGATCCGTCCCCAGACTGATAGTGTTGCTCAATTTGTAGTCGGCGCTCACGAAAAATCGGTGCGGGGCATTCAGCTCGTGGGGCATCACGACACCATGTACCTCTTTCGCCGAATGGGTGTAGCCGTAATACGTAAACAGATCAAGACGCTTGTCAAACAGGTCGCTTAATTCCAGAGCCACATCCCCCCCGACGAAACGCGACCGGCCGCTGGACTGTACCGTAATGAAGCCCTGATTAACCTCTCCATTCTTACCAACGACCTCGAAATCCGGGGCCACCACCGGCTGCTTACCCAGCTGCTTGCCGAACAAACCAAATTTGACCGGTCCCCATTTGTATTCAGCCGAAACCAGAGCCGTCTTCACCGGTGACAGTTCGGCGGAATGGGCCTGTATCAACACCTGATACGGTTCGTAAATCTTCCCCACCGGACTCGCGGCAAACGTACCCGCGAACAAACTCAAACTGCTCCGCTCCCCGGTCTCCAGCGTCGCGCGCTGGCGCAACAGAAGCGACGAATTCTCCTGCAAACCGTCAAAATACTGCCACCGCGCACCAGATTCGAAGTCCCAGCGACCGAGACTGAATTCCATACCGCCGTACGTGCTGCTGGTTAATTCATCGCGGCTCCCCGCATAGTTGCCATACAACTCGTTCAACTCCGGCTGATAATAGAATGGGTTATCACTGTTGGCATCGGGCGGCAGGAAGTTCCAGTTCTTCTGCAATAGATCAACGTCCTGGTAGAACAGGTATTCCGTCTGGTTGCCGAACCGAATGACCGTGTTCTCCCCCACCGGCAGTCCGAGTTCCACCGACCCGCGCGCCAGCTCCTGCCGGGTCCGCAGGTCCAGTTCCAAGCCGTTCACCTCCGCGTTTTCCGCCAGCGTGCGGTATTCCTCGAGGCTGCTGCGGTAGGCGGCGCCGGCTTGAATCAGTATATCGTCGCGCAATGCATCGAGCCGGGCGCTGACATAGTGCTCCCCCGTATGCAGGTAAGTTTCGATTCCGTTTCTGTTGCGGCTTGAGGCGCTGGCGTTGTAAACCAGGAAATCCCGAACATGATACTGGTCCACGGTCAAGCGCACGTTGTTGGACAGTTTCGCCCCCGATGATACGAACAGATCCTGGAAGTTAGTGGGGGGTATCGTCTGCCGTTCGGCGGCACCGTCGGATTCACCCGTCTGCTCTACCAACTTGTCCAGCACCGACTTGCGCAGCGCTCCCAGAACGAAGAACCGCTCCGACCCTATCGACCAGCTCCCGGTGGCTTCTATCATCGACAAACGTAACTCACCTTCAGCGTGTTTGTGCAACGGGGCCGCCGTCTCCAGAGAAACGGCTGAAGGCAGCCCGAACTGCGCCGGGGTCCCCTGCTCGTGAAGTCGCAGGCTGCTGACGACCGGCGCGGGAATAATTGAGAACATGCCGAAATGATTGGGGTTGCTCCCGATTTCGATGCCGTTAACGTAGTAAGTCGGCGAGGTCCCGTTAACCCACAACCGTGACGAATGACTGGAACCTTCCCGTACCACTTGCGGCTGCTGTATAGCGCTGACCGGGTTGGTAGGAACGACCGATTGCTGCGAAGCCCGCTTCACCTGTTCCCGAGTCACGATTTTCTCGCGGGTATGCTTCCGTTGCGGCGGACTAACCCGAATTGAGCGAAGTTCGATTGGTTTCGGCTCTAAACGTATATTCAGGATCGGCAGGGTCTTTGACTTGACATCAATATCCCGTGTCTCCGCCTTGTACCCCACTGCGGAAACACAGAGTGCAACCTTCTCTCCACGCATATCTCTGCTTTTAACCTTGAAGTATCCGTAGCTGTCCGATGCCGTGCCGGTGACTATCTCATCTTCGACACTTAGGGTAACCGACGCGCCAAGAATGGGCGCTCCCCCGGTGTCCGTTACCCGGCCTGTTATACCCGCCGCCTCCGCAATCGGGCTCAGAAACATGGCCACGACTATTGCAACAGCAATAGCTCCCGGGCAACAATGTATTCCCTTGTTTAGTGCTGAAATCACAAAGACCTTCAGCACAAAAAGTATGCCCTGATCTACACATCGGCTAAACGGCTATAACCAGTTGTATACCAGCATATTAAGCCCCATCCGGAGTCGGCGCCGATGTGCAGATGAATACACCCTGTGCAACTGAAGTTACACAAACGGTTGATTGCGGAGATTTTTCCGCGACATCGGCAAACGCCCGTCATTGCCCTTGAAAAACCGAGAATAATAGATTATCTTGCTCTCCATATGACAGAACCGAACTACATGTCCAAAGAAGGCCTCCGCAAGATGGAAGCGGAGTTGAAACGCCTGAAATTCAAAGAAAGACCAAAACTGGTTGCGGAAATCAAACGCACGATGGAATTAGGTGATCTTTCCGAAAATGCCGAGTATCATGCCGCCAAGGAAGCCCAGACGCACCTTGAGCGGAAGATTGCCGATATGGAATACAAGCTGTCCCGGACGCGTATATTGGAGACCGATGACATCCCGTCCGACAAAGTCTACCTTTTGGCCAAAGTGCTCGTGAAAGACGTCAGTGACGGCGAAGAGATTGAGTTCACTATCGCACCACCGGAAGAGACCGATGTTGACAACGACGTCATCTCAGTCAAGTCACCTATCGGCAGCGCTCTGCTCGGCAAGGCCGTTGGCGACACCGTTCAAGTGCAGGTCCCGGCTGGTACGATAGAATACGAGATTATCAAGATTAGTCGCGACTGAGGGCGCTAATGGCTCTCGGGGAATGCTTGAGGGACTGCCTGATATGTACTCACCGGGGCGTGGTGGACGGCCCTGCACCGAACTGATCAGACCAAACCCGGGCGATGGGACAAGCCGGGCTTTTTCAAGAATGACGCAGGTTCACAAATCACCTGGTTTCAGAATCCAGTCAACCAATCCCCGGGCGTGAGGTTATGTCGATGGGGCGGCGCCGGTAACCGTCGGCGCACACCTCAGCCCTGTTACCCGGTTTATTCTAGATTATAGTTGGTGTCAAACAGACTCGTGGCGGACTACTCCTCTTCCGTTTCAAACAGATCGTCAATCGGTTCCTCTTCGTAGTAACCGTCTTCTTCGGAGTCGACGTCGATACCGGCTGCAATATTGCAGCACTCGAGTGAGCAGTAAATCATACCAGCCTGTTTGTATGGCTTACTGACTATTTTCTCACCACATTCAGCGCAACGCATCGTTGTACCTCAATAGTTTTCCGAGTGTTTGACCGTCATGATCACCACGTATATATCAAACGCCTCTTCGGCATTGCAAGAGTTTTTTGAACCGGTCAGGCCCTTTTTTCTACGTAGTTTTTTCGGTATTTTGAGACAGAGATAAACAGGATTTTCTTGTGTTTACGGGTCAGAGAAACGTACATTAATGCATATGGCAAAACCGGCTCTTCACCTCTGATCAAGACCGAGAGATGTTCCCTCCGCGCATCGCTCAGTTCACTTACCTGCTTACGGTTGCCCTGTTCGTATTGGGCTTTTACTTTTCCGACGTGCGACTCTGGGGATTTTCCGTCTGGGCACATCACCCCCCGGTCGTGATATGGGCCGTTGTAACGGCCGCCCTGCTTTGGCTCATTTTCTCAAAACGACTTTTTGATTCACCCGTGGCGGCGAAACCGGCAGACAGACCGCGCGGCTTCTGGCTCCTGGCAGGCGTAGCAACCGTCCTGTTGGGCGCCTTGTTTGTCTTGTTCAGAGCCAAAACTCATTTCCTTGGTGACGGTTATACGCTGCTGGCCTCGTTGGCTGATGATTATCCTCTCTTGAAAGAGCGGCAACTGGGCGAGGCCTTGCTCCATCTCTGGGTGAAGCGGCTGACGGGCCTTGACGGTCAAACCGGGGCGCTGTTGAGTTTTCAAATCGTCTCAGTCACGTGCGGCGTGCTGTTTGTTCTGGCAACGTTCTGGTTCGCCTCGCGCCAATTCTCGTTGATCAGAGATCGTATTTTCTTCTTTCTCGGCATGGCGTCCAGCGGCTGTATGTTGCTCTTCTTCGGCTACGTCGAACATTACTCCGCTTTCGCACTCACGGTTGCGCTATACCTGTATGTTGGAGTCCTGGCGGCGCAACGACGCGTATCGCGCTGGCTCATCCTACCCTGCTTCATTGCAGCCTCGATTATGCATGTGTTCGGTGTCACTCTCATACCGAGCGCCCTCTATATCTTGCTGGCCGGAACTCGCCTCGGATATCGACTCAAGAACCTGAGCCGCAGTATCAAGATGGCCATGTGGGCATTATTGTTCAGTGTCGGTACCGTGGCAGCCGTCTACCTGTACTCCGCATACTATTTCTTCCGATTCGCTCTCCTACCGCTGATTCCCGGCCCGTTCACGGTCGAGGGATACCATCTGTTTTCACCGGCGCATCTGCTCGATTATGTCAATCTTATCGTCTTGTTGCTGCCCGGATCACTTATCATCCTGGCTCTTGCGCCCGCCCTGCCCTTGAAAAAACTGCTGCGTCTGCGGCCATACACATTTCTGCTGGTAACAACCGTCTCTTCTCTGCTGACGGCCTTCATCTTCGACCCCAAGCTCGGCATGCCCCGCGATTGGGACCTCTTCGCCTTCGCCGGTATACCGCTCGCGGCGTTGGCATATCTCGTGTTACTCGACAAGCACTCCGTCAGGATCGTCTCACCGTCGTTAGTCTCCCTGTCTGTGGTACTGGGCTTACTGGCGCTGGCGGGGCGAGTAAGCACTGTTAACGTAGACAGAATTGCCATCGCTCAATTCAAAGACCAAATCCAACTGGACAAAGTCAAAAACATGAATTCGCGGGCTACCCTGATAGACTACTATCGAAAACACGATCAGCCGACGGAGGCCGAATCCGAATACGCCTCGTGGATGGCTGATTTTCCCGAAAGACTTGATTTCGACACGGCCAGACAGGCCATCACTGTCAGAGAGTACTCCCGGGCGATTGGCTTACTCGAAAAGATTGTCAAAAAGAACCCGCTGTATTGGGATGCCTGGACATACCTGGGCGCCTCTTACGGCGCTCAGGGCGGATATAGGAAGGCGCGCGAATGCTTCAATATATCTCTCGGACTGAACCCTTTCGGCAAACGCGCCTACAATGAGCTCGGGCGGTTGTACACTCAGAATAAAGACCTTAATGCGGCGGAAGATGCGCTCCTGGACGCGCTCAAACTGGACCCGGAGTACGCCCAGGCTCTCTACAATCTGGCAGTCGTTTACAAGAAGAAGGGTCAGAGTGAGCGATATGTCAGCTACCTCAAACGGGCGGCGAGCTCATCGGAGGCACCGATGGCAAGCTTGAGAGAACTGGGAGACTACTGTGCTTCCGTCGGTGAATTCGACAAGGCCACGGCGCACTATCGGCAGGCGGTAAAAAAAGGCCTGGATACTCTCTATGTAGAAGAAGTCCGCAAACGATACCCGGCGCTGCGGAAGTAACGACTTGCCGCTTGCACAAAACACCTCAGCTTCATACCATAAGGAATATGAAACTGGGAATAATCGGCAAACCGCAATGTGGGAAGACGACCATCTTCAATGCCGCCGCAGGCAAGTCGGAAGCGGTTGGCGATTTCAGCCAGGCCAGCCACCGGGCCGTCATCAAAATAACCGATCCACGCGTCGATTTCCTGGCCGAAATCGTGCAACCGCGGAAAATCACTTACGCCGAGATTGAATTCCTCGACGCTCCGGGGCTGACCGGGAAGGGCAAAGACGCCGGCACACTCGAGATTTCACCTGAACTGCGCCTGATGGACGCCCTGATTCTGGTTGTCGACGCCTTTTCTCCCAATGCCGACCCGGAACGATTCATCCCCAGGCTCATCGATGAATTGATATTGGCAGACCTCAGCGTAGTCGAGAACAACATCGACAAGAAATCCAAAAAACTCAAGTTGACGGGAGACAAATCTCTCTCGGGAGAACTGGAGCTCCTCGAAACGTGCCGTAGAATGCTGGAATCGGAGCAGCCTCTGATTGACCTGGAGCTATCGCATACCGATGAAAAGTGTCTCCGAGGCTACACGTTCCTTTCACGAAAACCGCTTCTGATAGTCCTGAATATAAGTGAAGATGATTTGCCCCGGGCCGACGAAATCCGTCACCGGCATGCCGGACTCATCTCCCCGTACAAGAAAGACCTCGTGGTCATTTGCGGCAGCATTGAAGCCGAACTGGTATCGCTCGACGAGGAAGAGCGACGGGCATTCATGGCCGATCTGGACATCACCGAACCGGCGGTCGATCAGGTTATCAAGAAGGCGTATGCGCTGATCGGGCTTGTTTCGTTTCTGACTTACGGTAAGCCCGAAGCCCGAGCCTGGACTATCCGCAAAGGGACAACCGCACAAAAGGCGGCCGGAGCCATCCATTCCGACATTGAAAAAGGGTTCATTCGCGCGGAAGTTATCTCGTATGACGACTTCGTGGAACACCGGACGCCGGCCGCCCTCAAGGCGGCGGGGAAGCTCCGCCTCGAAGGGAAGGACTACGTCGTTCAGGATGGAGACATCATACTGTTTCGTTTCAACGTGTGACAGACGCAAAAACGGCATGAAGCGGAACATTCGTGCGTTTTCGATGTTGCTTGTGGTGCAAGGGAAGGAACAGACATACCGATGAAGCATTCAACAGTTAACAATACATGGCGATAAGAGGTATTTGTGGCTCATACAGTAGATGAAACGGAAAAACTCCAGATAATCGACTCGCGGGTCCTGCCGATTCTTCCGCTCAAAGGTACGATCGTATATCCCTATCTGGTCGTACCGCTCATGATCCAGGACAAAGAACAGGCCCGATTGGTCGACGACGCTCTCATGCGCGGTTCGCGCATCGGCCTCTTCCTGCAGAAAGACGCCAAGAACGAGCATCCCGGACCCGATGATTTGTACGAATACGGCTGCTCCGGTAACATTCTCAAAATGCTGCGTTTTCCGGATGGTACGGTCCGCTTTCTGATTCAGGGACTCGGCCGAATCAGAATCAAAAAGTTCACCCAAACCGAACAGTTTCTTCTGGCCGAAGTTGAAGAGATTCGGGACGTCGTCGAAGACACCGTCGAAACCGAGGCGCTGCAGCGCAACCTGCTCGAACGAGTCAAGATGCTGGTCGAACTCGCTCCCTACCTGACCGAGGAGTTTCACGTGTCCGCCATCAACCAGGATACGCCCTCGAAACTGGCCGACTTCATCGCCTCGAGTCTCAACATTCCTATTGCACAGAAGCAGCAATTGCTCCAGGAACGAAACGTCCTCCGACGGATGAACAAGCTGAATGGCTTCCTCAACAAGGAAATAGAGGTCCTGCAGCTCTCGCAGAAGATTCAGTCGCAGGCAGCCAGCGAGCTCGGCAAATCGCAGCGTGACTATATCCTCCGCGAGCAGCTCAAGGCGATCAAGAAGGAGCTGGGTATCTCCGACGAAGCCTCCGAGCTCGAAGAATTCGAGGAGCGCATCAAAAATGCCGAAATGCCGGAGTACGCCGAGCAGACGGCCCGCAAGGAGCTCGACCGCCTGTCCCACATGAATCCGTCTTCGGCGGAATATACGGTCTCCCGCACCTATGTGGATTGGCTCGTCTCTCTGCCCTGGAGCAACAGCACCGAAGACAAGCTGGAGCTGAAGCGCGCCAAGAAGATTCTGGACGTGGATCACTACGACCTGGAAAAAGTCAAAGACCGCATTCTCGAGTACCTGGCGGTCAGGAAGCTCAAATCGGATATCAAGGGCCCGATAATCTGTTTCGTCGGTCCGCCCGGAGTCGGCAAAACATCCCTGGGCAAATCCATAGCGCAGTCCATGGGCCGCCGGTTTGCCCGCGTGTCGCTGGGCGGCATGCGCGACGAGGCCGAAATCAGGGGGCATCGTCGAACCTACATCGGCGCCATGCCCGGCCGGATAATCCAGTCCATTAAACGCTGCGGTTCGAACAATCCCGTTATCATGCTGGACGAGGTCGACAAACTCGGCGCTGATTTCCGCGGCGACCCCTCATCGGCGCTGCTCGAAGTCCTTGACCCGGAGCAAAATGATTCCTTTTCCGACCATTATCTGGAAATCCCCTTTGACCTCTCCAAAGTCATGTTTATCACGACCGCCAACTGGCTGGAACCGATCCCGCCCGTGCTCCGTGACCGAATGGAGACGATTCGCCTGCCCGGGTACACCGATATCGAAAAACTGGAGATTGCCAAGCGTCATCTCATTCCCAAACAGCTCGACAACCACGGCCTCAAAGACAAGCAACTACACATTGAGGACTCCGCCGTCAAGATGATAATCGACGGTTACACGCGGGAGGCCGGTCTGCGCAACCTGGAACGCGAAATAGCGGCCGTCGCCCGCAAGGCCGCCCGCAAAGTAGCGGCCAGCCGACGCCGGAAAATCACGGTCACCGATAAGAACATCCCCCGTATGCTGGGACCCAAAAAATTTACGCGCGAAGTCCTCAGCCGCCAGGGCCGGGTCGGGGTCGTTCCGGGACTCGCCTATACGGCGGTGGGTGGTGAGGTCATATTCGTGGAAGCCACCTCCATGCCCGGCAAACAGAAACTTACCCTGACCGGCCATCTTGGTGACGTCATGAAGGAATCCGCGCAGGCCGCCTTATCGTTCATTCGCTCCCAATGCGATGATTTGAATATCTCTCCCACCGTATGTGATGAAAATGAAATACATATCCACGTTCCCGCCGGCGCCACGCCTAAAGACGGACCGTCGGCCGGTATCACGATGGTCGTGGCACTGGCGTCTCTTTTGACCGGCAAGCCGGTCAAACCCTGCCTGGCCATGACCGGCGAGATCACCCTGCGCGGCACGATCCTGCCCATCGGCGGCCTCAAAGAAAAACTGCTCGCGGCTTATCGCGCCGGTGTCACCCAGGTTATCCTGCCGCAGGAAAACAAGAAAGACACTACCGAACTCCCCAGGGAGATCAAGAAGAACATCAAACTCAAGTTTTTCTCCGACGCTCTCAAGGCCGTCAAATTCGCTCTGGAAAAGGCGCCGAACGCCAAAGAGGATGCAAAGTCCCGCCGCAAGACCACCAAATCCGGCAAGTCGAAGAGCAGGAAGTAGACTCGTGAAGCTCGTAACCGCCGAACAGATGCGCCGGATCGATCGCGAAACGATCGACAACCACGGTATCCCCGGCGCGGAGCTGATGGAGAACGCGGGGCGCGGGATCGCGAAAGAGATCCTGACCATTGTCGGCTCCAACGAAGAGGTTGCTGTCGATATATTTTGTGGCAAGGGCAACAACGGCGGGGACGGCTACGTCGTCGGGCGGCATCTTCTCGAGAATAGTGTCAAAGTACGCATCTTCTTCCTCGGTCCGTTGGAAAAGCTGTCGGCTGACGCCCGCTTGAATCACGACCGCGCCTTAAAGGCGGGAATAGAACTCACGGAAGTCACGAACATCGATGAGCTGCCGGAGACGCTGGCAGGCGATTGTCTTGTTGACGCCATTTTCGGCACCGGTTTCTCCGGGGCGCCCCGCGGCTCAGCGGGCGAACTCATTGAGTATATTAATAGGCTGGCAATGCCAGTATTTGCGGTTGACATGCCCTCGGGGCTGAATGCCGACACGGGACAGCACGAAGGAGCCGTCGTCAAGGCCGCCTGGAGCTTTCCGCTGGTCCTGCCCAAATACGGGCTCTTCGTTTCTCCCGGTCGCGAACTGGCCGGTGAAGTCCGCACGGTGCCTATCGGCGTTCCCAACGAAGTCCTGGCCAAATTCGACTTACCCGTAGAGCTCATTACCCACGATATGGTCGCCTCGCTGTTACCGGCTCGCAATCCCGATGGCCACAAAGGTACGTTCGGCAAGCTCTTCGTCCTCGCCGGCTCGCTCGGTATGACCGGCGCGGCTGCCTTGACGGCGAAGTCGGCTTACCGCAGTGGGTGCGGCCTGGTCAAGATCGGTTGTCCGCGCACCGTCCTGCCCATTATCGCGTCGTTGGTGACCGAAGCTACCTCCTGGCCGCTGCCCGACGTCGCCAAGAAAGGCGCGCTGGCCGTACGCTGCCTGGGCGAAGTACGATCGCTGACCGACGATCATGATGCCGTCGTCATCGGACCCGGCATCGGGCAACATCGGGAAACAAAAGAGCTCATCCGGCGTTACGTAGCCAGGCTCGAAAAGCCGGCCATAATAGACGCCGACGGCCTCAATTCCCTGGCTGGACATCCGGACATCATTAAGGAATCACCGGCTCCACTGGTGCTCACGCCGCATCCGGGCGAATTCAAGCGGCTGACCGAAAAGTCTGTCCCGAAGGAGATATCGGAAAAAATAGAGTTAGCAATTGCGACCGCACGTGAACTCGGCTGCGTCTTGGTACTGAAGGGCAGTCCCAGCCTGGTCGCCAATGTGGATGGTACGTGTTATCTTAATCCGACCGGCAACGACGGTATGGCGTCGGGTGGCACCGGCGATGTCCTGTCCGGTATGATCGGCTCATTCCTGGCGCAGGGTATGTCCTCCATCGATGCCGCCGTATGCGCGGTCTACATTCATGGGCTGGCGGGCGACTTCGCCGCCGCAGAATACACCGAACGATCCATGATTGCGGGAGATATGGTTGATTATCTGCCGGAGGCGTTTGCGGCACTGGGGTAACGGCACCTTAGATTTGGTTGGCGGCAATTGATACCGATCTTACCTGAATGTCCGATCAACGTTGCGCCCACTGTTTAAGTGCATACTCTGCTTCACGCTATCCCACGTCATCCTGAGCGGAGTCGAAGGATGTAGGGACGGGACGATTCATCAATCCCTCACCCCTCCAGATCCGGCGCTCCCAGCGTCTCCAAAATCTCCAGCGAAATCTCCTCAATCGCCCGTCGGGTCACGTCTACTGTCCGCCAGTTGTACTTGGCGAACAGGTTGCGGCAAAAACGGATCTCGGAGACCACTTCCTGGATATCGTAATACGCTTCCATTTCCATATGATGCGCTGAAACTCGGGCCAGGTACTGCGACCGCTCCTCCCGTACGTGCGCCAGCACTTCCGCCTGCATCATCAAACCAAAAATCTTATCCTGAGCCACGGGCTTCAGTCGCCGACGCAGGCTGGATTCCATGTCCGAATCGGAAACAATGGGAATATTGGCCACTTTCATACCGTGGTTACAGGCCAAGTACATGGCGATGGGTGTCTTGCACGTCCGTGACAAGCCGAGCAGCACGATATCCGCCTGAGCGATCATCTGTCCCAAACCGTCATCATGCTCCACCGTGAATCCGATCGCGTCCACCTTCTTGTAATACCGATCATCGATCCGCTGCAGCTTCCCCGGCTCGTATTCGGGATGGACGCCGAGAAACTTGGACATGGTGGTAATCATCGGATACAGAACACTCAAGTGCAGGATGCCGAGCTCGGATAATTTGTGCGCCAGGTATCGCCCCAGATCCTTTGAGATCACGGAATATATGACCAGGTAGTCATTTTCGATTTCCGCCAGAATATCGTCGAACTGTTTCCTGGTGCGCACTTCCTGATACGTGCGCACCAAGGAATAATCGACATCATGGTGTTCATACTGGGCCAGGACAGCGTCCATGAGTCGACGCGCTGTCTTACCCGTACCGTCGGAGATTATGACTATTCTCTTCAAGGCGTCCTTGTACATGCCGGGTATAGGCGCCGAAGCCTTGCCGGCACTCCTGGCTTTGTGTCTTATCGGCACGACCTCGTCTTTCCTCCGCTCCTGACGTATCCTTCGGTCCGTGGCAGATGCAGCTTTGCAGCTCTCTGCCTGTTACCCCCGACAAACCGCTTTCAGGCGCCAAAAGTCAACTGTTTAATTGGTCGATCGTTTTTTCGAGGAACCATGAATAATGAGTGCTAATACTCCTGCCAATGATAATCCGCCAGCACCAGTAATCCGACCAGTGTCCATGACAGCACCAGTGACGTCCCCCCGTAGCTGACGAACGGCAGCGCCAGGCCCGTGACCGGCATGAAACCGATCGTCATACCGACATTGACCATGAACTGAAACAGGAAGATCACCGCCGCCCCGAAAGCCAGGTACGAGGCGAACTTCGAGCGGCACCTTCCGGCGATACGAATGGCGCGATACAGCACGACGGTGAACAGGAGAATGACTATCATCGCCCCCCACAGACCAAATTCCTCGCCCAGCACGGAGAAAATGAAATCCGTATGCCGCTCCGGCAGGAACTCCAATCGAGTCTGCGAACCGGCGAGAAGCCCTTTGCCCGTTATTCCGCCGGAGCCGATGGCGATTTTGGACTGGATGATCTGATAACCCGCTCCACGCGGATCATGACCCGGGTCGAGAAAAGCCAGAATACGGAGTTTTTGGTAATCGGCGAGTCGATTCCAGATCAGGGGCGTCACCGCTCCCAGCGCGAGATTGGCGGTCACCATAATCACGCTGAACGTCAGCCCCGGTCGCACCAGAAAAAGAGCGACCAACAACACTACGAAGTAAGCCGCCCAGGCGCCCGGATGGCTGGCCGCGACCAATGAGACAAAGGGCGATAAAATCAACACCAGATAAGTCAGCGGCAAGCCCGACCAGTACCAGAGGCACATGAGTATGATGGGAAATACCAGCGCCGTGCCCAGATCCGGTTGCTTGAGAATCAGCGCCATCGGCAAAGCCGTCAGGAAAAACGACAAACCCAGCCTCCGCTTTGAAGTGGCCGGCAATTTGGTGTAGGCAAAGAAGCGCGCCAGAGCCAGTATCAAGGCCAGTTTCGCCAGATCCGAAGGCGCGAAATTGACCGGACCGAACGAATACCACCGCGAGGGTCCCATACGCGTGGCGCCGAAAAACAAAACTCCAATCAGCAATATGACGACCAACCCGTATACCAGGTAAGCGGTAGCATCGAACAGGCGCAACGGTAGGTGAATCACGATAAGAAACGCTGCCAGCGCTATGCCGAGCCAGATAAGCTGCCGTTGATAGAACGTCTGCGCATATTCCGACGCGGCATGATATTGCGCCGAGAATATCAACAGGACGCCGATCAAGGACAACAGCAGGACCGCCGTAATCAGCTTCCAATCGAGTTCAGCATACTTCAACGTCATTCCGGTCTCTCGAATACGGCCACCTTCGCGCTGTCCTCAACCGGCGTCCTGTTCAAATATGACTTTATCACCTGTGCGACGACCGGCGCCGCGACTTCAGACCCGTGCCCGGCATTCTCGACAATGGCGCAAACGACTATTTCAGGTGCTTCCAGCGGCGCCACGCCCACGAACCAGGAGTGATTCTCACCGTGCGGATTCTGAGCTGTTCCCGTTTTGCCGCCGATCGAATATTCGGAGTTTCTGAGCCCTCGCGCCGTGCCGTGTTCACCTTCGACTACCAGCCGCAATCCTTCCCACAGAACTTGTCTCGTCTCCGCCGAGAACGGCAGAGTCAGCGCCTTGGACGGCGACACCACGACCTCGGAACCGTCCGGCCCGGTCATCTCCTTGATCATGTGCAGTTTGTAGGCCGTGCCGTCGTTCCCGAGAGCACAGAAGAACTGTATGAGATGCAGCGGCGTCACCAACAGCTCTCCCTGCCCGATGGCATTGTTGAGTACGAGCGCCTGTGTCCAACCGCGGGGACCGTACCGCTTATCATAGTACTCACTATCCGGATTCAATCCGGCCGCTTCACCCGGCAGGTCTATACCGGTCGGTTTGCCGAAACCGCACAAGTCGTAGTACTCGCTGAGTTTGTCAACACCGAGCTTCAGACCTAATTGGTAAAGAAAGACGTCGCACGATCGCTCCAGCGCTCCGGCCGCGGTCAAAGTTCCATGTCCCGCTCGCTCCCAACAATGGAAAACACGATTGCCAAACCGGTAGCCCCCCAGACACGGCTTGAGTCTGGTATGGGGTGTGATGAGTCCCTCGTTCAGAGCCGCCCCCACTGCCACAAACTTGACGGTTGAAGCCGGCGGGTAGAGGCCATTGACAGGTCGATTCAGCAACGGGTGTGCTGAGTCACCGGCTATTCTCTGCCATACCGTATCGGGAATGACCGACGAGAATATGTTGGCGTCGTAACTGGGATATGATGTCATGGCCAGTATGCCGCCCGTTCTCGGATCGGCCGCCACCACCGCGCCGCAGCAAAACGTATCCAAAACCTGGTTGCAGGCCCGCTGCAGGTCGAGATCAATCGTCAGCGTGAGATCAGCGCCCGGGACAGCGGCTACCTCGTCTTTCTCCTGATAAGCGCCGAGTATTTGACCATTAGCCGACACCTCTATATAGGCCGTACCTTCGCGTCCCCGAAGCAATGCATCGTAGAAATGCTCCAGTCCTTTTTTCCCGATCATGCTGCCCAGACGCAGGTCGGATTGCTCCGGCCCGGTCAAATCCTCGCGCGACACTTCTCCCACGTATCCGGTGAACGGCTCGGTTCCAAGGTCAGTCGGATATCGGCGTACTTGCTCGATTTGATACGTCACTCCGGGAAAGCGCGTACTCTGTTCTTCGAGAATGGCGATTACTTCAAAGGAGGCATCCCGTTTAACCGGAGCCGGCTGGTACCGGCTGACGGTGTTTTTGCGAATCCTTTTGCGGATTGCCGTGGTATCCATGTCCAGCAGATCCGCCAAGTTCGAAATCGTGACGTCACTGACGATTTCACTGGGGATAACAGCCACCGTATACGACGGGCGGCTGTCCACTATTCGTCGCCCGTGACGATCATACATGATACCGCGGCGAGGCACGATCGGCACGACACGGATACGGTTGTTTTCCGACTGCTCGGCCAGTTCGGCGTGGTCGAGTATCTGCAGTCGCACCAGACCCGTCGTTAAGAACGTGACAACGAGTAGAACCACCAACAGGGCCACTTGCTCTCTTTGTCCGCCGGCAAATTGAAAACGCCTCATATCATTTCACTTCAGAACAACGACTTGATTTTCTGATACGTCAACCGACCTTCAGCGATCAGGAAGAAGATGTACGCCAGCAGTGTGCTGTACACCGCACCCGGTAAGACAAACGTACCCATCAAATAAAAGAAATCACCGGCGCCGCCGAGAACGACGAGCAGCGAGCTGTGAAGATACGTACCGACGAAAACCACCAGTAACCTGGAATGCAGCGCTTCCAGGTTCAGTCTCCCCCACGTCTGATACGCCGCCAGTCCCAGCGCCGCCGTTACCAAACCGTACCACCCGGTCATGCCCGCGACATCGACGGCAAGGACTACACCGGCCACGAAGCCAAACCAAAGCGAGATTATCTCCGACTTATAAATAGCCACCGCAAGTACCAGGAACGCCGCCAGGTTGATACTGACACCGCCAACCGAGATGTATTCCCGCAGAACTACTTCATACAGGGCGATAAGAAACAGATACACTATATACGGAATTAACTTCACTGCTCTTTGTTCACTTTCAGGATAAACAACTCTTCGATCGAATGGAAATTCACCGCGGGCCGCAAATCCACTTCGCAGAAGGGCCTGTCCTCGTCGCAGCTCACCTCCGTGACCACGCCGACAAAAAGACCGGGCGGATAGACCCCTCCCAGCCCTGACGATACAACCGTATCCCCGACGGCAATCGAACCATGCCTCGGGAAATTGTCGAGAATCATCCCCCGGGAAGCGTCGTACTTCACTATCCCCATCTCTCTGCTCGATGCAACTCGTGCCGCCACTCGGTTGGCGGGGTCGGTTAACAATTGCAGAACTGCATAGTCGGGCATTACTTCCACAACCCGGCCGACCAAACCGTCTTCATTTATAACGGGCTGGTTAATCGATACCTGATCGGCATCACCGCGATTCATCACGGCATTGACGGGCAGGCGCACTCCGGACACCGCTATCACTTCAGCGGGTACCAGGGTATAACCGGGCGGCGGCTCGAATCCCAGGGCCGCACGCAGACGTTCGTTTTCGCGCAGCATTTCTTCGTATACAGCAATCTTCAGGGATGTTTCCACCAGAGACTGGCGCAACTCTTCATTGGCAGCCGCCTGGGACTGCACCAGCGAAATGGTCGCTTTGACTTTGTAGGCAGGAAAGTAGAGACTGTTAAGTAGCCCCTGTTTGACGAAAGTGGTCAGCCATGCCGGTCCCAATATGAGCACGGCCGACAGCACGAGAACTATGCCGATATGAATCTGCCGCCAGTATTTGATAAACTGCGATGATATCCAGCTCATTAAGGAACGGCATCCCTACCAGTATGTCCATTCATCTCACATTATCTATCAATTAATGCCAGTACATCGCCCGGTGAAGCTGCCTCCTGCAATTGCTGACGATTCTCTTCAGGCTTCATCAAGTAAGACAGTTGCGCCATCACATTCAAATGTGCGCCAATAGCGTCTTCCGGCGCGGCTATGAGAAAGAACAGATGCACCTTCTTGTGATCCATGGCATCAAAATCCACTCCATCCTCACTCCGGCCGAAGCCGATCACAATCCCCTTGACGGACTTCGTTTTGGCATGCGGAAAGGCCACGCCGTAACCGACACCGGTTGTGACCAGATTCTCGCGCTCCCGCACATCAACCAACAACTGATCGCGATCCTTGACCATCGGAGATGAGGCCACCAAATCTACCAGCTCTTCAATAACATCATCTTTACTCGAAGCACTGAGATTGAATTTAACCAGTGTTTCATCACAGAATTTCGATAACTTCATTAGTACGACCTTTATTTACTTAAAGCTTCTCAGCCTCATCTATCAACAATATCGGTATGTTGTCAACGATTCGATACCCGAGGTTACACGCATCACAGATAAGGCAGCTGTTCTCCTTACCTAAATGCATGCGGTTCTTGCACTGGGGACAAACCAACTTCTCCATCAACTTGTCAGGCAATGTCATACGAAACTCCTCACTCGTTAAACGATCCCATAGCACGGTATTTTTGCAATCGCTGCAGCAACAACTCGTCAACTGATTTCATTTCCAGATCCGCCAGTGCGGAGAGAATTGCTTCTTTCACCGCTTGAGCCACCGCCGGCGGATCACTGTGGGCGCCGTTGCTCGGCTCGGGAATGACCTTATCCACTATGCCCAGATCGGTCAGGTCCGCTGAAGTCGGCCGGAGCGCTTCCGCCGCCTCCGGCGCCTTGGCCGCATCGCGCCATAATATGGCGGCACAACCTTCCGGAGATATCACCGAATACCAGGCATACTCCAGCATCATCACCACATCACCGACACCAATGCCAAGCGCCCCACCCGAAGCCCCTTCTCCTATGATGACCACCACGATCGGGACTTTGATTCGAGCCATCTCACGGATGTTCCTGGCGATAGCCTCCGCCTGACCCCGCTCTTCGGCCCCGATCCCCGGAAATGCTCCGGGAGTGTCAATCAGGATCACTATCGGAACCCCGAATTTCTCTGCCAGATAGAATAGGCGCAGCGCTTTGCGATATCCTTCCGGATGCGCCATACCGAAATTCCGCCGTACTTTCTCCTTCGTGTCCCGACCCTTCTGCTGACCGACAATCAAAACCCGACGATCCTCTAGATAGGCCAGGCCTCCGACAACCGCTTTGTCATCAGCGTAGTAACGATCCCCGTGCAGTTCAATGAATCCCTTCGTCATCATCTTGATGTAGTCCAGGGTGTAGGGACGCTTAGGATGACGGGAGAGCTGAACGCGCTGCCACCGCGAGAGATTGCTGTAAATCTCCTCCCGCAGTTTAAGTAACTTCTTCTCGAGGGAAGATATCTCCCCGTCCAGCTCGATACTCTCACCAACGGAAAAGTCTCTCATGTCGGAGATGCGCTTTTCCAGTTCGACGATTGGTTTCTCAAATTCCAGGTATGGTCGATCTGCCATTATTTGTCACGCAAACGGTTACGAATTCCTCTCAACCTTCATTATCGATCCGTCGAAAACAACCGAATCTGAAAGATACATAAAAGACAATGAATTACAACCAGAAAAAGCACGCCTGAAAACGGCCGTGACGTTACTTCCTGTTGGCGGGATAGCCAACCGGAAGGACGCTTATGAGCAGAAGATTGAGCAGCAACACCACCGGCAAAATTAGGTAAGATCTGAAGCTGGGAAAATACTTGGTGAAATACTTCCAGACCGCGTAGTGGTGATAGAGATTCCGCCTGAACTTGCCGGTCCGGCTGCCCTTCCCCCACAGATGAATGGCCCCGGCCTGCGGTACGAAGTAATTGACATACCCATGCGAACTTAGCCGCCGGCAAAGATCGACGTCCTCCAAATACATGAAGTACCGGTTATCGAATCCCCCCATTTCCTTGAAAACGCTGTTACGGATCATCATGACCGTCCCTGCCGCAGCCGGAACCGGCGTCACCGTCTCGAAATCCGGCAGCGTATAATGATGACCGTTGCCGAGAAATCTGGAAAAGATAGATCCGCGCGAATAGAGCATATTGTCGAACCGGGGCAGCTGTCGACAAGTCGCCTGAAACGTCCCATCCGGAAACCGCATCCGACCGACCGCTGCGCCCACCTTGTCTTGCGAATCACAAACCTCTATAAGTCGCTCGATCGAATACTTGTCGATGATCACATCCGGATTCAGGAAAAGCAGGAAATCACCGGTAGCCTGCTTAGCCGCCAGATTGCAGGCGGCGGCAAAGCCCAAATTGCTTTGTTGACAAATTACCTTGGCGTCGGGAAACTGCCTCTTGACTTCCTCCACGGAATTGTCTCGAGATCTATTGTCGACATTGATGATCTCAAGTCGCGTGCCGTTGGCGCCGCTTTTAAGGCTCCGCAGGCAGTCCTGAAGCGGCGGCATGGAGTCGTTGGTGACGATGACTATCGACACGGTTCTGGTATCAGTCTCAATCATGGCACGTTAACCTAATTTGCCGAAAATCGATTTCAAGCGCAACCACCAAACCATCCAAATCGCCTCGCGAACAATCTTCTTAGACATTTTCGACTCACCGGCGTTTCGATCAACAAAAATTATCGGAATCTCCTTGATTTTGAATCCTTTTTTCCAGGCTCGCATAGACATCTCGATCTGAAACGAATATCCACTCGATCGCACATCTTCCAGATCAATAGCCTCCAGTACGTGTCGGCGGAAACACTTGAAACCGCCGGTAGCGTCCCGCAAGGGCAGCCCGGTGATGATGCGCGTGTAGACATTGGCAAAATAGGACAGCAGCAGGCGGGACATAGGCCAGTTGATGACATTGACTCCCCGAATATACCGGGAGCCGATTACCAGATCGTGATGCTTGATCTCTTCCAGGAAGCCCTTGATATGTTCCGGACCGTGAGAAAAGTCCGCATCCATCTCGAATATGTAGTCGTACTTGCGCTCGATCCCCCAACGAAATCCGGCAATGTAGGCCTGCCCCAGCCCTTCCTTCTTCTCCCGGTGCAGCACATGCACTTTTGCTTCCTGTGCAGCCAGACGATCGGCGATCTGCCCCGTGCCGTCGGGCGAGTTGTCGTCGACTATCAATACATTAATGCGCGGATCAAGCGGCAATACCGCGTGCACGATCTTGCCGATGTTCTCTCGTTCATTGTACGTCGGGAATATGATAAGAGCCCGCTGCGTGTGATTCATCGATCCGCGCTTTCCTTCTTCTTTCGTCGATTCCTCGAACGCACCAGGTAAACGCCAAAAACACCCAGCAAATACAGAGAAGTCAGCCAGGTCACCAGCTTGCCTGTGCGATACCGAGTTGATTCATACACGAACGTCACTTCCCGGGCGCCTGCCGGAACCGCCACCGCCCGAAACGATCCGTACGCTCGCATTAGCTCCGCCGGATGCGTGTCAACGGTCGCATGCCAGGCATCAAAGTAATTGTCGGTTAGAACCAACAACTTGTTTTGGGAGCAGTTCACTCCGATCGTGATGGAATCCAGATCGTAGTATTCTATCCAGGCCGAGTCCATGGCCGTGGTGTCGGGAGTGATTGTCAACGGCGGTTGCTGTTCCAGGTAGACGATCTCCCGCATGTTGCCGTCGCCGTTCAACACTTGATCCACGATGGCATTGCGGTCCTCACTCACTTTGTACAAATCCGCCAGAAAGACCCGGGGCAACGCGTTGTCATTGCGGTAAACCGTCAGCGAGCCGAAATCGGCTGCTTTGGTCAAAGGTTTTTCGCCCAGATATCCTTCGGGAAGGTTTTGTCCCGCCGGGAGCAATACGTACCTGGCGCCGGTGAGATTGAGAAGACGCGGACTGGTCAGGTTTTGAAGCGTGGGCCCGCCCAGGAGATCATCATACCAGCGAAGCTGATTCCCGTGATACCCGACCACCACCGGCACACCATGATACGGCAGCAAATCGGGTGCGGCCGCCTGGAAATTGACGACTCGATAATGACCTTCCTTTTCCGTGAAGAACCGGCTCAACGCATTCGGCGACCACACTCGATCCTGATCGAACGAATCGATGAACCGCTGATTGAACCGGACGCCGTCAATGGCCGGAATCAGGATCACCGCGACGAGGACCCCCATCCCCATCTTTCCCGAGCGATAGAGCCATATCCCCAGCGCCGCCAGCGCCGTGAACAGGAAACCGATCCACACGCCCGCCTGAATTCCGGGCAGATTTCGGTACGCCACGTCGATCATAGTAAGACCCTGCTGAAACATCTTGGTGGACGCCTCCGAATAGAAAATCGCACTCCAGAGGTCCAGCATACTTCGGCCGAACAAGCCGAAAAGAAGAGCCAGAAAAAGCATCAATCCGGGAAAGCCGAACAATAAGTGACGGAAATGTTTACCGAGAGTCTCTTTCTTCTTCCTCGCCTCCAGGACATACTGGATTCCCATGCCCGCCAGCAAGGCCGCCGAGAAGGAGAACAGGAACATGATCATTGATGGCGCTCGAAGCGACTGGACTTTGGGAATTAACCAGTAGAACAACCGAAACACGGGCGTCGTCCCCCCCAGCGCATACAGCAGCGCAAACAGCGCCAGGCCACCGAAGAAATATGCATCCTTCCGCCGGGCAAACAGCAGACCCAGCAGGGCAAGGAAGACAGGAACCACCCCGATCGATTCGGAATTGTCCTTAAACGGATTCTTCCCCCAGTACAAGGTTGAGGCATCCTGGCTCGAGACGCCGGCAAACTCCGGCACCAGCAAAGACATCGCCTCTTCCTCGTGCATCGACCACGACGTTGCCCAATCCCAGCCGCGTTTGGTGTCTGCCCGAGGAGAGAATTCACTGGTGTAAATGTACCCGGGATAGAACTGAATGGCCGATAACAAGAGACCGATGACAACCGCGTACGCCGAAAACACCGCAGGCTTAACCAGTACACCGAACGATTTCTTCTCCCGCCAGAGCATATACAACTTGTATACCGTGTACAGGGCTACAGCCCACAGCGTGAAATACGACATCTGCGGATGTGGGGAGAGGATTATCACGCCGATCGTCAAGCCCAGCAATGAGAAATTGAGCCACGGGCGTTTCTCAAAGCCTCTGTCGAGAAACAACATAACCAGCGGGAACAGCGTCGTAACGAATATCTTCCCGTCGTGGCCCGGGGAAACCAGCGATATCAAGTACGGCGCAAACATGTAACAGGCGCCGGACATTAACGAAGCCGTTTTGGACAATCGGAATTGCCGCGCCGCCAGATACATAAAGATGCCGGCCAGGAAGATGTGAAAGAACAACGTCATACCCAGCATCCGATAGATTGACCCGAAGAATTTCAGCACCGACAACGGATAGAAAATGTCGCCGTGAAAGGCCTCGACATACGGCATCCCCCCGAAAATGTAAGGATTCCACTGTGGAACCTCGCCGTGAGTCTTAACATAATCCACCAACAATGACCGGAAGAAGATGCCGGCCTGAATCATGTCAGAACCGTACAACATCTTGTCCGAGAAGAGAAATTCGCTGAAGAGGATTACCAGCAACAGGAAAAAGACGGCGAACACAACCGGTACGAAATACGGCGACCTCTCCAGATCTGTGGTCGGCTTTGGCGAAGTGACTTGTGTCTGTTTTCGTTGACCTTTCTTAACCAAGCTCTATCTCCAAATCACTTATTTTCTCATTGCCAGAGCTCCGGCCGCCGCCGTTGCCTCGAGCAACATAACCCACAAGCGGGCCGCAATTGCCACGGCCGGGCCGATCGGTCCCACAAACGGTGTCAGCATCGTCCCCATGACCAGCTCACGCGGTCCGAACCCGCCCGGGGCAATCAGCGTCAGATACCCGATCTGATACGCCGCATTGAACAAGCCAATACCTGCGATGGGACTTAGACCCGCCTGCGGTACAACGGACTGCACGAACAGCCAAAACGCCGACCCATAGCAGGTCCAGCCGATACAATAACCAACAAACACAAGCAGGGCAACTTTTTTATCCAGCTTGAAGTCCACCTCCGGGCGTCTCAAACGTCGCAAGAACGCGTTAGCCAACGCCTGCACCTTCTGCGGCCACGTCACCAGGAAGACACAGAATAAGACCATTAGCCCGGTCAGCACGTAAGACGATTTCTCTCCCAGAAAGCTGATCTGCTCCTGCAGCAAATACGGCTCCAGTTGAGCTGCCACGATGAAGATGAAAAACGAAGCCGGAATCGCGAACATCTGCACCATGACAAAAGAAGCGCCGGCCTGCTCCGGAGGAATCCCTTTTTGCCGCGAGAGATACAGAACACCGAGGAAGGCCCAGACTTTGCCGGGCACGTACCGACCCAGATCAGCCAGGTAGAATATCCGGAAGGCATCCCGAATCCTCACCCGATGCCCAAAGGCCGCAATGAGCTGCCGCCATACGCCCGCCATTATTATAAAGGTCAAGAAACCCACGGCATACGATGGAATGAGATACTCGAATCGAACCGTCCACTCGTGTTCTCTGATGTCCTGCCAATGAACCAGGCACTGCCTGATCAGAAAGAAGATAAATACACCCAGGACCAGGATTTTCAGGAAAGTAATGAGTCTTTCCCTGGCCGGGCTGGACCTGGGGCGGGGTTCTGTCTGCAGTGCGTGGATTTCAGAGCCTCCGCATTTCCCGCGTAGGGGCAGGGCTTGTACCTGCCTGGCAAAGAGGGCCGGTTGGGGCGGCACCGGGCCGCCCACTGTGCGATTCGGAGACATGGCAGTATCGACTTGAGACAGGTCCTGCGACTAACGCAATGTCCTTTGAGACAGTGCTCAGGTCATCCATCGTCCGACTGCCGCCTTTTGCTGTGGCCGGTCAGTTCAATAATATTGCGTCGCAGATCGGTCAATTCCTCTTTAATTGCTGCCTGACCCTCAGCCATGAAGCCCATCAGGAAGAGACCAAATCCCAATCCGGCCAGTAGTATCACCAGATAGAGCAGCGGCAACTGCGTCTCCCCCATGAAGTACTTCAAGTAAACCGCCCACAGACCGACCAACAGACCCAGTGCAAAGAAAATCAGACCCAACGAACCAAAGAACAACAGCGGCTTCCGCATGAACTTGATCTGAAACTGGACGGCCAGCATATCCAGGACGCCGATGGGTATACGCCAGATGGATCGAAATTTCGATTCCCCCCAGTTCCGCTCATAAAGAGGAATCTTGACTTCTTCGATCGAATACCCCTCGTCCGCCGCTAACACCACCAAATAGCGGTGCCAGTCTTTCCGCAGAAAGATCTTCTCGACCACTTCCCGCCGAAACGCTTTGCAGGAGTTCAGATCATGCACTTTCAGACCGAATATCTTGCGCGACATCGTATTATAGATAGCCGACACGAATTTCTTCTTGTATTTCCCCTGTTTCCAGCCGGTCGACAGATCCGCACCGTTGGCAATCGGCTCGACCAGAGCCGGAATATCCTCCGGCAGAAACTGCAAGTCAGCCGGATAAAAGACGAATACATCCCCCCGGGCAATCGAGAATCCGGTTTGAAGCGCCTCGGTCAGTCCACGATTCCGCTGATGAGTCCCTATCCGAATGAAGTCGTACTTCTCGGCCGCCGCCTGCATTTTTTCGAGCGTGCTGTCAGTCGACCCGTCATCGACATACACCAACTCACCGTCAAAAGGAGCATCCCGCAACATCTCATCGTACAGCCGACAGAATTCCGCGATATTGCCTTCCTCGTTCATCGCCGGGACTATGGTAGAGACAAAGAACTCGTGTCTTTTTTCAACTGCCAAGGTTCGGATTCCTTCAGTTCGTGGTACGCTTCGTTTAGCTTCGGGACCACCGGCACCAACTTAATCGCTCGTTCGAATTGCTTCAGGCTCTCCTGCTTATACTTAACATCGCCGGTCGCTGCATACCAATCTCTGTAAAAAGTAGCGAATGTCGAGATAAGATGGTAATTAGTAGGTGAAAACTCAATGGCTTTTTTGAAACTGTGCTCCGCCAGGGCCAACTGCCCGTGCTGCGCCGCCACAGTCGCCACGGTGAGATAACCCGACAGGTTTTCCGGATGCTCTTCCAGAAACCGTGCCGCCAGGACATTCGCCTCATCCGTCCGGTTCGCCTGATACAGTGCAATTGCCCGCTCCAGAATGGACGGCACATACCGGTGCGCCTCCGAATTCCCGGTCAACCCGGCGATCCTGAACAAGCGCACCTGCTCGGGGCCAATATGATAGGTGACGACGTGAGCGGCGCTGTCCATAAGCTCCGGATAGTCGGAACGAGCCCGGTTCTCGTTAGATTCATCCAACAGCACGTGCGTAACCGGGTATTTTCGGAAGAAGTCGGGATCCACCGATTCGGTACCGAACATATGCACCACGGCTCCCAGATCGTTTTCCAATGTCAGTTGAGCCGCATTGGCGCCGGACAACACCGCCCCCGGCGACAACGTCATCCGCAAGTCGAGACTGTTATCACGCGCCGTAAAAGTCGGCCGCTGCCACCAGTAACCGTAGGCCGCCACACCGCGTACTAACACGAATGTCGCCAGCAGGACGACTGCGATCCGCATTACTCCCGTGGGAGCCGCAAGATTCCTCCCTCGAAAGAACCGCACCGCCATGCCGACCGCCACGGTAACCGCAGCCGCCAGCAGCAGTATGACGTACATGTCCCGGCTAAACGTGGATTTCGGACTTACATATTGCCCGATCCAGGCGTACAGTTTGTAGACCACCGTTAGAAGGAGCAAGTACGACAATATGTAGAATAAAACAGGGACCTTCGGAGATGTGATCCTCCTGATCCCGCGCCACCAGTCACTGAGGACCATTCCGGCAGCTCCGCAGATCAGATAGATCAATATCAGTTGATACCGCAGCGGCCGATATTCCCAGATCATGAGCGCCGCCCAGAAACCGATTATCGACACGATGACAAAGAGATGCCCCCCGAAATAAGGGTGTTCGGTGGCGATTCTTCCTTTCGTCTGCAAATAATGCAGCAGCAGCCGGCTGATATAAAAAACGGCCAGCAAGCCGGGAACAATCATGCGTTCCATCAGAAAACTGCTGTCCCCGAAGGAAACCAGCTTCCAGATAAAATGCTGCACCGACCGCAGGCCCTCCGGCTCACCGTACAAGGCGAAAATGTCCCCAAAATAGCTGGTGGCCCTTGTGTCGGGGAGCAGGAAGTTCACGACCATCCAGACCAGGGCCGGCGCCATGAAGCCACCAGCAAATGATAGTACTTTGCGGCTAGCATCGATTTCTTTCGCTACCAGCCATCGGTGAAGGAAGTATATCCCAAACGACAACAGAAGGACTATGCCCAGGACTTTGCCGAAAAACACACCTATCCCCAGGGCGGTCCCTGCCAGCAAATAGAATACCCAATGCCTGAAGTACGCAATTAGCACCAGCGACAGGAAGGTAAAGAAGATCATGGCATGTTCCAGAAACGGCAATCGCCCCATCATCAATTGATTGTAGTTACAGGCTGTCAACAGAGCGTAGAAAATACCGGCCAGGGGACCCGCAATTCTGCGGATGAATAGAAAAAGCAAGAGCAGCGCGCCAATAGAAAACACGAGCGCTATGGTCCCCTGTTGCCAGAACCCGACACCGAACGCGCCGAATACAACCAGGCCCAGACCGGTAACGGCCGTCGGAATGAACACGACAATACGACTATCATGGAACGGATTGAACTCACCCGACTTGACGTACTCCTTGGCAAACCACGTGTACAACGGGGGATCGGTGTGGACGCTGGTCGATGTCGACAGTCCGGGTGGAGGATCCGCTTCCAAATAGTAGCTTCGCAGGACCACTATCATGAGCAACAAGACAACGACCGCAGCGAGCTCCAGCCTTCTCGAACTTGTCCTACTTGTGCTTCTATCTTGAGCCATCTGGAATCACGCGAAATACTGTTCTCCGGTAGTGCCTTTCACTCGTGCCAAATCGTGTCTTTCAACAACTCTCGATAGTCCTCATTAACCGCGGACGACTTGGGAGCAAAATGCAGCGCTTTCCGGTAATAGGAAAGGGCTTTCTCGCGAAGATCAAAGTCATGGAGCTTCTCTGCCTGAAACCGATAACAGCCGGCCAGCCCGGCCAGTAGTTGATAGTTGGTCGGCGAGAAATCGACTGCCCGCCTCCAACCGGACAACGCTCTCTCCCATTCTTCCGCGGACGGCGTCATGACCGCCAACAACCTGTATCCGCTCATATTGTCAGGATGAGCGGCGATGAACTGCTCGATTGCGATGCGCGCACTGTCCGCGTATCCGCCGGAATACAGGAGCATGGCCCTTTCGAACTGCGACAACCGATACGCATCGGCCTTCTCGTTGCCGGTAAAACCGGCTATGCGAAAGAGATGTACTTTGCGTGTCCCGACATAGTACGTGACAACCACAACTGCGCTATCCATTATCTCGGGATAATCCGCCCGTGCCCGCATTTCATTCGGTGAATCCAGCAGCACATGCGTAATCGGAAAGCGAGTGAACAATTCCGGGTCGGCCTCGGCCACGCCGAACATATGTATCACCGCCGGCAACTCGTTCTCCAGGGCAAAAGATGGCGCGAACGGCCCTGATACAACAGCGCCCTCCGTCACAACGGCTCCCAGATCCCGGCCGTTGTCACGGGCCGTGAAGGTGAACCGGTCACGCGAGTCAAGATAGTGTCGCAGCCCGATGATCGCCGGCCCGATCAGAACTCCGATCACGAAGATTCTCACCGGAGGCCGCAGGAAAGTGCTTCTGCCCCACGGCCCGAAAGCCAGGTAGATCGAAGTCGCCAGGCTCAACAGAGCCGCCGCGACCAAAATCCGGTACTTTTGGTCCTCGAAGTAGAATTCCCACCCATATCTGTCCGATAACCCCTCCCAGATCTGATAGATCGGAATCAGAAACAACGGTATACACAGCAGACCAAACAGCCAGGGAAATTCCCCCTTCTCCGATTCCGGTCGACCGTACCACAACTTGTGCAGGACTATCGCCGCCGCTCCGTAGCACGCGTAAATCATTATCAACTGGTAGCGCAAAGGGCGGTAGTTCCAGATCATCAGGGCGCCGAAGAAACAGAGCATCGTCACGGCCAGAAAAACATGGCCCGCCGGGAAGCATTTCTTCCGTGATTGCCAGGACGAGCGGCTGGTCGCGTGATACAAGAACATGGCCAGAAACACCACACTCAGAAGGCCGACCACCCGCAGCCTCGGGAACAACCGGTTGTCGCTGCCCATCGTAACCATCTGTTTCACGAAGTCATCGAACGACCGCAATCCTTCCGGAAGCCCGTACAAAAGAAAGACCTGTTCGCCCAAATAGCCGGACACCTGGTATTCATGCGGCAGGTACGTGAACAGATACCAGACCATGGCCACTCCGATGAATCCGGCGGCGAACACGCACGGCCGGACGAGCGCCCGCATCGTCAACGGCCGCTTGCCACGAGACCAGATCTCATATAAGAAAAAGCATCCGAACGGAACCACGAAAACGAGACCTATCATCTTTCCGAAAAACACGGCTATCCCCAGGGCAACACCCGCCGGCAACGCCATGATCCCCTTTTCCGAATGGGTTATGAGGAGCAATGCCAGCAGCCCGAAGAACGCCATGGCGTGCTCGAGAAACGGCAGCCGGCCATAGAACAGGAGATTGTAGTCAAACGCGATCAGCGTCAGAAACATTATCCCGGCGACCGGATCGGCCGTCCGCCTCAGAAACAGGTAGAAGAACAATAACGCCCCCAACCCAAAGAGAACGCCGACGAAGTTGGAGGACCAGGTGCTGACGCCACCCAGGGCGAAAACGACCAATGCCAACGGCGTGATCGCGGAATTGATAAAGCTCGTTCGCCGATAATCGGCGTGCGGATTGAATTCTCCGGTGTCAATGTAGTTCTGTGCGAATAACGTGTATTGCGCCGGGTCCGTGTAGACGTCGGTTGAAATCGACAAATCCAGCGGCGGGTCGGCATCGAGCTGCGACAGCCGGAGTGTGATAATAAGCAGCAGCAGTACCCCGGCGGTTATCGCTTCGATCGGACCCGATACCGGGCTACGCTTGATCATCGAAAAACGCTTTGATCTGTTCGCACACGTACTCGACCTGAGCCATTCCCAATTCCGGATACATCGGCAGCGACAGACTCTGCCGCGCCAGCCGCTCGGCGACCGGGAAAATGCCCTCGGCGTACCCCAGCGACCTGTACCCCGGCTGCAAATGTACCGGAACCGGATAATGTATGGCCGTCTCTATCTGTCTGTCGTGCAGGTACGCTTGCAGCTCTTTTCGTCTGGTCGTTTCGACGGCGTATATATGAAAGACGTGTGATCCGTCCTCCGGCACGGTTGGCAGAGTCAACGGTGACCCACCGAGCAATTCACTGTACCAGCCGGCAATCGTTCTTCGGGCCTCGTTCCAATTGTCCAGGTGCTTGAGTTTCACTCCCAGAACCGCCCCCTGAATCCCTTCCATGCGTGCGTTCAGTCCCGGCATCACGTGGTTGTTCTTGCCGTCCGAGCCTTGATCCCGTAATATCCGGACATCCTTTTCAATTTTAACGTCGCTGGTGGTCACAGCGCCCGCCTCGCCGAAAGCGCCCAGGTTCTTGCTGGGATAGAAAGAGAAGCAGGCCGCCCGGCCGATCGAACCGGCCCGCTGTCCCCTGTAGACGGCGCCGTGCGCCTGCGCCGCATCCTCGATTACCGTGATATTGCGCCGCTCGGTAATCCCGAGTATGCGATCCATATCGGCCATGAGTCCGTACAAGTGCACCGGTATGACGGCCTTCGTCTTGTCGGACACCGCCGTCTCGAGCCGCTCCGGATCGAGAGTGCGCGTGGCCGGTTCAACGTCTACCAGGACCGGCTTCGCCCCGACCCACAAAATGGCCGCCACCGTGGCGACAAACGTACAGGCCGACGTGATCACTTCATTCCCCGGGCCGACATCAAGAGCCCGCAACGCCAGGATCAGCGCGTTGGTGCCGTTGTTTACGCCCATGCAGGAGTCGGCGCCGCAGTACCGGGCAAACGCCTTTTCGAACCGTTCCACAGCCGGTCCCAGCGTGTACGTCGCCTCCTCCAGCACCTGCCGGATCGCCGCATCCGTTTCTTCCTTGATTGACCGATATTGGGCTGTTAAATCAATATAAGGGACTCTCATGCTCTTCCTTCGAATCCACGAACATAGGCTGCCGGCGCCGAAATGTCAAGGCGATCGGACGCTTCGACCGGGGCAGCTGCCTACCGATGCTGCTTGAGTGAATCGAGAATGCGAACCGCCTCGTTGCTCATGGCGGTCGACTCGTCGGCCAGGGCTATCAGCCGCTCGAAGTAAAAGGCCGCGGAGTCGGACGATTGCCTGCCCAAAGCCAGCATGCCCAGCATGTAATACCCTCTGGCATAGCTCGAGTCCCGATCCAGCGTCCGATGGTAATAATATTGCGCGGAATCCATTTTGTCGGTAACGTGAAACGTGTAGCCCTTGCCGTAATACCCTTGCGGCGCGCTCGGATCGATTTCGATAGCGCGATCGTATCCGTGCAGTGCCGAATCGGCCTGGCCCAGTGTCAGCCAGGCCTGGCCCAGCTTGACAGCCGCTCCAAAATGGTCAGGATCGTGATTCAGGACGAGCCTGAGATGTTCGATCGCCTCCTCTGTCTTGTTCAGCGCCAGGAGCGTCAGCCCAAGATTGTAGCGGATAATATGATCGTCGGGGGCGATCCCTATCGCCCGACCCAACAGCAACTCCGCCTCATCGTACTCTCCTCGCGCCATCAACAACGTCGCCAGATCATTGTTCGTATGAGGCAGGTATGGATCTTCCACCAGCGCCATATCATAGTATTCCATCGCTTTGTTAAGGTCTCCCCGTTTCCGATACAAGCTGGCCATCTGGTGGTGGCCCTGCGCCTCCGATACGGCGGAAAAGCCGTAGAAATCTACATGCGCCACAATAAGTACCAGCAGTGCCACAATACCCGCCATTGCAACCCGCTTGAAGTCTGAACGCGCCATCCTGCCGACCGACATCACCGCATAAGAAGCGAAGATGGCCAGAAAGGGAACCATCGGCAATCGGTACCGTGACGTCACAAAAAAGAGCACCAACGTGGGCAAGTAAGCCAACGGAAACAGCAACAGCAGTTTCCGCGTGAGTGTCCAGTCGCGTACCAGCAGCGTACCTGCTACCGCGAGCGGCAACAACAGGCCCCACGGAAGATATAACGGGGACTTATTGATGAGCAGGCTCAGCAGACTTGAATGTCCCGCCAGATAGTATACATCGAAGTTATTAGCCAGCTCGAACCCGAAAATGACCAACACGAGTTTGCGCAGCAGGTGCCTGACGAAGAAGCCGGGATTGGCTGTCATTTCGTCGATGGCCCGGTCGCGCCAGTAAGCCGACTGTTCCGATGCCGTCAACGATCGTCCCGTCTCTCGTTCGGCAATACGGATCGCGTCATCCATAGCGCCCTCACTCCACCAGTCGAGTCCGGTGCCGGGGATATACGTCGTCACCCCGTCCGACCGCAGGTTGTTGCCGATATACAGGTTGACACCACCATACGCTCCGATCAAGACCAGGTCACCCGACTTAACGTAGTTGCGAACCGTAACCGGCCCGATCGCCGCCGCCAGCCCCACCACAAGCAAGATTACCGATTTAACCGAAACCAGCCGATCCGACCCCATGCGTCGGAAAAGCAGATACACGACCGCCGCCGCCGGAAACAGAAGCACCGTCTCACGCGACAACGCCGACAGACCGAACAACAAACCGCTGAAGAAAGACAACATCCCCCTCTTTGTCTGAATTGCCCTCACCAGCAGCAGGAAACCCGACAACAGCAACACGATTGCCAGCACCGGCACCAGCAGCATCACATCGAACAGGATCAACGTCCCGCACAGTGCCGTAATCACACCGGCGACAATCCCCGTTCTCAGATCAAAGACGTACCGGCCGATCTGAAACGTCAGCAGCGCACTTAGACTGCCCAGCAAAATCTGCACCACGCGTATCCCCCATGGCCCGTCACCCAGCAACCGATAAACCAGACTGACGAACAGCGGATACAGCGGCGCCTTGAAATATGGCCCCGACGCAAATGGTTCTCCCTGACTCTCCGTCACCGCCCACTCATCGAAATAAAGCATGTCCATTGAGTACGTATCGAAATGCGGCAGAGAGCTGAACTGCAGCAAGTAGAGGAATCGAAGTGCCAGCGCGAGTAGAAACACGAGCCCCCCCCAGAGCCAGGGCTGGTCTCTTCTGATCACAGCCACACCATGTACCTTTCTGCGGCCGACTTCCCATCCACGTGACCAGCAGTGCGTTGGCCGTTCAGAGGTTGGTCGAAATCCCGCTTCGGGTTTCGATATTTTCGAGCTCGGCAAATGTCCGCATCTGCCGGAATCGGCCTACATGGATATTGACATCCTGCTTCGCGTCTCTTCATCTCTATAAGCGGCAGATGTCCACATCTGCCGATTCTCCGCGCCGTCATGAACTTGGTACCCCACCCAACGGGTGGGTTTAACCATTACCTCGAAAAGCCCACCCGCTCCGCGGGCCGCCCTCCAAGCTGCGGCAGGTTCACTACCTACCGCTCAAAGACCACCTTCCCCCCCAGTATCGTCTTGTACACCTGCCCGTTCAGCTTCCAGCCGTTAAACGGCGAGTTCCGGGAAAGCGAGAAGAATTTATTGACATTCACCGTCCACTTTTTGTCCGAGTCGATAATCGTGATATCCGCCACGTTGCCGGCTTCCAGCGATCCCCCCGGCAGATTGAGTATCCGGGCCGGGTTATACGACATCTTCCGCATGGCGTCGGCCCAGCTTAAATACCCTCGGTCGATAATATACGCCTTGATCAATCCCAGCGTCGTCTCCAGTCCGATCAGTCCGGGCGGCGCCAGATCGAACTCGCAGTCTTTCTCCTCCGCCGAATGGGGTGCGTGATCCGACGCGATACAGTCTATTGTGCCGTCGACCAGCCCTTCAATCACCGCCAGCCGGTCCTCGTCGGTGCGCAGCGGAGGATTGACCCGAAGGTTTGTATTGAACTCTTTGCCGATCTCCTTGTCCGTGAGAATGAGATGATGCGGCGTGGCCTCCGCCGTCACGTGCACCCCTTCCTTCTTCGCCAGGCGTATAGCCTGAACGGCTCGCTTCGACGTCACATGCTGTATATGGAGCCGCCCGCCCGTCATCCGGCAGAGCGCGATATCCCGCAGAACGGCGATCTCCTCAGCCACGGCCGGAGCGCCCTTCAATCCCAAACGGGTTGACTCGAACGATTCGTTCATGATGGCATCACGGCAGAGCTGCTGGTCCTCGGCGTGCTGCATCACCGGTATGTTGAACATCCGCGAGTATTCCAATGCCCGTCGCATGATCTCGGGGTTTTGCAGGTAATGCCCGTCATCCGTCACCGCCACCGCGCCGATCTTCACCAGGTCGCCGATCTCGGAGAGCTCCTCACCCTGCGTCCGCTTCGTGATGGCTCCGACCACGTACACCCGCGCGCTGGCGTTCAGGGCTCGATCCTGCACGAACTTCACCGTTTCCTGATTGTCGATGCGAGGCGACGTATTCGGCATACAGCAGACCGACGTAAAGCCGCCCGCGGCCGCCGCCCGGCAGCCGGAGACCACTGTCTCCTCATCCTCGCGACCCGGTTCCCGAAGATGTACATGGATATCTATCAGGCCGGGCGCGACGATCTTGTCGGTGGCATCGACTACCTGGTCCTTATCGAAGGACCGTAACTCACGCTGCGATGCTTTCAGATCGGTATCGATCTTGACGATCTTACCGTCTTTGATGAACACGTGCCCGTGCTTCCCGAATCCCAGCGCCGGATCGATAATCCTCCCGTTCTTGATCACCAAGTCATATTTCCGGCTCGTCATGCTACGCCCCCTTCCTCATCTTTGCCTCGTAACAGGTAGAGCACCGCCATGCGCACCGCCTGTCCGTTCGTCACCTGATCCAGAATGACCGAGTGCTTACCGTCAGCGACCTCACTCGTGATCTCCACGCCCCGGTTCATCGGCCCCGGATGCATAATCGTGTAGTTTTTGTTGAGTCGTTTCAGGCGCTCCTTGTTGATGCCAAACAACGTCGTGTACTCCCGCTGAGACGGAAACAATCCCGCCTGCTGCCGCTCCAGTTGGATGCGCATGACATTGACCACGTCCGCGCCCTCCAACGCTTCATCGATATTCGTATACACGTCGCAGCCGAACTGCTCCACCTGGTACGGTATCAACGTCGCCGGGCCGCACACAGCCACCGAGGCGCCCATTGTCTTCAGACCCCAGATATTGGACCGTATGACGCGCGAGTGCTTAACGTCCCCCACCAACACGATTCGCAGCCCGTCGAGCTGCCCGTATTTCCGGCGAATGGTGAACATATCCAGCAGCGCCTGCGTGGGATGCTCGTGGGAACCGTCACCGGCATTGATCACGTTAGAGTCCACGCAATTCGTCAGGAAGAATGGCACACCCGGCGAACTGTGACGAACGACCACCATGTCTATTTTCATTGCCTCGATATTCTGAACCGTATCCCGCAACGATTCACCCTTCTTCACCGAAGAAGTCGACGGAGAAAAGTTCACCGTATCGGCCGATAGCCGCTTCTCAGCCAGTTCGAACGAGATGCGCGTACGGGTCGAGGGCTCATAGAAGAGATTCAACACCGTTATGCCTCGCAGCGTGGGAACTTTCTTGATGGTGCGCTCCAGGACTTCCCGGAAAGTCTCGGCCGTATCCAGTATGAGGTTGAGGTCCTGCGGTGGGACGCCTTCCAACCCGAGGAGATGCCGCGAACTGAGACGGCTCATAACTTCCGCCCCCTTTCCTTCCAACCGGATCCGGCCGAATTTTCCTCGTCGTCGGGAGCGGGATTCTTGCGAGTGACGAACACGCAATCCTGGTCATCCTTTTCCTCTGCCTGAACCACCACCTGATCGGTTTTGGCGGTGGGGATATTCACTCCCACGTAATCCGCTTTGATCGGCAATTCACGGTGCCCGCGATCGACCAGCACCGCCAACTGGATCGTCCGTGGTCGGCCAAAATCGATTATTTGGTCCAGAGCGGCCCGCACCGTGCGGCCGGTAAACAGGACGTCATCGATGAGAATCACGTTCCGGTCGACCACGTCGAAGAGAATATCCGTCCGCTGAACAATGGGCTGGTCCAGCTTGGAATGCACGTCGTCCCGATATAAACTGATATCCATCAACCCTACCGGCACCGCCTTGTCCTCCAGCTCTTCGATAATGTCCGCTATGCGCTGCGCCAGGATGGCGCCTCGAGTCACGATACCGATAATTACCAGCGATTCCGCCCCGGAATTGTGTTCGAGAATCTCGTGCGCTATACGGGTCAAAGCCCGGCTCATCTTCTTCCCATCAAATACGAGATCGTTCTTTACAGCCAACGGCACCTCCTAAAATTATAGACTTCATCGTCGATTACGGTCTTACACACACCGCACGGTTCGATTGCCTTACGACTACTTTGAATTAACACCGGTTCCATTCTACGAAAACCTTTGGGATCTCTCTGGATCACCTTAAAAGGTGGCCGCTTGGTCGGCCGCACACCTTGACGGGCCTTGCCTGCCAGTATAATCGAATTGAATTGGGAGTCAAGTCGACGAAAGCGAAAATCGAAAAATAATCTCAGGATTTGACGCTGCTGAGCGGAGTCACGGTCGCCGACAAGACCGGATCCTCGAAAAAACGAGCCGCCGCGACAACTCGGGCCGGTTGCCCCGGATGCAGGACAATGATTTTCGTACTCAGCGACTTGAGGATATCGCCGTCGTGCGTGATAATCACCACGCCGCGGTCCTGCCGTTGCAGGATGCGGACCAGCTCGATGAATCGTCCGACACCGTCCTGGTCCAACCCGCAGGTCGGTTCATCAAATACGACGAACTGCGGCGCCATCGCCAGGACCCCCGCAAAGGCCAGACGCCGTTTCTCTCCGCCCGACAAATGAAACGGATCGCGCTCGATAAAACGGCCCGGTTCCAGTCCGACCATGCGCAAAAATCCCGCAATTCCTTCGGCATCCAGCGGCCGATCGAGATTGCGCGGCCCGAAAGAAATCTCTTCCCGACACGAGGAGAGAAAGAACTGTCGTTCCGGTTGCTGCAACACGGCCGATACCCGACCCAACACCTGATCTCGGTTGATTCTGTCGCCGACTCTGCTGTAATATGCGATATTCCCTGCCGACGGCTCCAACAAACCGCACAGCAACAGTGCCAACGTACTTTTCCCCGCGCCGGAACGCCCGGTCACCCCGACCACCTCTCCGGCATTGAGATCGCAACTCAGCGCGTCAATCACCGGTTCGGTTTCGCCGCCATAGCCGAAACCGACTCCAGCCAGGCTGATACGATGGATTAGATCCTTGTCGTTACCTCCACCCCGCAGGAGATCGCCGGACAGCGAAAACGTACTCCGCCTCTGTCCGTTGAAAACCAGCGCGTTCTCGACGCAGAAGGTCCGATCGGCAAAGACAGTTTCCGGCGACTCGTCGCGCACCAGATAGCCCCGGTCAAACACCAACAACCGATCGTACTGCCCGGCCACAGATTGATACTGGGTAATATGAATCTGGATCATCTGCGGATTCTGGCGTCGCAGCGCCGACAGCTCTTCCTTCAGCGTCGCTTTACCCGCCTGATCCAGAAACGAATCCGGCTCATCCATCACCAGCACGCTTGGTTCCGATATCATCACGCCGGCCAGCGCCACCTTCTGCTTTTCGCCTCCGGACAGTTCCGAGGTTATGCGGTTTCGCAGGTGCGTGATCGAAAAACGCTGCAGCGTATCTGTCACGCGTCTTTCCATTTCATCGAAGCGTACGGCCTCATTCTCGAGCGCGAACGCTATTTCCTTATCCACCGTAACGGCGATGATCTGGTTGTCCGGATTCTGGAACAGGCTACCTACTTTGGTGTCTCGATCCCGCACGACACGTCCCCGCACCGGACGGATCAAGCCGGCCGCCAATCGTGCCAGAGTCGATTTGCCGGAACCGTTGGCGCCCATTACCGCCACCGCCTCACCCGCTTCGATCGTCAATGTCAAATCGTTGATTGCCGGCGGCTGATCATCGCGGTAGCGATACATGACGTTTTCGAAGTTAAGCACAATAGAATAAGCCGGTGTTCATTGGACAAACGCCGGCCGAAATTCAGGTTAGCATCTCTTATTCTACAAAGCTCACGTCCAGAGTGCGGGCCGCCGCTACTTCATCCAGCCGTCGCACCGGCGTGTCATGCGGCGCTGACTTGACAAGATCCGGATCATCCCGGACTTCCTTCGCGATCCGCTTCATGACAGCGGCGAAATTGTCGAGCGTCTCCCGGCTCTCCGTCTCGGTCGGCTCAATCATGAGCGCCTCCGGCACAATCAGCGGAAAGTAATTGGTCGGCGAATGCACCCCGAAATCCAGCATCCGCTTCGATACATCTACCGTCCGCACACCCAGCTTCTTCTGCCGGTTCCCCGACAGCACGAATTCATGCATGCAATGCACGTCGTACGGCAGCTCGTAATCTTCCCGAACGAGCTCTTTGAGATAGTTGGCGTTTAACACGGCGTTTTCGCTGACCTGCTTCAGACCGTCACCGCCGATCGTCTTGATATAGGCGTAGGCCCGCACCATATTGGCAAAATTACCGTAGAAGCTGTGGAGTCGTCCGATCGAGTCCGGCCTCTCGTAGTTGAAAAACAACTCTCCTTTGCTGTTCTTCTCCAGGACCGGCCTGGGCAAAAAGCGATCCAGCTCCTTCGTGACGCCCACCGCTCCGGCGCCGGGACCGCCCCCGCCGTGAGGCGTGGTGAAGGTTTTGTGGAGATTGAAGTGCATGATGTCGAAACCCACCTCGCCAGGCCGAAAGATACCCATGTGGGCATTCAGATTGGCGCCGTCCAGATACAACAGTCCTCCCCGAGCGTGAATGACTTCCGCCACTTCCCTGATGTGTGTCTCGAATATGCCCAGCGTATTGGGATTCGTCATCATGATGCCGGCCACGTCGTCATCCATGACTTCGGCGATGGCTTCCGGGGTGATCACGCCCTTATCATTGGACGCCACCGCCACCGTCGTGAAACCGACCGACGCGACCGTAGCCGGATTGGTACCGTGGGCCGAGTTGGGAATGATGACTTTGGTTCGTCGCGTGTCTTTATTGGCTGCATGGTATGCCCGCATAATCAGCAAACCGGCAAATTCCCCCTGGGCCCCGGCGACGGGCTGCAGGGATATCGCAGGAAATCCTGAAATCTCACTCAAGTAGGTCTTCAGCCGCCACATTACTTCCAAAATACCCGGCGCCGAACTGCAGGGGGCCAACGGATGATGCTCTTTGAAGTCGCGCAACAGCGCCGCCGCATCATTCAGCTTCGGGTTGTACTTCATGGTGCACGATCCCAGCGGGTAGAAGCCCTTATCGATATGATGGTTCTTCACCGAAAGAGCGATGAAGTGACGCATCGCTTCGCCTTCGGTCACTTCCGGCAGCTCCGCTTCCTCCGTTCGTCGATACTTCTCCGGAATATAGCCAAGAATCTCGGCTTCGCTGCCGGCCGGATCGGGCAACGTATATCCGGTTCTGCCTGGAACCGATTTGTGGTAAATCAAGTACTTGTCTTCCATCGCATCAACTTCTTTCAACCTGCCTCCTGGTTCGATTCATACCTCTAATTGGTCACTTCACCCTTCAGCTTCCTGATCTGACCCTGGGCGTACTCCACGTCCTCGGAGTCGGGGTTGTTTACGACAAACTGCTCGAATGCTTCGATCGCCGTCGCCGTGTCCCCTTTCTGACGATACACTATAGCCCGGTAAATCTCGGCCGTTTCTCCGAAGAAGGTGCCCGTGAAGTCTTCCATAACGCTCTCGAAGGCCGTCAGGGCTCGTTCGTATTCTTCGCCACGCCGGTACACGTCCGCCAGAGACAGTCGGCTCTCTCCGGACAGCGAATCCGTGGGACCACCCATGTCGATAACTCGGCGATACCACTCTGCCGCTTCATCCGCGCCGCCGCGATACTTGTACTTGTCCGCGATAATAAAAGCGGTATCTCTATCCGGATTCTGCGCAAACTTGCTCAACAGATCGTCCAGCGTGCCGATGCCCTGCGCGTAGTCCTGCAGGATCTGCAAATACTCTTCGGTTTCGGCAAACCCCACTATGCGATCAACCTCCTGACCTTCCGAGTCGATCATAACTGCGGTCGGGTAACCCATGATCTTGAACCGGTCTCTCAGCAGCGTATCCTCTTCGGCGTTGATCTTAACCAGCATCATGGTGTCCGTGAAAAACGTAATCCCTTTGTCATCGCTGAATACGACCGTATCCAGCATCTTGCAGTACTTTCACCAATCGGTATAGAAGTCGACCAGCACGTGCCGGCCGTCGTCGTTGGTCGCCATGGCCTCGTCGAGGGACGTGAAATAAGGCGCGGTCGGGTTGTCCGGCGCCGGGACATCTGCCACATCACTGTTGCAGACAATCACCAACACCGGCAGTACCAGTAAACCGATGGCAGTCAGAAGTCTTCGCATGTTGTTTCCTTCGATTGTGGTGTTTACCTGGAAGGCTACTTTTCCGGTTGAATCAAATCATCGCCGAGCACGGCTTCCAGTATGATCGCCGCTTCATCCCGATATTCCCTCGGTACGAGAATGATATCCCCTTCCGACCCCGAAGCCAGGCCGAATAGTTTGCTGACGTTTCCCGTATGCGAGTCGAAACGTGACGACATGATAACCGACGGTATGTTGTTGGAGTCCAGACTCCCTTTGGCCAGATCCGAAGATATCCGGGAGTTCACCTTGCCCATTTCCACCCAGCTGTCATCCGGCGTCGTGGCTGACGGCACCGCAGCCGACGGCAGCTTGTCCACCAGCTTCTCGTTACAATCGGGACACACCCGTATGCCCTCTTGATATTCGTATTTGCACGACGGACAAAACATGTTCTTAATCTTCCTTCTTAGACCATTTATCACCGACCGTCATATCCAGCGTTTCCACCGCATCCGTTTTATGTACCAACGGTACCATGATGTCGAAGAACCCACTCCGGGCCTTGTAAAACGGGTTGAGCGGCAGCCCGACGTTGCCGAAAAAACCGGACTTGGATATGACGATGGCCGGTATGTGACAGGATTTCAACGTCTCACGAACGAAATCCGCGTACATCTTACTCTCGACCGAGCCGATCACCACCCAATCGGTATCCTCGTCCGCACACAACACGCTACCGCATATATAGCAGGTGCTCGGGTCGCCTTTGAGCTCCATCTTACATTCGTGACAATACACCACTACCCGCCAGTTCCTTCAGACCCGACACGAGTTTCTCCACTTCGTCCTCGGTTCGCTTCTCGGTAAACGCCGTGAGCAGACAATTGTCCATCCCCTTGTACCACCGCCCGGCATTGACACCCGGCAGTATGCGCTTTTCTATCAAAGATAGAATTATCCGCTCGGCCGGCACCGGCGTTCTGACCGCGACTTCCCGGACAAACGGTCGGTTGTAATACAATTCGAAGCCTTCGATCTCGGTGATAGCCCCGGCCGCACGCTGAGCGCGTTCGGCTGACAGAAGCGCCACGTGCTTCAAACCGGTCTTGCCCATCAGGGTCAGGTAAACTGCCGCCGTCGTGGCGCATAGCGCCTGATTCGTGCAGATATTGGACGTCGCCTTTTCGCGGCGAATATGCTGTTCCCTCGTTTGCAGCACGAGCGTGAAACCGGGCCGGCCCTCGACATCTTTGGTCCGTCCGGCAATCCGCCCCGGCAGGTACCGCACCAGCTCCTTGCGCGCTGCAAAGAAGCCCAGCAGCGGCCCGCCGAATGAAACCGGTATCCCCAGCGGCTGCCCTTCACCCACCACGACATCAGCGCCGTACTCGCCCGGCGTCTTCAGAATTGCCTGCGCAATCGGATCCACCGCCATGATCAGTTTACCGCCGACCTTGTGGATCATCTCCCCTATCGGCTCGATGTCCTCGAGCGCGCCGAAAAAATTCGGTTGTCCTACCAACACCGCAGCGGTGTTTTCATCGACTACGTCCTCCAACCGGGTCAAATCCATCGCTCCATCTTTCATCGGAGCAGTCACTGTTTCAATATTCTGACCCGAGAGGTACGTGGCGATCACTTCGCGATAGAGAGGGTTAACCGTCTCACTTATCACCACCTTGTCGCGGTCGGTGACACGGATAGCCAGCACGAGAGCTTCGGCAGCCGCCGAAGCACCGTCGTACATGGATGCATTGGCCACGTCCATGCCCGTCAGCCGGCAGATATGCGTCTGGTACTCGTACATGACCTGTAGTGTCCCCTGGGACACTTCCGCCTGATACGGCGTGTAGGCGGTCACGAACTCCGGTCGCGACAAAATCGTGTTGATGGCGGACGGGATAAAATGGTCATAGACGCCCCCACCCGCAAACGTGACCAACCCTTCGCGATCCTGCGCCGCCAGCGTCTCGATTTCCCGCAACAACTCCATTTCCGACAGAGCCGGAATGTCCAGCGGTCGTTTCATCCGCAGTCCTTCGGGAATAACATCCAGCAGCTCTTCTATATCCGACACGCCGATTCGGGACAGCATCTCGCGCCGGTCGTCATTTGTATTCGGAATATAAGGCATGTATACCTTGTTTTCTGTTTGCTAACCTTTTCTCTTTGATGTGGTACCGGCCGCCTTCATGACTATGCCTGACCGGCTGCCGTACCACCGGTTCCAGATATATAGAACGACCCCCAAATCCGGCTGTTCCGGGTATTTTCGACAACTTATTCGGCGATCATTCCTTCATACGCTTTGGCATCCAACAATTCATCCAGGTTGGAGCTATCGGACACTTCCACCTTCACCATCCACCCGTCGCCGTACGGATCGCGGTTGATCACCATCGGCTCATCCTCCAGCGCGCTGTTTACTTCCACGATCTTACCCGTCACCGGTGAATAGAGTTCCGAAACCGCTTTGACCGCTTCGATCGTGCCGAACGGATCCATGAAACTGACCTCGTCTCCGGCGCTCGACAGTTCCACGAAGACGATGTCACCCAGTTCGCCCTGGGCGTAATCGGTTATTCCGATCGTGGCTATGTTATCCTCCAATCTGATCCATTCATGTTCCTTCGAGTACTTCAGATCAACGGGAATATCCACCCTGGCCTCCATGTTCTTTTTGGTCGATTGTTAATCCTTACGCCGCTATTCAACGGACCCACCGGGCTCCGGCTTCTCGGTACTGCTGGACACGCCGATGGTTTCCGGCTCCTTCTCCGCCGTTTCGGCCGGTCTCTTTATCGTCAAGTTGCTTGTCTGCTGTGCCCGGCTTTCGCGCCAGGCCCGGAACTTCGTGTCCAGGAACGTATTGTCGTACTTGCCGGCGATGAAATCCGGGTGCTGGAATATCTCCTGATGAAACGGGACCGTCGTCGGCACGCCCTCCACCACGAACTCATCCAGACAGCGACGCATCCGCCGCACCGCCTCCTCCCGCGTCCGCGCCCGAACGATCAGCTTGGCGATCATCGAGTCGTAGTACGGCGGAATCCGATACTTCGTATACACCGCCCGGTCGACGCGCACCCCCGGTCCGCCCGGGATGTGCAGCCCGGTGATCTCTCCGGGTGTGGGACGAAAGTCCTGCTCCACGTCCTCGGCGTTGATCCGGCATTCGATCGATACCCACTTGTGTTTGAGCTCATCCTGCCGGTACGCCAGCGCCTCGCCCTGAGCGATCCGGATTTGGTCCTGCAACAGATCCACCTCGAATGCTTCCTCGGTAATCGGGTGTTCCACCTGAATGCGGGTATTCATCTCCATGAAATAAAAACTGCCGCTGTCGTCCACGAGAAATTCCATCGTTCCCACGCCCCGATAATTCACCAGTCGCGCGCCGGCGATAGCGGCTTGTCCCATCCGGGCTCGAAGCTCCTCATCGACTACCGGCGACGGCGTTTCTTCGATCAGCTTCTGATGCCGCCGCTGGATCGAGCAATCGCGCTCTCCGAAATGAATGAAATTGCCGTGCGTGTCCCCGGCCAGTTGTATCTCGACATGGTGCGGATTGACAATGACCTTTTCGAGATACAGGTCCGGATTGCCGAACGCATTCCCCGCCTCGGCGGATGCTACGTGAAAGCCGCGCTCCAGCTCCGCTTTGTCCCGGCAAATCCGCATACCCTTACCGCCGCCGCCGGCGACCGCTTTCAGTATCACCGGATAGCCGATTTCATCGGCGACTTCTCCGGCCTGATCGAATGTCGCCACGACTCCCTCCGATCCGGGTATTACCGGCACCCCGGCCTTTTTCATCAGTTCCTTCGCCCTGACCTTGTCGCCCAACTGACGGATCTGATCCGGGGTCGGGCCGATGAAGATCAGGCCGCAGGATTCGCAAATGTCGGCGAAATCGGCGTTTTCGGCCAGGAACCCGTAGCCGGGATGAATCGCCCCGGCGTTGGTAACCTCGGCCGCGGCGATGATTCGCTTGGAGTCGAGATACGACTGACTGACCGGCGCCGCACCGATACACACGTCTTCGTCGGCGAACCTGACATGCAGCGCATCGCGGTCGGCTTCGCTGTACACGGCCACCGTCGGGATATCCAGTTCGCGGCAGGCTCTGATAATCCTGAGCGCGATTTCGCCACGATTGGCTATAAGTATTTTATCGAACAATAGCAGTTCCTCAATTTCGGATTGACGCCCGACTCCCACCGAACCGGGCATTTCCAACAAGCCATAAGTATACACAATTTACGCATTTCTGACAATAATAAAGCAAGAGGATAATAGTTCCATTGCGGGGGAATACTCCGCAACAGGGCCTGGAAATGGGTTCGTTTCGCAGAATCCAACGGGGTTCGATAGCGAAAATGGGTCCGTTTGGAAAGTAGGTCAGTCTGCCGTGGGCGGATTGCAGTCCTGACCTCCGGCGGACCATCCCAAACGAGTTTGGGGTGGCCAACCGAGGAAATGGGTTCGTTTGGCAGAATCGGTGCTGGTTTGGTTGGGCTTTCGTTGTGAGAAGTATCGATGTTGTAGGGAAATTGTGCAGTTTTGGTGGTGGCGGGGGTGGTCGCAATCAGAACTCTGCTGTCCCGACCCTTTTTGTCCCGGTGGGACAGAAGGATTGTCCGACCCTCAGGAGTTCGGACCTACAGAACTACCCCCCAAACTCCTGCGGCAACTCCCCGACAATCCTCACCGTCTCCAAACTGACCCTGACCACTTGTCCAACCAACCGCACGATATACTCCGGATCATCGTCCCGATTCGGATCCGACACGATCCCGGTCCGCTTGTCGACCTTCACCCGATACTGATCGATCACCCACTCCAGAGCACTCCGATTCCCCAACCGATA
>CAZLBP010000025.1:9365-56714 GCA_964557855.1 uncultured Ignavibacteriales bacterium | reverse complement strand
TAATCATAAAAACAAAGGACAGCCTCGAAAAACTGCCCTTTGTCATCAGTCTGAGCCCGCCTGAAGGCGGGCTTTAGAATTTTCAGAAGTAAGAGTCCGGCTTACTTTTTGAAGCGGTTGCGGATAGCAACACCGGCCAGACCGAGGCCGAAGAGAACCATGGTGGTCGGCTCAGGAATGTTGCCGCCGGTCACGGTGTTCGGGCGCTGGGCCAGCAGGAAGGGCTGGTTTTCACCGGTGTGGTTACGCAGACCGAAAGAAATGGTGTCTTCGCCACCGGCGCCGGAAACGAGACCATCAAAGAAGTCCATGTAGTCGCGGCTGCCGAGCTCATCATCAACGCGATCGGCGAAGGAAGTGGAGGTACGCGGGATACCGGAACCCTGGGCAAAGCTCAGGCCGTCGTATTCGTTGGACTGAGTGAAGCCGGCGGGAATCCACGGCTCAAGCGGGTTATCCAGATCGTCGTTGGCGTTACCGGCCGGATCCAGAAGCTCCATGGCGAAGCGATTCCAATCGGTGCCGGAATTGTTCGTGATGTACTTGGTGACGGTGTAGTCTTGGAAGTCAACCAGTTCGTCGAACTCAAGAAAACCATCAGCAGACGATGACCAGTCTTCCCAGATGTAGACGTTGCTGCCGCTCATCGACCAAGACATGGTGCCGATGCCGACGTTGGACGAATGCAGGCTGACGGTCACGGCGTTGGCGGAGCCGAAAGCGAAGGCCACTGCCAGAGTGAGTACTAATGCCTTTTTCATTGTTCTGTTTCTCCTAAGAGTTGTTTTGTTAGTAATCGTGTTCAACATACCTGAACTATGAGCAACCTTTGTGCCAAAGTCCAGCAACCAAAGAACCATAATCCGTAACCTATTGCCGAACAACAAAATAAATATGTGAAACCCACTGAGGCCGAGATCTCTAGAATTTGTTAACAAATTTGTATTGTCCAGTCGCTGGACAGTACGGGATTAACGGGATTAGCGAGTTGACGTAATTCACTGATAAACAACCAGATAACAATTTCAGATAATCCGGTGTTCAGGCCAGATGTCCGGGATCTGGACAGTCCTTCTGTAAGTCTGGACAACAGCCCCTTTGTTATAACAGAGTAATACGGATGTCAGCGGTCTATGTAGTAGAGTCTGGGGCGAGGGCCGGATTACCGTACGTACGGAGGGGGATTAGTGATGCGGGCATTGAGGGCGGAAGCTGCTGCGGTGGCCGGTGAACAGATGTAGACTTCGGCCTCGTGGCAGTTAAGGCGTCTGAGGAAAGCAGAATTGGTTGTGGCCAGACATCGTTCACCGGGCGCCAGCAGTCGATCGCGATTGCATGGAAGGCAGTCGTATCCCGGGCCGGAGACAATGGCGCCGGATTCGACGAACACGCGAATGAGACCCTTCTTCAGAGCTTCCAGATAGACTTCTCGAGATCCGGGTACGACAATCAACTGGCATTCAGGATTGACCTGCTTTCCTTTGAGAATGTCGGCCGCCACTCGGAGGTCGTCGAATCGTCCGTTAGAGCAGGTGCCGATGATGATCCGCTGGAGCGAAAGTCCTTCCACTTCGGCCACAGGTCTAATACGGGTCATATCCGATGGCCCGGAAATCTGTGGCGCGAGCTTATCGATATTGATCTGGAATATGCTGGTGTAGGCGGCGTCTTTGTCGGCGATAATCGGATGATATCCGATCGCGGAACGACTGGTAAGATATCGTCGTGTCACGGCTTCAAACGGACAAATGGCAGCTTTGACGCCGATTTCCACGGAGAGATTGCAGAGAGTAATCCGTTCGCTGATACTCATGTGGCTGACTGTCTGACCATAGTATTCAAGCGCTTTGTAGTCGTTGCCGTGGGGTCCCAGTTGCTTGATGGCAAACAAGACGATATCGCGGGCGTAGACGCCCACGGATCGTCGCCCCACGATGTCGACTCTTATCGTCTCCGGTACTTTCATCCAGATGCGTCCGCTGGCCCATACGGTCGCCATCTCCGTGGTCTCGATGCCGGTCGAGAATGCGGAGACCGCTCCATACGTGATGGAATAGCCGTTGGTACCCAGTACCAATTGACCGGGATGCAAATGGCCTTTTTCCAGCGCCACCTGATGGTAGGAGCCTTCGCGAACGTCATAGAAGTTCGGCAGACTTTGTCGCTTGGCGAAATCCCGTATCGACTGATTGTCGGCTGCACTGTACGGGTCGGCATCTTCGGACGGTCCCAGTGCGACGACCATCTTAGCAGGATTCCACACGTATTCGACGCCGATCTCCTTGAAGGAACGTATGACATCAGCACCGTTTTGATGGATGACGACCATGTCGGGCTCCACCACAACCAGCTCACCAACGTTGACCTTATCCAAGCCGGCTGCCCGGGCCAGGATCTTCTGTGAGACCGTTTGCTTGCCGAACAAGGATGGCGCGCGCCCCCGCTGTTGCATCCCGGGAAGATTAAGCTCCAATTGTTCCAGTTTGAGAAAGGCCGGCTTCTCCCTGATATTGTATCTTCGACGCCAGTTATAAAAGGCCGCCTTGGAGATGCCCAGTTCCAGCCCGCAACGATCGTCGTCGCCGAACCGTTCCCACAGGCTGCGTATTTCATTTTCAGAGAATTTCGGTTGCGAGTGCTTGGGAAGGTTCTTTTTCCGTCGCCAGTATGCAACGAGGTAAGCCGGCACCCCACCGAGCCGTTCACCGATCTTTTCATCGGTTTTGTACAGTTTTTGCAGCCGAATCAGCTCAGCCTTGGTAGGGATTTTGCGCCGCGGACTCATAGGGCGTCGAATTCCTTCTTGATCGCATCATAGACCGTCTCAAGCGGAACGGAGATGACCTTGGTCTTGCCGATAACCGGCATGAAATTACTGTCTCCTTGCCAGCGCGGCACAACGTGCATATGCAAGTGCTCCGGGATGCCGGCGCCGGACGAGCGGCCGAGATTCATGCCGATATTGAGTGAGTGCGGTTTCAGTGCTTTCTTCAACACCGAAATAGTCAGGCGAGTCAACTCGAAGAACTCATTGGCCTCGGATTCCGTCAGTCGTTCCAGATGAGCCAGGTGGCGGTTGGGGACAATCATAGTGTGTCCCGAGTTGTACGGATACTTGTTGAGAATCACGAAGTTCTGTTTTCCGCGATAGACGATAAGGTTTTTGACTGAGTCCTCGAGTTTGAGGCGGTTGCAGAAAATGCAGCCTTTTTCTTTCTCACCCAACACGAACTCCGCACGCCACGGCGCCCAAATGATATCATCAGCCATTCCTGAATAATAATAAGAAGTCGACGTTAAACCAAGAGGGGGGTTGATTTTTCTGTGCATGCTCGCCGGTGTCACGGCCGGTTGTACTGGGCACTGTTTTTGTTGATGCTCGGCATGAAGCACAGCTTTTTGTCCGCATGCACTGCGCGCCCTTGCCTAGATTGGACCGCAACGGCCCCGAACGGCGGAGTTTGTTGCCGTTTTGTCGACTCCGCTCGGGGGAGATATGGGATGATCCGGTGGGTAAGCATCGGGTAGGCTGCGGTGACGCCACCGATGCCGGCTTCATTGGTCGACTAATGGCCGGTCGGAAAGCCTCGCTGGCTGTTCAAGACCCGCCTTATAATATTGTGTTATCCCGGAAACGGGCGTTCGCCGAATTCACTGAGTGGTGTCGGTGGTGGGTCGATATCAGTTGGCGAGTACTTGCCGAGAACGCATCGCTGTATGTTTGGATGGGAGGTGATCAGTCCGATCATTTCCAGCCGCTGCCGCACTTCATGATCATGATGTCGGAAACCGGGTTTCGATCACGGAGTCACATCACCATGCGAAACCAGCGAGGCTACGGTACGCAGAAGAATTGGATGGCGGTTCGTCAGGAACTGCTCTACTACGTCAAGGGCGACCCGTCGTTCACGGTGCAATACACGGACATCCCCAAGAGTCTGCGCGGTTACTACAAGACGGTCGGTCAACGGCATATGGAGAATCTGGAGCGGAGTAAGTCGCCGACGATTCGACCCGGGAACGTCTGGTTCGATGTGCAGCAGGTTTTCTATCGACTGGAAGAAAACGTCAACGGCTGTTACGCTCAGAAGCCCTTAAAGGCCATCGAACGGATCATACAGGCGTCGTCTGCAAAAGGTGATTTAGTGATCGATTTTTTCTCTCATGCGGGTACCACGCTTCTGGCCGCTGAGCGAACCGGCCGGTTGTGCGTCACCGCCGACGTGGACCCGGTGTTCGCGGAAATAACGATACGACGTCTGGAGCGATTTAGAGCCGTGGGCAAGACCGGTTGGCAGGCGGGCCATGCCTTCGAGGCAGAACTCAAGAGTCGGGACTCAGCGGCAATCGCTTTGCCACATCGGACGGCCCAATCGCGATGAGCACAATCAGTGGCTTAGTCAGACGATGCGAGAAAGAGCGGGCTCTTGAAGAATGCCTTGAGAGTGAGGGTGGGGCGAATATTCTCGTAGCGACCGGACAATTCGATGGACTGGAGGATGTTGATGCCACGATTGCGCTCTTGAAAAGCAAAGGCGTGCTGGCTGTAATTGCGGGGGGCTTCGCACGAAGCATTTACCGCCGCGCGATTAATAACGGCATCGCCATGATAGCTTTGGATCTCGCAGATCAAGCGAAAGACGGTCAGACAGTTTCGATCGACCTGGCCGGCGGGAAGATCGCTTTTGACAACCAGGAAGTTTCGTTTCCGGCCTACCCGGAGTTACTGCAGCAGGTTATGAAGAGCGGAAACTTGATTGAGGCGGTAAAGAAGGAATTGGGGAGGGGGGAGTAAGTTCGAACCGTAGGATTGTTACCTCGGCGAAGGGGATTGTTGAAGAAGTCTCACCCGGAAGTTGCGGCAGGCCCTGCGAATCCACGTCAGTGGAGTCGTGTGACCTGCCGCTGCTGTACACCAACGAGTTACGTGTCGGGTCACAATCCCGCTAACGCGGGCTCAAGACCCGACACAACAGGCCCGAGGGCCGAGGTGCGTCTTCCATGGAGGGGGCAAGTGGATTCCTGCCTGCGCAGGAATGACGGGTCGAGATCATCCTGATTAGAGTACAACGACAGAGGCTCAGTCACCGGGTAATGACTGAGCCTTCTTTTGTCTATCGCGGATTTGGATTCTCTAATGCGCGGAAATAACCGCCGTGATTGGCCGCCGGTTTTCAGCGACGCCGTTAGGATTACCCGTGAGCAGAAAGTTTATGGAAGACTTCAGCAGACCGACGGCGTACGCGGTGTTGTGGACTCCGACCGAACGATCTTCTTCGACGAACAAGTAGTTGTACAAGGCACCCGCTGAATCTGCAGTGGTAACTACTCGTTCTACCGGTTCATGTTCTTCGGTAAGCAAGTTAGCATCTATCAGCAGAACAGTGAGGCTGTCCAGGAGGTCATGCAACTCTGTTTGCACGCCTTCAAGTTCACCGTCGCCATCGAAGTCGCTGACGGTTTCGCGGTCAACCGAACTGACCGGATTGGCCGAGTGACAACCGTCGACATTGCAGCCATAAATATTTTCGAAGTCACGATCTTCGTTCTTCATGTTCCAACTATGACCGCCGATCGTCTCGTGCAGAGACGCGCTCATATGGCAGGAAGGACAACCGTTCACTACGCCCGACTCATGCCAAGAGCCGCTGTAATCGTAACCAGCGTATTCGTAGGCGTTCTCGCCAATCAGCATATCAGCCTGATTGCTGTGGTGGGGACCCCAGTGGCTATCGAGCTCGACATCATCCACAACGGTGGTGTTGACGTCACGGCGGCTCTGATGACACATGGCGCAGAGATTGGCATTACCACGGTCGAACATGGCTCCGTTCTGAAGCATAACTGCGTTAGTCACTCGAACACCAAAGTCTCCTTCCGAATGTGGTTGGTGGCAGGTGAAGCAACTGAAGGAAGAGAAGTGGTCGCCGTCAGCGGGGACACCGGTAACTTCGGCAATGAATCCTTCACTGGTATGGCAACGTTCGCAGGCAGCGTAGAAGGTTCTGTTTAGACGGTTTCTGTTCGTATTGTTGCCCGAGTTGTGGATAGAGTGTTCGAACTGCAACTGGGCCTGAACGAGAAAGAAGTCCTGATCGGTATGGCATTCGAAACAACTCGCCGAACTGATGTCTTCCCGCTGGACCTCTCCCGTTATTTCACGTTCACACCCGATCATCATCAGCATCAGAACTGACAAAGTCAGTACCGCGAAACCAGTAATTTTCATAATTGACTCCTTTGGGATCACGACATCCCGGTGATTCTATACGTTGCTCTCTTCTTATCCTTATCTAAAGTCCTTTGCTGACACTTACCTCGACTATATTGGAGGTGTAATACTGGCTGTAAATCGGGGACGGATCATCAAAGTTATCAAAATTGAAAGCCGAATACACGGCCTCCACTTTGTAGCCACGGCTCAAAGAATAGATGCCCGTGAAGCTAACTTGAAAGCTCTCTACATCGAGATCACGTTTGCTGCGCATGTACATGCCGCCGAAACCTACCTGCAGATGCCGATAAGCGGCGGTCAAGAAGTCTCCGGTGACAACATGCTCATGGAATGAAAAGCTACTTTCGGTGTTGTCATAGTCGCCCTCACGATACGAGTAGGAAGCGCGAATTTCACCGTACTTATTCACCTGGTAAAAACCGTCAGTCGATATGTCGAGATAGTCGGCGGATGTGCCGATGTCTTCGTTTTCAGTCTCCTTATTGGCCACCTTCATCCGAATCGATCCATGGTCGAGCTGATACTCAACAGAACCGCGCAAGCGCGTCAGATCTCTGTCACCGGTCAGGGTGCGTCCTTCGTTGACCTCCGTCAACTCGAAACCGAGGCCGGCTTTGAGCGTTACTCGCGGGAGTACTCGCAGCCAGCCGGAAAAGTAATAGCTGTTGGATGAGAGTGCATCGGCGATATCGTCGTTGATGTGGTGCTGGTACCCGAGGGTGACGGCGGCTCTACCGAGCCACTTTTTGCCGATGTAGACCGCATGCGCAATGTTGTCCGTGGCCGACAGGTCTCCGGTTCGCCGGGCCCGGTCAAATATGAAACTGTATTTCAGTGAATAGCCGTCGCCATAGAACCAGCGCGCGCCGCCCCAAACGGTGTTGGCCGTCAGCGTATCGGAGCGGTCTTCAATTTTGTTTTCGAATCGCTGAAAACCTGCGTTCAGAAGAATGTTCTGATAGTAAGGCAGTGGCGTTACCGCAATAGCTCTTATCCTCTGACTCTTTCTATCATTTATATTGTCGATGTCGTCGGTAAAATCGGAAGTCCGGTAGGTAACTTCAGCCAATTTACGTTCATACTGCAGTCTGGCGTCGAAATTGAAAACATTCTGACTGTAGTCGAGCGATCTGATCGGGCTGACCCCGGGGGGTTCTATCAGATCGACCGTTTCGCCGTGTTTGTCGATGCGACCGTAGCCGCCGGACAGCCGCAGCCATCTTAGCGGTTGTACCCATAGTTGCCCGAATGTCTGCCGTCGGCGAGTGAATGACTCACCGTCAAAGCCGTAAACGCGGCGGTACTGGCTGTTCTTGAAGGTGAATCCGAAGTGTCCGCTCCTGGCAGCGCCGACACGAATGTTGCGATTGTTGAGCGTGACATTGCGAAGGTCGCCGAACAATCGTACGCCGTTGTCAAAACGGTAGCTCATCTTTTCAAGAGACAGGGCGGCTCCTTCATAGAGATTGTACGTGGGCTGCTGGACGCCCCGGTTGCCTTCATCGTCGATATAAATGTAGCCCAACTTAACGGTGCCGGCGTATTCGTTGGCTCCGAGAGCCGTGGCAAAGAGAAGGACCAATCCGATGCCGAGAAGACAGACTTGCTTGATTGTAGGCACGTTCAAATTCGGTCCTCCTCAATTACTCGGATAATGGCAGTAACAGGCATTAATGCCACCTCCTATCTTGATGCCCAGGTCCGGGTCCAGCAAATAGCGGTTATCATAGGAACCGTGAACTTCGCTATGGCATTCGACGCAACTATATTGTGTACCAATACCGCCGTGGTTAATAGTGTGCCTTGGCGGCAGTCCGTGACACTGTCGGCAGAGATTGTCACCGGGCTGCAGCAAAAGGCGTTCATTGGGGCTGCCGTGGGGCGCGTGACAGGCAACACAGCCGTGACCTTCGGTGGAAAACGAACTGGTAGCTTCGTGCTCATACAGATACGGTCCGCTCTGGAGCGGATGACACTGGAAGCAGTTGGCGTTGCCGCCATGTCCGAACGCTACGGAATTGACGCCGGTAAAGTCATGGCAACTCAGGCAGGAAACGTTGCCGTCACGGACGGGGTGATTGGCACGTCGCAAGAACTCGTTTTCAACGCTGACGTGGCACTTGCCGCAAAAATCGGTGTCTTCGTCTAGCAGCAGCGGCCCGGCTCCCTGATGGATACTGTGACACGATACACAATTGAGGTCCAGCCCAATGTGCGGATCGAAGCCGACGGTACCCATTTCGGTGTGGGGCTGATGGCACTGAGTGCAGAGAGCATTCGCGGCCGAGTCCTGAGCGTTTGCCGGATTGGTGATACTCTCGGCGGTTTGTTCCTCGATATGGACGGCGCCGCCCGTATGACAGCTAACGCAGGCGATCGTGATGCTGGGCTTGTCTATCTGGGAACTGAGCTGGTGGGTTGTACCGAGCAGCGTTTCGCCCATGTCCTCGTGACAGATCAAACAGGTCTCGTCGTCTATTTCGGTTGACTGTGCGTGAGTATCAGTCAGCCAGAAACAAATGGTGACCGCTGCTATCGTGCTGCCAATTCCAACCCTGATGAGGCAATTCTGAAATACTAGTATAGCATTCTTGAGCAATTTATCGATTCGCCTTTCTCCACTTCTCTAGTAAGCACAACATAGATACTACCGACTTGAACTGTCAAGGATTTTGTGACAATTCCGTGACAAAAAATCGAGATATTATTGGTATTAGTAATCCGCGTGATCGGTATTCAAGAGACATTTGAAATCGGTTGGCGGTGAAATCGGGGACCGAAGGCAAGAGAGTTACCGGTTTTTGCGAGCGGCGCAGGCGCACTGTTGTTATAAGTTCACAGGTGCAGATGTCTGAAGGTTGGTGGCCACCCTCGTTTAGAGGGTGGCCGCTACTATTGAAATGGGCAGCTCTCTGGCGCTATTTCAAAAGCAGCATCTTCTTCGAATCGACGAAATCGCCGGCTGTGAGGCGGTAGAAGTAGACCCCGCTGGCGACCAGTTTGCTCCCATCGTTGAGGCTGTTCCAGACAACTTCATACCGGCCCGGTTCCATCTCTTCATCCTTCAGCATCTTGACCCGTTGTCCCAGAATGTTGAAGATTTCGAGTTCGACTTCAGCCTGGCGGGGAAGGTCAAAGCGGATAACGGTTTGCGGGTTGAAAGGATTGGGATAGTTCTGGTGAAGGGCGAATTTCTCCGGCAGCCCGACTGGCTTGTCGGCGTGACGGGACTGCAGTATAATCGCGCGGTGGTTGACATCGGAAGCCATGGCCTCGAATACCGCGAACTTGCCGGGCAGTCGCAAGAGGTTTGTCTCTCCCTCAGGAATGAAGAAGTCGCCTTCTAAATCTACTATGCCAACCGTGAGCAGCGAGCCGGCTCGATGATACTCCATTTCTATGTGGGGATCGATTAATTGTATTGGATTTCCAAATTGCCCACCTGTGAGAATGATCTGGAGTCCGCGCAGTGGTCGATCGGTGGTGAGGGCAATGACGGTTGAGTCCTCAGCGACTATCTGCAGCAATGACAAGTTGTCATTATCCGCCAGTTTGAGGGGAACAGAGCTCGATTGCGCCTCGCATGCCAGGGGTTCGTTACCGCCCTTAAAGAGATAATCCACGAGATAGGTCAAATCTGTGATTATGATCTGTCCGTTCGGATCGCCGTCGATATTGGCCTCCGGAGGACAGAGCGGGGCCGGTCCGCCGCGGAAGAGGTAATCGACCAGACAACTCAGATCGGCCACGTCGCACTCGGACGTGTCGCCGTTGACATTGCCCCTCATGCCGAAACAGCATTGGGCGATGGTGAAGCAATGCGGGCCGTCCCAGGAGGGTGTCGCGTCCGCATTGTTCTTAATAGCCCAGAGCCAGGAACCGGCCGGAGCAAAAAAAGTCGAGTCGATACAGATGGTCTTGCCCGTATCCGAGCAAGGTACAGTTGTTTTCACGTTGAAGGCCAGTCGGGAGTCAGCCGGCTGAAAGCCGTCACTGAAGATACAAAAGGCGCCGAAAGCCGCGGTATCAACGGGAGGGCCGCCGACAGTATCGCTGACGCCGTACCAGCCGTCGAACACGGATGCCCAGGCCCCACCCGGATCGTGCCATTTCGCGCCGACAGTCGTGAAGGCGGCGCCGTCCGGTGAACTGACTGCGAATCCGTTGGACAGCCCGATCACTCCTCCCTCGTAACTGTTGGTAATGCGGAAGGTAAATTCGATATCACCGTCACAATAAACCTGGGTTCCCGGCAACTGGCCGGACACTTGCGCCAGGGCAATGTCGGCAACGGTAAAGAATGATTCGGGCGAGGTCCAACCGGAAGGTTCAAATCCATCGGTCGATTGGGCACGCCACCAGTAGGTTTCGTGATGTTCCAGCCCGGATATGTACTCGGAATAAACCGTGTCGGCGTCGACGGTTGCGTCATTGACTGTGGCCACAAGTTGCGTCAGTCCGCCGTCGGCATAGACTTCGAACGTGTAGCTGAGATCGTCGTTTTCCGGATCGGAGGATCCGATCAGAACCAGACGGGTGTTCAATCCGGAGGTAGCCGCCGCGACCGGCCGGAGCGGAGTCGGCCCGGACGGCGCACCGTTTTTGTGGAAAATACCCCAGCGCCGGCCGCCCCAGATGGAGCCGTTGTTGACGCGCATTCGAAGGTAATAATCGGTGCCGCCTTCAAGAGGGTTACCGGCATAAACAATTGATGTATCACTGGAATTGACGACCCCGGTCGACCACATTTCGGCCACCGACCAGTTGTCATCGGTGCCAATCTCGATTTCAAAGGCAGCCTGGGGAGCCAGTGTGTCGTAGTAGCTCCAGTAGATAGTGGGGTTTGAGTCAACGACGTGGGAGAGATCCTCGGGAGACATATTTATATATAATGGCACCGGCGGGTCGGTTATGCCGTTAAATGGTATGGCGCCCATATCGTTGCGGGTGCCGTCGGGGTCAAGATATTCGAGTGACGGATTACCGGCGTCAATACAGGGTGAGCCGGACGTGAGCGAGTAGTCGAGTGCGGCTGTATCCAGGAAGAGCGGGTCAACGGAATTAGACCCGGCGCCGGGTGCGGCGTTGAAGTAGTCACCCGACTCATTGCCGTACACGTCGTTGTACTCGAAAATGCTGCCGCCCTGGCTGTAATTCTCCCGGATACCATACATATTGTGGTTGAAGGCAACGATGTTATTGAAGACACGAAAATCAGCCACTTCCGTGAGTTTAATGGCGGCTTCGCTCGAGTCCGTACAGATATTGTTAACTATGGTGTTATTAAATATGAGGCAGCTGTCAGTCCATGCGAAGTCAACACACGTACCGGTACTGCTCAGGGCATTGTTGGCAATTAGGTTATAACTGAATTCAGTCTGACGACACTGGTTAAGGTTGAAGACGCCGTTGTAGTCGGCGGCGGGGGTGTTGATCGCTGTGTTGTTCTGGATCAGGTAGGTCCCCTCAGCGCCATACATGGTGTAGCGGTTGCCGTCGAATAGATTATTTCGGAGGACCAGATTATTATTATACTCGGCGACGACCGTGTAGCTCGTAGCATTGAAGAAGCGGTTGTTGGTAACTTTGCCGTTGGATCCTGCCAGTAACCAGATATACTCATGACCGTTCTGGAACGTGAAACCATCCACGACGCTGGTAGTGTCCTCGCCGCCCGAAAAGGTGAACACCCGCGCGTAGCTGCTGGGGGGCTCCAGGAACGTGACATCCGGTCCGCCGGTTGAGGTGACCACCACCCGTTTCCCCTGAAAATACGCACTATCGATATACGTACCGGGGGCGACCAGTATCGAATCGCCGTCGCGGGCGACGGAAATCGCGCCGCCGATCGTCGGCACATCGGCTGGGACATAGATTACAGCAACAGTTTTGACCGTCATAACGGCGTGGCTCCACTCTCCCCACGTGAAACCATCGTTGACTCGAATGCGGACGTAGTACGTGGTGAAATCAGTGAGCGGGCTGCCGGCATAGGTCGCAGTTGTCGTTGACGATGCTGCCGGACCGCTTGCCCACATCTCGGCGGTGACCCAGTCGTTGTCGGTCCCTACCTCGATTTCGTATTGCGCCTGAGTCGTGGCGGAGGTATCGAGATAGGTCCAGGAGATATCGGGCGTGAGGCTAGCAACCACGTCACCCGGACCGAGGGGAGCGAAACTAATGTTAGAGGCGAGGGGGAAGCCGGATATCAGTTTGGGATTGGCTCCCATATCATTGCGCGTGCTATCGGGGTCATTGTACACGGGATCGGGGTCGCCCGCGTCAATGCAGGGTGATCCGGCGAGTAAGCCAAACTCATTGGCGGTGGTGTCGGCAAACAACGGGTCAGCGAAAACACAGCCGGTCCCGGCGGTGAAGCCCTCCAAATTAACCGGATAGTTCTCAAAGAAGTTATTGTATTCAATGACCGGTGATGAACCGGGATTGTAATCGTGGTCCCTGATTCCGGAACCGCCATAATGGAACGCAATGATGTTGTTACGAATGTCCAGGCTGCGGGCCCAGAGCAAATCGATGCCCGCTTCGGAATTGCCGTAGATGGTGTTGTTTCTGATTGCGATATCACTCCCTTGGGTGACATAGACGGCTGATTTACTGCTGTTGCGGGCTACCACATTCTGGACAAACTCCGTACCGGTCCCTTGTCTCAGATATACACAATAGTAGGAGCCTTCCGGAGAACCATTGTTTACGAAGGTATTGCCACGAATGGATTCACTACCATCGTCTACGCGGAGTGCCGAGCGGTTCCCTTCGAAGTAGTTGTTCTCAACCAGCAGGCCGAAACTCTCCCAGGCCCATAAACCGCAGGAGGCGCCGTTAAGAATGCGGCTTCCGATTACCCTGGGTCGGGCGCCATAGGCGATCGCCACATTGATGAATCCATTTTGAATGGTGAAGCCTTCAATAACCGTGGTCGAATCCTCGCCGTTAAATAAAGTAATCGTGGTCTGGCTGCTGTTGGGCGCTTGCAGAGTGGTTACGTTCGGACCATCGGAAGATTTCAGTACAATGCTGTTACCGTTGAATTCCAGCGCCTCCACATACAGACCGGGAGCCACCACTACCGTATCTCCATCCAGGGCGAAGTCAATCGCACCCTGGACGGTGGCAACGTTAGCCGGCACGTTGATGACTGAAGAGATAGATATGCGGAAGCTCCGCTCATACCATTCTCCCGACTGGCTACCATTGTGCACCCTGACTCTCACGTAGTATTCGGACAGGTCGGACAACGGGGTACCGGCGTAAAGGACGGAAGTATCCGATGATGGTACCATGCCGGTTGCCCATAGTTCGGCCACGTCCCAGTTGTCATCGGTCCCCACCTCCAGTTCGTAATTTACCTGGTTGACGGTTGCCGTGTCGTAGTAGGTCCATTCAAATGTTGGCGTCAGGGTCGTTATGACGTTACCGTTCTGTGCCCCGGCGATGTCAAACCACACGGGCAATGGTAGGGTCATCGTTGCGACGGGATAGCAACCCATGTCGGCTCGTGATCCGTCGGGGTCGTTATAGGCGGGATCGGGATCACCGCTGTCGATGCAGGGAGAGCCGGGCAAGAGACGGTAATCATGATTTTTGGGATTAACATAGAGAGGATCAGAGGAGATATCATTATCTCCAATCCAGCTCGTATATCGATAATCCTGGGTGTTATTCCAGACATTGTTATAATCCCAGTAGGCGCTGGAACCGGAGCCAAAGCAGTTGGCTCCGACGTATTTGGAATCGGTAATAATGTTGTTGAAGGCGTATTGGTAACTTTCATTGGATTGTATATAGATGCCGTTGCGGTTGGAATCGAAGGTATTGTTGTAGACACGGCAGCCGTCGGTCTCCCCCAACATGCCTACGCTGCCGTAGGCACCGTTGTTGAAAAACAGGTTACGAGTGACTATAGCTGAGGAGTTCTCCAATTCGATCGCATAGGCCAGGCCGGTGGTGTCGACGATATTATCGCGGAAGATGTTATGGGCAATAAGTGGTGAAGCACCGTTGACCCTGATGACGGAAGAGTAACGACCACCCGCTCCGGTGAATGTGAAGCCCTGGATCTCTATGCCGGGTAAGTAGGAACCGTAGAAACTGACGGCGGTGGCGTGGGGAGAAGAGGGACGGATGGTGGTAAACTCGGCGCCCTGTTCACTCAGTAGCTTGAGCGATTTCCCCTGGAAATTGAGTGATCCCTGGTAAGTTCCGGGGGCGACGAGTATCGTGTCGCCGTGGAAAGCAGCATTGATGGCTTCTTGGATACTGCTGTATTCAGAGGGTACGTGCAGGGTAATGCCTGAACCCAATAGGGCCAGCAGGGAGGCGACGGGGTCGATGAAGCCGGCGCCCAGTTGACCGTCGAACCCCTCATTAAGGCTGTCGATGTTAACGGCGGTGGCCAGGATGGCATTGAGGACGCCACTCCATGACAACGATGGTTCCATCGATATAAGGAGCGCGGCCTGGGCAGCCACGAACGGTGCGGAGAAACTGGTGCCGCCCCACCAGGCATAGCCGGAGTCGAGGTAGGGTGCGTAGATTTCGACGCCGGGGGCGCAAAGGTCGACATAGTCGCCGAAGTTGGAGAACTCGGCGAGCACCCCAATCGAATCGACCGCTGCCACGGCGATGGCGTTAGTATCGGTTGCCGGATAACCACCTATTTCACCCTGGCCGTTCCCGGCCGCGACGATTACGAGTACGTCATTGTCGCGCGCGTACTGAATAGCCGAGTGGATGGCACTGTGTTCCGCCGTCATAACCATACTCAGGTTAATCACCCGGCAACCATCTACAACTGCCTGTAATATGGCCTCTGCTACCACGTATCCATTGCTTTCGCCGGCCGTGTCGGTGACGCGGTAGGCGCGGATGTCAGCATCAGGCGCCACCAGGTGAACCACGCCCGCCACGAACGTCCCGTGACCGGTGTTTTCGCCGCCCGGTTCATCGAAAGCATCCGGATCATCATCGACATAATCCCATCCGGAAGCTACGACGCCGCTGAGCACCGGGTGTTGATAGTTAACACCTCCGTCGATAACAGCCACCGTCACGTCGTCTCCCAAAGCAAAGTCATGAGCATCATCCAGGTTGAGCATGCCCGCAGCGGGCTGGTCGACGTAACTCCCTATGCCTTCATCATCGCCGAAGGGTATGCTGCCCTGAACCGGCTGCAATGGATCGACGAGATAGTTGGGGTGGCAGAAAGTCACTTCCGGTATTGCGGCAATTTCGGCGGCCAATGAGTCGAGGTCGGTGGATGGCGCGCTCAACTGGTAGACATGGAGTTGGGGCAGATGTTGAACATCGGTGGTCCCAAACAGAGCATTGATGGAGTCAATAGGGAATTCTTCGACCAGTCCCGCCACCAATTCACCCTCCACGTGTGGCGCCGCCTGGGCCGCACCGGGGACGAGACCAGACATGACCATGGCTGCGCAACAGCCTGCCAGGAGCTTTGTTATCCAACGTATCATAGCACACCTTCCTCCTTAGTCCGCGCCAAACAGCGAAAACGCCGCCCAGTGAAATGCGGATGGATACTGCTTGCGTAATTTTATCGAGGCCCGCCGGACGGCTCGCGCCGCCGGCTGACCGTTAAAGTATTCTCTGTAAAAGTACGTGATCCACTTCGATGTCGGCTCATCGGCCACAGGCCAATGGCTGGCAATGACGCCGCGCGCGCCCATTTCCAGAAGCGAGCGCACCAATCCGGTTGATTCCTCGCCGGGCAGGCTGACCTGTTGGCCGGTACGGCAACCGGCCAGCATGACGAGCCCGACTCTGTTCGAGCGGAGCCTGAAGTCGGCTGCGAACAGCGGGCCGTCGGCCAGCATCAGAGCGGAATAGAACGGATTGTCTGCCCGGAGTTGGGCGTGGCCGGTATAGTGCCAGAGCCGGGCGCTTTCACCGTTAGGAATATGCCGACGGAAACACGGATCGCAGGACTGCTGCTTGTTTCGAGACAAGCGACGAAGAGCCGCAATCTCATCGGCCGCCCGGGTGAGCGAACCGGTCGAACCGACGAATATCTTGATCAGGCTCGACCGAACCCGGGTAGAGGCCGCCTTCGAATGGTGCCGCAGGCTGGGCGACAGGTGAATCTCGTGTCTGTCAATGAGGGGCCGACCGGCCGTTTTCAGGGCCGGCCAGGGGAGATTGGCCAATGCTCCTTCCGGCAGAATCAGTACCTTCCGACAGGTCGCGGCAATCTCCAGCGGCGACCACAACCAGTCGCCGATTCTCGTAAACAGCCGTGATTCTTCGTCTATTTGTTGTCTGTGTCCGTTTGAGAAATCGAAGAGACGTTGGCCCAGAAGTAGACGCCACTCAGCGGCGTACTTTCTTGCAGCAACGGCGCCATCGGGATATCGATAATGGTGTATATCACCCCTGTAATGCACGAATGCCCGGAGTTCTCCACGGCCAACGTGGAATTGGACGATCGGATATTGATGCGAGAGCTTCTTGCTTAGTCGCACGATGTTTTCAATGGAGTCAATCCGGTCTTCGCCCGGCTTTTCCAGCGACGCCAGGTGCCGACGGGTCCGTCGCTGAAGTTCGGCGATGTATTTGTCGGTGGGCGCCGTCAACTGCAACCGAGTCGACGATGGTTTTTCGATCCGGGAGCTTAGTGTCGCATACCGGCCGGCTAACTCGGCCAGGCTCTGTTCCGCTTTCTTCCGGGCGGGGTGTGACGCCAGGGCCGCGTCCGGTGTGCCCCAGAGTCCGGCCGTTTTGTATCGCTCCGACCAGGCGGCCGCCACTGACGGATTCTCGGGACTGTGGTTCTCTATCAGCTTCAGATAAGGATCGGTGCGATGCCGCGTGAAAGCGGTGCGCAGGTCAACCGGGGGCAGCTTGGCGCGAACGGCATCCAGCACCTCGGCGGCTCGAGTCCAGTGTTGGATGGCGTCTTGCTGATGTCCCCCGGAGGCGCTTCGGTCCCCGAGGACCGTCTGGTATCTAGCCAGCAAGTGCGGGACTGTTCGCACGGCTGGGTTTTTGGCCAATCTTCTGAGTATTCCCGCGCCGTTGCTGTCGTATGACAGCGTTTCCAAGTCACAAATGGCCTCCCAGAGAGGCAGCTGCGACTGGCTGAAACTCTCCCTAACCTCTTTGATAATGGCTTTGTCCCTGGCACGGCCGGAGCCCATCTGTACCGACAGGAGGTTTGCGGCCACCAGGAAGCCGGCGCTCCGACATTCGACAAATCCGTTTTTCGCCTGTGCCAGGGCTTTTCGCGCATCTCGTTGTTTGCCCATGGCGAACGAAGCTTTGGCGAAGAAGAAATCGGCTTTGGCGCTTTCGTATCGTATCCCGAGTTTGTGCGCCAGCTTACGAGCTTCACGAGCGGCGATGCGTGCATCGGCAAACAGATTCAGGCCCAGATACGCCTCGGCACTGTCGAGTTTGCACAACACGATTCCTCTTGGCTTTGATACCCGTCGGTATCCGGCTTCGCATGCCGCCAACTCCTCAAGTGCAACCTGGTAGTCTCCATTGAGCATATGCAGCCACGCCAGACCGTTGCGGCTGTCAATGACATATAGATCGAAACCGAACTCGGTAAAGGTCTGCCTGGTCTGCTCGTACAGTTGCATGGCCTTGTCGAACTGGAACAGTTGAACGAGCGTGTTGGCCAGATTGTAGTTGCATATCGCCTGGGCCAGGCGATTACCTTGTTTCTTGAAGAAGCTCGCTGCTGACGCGTATAATTCGCGAGCTTCCCGGTGACGGTCCTGTCGGTGAAGAAGATTGGCATAATTGACTTCGGTTTTGGCCAGCTCTTCGTCGGCCTTCAGGCGGCGGAACGTGGTCATCGCCATCCGTGCTCGCCGCTGCGCTTCTTTGTAATCGCCGAGATACATGTAAACATCGATCAGAATGCGATCGATTCGAGCGCGGGAATCGGGATGGCGTTGGACCATCTCGCGCGCCTGGAGGTAGCTTTGTTCAGCTTGGCGGTGGTTACCCCTAACCAGTTCGGCCCAGGCTTGACTGCGCAATGCGGTTTTCAGGAGCACCCCCCGCCGGCGGGCGGCATGCTTGACAAATCGACCGGCAAGTTTGACCGCTTGGTCGGCATTGGCCTGGGACAGCTGTCGAATACGCTTGTCGCAGGCATCCGCCAGTGTTTCCACCGCGGTTTCTCCGAGTCTTCCTGACTTGAGGAATGACTCAACTTCTCGCCCTAACCTGTCACGTGTGGCGACCATGTTACCTTTCCAAATTCGACCTGTACAGCCGGAGACAACAAACGGATCGTCTGAGGCGGTTTCTGTGAAGACCAGTGATAGAACCCTTCGTCTTGCACCGGTATTTTCAGTCGACCGGCCTGCACCACGAATTCCCGGGAGACGTCTCCGTCTCTGTAGACCCGGCCGACAAATTCCCACCGGCCCTGGTACTGTTCGGCGGAAATTCCCAATGTGATGGTTCCGGCCTGCAGGACGAGTCGACGTTCCAGGCTGGACGTATTGTCTCGCAGGGCGACCTGCGGTACAGTCTGCCACGAGTCCACGGCTAGTTTTCCCCGCATCACACGGTCTGGTCGACGGGATTCTTCAAGGAGGCAAATGTTCTCAATGGCCCAAATGTGGCGCCCGGCCGGCTGCTTCAGCGGTGATCTTCCCGCCAACTTGAACCTGCTCAGCAGTTCAGAGTACTCACGACAGGATTGGCAGCGCCGGATGTGATCTGAAATCCGATTGCGGCCTGATAACGCAGCTTTGATGATTTCAGAACGATCGGGGTGGCGTTTCTTTGTGGGCATATCGTTTAACCTCTTTTCGGCTGTCTGTACACATAGAGACCGTACGGTCTCATTTAGTACCTACAAATAGCCGAGTTCCGACATTATTCTCTTCAGTCTTTTCAAACAGCGCGATCGCACCGGACCCAGGCTGTTCGGATTGATGTTCAGTTGGCGAGCTATCTCTTGATACGATAAGTCTTTCGGTGAAAAGAACAGGGCGTTCAGCAACCGGCGACAGCGCTCATCCAGATGTCGCATGGCATATTCGATTTGGGCCTGACGTTCGAGTGCCAGGATCTCGTCATCCGGCATGATGTCGCTCTCCACGTTTTCGGCAGCGGCTGTCATGCGGTGGTATCGTCGGGACTGCTTGAGCATCCGCAGGGAGCGGCGTTTGGTCGTCTTGATCAACCAGGCCGACAATCGTTGCGGGTCTTTTATGGCGTGGCGCCGTCGGTACAGGGACAACCAGGTCTGTTGTGCACAATCTTCGGCATCGGACTGACTCAATCCGAGGCGGAGGGCTACGGAATAGACGAGCGCGTTGTACCTGGCCACTAATTCTCTCCAGCCGGCGGGATCGCCATCACACACGAGTCGCCATATTTGCTCGATGGTTTTAAGCATATCGTGACTCGTATGAATCAGGTTGGGTATGTCGTCGTCCGGATCTGTCTACCATAAGCGATCGGGGCCATGAGCTTCCAGCAACTCTTTAAGAGGCACGTTGGTTTCCCCAGGTAATATAATACATTCCGGGAATATCGGCCGAGTTCCTGTGCAATTTTCTTGTCCATTTTTCCGTGTCTCGAGCGTACTAAACGGATAATAACAGGCTCTTATTTATGGGTTGGTGTCGGTTATGATCGATATAGCGCGAGTCGTCTGCAGCGATCATGACATTCTCCCATATTACCGCTATGTCGCAAAGAACATCCCACGGAACTCCGGCCCTTCGCTATTGTTACCAACGTCACAGAGAAGGACAGGTGGAGATAGGTCCCGGATGCGGTTTCACATTAATAGTACGGTATCAAGAGGCTGACGAGTCGCATAAAAGAAAAGCGTGAGATTGTCCACAGATATTGCAATCGCTCGGTCATATGATTATCATGGATTCGAAAGCTGAATCGGTTCTGCCGCCGCCTCAAAGACGACAACGTCGGTAGTGTTTGAGGCGTCCGGAACGAGTGAAAGATATTCGGCCGCTGCCGATTAAGACAGAAGAAGGCAGGCTTTGAGATGTGGTTGCTTCACATTGTGTGATTGCGCGGCAGTGATGATATCCGAAGCGTATCGGCATGGACTGAGCTGAATGCGAAATCCAAAGTGTCCCTTGCAAAGAGACTAAACCGACCAAGAGAAGCGATCTAATGGTTGAGAAGCTTACAAACGAGACGGTCACCAAGGGCCGGACAACAGATGAACGAGACATCAAAGTGATTCACGGTCCCAGCCGTTTCACGGAGCACGACACCTACCTTTTCAAGCAGGGCAGTCACTATCGGCTATACAACAAGCTGGGCGCCGCCCCGATGGAGGTGGACGGAACCAAGGGATTCCATTTTGCCGTTTGGGCACCGAGTGCATCTCGAGTTTCGGTGATCGGCGACTTCAACGGCTGGAACCGGGACTCACATTCTCTGGCTGTTCGCTGGGACGGCAGCGGCATCTGGGAGGGTTTCATCCCGGGCCTGAAAAAGGGAGATATATACAAATACCATTTGGTGTCTCCGGATGGCGATTGGCGGGATGACCGGGGTGACCCGTACGCTTATCTTTGGGAACTGGCGCCTCGAACGGCATCGGTTGCCTGGGATCTCCAATACGACTGGCAGGACGCAGACTGGATGAAAAACCGTTCCCGGTGCAATTCTCTGGATGCGCCCATCTCTGTTTACGAAGTTCACCTCGGATCGTGGGCTCGTGTGCCTGAAGAAGACAACCGGTTTCTGACTTATCGTGAACTGGCGCCGTGCCTGGCGGGATATGCCAAGAAGATGGGGTTTACTCACGTCGAGTTTCTGCCGGTGACGGAGCATCCGTTTTATGGATCGTGGGGATATCAGACGGTCGGCTATTTCGCGCCGACTTCCCGTTACGGCACGCCGCAGGACTTCATGTACCTGGTTGACCAGTTGCATCAAGACGGGATCGCTGTCATTCTGGATATCGTCCCTTCGCATTTTCCCTCGGATCAGCACGGACTGGCCTATTTTGACGGCACACATTTGTATGAACACCAAGATCCGAAGAAGGGGTTTCATCCGGACTGGAAAAGTCACATCTTCAACTACGGTCGCAACGAGGTCAGGAATTTCCTGATCAGCAGCGCTTTGTTCTGGTTGGACAAGTATCATGTCGACGGGCTTCGAATCGACGGCGTGGCCAGTATGTTATATCTCGACTACTCACGTAACGAGGGGGAGTGGATCCCGAATGTATACGGCGGACGCGAAAACCTTGAAGCCATCAGCCTGCTTCGAAGAATGAATGAAGTAATCTATGAATTCTATCCCGATGTTCAGTCAGTGGCAGAGGAGTCGACTGACTGGCCGATGGTATCCCGACCGGCTTATCTGGGCGGTTTGGGATTCGGCATGAAGTGGAACATGGGCTGGATGCACGACACGCTGGAGTATTTCAGCAAAGATCCCATCCACCGCTCGTATCATCATAACAATCTCACATTTAGCCTGCTGTATGCATTTACCGAAAACTTCCAGTTACCATTGTCACACGACGAAGTGGTACACGGTAAGAGTTCGCTGCTCAGCAAGATGCCGGGAGACAGCTGGCAGAAACGCGCCAATCTCCGCCTGCTGCTGGGGTATATGTGGACTCACCCCGGCAAGAAGCTGCTGTTTATGGGGAGTGAGTTCGGCCAGTGGGATGAATGGTACCACGAACGGGGCCTGGACTGGCATTTGCTGGAATATCAGGACCATCAGGGAATAGCCAAATGGGTGGAGCACCTCAACGGCTATTACCGGCGACAGCCGGCGCTGCACGAGATCGACTTCGCTCCGGAAGGTTTTCAGTGGGTGGACTGCAACGACGTGGAAAACAGCGTGATCAGTTTCCTGCGGAAAGATAAGGAAGGAAGGGCACGCGTCTTGATCATCTGCAATTTCACACCCGTGTCCCGGTACCCGTATCGTATCGGCGTGCCGTATGCCGGTTTCTGGAAAGAAGTGTTGAACAGCGATGCCGAAGAGTACGGCGGCAGCGGCCAGGGAAATCTGGGAGGATTGGAGTCGGATGCAACAGCGGCCCATGGGTTCGAACAGACCTTGAAGCTGAACTTACCGCCCCTGGGCGTTGTTGTCTTGGAACATGATTGATCCCGAGAATTTGGAGAGAGACTGAAAGGAGTCAGAGACATGCGACAGATAAAAGAAGAAATTGGCGACGTGGCCGGAGCGATCTGGCGTGCCTTGCAGGATACCGAAAAGGCGGCGCTGTCATCGTTGCCGAAGATGATCAAACAGAAGGAAGCCATTACCTACCAGGCCGTAGGCTGGCTGGCCCGCGAAGACAAGATCGACTACGAGGTAGAGGGCCGGAAGACGTATGTTGTGCTGAACCCGACCGAGCGGCGGGAGTAGAGTTATCCTCGTACGCGGCGTCTTTGACGATACCTCTATAGTCGATACTCGGCCGGGATCGCCCACGGTTCTACCGTGGGGTCAGTCAGGTCAAATGGCCGTCAGGAAGATCAAAAAGTGAGAGTCGGTTCAAAGGTGTGACGTACCCACTGCAGAGCGGTGTGCGACCCACGGTTCAATCCCCGTATCGCTTGATACTGAAGACAGTGTCTTTACCTGTCATCTCTGCGAAGGCAGAAATCCACATCGCCTTCCAAGGAAGATGGACTTGACCTTCGCCGCGGTGACAATCACACGGTTCGATCCTTACTCCGCTTAACATCTAAGACAGAATCTCCGCTCAGGGTGATGCAGAATTGAGTCATGCTGAGCGGAGTCGAAGCATGATGTTCTTTGATCCGGCATGCTGTACAGACTCTCATCCCTTTTCTTCCAGTTTATAAATAGTCCAGACTAACAAGCCGTTTCAGTCCTTCACACAGTGCACGAATAGCCCCGGTTAGATTTGCCCTGACGTACGTATTTGTGTATATTGGTGGCTGTTGTATCGCATTTGTTGTTCACCGCACAGGTGGAGGTTGGCATGACGGTGAAGATACTGGTCCTGGCTGCGTATGCCCTGATGATTATCGGGGTGGGTATTGTCGGACTTCGCAAAGCACACTCGTTCTCGGACTACTTTCTGGGGGGCGGCAAAGTCGGCGCGTGGATGACGGCGTTCACGTACGGTACCGCCTATTTTTCGGCCGTGTTGTTCGTCGGATTTGCCGGCCGAGTCGGCTGGAGTTTCGGTCTTTCGGGCTTGTGGATCGCACTGGGGAATACGTTGGTCGGCGTGCTGCTGGTATGGTGGCTGATGGGACCGAGAATCAAACGTATGTCGGTCGAGTACGGCGTCCACACTATGGCCGAATTCTTCGACAAACGGTACCACAGCCCGTTTCTTAAACTGTTTACATCCATCTGCATCTTTGTTTTTTTTATCCCCTATACGGCCGCCGTATTCATGGGGCTGTCCTACTTGTTTCGTTCGACTTTTGTCATGGATTACACCCTGGCGCTTGTCCTGATGGGGGCATTCACGGCCGTTTACCTGGTCATGGGCGGCTACAAATCGATTACCGTTATCGACATGATTTTCGGCATTATCATGCTTGTCGGAGTCGGGGTTCTGTTTTGGAGTATTCTCGACAAGGGTCAAGGTCTGGCATCAATCACAGACCGCATCGCGGCTATTAATCCCAGGCTTGTCGCACCGGTTGGTCCACCGGGTTGGTGGCCGCTGTTCAGTCTCGTTTTCCTTACGAGTGTGGCGCCGATGGCCATGCCGCAGCTCGTGCAGAAGTTCTATGCTATAAAAGACAAGCGCACCATCCGTATCGGCATGATCGGCTCCACCGTCTTTGCATTGATCATCACCGGTATCGGTTACTTTGCGGGCGCCACGACTCGCTTTTTCCTGACGCCCGAGAACGCCCCGCTGGCGTTCAGTAACGGGGCGCCGATCTTTGATGCGCTGATGCCTGAGATGCTGACCCGCATTATTCCCGACGCACTCTCGGTGCTCATATTACTGCTCATATTATCAGCATCAATGTCCACATTAGCCGCCCTTGTCCTGATTTCGAGTTCGGCGGTCGTCAAGGATTTCTATGCGGGTTTTGTCAATCGGTCCGTTTCCGACCGCAGCTTGACCCGACTCATGCGGCTGAGCAGTGCCGCCATGGTCGTGCTGGCGGTGATCATGGCCTATTACCGGCCTTCGACTATCGTTAGTATACTGGGTATTTCGTGGGGCGCCATCGGGGCGGCTTTTCTGGGGCCGTTTACCTGGGGCCTTTTGACCAAGCGAGCCAGTCGGGCGGGCGCCATAGGATCCTCACTTATCGGCCTGGCCGTGTGCCTCGTTCTGTATGGTACCGGGACACCGTCGCCGCAGGCCGGGACCGTGGGGATGATCGCGTCACTGGCCCTAACACCGATTATAAGCGCTCTGTTTCCGGCGCGCCACGAGTAGGTGCAAGCGAATCGTGGTCCCCAAGAACTGCTGCCTGACTGTCATGCTGGCAATCGCTATCGCGTCGGGAACGCAAGACAGACAGATCAATGATCACTGGATAGTGAGTTTCAGCGAGCGCTTCCGTTTAGTAACCTGGGATAACGCTATCAGCCTTGACGAGACTGCCGGAGCTTCACGGACTTTCACCCGACACCGGACCCAACTGGGCGCAATCTGGGCGCCAAGGCCGCTCCTTGCCGTTCGTCTGCAACTGGCCAACGAGTTCCGGTACCACGTCACACCGGCGCGCCTCGACTTTCACTTCGATGAGATCTTTGTCGATCAATTGCATTTGAAAATCAACCGGCTCGGTGAGCTGCCGCTGGCTCTTACTATCGGGCGACAGAATATCATGCTGGGCGAAGGATTTGTTGTTATGGACGGTCATCCGCTCGATGGTTCCCGGTCGATCTACTTCAATGCCGTGCGAGCCGACTGGTCCATTGCCACTGATCACATGTTAACCGCTTTCGTCAGCTACCAGAAAGAAACCGATGCCTGGCTGCCGGTTATTCATGAACGGAAGCAGGCGTTGGTTGAGCAGCCGGAAACGGGATTCGGTCTCTACTACAGCGGGACATGGTCCGGTCGAGGCATTGATGGTTATTTTGTCCACAAGCGACTTGATGACAATGATGCTTTCACATTCAAGTCGATCATCAACACGATCGGGCTACGAGTCAGGCGGCCCTTCATGCATGATGACGTTCTGGCGGTTGTGGCGGAAGCCGCGCTGCAATTCGGGAAACGCGGTGAGATCGATCGCCGGGCGTTTGGTGGCTACGGCTACCTGGAGTACCTTCCGGTCTGGGCATCGGCACATTTCTTTCTGCCGACTGCACTGAAGGCCGGTATAATCTATCTTTCCGGGGATAATGCGGATAGTGATCGGTGGCAAAGTTGGGATCCGATGTTCGCGCGCTGGCCCAAATGGAGTGAATCGTATATCTACACACAGATCAAAGAAGACGCGGTGGCTTACTGGACAAACGTGGTTTCGTACAATGCCACCGTCCGGTTCACGTTGACTTCGGCAGTTGATCTGCAGGTCGATTACCATCATTTGGTGGCGCCACAGAAGGCCGATGCGGCCGCTGCCTTTCCGGGCGGAGGCGGATACACTCGCGGTGATCTGATTATCGGGAAAGTGTCTTACAAGTTCGATGAAGGCTGGTCGGGTCATCTGTTGTGGGAGGGCTTTAGTCCGGGGGACTACTATTTTGCCGGCGCCGATAGTTACGCGTGGATTCGAGCGGAGCTTATGTTTAAGTACTAGAATGGGTTATGGCTGCGGCCGAGGCTGGTCACGTCGACATTAACAGTCCATTTTTCAATTGAAACAACTTGTTGCCGATAATAGTCGTATAATTGAGACGAGAATTGTATAATCCTGAAGATTCATAAGCAAAACCAGACTAAGCATTTCTATATTTGTTTCGCTTCTGCTTGTGGCCGGGCTGTGGCTGAAACCGGGGTCGTTATGTTTGTCTACCTCAACTCGGCTCGAGAGCGGTTTCGGGCCGAGAACCGGCTGCAATCGGCGGCCGATCTGCGACTGGCTGTCATCGACGGTGTTGACGTTGAATGTGATTCCGTGGCTGTACTACATTGTCCACGGACGGCAACATCGATCTTGAGCAGTGGGTTCGTAGTTAGGGCATGAGCAACTCAACGAGCGAGGACCCTGTACAACTAGAGGCGGGTATGCCCTGCTTGTCAGGGCATAGGCCTGTCGCTCACGATTCTTGTCCCTTTGGCGCTGGTGGTCAGAGGACTTACCAGGAAGTCTTCATAGACTTTGACGGCATCAGCCAGACTATCGACTATAACAACGCTGTCGCAAACACTCTTGCTCAGCATGCCCGCATCTACTGCTGAACGGAGGTACTCACTGATCGGATTCCAATAGTCCGCACCAACGAAGACGTACGGAGCGGAGTCTCTCGTACCGAGCTTGAGGTTGGTCAACTCAATGCCGATCTCTTCCAGAGTCCCCAGACCGCCGGGAAAGAAGATCGGAAATCTCGCAATCGAGAAATTCTTCTGCCTGATGTGCCGACAGTGCTTGTCAAAGAACATCAAAACATTGCTGTAGCTGCTTATGACCTCGGTGGGCGCCGCTACTTCGGTCGAAAGACAGCAGCTCGCCGACAGTATGCCGACATTCGAAGCGGCGCGGTTCACCGCTTCCATCAAGCCCGGCCCACCACCGGTAACGACTCCGATTTCACCGAACAAGTTGGCAAGACTGTTAAGGAAGGATTCCAACTGCTCCAGGACGGTGTCTGCCACCTTGACGCTCGAACCGTAACAGGAAAAGAAAGTAGCATTCTGGAATCTTGTTTCCAGCTCGCTTTTCATGAAGAAGCCACACCCGTCTCTCGTCGAGTACTTGGCTGTTACATTGTCCCGAAGCCAGTATATTTTGATGCCAAGCTCCTCGAGGTTTCTCAGCTTCATAACGTCGTATTCGGTAAAGAACGGGCTGTTTCGTTGCGAGGGGTCACGAAAGATAACCGCATGTATCTTTTCTTTGCAGATCTCGATCTTCGAAGCTACATCCCAGCGTGGAAAGTAGTAAGACAACAGAAAGCCTCTCGCCTTGATGTAGCTGTTCGATATCTCATCCAGTATATCGTATTCGGGACAGTCCTTAAACTCCCGTCTGTCCGAATCGATTATGGTCGTGTTGCGATATTGGTCAATATCTTCCAGCTCGGAGGCATCGACGACAAAAGCCGCATGTTTGATACTTCTTTTATCCGACAAGAAATCTCCGAGCAAGAAGTCGTCCATCCTTTCTCGCAGCTTGATCTCGGGGGACAGCAGCTCGTCCAGTCTGAGATCGGGTAAGGTCTGAATCGAGCACCGGCGTTTTTCCGGTCTGTAGAATCTCAGGAGTATCCCATCGAACTTAACCGTTTCGCTGGTACGGTTGAAAACCTCCACCATAGGAAACGTCTTTTGTTCACTATAACTGAGCGGGTCGAACAGCCTCGCACTGGCGTGCGTCAATTCGGGGACCACCCGATTCCCCAGAGCCACACCTTCAATCATGGCAAAGTGCTCACGCACTCGGAACAGTGAGAGTTGCGTCAATACCCACGCGCCGGGGGGCACCTCGATCGGTAAGGAGCTTCGTTCTCGCTTACGGAAGAAATCAATATCCTTGCGCGTGCCTTGCGTGAGCAGGTACCGAATCTGATCATCACTCGGTAGTCCTGCATCCCGGTACGTATAGGTCACATGATCGATAGGCAGAATAATACTGTCTTCAGGTCCCTGAGTCGGTTCCGCCGATTCTATGAGCGGCTTACCTGCATTATACCGGTTCTGCAGAATGGCGTCGTAGCTGAGGCGCCGAGGCGTTATGCTGAGAAACAGTTTGCCTATCGGCGTTCGCTCCCGGACGTGCTCCAGGAAATCTGCGATGCGATCGGCCATGGGGCAGTCCTGAGCATAATTGAGCGTGATCGTGCACTCGATCTTGTTGCTTGCGAAGAGCTCCACCTGGTTCAGTTCGCAATCCGCGCCGAGCTGGCACAGTCGGCTTCGCATTATGAAAGACACGTTGTCGTCCGTCATCAATTCTAGGAATCTGTCGGAAACGTCGTCAAAGGCTATGACCGCCTGAAGTTTCTCTTCCCTTTTTGACAGCACCCAGAGGTAGCCGTCATTCGTGATCATATCGTCGTATGGGTACAGGTCGTTCTTCATAATTCGCTCGATTCAGTTGGAAACGCTCAACAACGTTGATGCGCAACATGATGAAAATCAGCTGCGCATGCAACAGAAATCTACGCTATAATCTGTTTCGACAGTTCCGTCGCATATTTGATCGGGCGCCGATCGGATTTATGGCATGGGAGAGCCGGGGAGCCGACCTTGCTTTCAAGCGGTTCGGCAAATACAAAGAGGGATAGGCACATCGCCTATCCCTGTTCACTTAAACCCCTCCGTCTGCTTCAGCCAGACCATCTTCCCGGTGTCGCTGAATCCCCCTGTGGTTATACGGTACACGTCTACGCCAATCACTCTTTACGATAAATCGAGTCACATACAGCTGCGGCACAGGGCGGCAGACCACCTCTAAATAGATGGTCGACCATGGCTGTCAGGTCAGCCACATTTACTTCACCGTCACAATCCCGGTCACCACAGATGGGCATCGGGATCGAATGCAGAATTGTCACACAGAGTCAGTTCCCCATTCCAAATGGAGTCAACGTACGAAAAAAAGTGCTTCAATCTTATCGCGTATTTGATACAACTACCTCGGTTCTGGCGGGCCGGGGAATGCCGGCAGGGAGGTCGGACGACCTTCCGTCCTGATCTTCTCCATGATATGGTCGATTGCCGCCTGCAATTGATCGTCGTATCCGCGGGCCAGTCTGTCCGGCGGATTCTCAACCTCGATATCCGGTTCGACTCCCACGTTCTCCATGATCCATTCGCCCTCCAGAGAGAAGATGCCGAACTCCGGCGCGGTATAATAACCACCGTCGACCAGGGGGCGGAAACCACGGATACCGATCACACCGCCCCAGGTGCGCTTGCCCATAAGCGGGCCCAAGTCGTATTCTCTGAAGAAGTAAGGGAAATAGTCGCCGTCTGAGCAAGACTGCTCGTTCATCAGAGTCACCATGTGGGCGTTCATTCCCGTTCCCGGGGCCGGTCCGGGTTCAAAGGTTCGCGAGGCATGCATGGCTGCGACTGTTTTACGAAGACGATCCAGTATCAATCCGGAAACAAAGCCGCCGCCGTTAAAGCGAACATCGATAATCAATCCGGGCTTGCGCAATTGATGGTAGAACATTTTGGCGAAACGAAAGAGACCATAGCTATCCATGTCGGGGATGTGCACATAGCCGACCTGACCGTCCGTTACGGAATCGACATATAACCGTCGGTCCTCGACCCAGTTGAAGTACCGTAGCGATTCTTCCGAGGCCACGGGCCGGACGGTTACTTCACGTGCTCCTTTAAGGCTGGGTCGGTCATTGACGGTCAATGTAACGAGTCTGTCTGCCTTGTTGAATGTCAGGGAATAGGGATTGGTGTTCGCCGTAACGTCGACGCCATCGATAGCAAGCACATAGTCTCCTTCGTTGACATCAATGCCGGGCTCCTGTAACGGTGAGCGCAGTTCCTCGTTGAAGTTCTCGCCGCGAAGAATACGGCTGATCCTGATGCGATCGGCTTCCAGGTCGAGTGCGAAGTCAACTCCCAACAGACCAACTTCGCTGCCGGGGATATCGGGCTGGTCACCGCCGCCGGTGTAGGTATGCGAACAGGCCAACTCGCCGATCATTTCGCCTATCAAATACGTCAGGTCAAAGCGGTGTGCGCAATGTGGCAGCAGCACCGCATAGCGATCGCGGATACCCTCCCAATCCACGCCATGCATGTTTTCGTCGTAGAAGAAATCACGCTGCATCCGCCAGGTCTCGTTAAACATTTGTACGTACTCGGCCTCTCGGTCGACATACATCTCCATATGTGACAGGTCCAGACGGCTGTCTCCGAGATTGACCTTCTCGCCTGAAGTTTCGACAATATGGTAGTCTTTGGCCTTGCGCAGGATCATCTTCTTGCCGTCTGACGTCAGACTGTAGCCGCCTATGTCGGTCGCGAACCGGTGATCCTTCTGCTCCTTGATATCATACTTATGCAGGGTTCGCTCATCCTGAGTAACCCGCCCGCGCAGACCGCCGATTGGAGACGAGGTATAGAATACGGCGCCCTTGATGGCTGACAGGCCGCTGTAATTGCCTGCCGGCAAGTCAAATGCGATCTCGCGGTCATAGATGCCGTCGAAATCTATTTGACAGACTACCGGTTTTTCGGAATCGTCTTTTTCGTCTTCTTTTTCCGGTTGTTCACCCTTCTCCGTAGCTGGTTCCACCTCGTCGCTCTCGGGAGCAAACGGGGACTCACCGTCCGCGTTGAGCACAATCAAGTAGAGGTTGGTGATGGCTGTATTGACGAACTGGAACTCGTAGTCGCTCAGGATGGGATTGAACTCGCGGTCGGACAGGAAATACAGGTACTTGCCCTCGGGATCGAACTCAGGCGAGAAATCATCGGTGTGACCGGGGGTTGCCTGATGGATATGTCCGTCAGTGAAATCATATATGAAGATGGCCGTGATTCGATTTTCAAGGCGCTTCGTGTAGGCGAGATAGCGGCTGTCAGGTGACCAGGCAAAATCGCGAAACTCGCTCCGTTTCGTTTCATCTATCTGGAGCTTGTTCCCGGTAGCCACATCCACATAGTAGAGCTTGAGCTCCTTGTCCGAAAACGCCAGTTTCTTGCCGTCCGGAGACCACGACGGTCCGTACTTGTGGCAATAACCGTCGGTAGTCACGGGTTCGATCGTCTTCGTTTCAAGAGAATAGAGATACAGCTCCTCTTCACCACTCGCATCGGAAATCATGGCGATATTCCGACCATCGGGTGACCACTGCGGATTGCGGTCATGCGCCCCCGAAGAGCCGGTCAGGTTGCGGGTGTTGCCGGACTCAGCCGGAACGGTGAAGACGTCTCCTCTGGCTGAAAAGACGGCGCGTTTCCCATCGGGCGAAACGTCGTAATCACGAACATTGTCGCCGACATTGACCCAGTCGGGACGGACCAGGTTTCGGTCGCTGGTCAAATGAATCTCAAGCTTTTGGAGTTTCTCTGAAGGGAGATCCATCACGTAGACCCACCCCCCGTTTTCAAATGCGATTCCGTCCTGGCCCAGACTCGGCCAGCGAACGTCATATTCGGTGAACTGAGTCACCTGGCGGGTCTCGCCGCTGTTGAGATCATAGCAGAACAGATTCAGGGCGCCGGTCCGGTCGGAATTGAAGTAGATTCTGTCGACATACCACATGGGCTTGTTGTCAGTGCCGATCCAGTCGGTGATTCTCCTGTTTTCGAATGTGTTCAGATCGAAAATCCAGACGTCTTGCGCCATGCCACCCCTGTAGCGTTTCCAGGTTCGAAAGTCACGAAAGATCGGGCAGTAGGCGACCTGTCCGGCGTCCGGAGACAGACTCGTAAATCCGGCCGGGTCCATCGGCAGCGGCTCGGGCATGCCTCCCTGAAGGCTCACCAGATAGACGCGGCCGTCCCACCAGTCATTGGTTTCCTTTCGCGAACGGAACAGCACTCGTTCGCCATCCGGGTGCCAGCCGAGGACCAGGTTTTCCGGTCCGAAACGATCGCTGGTTCGTTGGATACCGGGATGATAAGTCAGCCGGCGGGGTACTCCGCCATCCACGGGTACGACATAAACCGACATGTCGCCGTCGTATTGACCGGTAAATGCAACTTGTCGGCCATCGGGAGAGAATTTCGGAAATAGCTCCAGACCTTTATGGTCAGTAAGTTTGATGGCTTGGCCTCCGGTCCGAGCTGTTGTATAGATATCCCCCGCATAGACGAAGGCAACTCGATCGTTACTAACATCGGGGAATCGCAATAGCCGAGCTTCGTCTCCGGCGACGGGAGCGCAGTGTGCCAGGGCTACAACAATGACAATGACTCTGAATAAACGCATTACATACTCCTTGCGGAAGAGGGCTTAATGTTCGCCTAAAAAAGCCGGTTTCAACAAGTAAGTCAATCCCATTGAATTCATATCACGAAGTTGTTATTGTGGGACAGGTTTGTGGAGCGATTTCTGGGCAACAGCGTCATCAACACCTTTCGGGCTCTTATTCTCCGGCCCGGGTGTCTTTGATGTGTCTCTGGCGCCGCCATTCGCCGAAACGCGCCGTACCCCATATAAGTCCCGCCAGCCATAGAACAAATTGAGGCTCAGGATGAAATGCAACAGCCACCGCTCGGCGAGAAGGGTGGCTGCGTCAACTTTGTGAACAGTCGGAGCTTACAGGCACGGCGCCGCCGCCGGGCCTTCTTTGAACAGGTATTCAACCATGTATGAAAGATCCGCTACGTCTATCGGGCCGCCTGGGCCGGTTAAGGCGTCAACGTTGCCTGCCTCAAGGCACGCAGGAGGCGGACCACTTCTAAACAGATAGTCAACGAGATAGGAAAGGTCGACTACGTTGACTCCATCCTCGTCCAGAATATCTCCACGCTCCCGGCAACATACAATATCGACAGTCGGATGTTGCTGGTCGCTAGCCCCAACCAAATCCGTAGCTTCCGCAGTAAAGGAAATCGTTCTCTCTGCGACCGGAGTGCCTGATAAGAGCCCCGGCTGAAGACCTGGTTGAGACTTCGGTTAGCCCAAGCTACAACTCATATCCTCGCCACAACACATTGGCGATTTGATTTTGCCATGACCATTCGGGCACTTTGAAATCTGGACCTCACGGCCGTCATCCAGTTTCAGCTTGTCGTTTACAAGCGGGGCATCGCATTTGGCACAAGTGGCGTTTACCGCCATGCCACACTTCGTACACGTGTAAGTAGCCATTCGAGCTCCTTTCACAGAGTTGAAACACAGTCGGAAACGGGCGGACCAGCCTGGGAGACCACAATGTACATCTCCCTGTCCAGCCCATTCAATGTCGATTTTGAATAGTACAAAATCAGTTGTCGTCTGTCAATTAACCGTATAGCTGGATCTGGGCACATTGACGATGGGGGATTCCTTTTCGGCATATCCCTTCGGGGGTACAATGCCGAATCGGTCACTTCGGACCAACTACGAGCCGTCCTTCCGCGGGAAGAGTGGCTGATAATGAAGAGAAAGGAGCTTGTGAGGGAAATCAGAATCGATAACCAGAGGTGACCGCCTTTGTGAGGATTACAGGAGACGCCTCTCCCGGAGCGGATAACGTAACGGTCGGACTCGACAGAAATTTAACCGGACTCCCTCATCCGGGCAAGCCAAGACATACACGAGGCGTTGCGGCCTGGGTCATTCGTACACTAAAAGAAAAAGGGCGACAGTGTGCGCCACATGGCCAGGCCAAGAGACTTCATAGTTTCCGCCGGGGCGGACTAACCATGACCGGCACCCTGTCAGTCAGGGTCCGGCATTGGCAGAAAGAGGGAGCGGAAAAAATCATTGAATTCGAGGGAAAGCCAAACGACTGTCAATTGTGGCGGACTTTCATTAACGATCTGAGAGAATATCCGTGGAGCATTGCTTCATGTTACATCTATTCGCTGACAATAGGATAGAGCAAAAACAGATGTTGCACTGCAACTTCAAGTCAGTACTGTCAGGCCAATGCTGACGCACAGGCAGATGAGCCGCAGCATCTCGAAAAAAAGCAGCCACCCCCGAATGCGAGGGTGGCTGAGGTCATTACTTCGATAGCGGGGCTATCGTGCTACGGGCAGGCCGGAGGGTTTGGACCGCCACGGAAAAGGAAGTCCACCAAGTAGGACAGATCAGCGACATCGATAGGTCCGCCCGGGCCGGTCATGCTGTCGACGTTACCTTCCTCGCCACAGGGCGGGTTTGGTCCGCCACGGAACAGGAAGTCCACTAAATAGGACAAGTCAGCTACGTCGACTTCCCCCCCCGGGCCGGTCATGTCGTCAACATTGCCACGCAGGCCGTCGCCATTGCAGCAACCCGAGGGAACGCTGATACGGAAGACCTGTCCGGCGGTGTCGTTCGGGTTTAAGGCGCCCGATGTCAGCAGGTAGAGCTCGCCGCCTTCATCTTCACCAAAACCGAAGACGTACTTGCCGAGGGGATCATACGGGTCGTCCAGATCGGCTTCCAGAATAGTGGAACGGTCGCCATCGGCATCGAGATAGAAGACACGCCCGGTCGGACCGAAGTCCTGGCTGAAGTCACCGAATATGTAGAGGCCGTCCAGACTAGGATTCGCCGTTCCGCGGTACACGAAGCCACCGACGATGGCAATTCCGTCGTTGTGGAAGTATTCGGCGACCGGGTCAACCAGGCCGGTTTCGTCGCAAGTCTCCGGCGGCGAAGTGGGATTCATCGGATCGAAGCAGTGAGTGCCTTCCTTGATCACCCAGCCGTGGTTCTCGCCTATACCAACGACTGTAACTTCTTCAATGAGGTTCTGACCGACGTCGGCTACGAAGAGCTCGTTGGAGCCGCCCCGGTCGAAAGAGAATCGATAGGGATTGCGGAAGCCGTAGGCGTAGATCTCATCGGCGCCGGTCATGCCCACGAAGGGGTTGTCGGGCGGTATGGCATAAGGGCTGCCGGCGTCGACGTCGATGCGCAGCATCGAACCGAGCAGGGTTTCGATATTCTGTCCGTTCCCGTCCGGTCCGTGCGAAGGCGGCATATCCGCCAGCCCGTCGTGGGCACCGCCGCCGTCACCCAGGGAAACATAGAGATATCCATCCGGTCCGAATGCAACATGACCGGCATCGTGGTTGAACTGTGGCTCGTCAACTTCGAGCAGGATTACTTCAGAACCGGCGTCGGCGATATTTGGATCGGCGGAAACCGAGTATTCGGCCAGCACTTCCTTGTGGCAGCCTCGACTGGTGCCGAAACAAGGATCCGTGGAGTCGCCGGTGCGTGGCGCGCTGTAGCGCACGAAAAAGCGGCCGTTGGTTTCATAATCCGGGTGGAATGCCAGACCTAACAGGCCGCGTTCGTCGAAGCCCGGGTCAAGACTGACTATTTTGGATGTCAGGTCAAGGAACGGCGTATCAAACAGGGTGTCGTCCTGGATAATCTGGATGCGACCGGCCTGTTCGACTACGAACAGGCGCCCGGAGCCGTCACCGGCGTGAGTGGCGGTGACCGGAGCGGCCAGGCCCGAAGCCAGCTCTTCGAGGGCCAGTTGTATGCTTCCGGCGGCAATCTGACAGGCGTCGCCGATGCTGTCGCCATTACTGTCCATCTGACCGGGGTTAGCCCTTAAGAAGCAGTTGTCGCAATCGTCGCCAAAGCCGTCGCCATCGACGTCAGATTGGTCGGCGTTGGCTAGAGCCGGACAGTTGTCGCAAGCATCGCCGACGCCGTCGCCGTCGCCGTCAGCCTGACCGGGGTTAGCTATACTCGGGCAGTTGTCAGCGGCGTCACAAACACTGTCACCGTCGCCGTCAGGACAGTCCATGTAGATGGTGTCTTTCATTATGGTAGGATGCACTGAACAAAGGTAGGGAAACGGCCCGGTGCCATCGGCCACTGTGAAGACCAGGTCGAAGCTGTCTCCAATGGGAATGATGCCTGAGTCCCAGATCTTGGGAGAAGAACCTTCCGACGTGGAAGTATGCGACCCGGCTGTGTTCGTCCAGCGCACCGTGTCACCGGGTTGGACAATCGTACCCAACGGCGAATAGAAGAAGTTACCGATGTCAATGTGGTGAACGGTCGCCCCCAGATGCCCTGCCGCAATGACGATCAGGGCCACTGCGCTCAGCCAAGTAAGTAGTCGTTTCATGGGTCAGTCCCTTCCTATGGGTCTTAGGTTAATGGGTAACTGTGTTTTATCTCACAGAGCTCGCAGCCCGTTATTTCGTACAGCGCATATTGGATTTTATTGATCCATGAATTCGAATTTGGCCGGGTGGCGTGGATTTATTATGGGACAAGAACTTGCGCCGGGTATTCCGGACTATCCTGTTGACTTCCGACCGCAATTGAGGGATACTAATTGCTTACATGGGACTGTCAGAAAGTGAAAAATGGTCAGCTGTCCTGGACGGCGATGACAAGGCTTGGCGGCAGCTGGTACGGAGGTACCAATCGCTCGTATACACTGTGGCGCTTCGAGCCGGGCTATCGATGGCGGAGGCCTCAGATTGCTTTCAACAGACCTGGTTAGCTCTCTTCAAGAACCGCCATAGGTTGAAAGACCCCAGCCGATTATCCGCCTGGCTGGTAACGACCTCAAAGAGGGAAGCTCTGCGGCTGGTCAGGCGAACGCATCCATCTGCAGATAGTGAGGACGTACCGGAACAGGTCGACACGGCAGCCTTGCAAGATGAGCAATTGGAGCAATTAGAACGTCAAACATACTTCAAGACGGCGCTGGATCAAATGGATTCCCGCTGCCGTAAGCTCTTGCACCTGCTGTTCTTAGGAGACGAAGACCTGTCATACGAACAGATAGCGGTACGATCTGGCATATCTTTTAACAGCCTGGGGCCGATTCGGAGACGGTGTCTTGAAAAACTCCGGAAAGTTCTTGAGGATTTGGGATATCCGATTGTACGGAATTGAGGGGTCCTACCTCTGTTAAGCATGAGAGACTGGTGAAAAACAGGTGTGCATAATGAAAAAAGCTCGTAATCGTAAAGAAATACTGGAATTGATGAACACAGGCAAAGCGACGTCGAGACAAATATCCGAACTCAACGAAGATGACCGCCTCTACGCCGAACTTCTGAGGGCTTTGTCATTGGACAACAAGGACTCGCTGATGGACGCTCCGGAAGCGGTCATTCAGCAGGCGGAAGCCATTGCCGAGAAAGCCGGGCTGTCGTCGGCGGTCAAATCGTGGGCGGCCAGAATCGTGCTCGACTCCTGGAGGACCCCTCAGGTGGCCGGCGTCCGTGGGTCGGCGGTGAAAAGCGATCGTCGAATACGCATTCAATTCGGAGCCTGCCTGTTGGATATTCGGGCCGAGAAACAAGAAGGACGATGGCATTTTGTGGGTGAGTTGTCCGATGGCGAGCGACGGTTGAAGGACTTTCAATTGATTGTGACCGGCAAGAAAGTGAAACGCAACGAGCTGGGTTATTATGAATGGTCTTCATCAAAAGCACCGTCACAGATAAAAGTACTTACCGATGAAAACGAAGTAATCGAACTGCCGAAACTGTCGTGGAAGAACGAGCCGAACATATAGAGCAAGCGGTCGATTTGTTTTTGATGTCGGGGCAAATAAACGGCGTCGACCCTGCCGCTTTGGCCACCCGATGTGACGAGAGAATTCGTCAAACGGCGCGCCAATCGCTGACTGACGCACTGGAGTTGGCTCGTCAGTTTTACCGACGATCCAATAATCAAGACCACCGTCTGCGCTTAACTGCGACCAGAGCTCTGGCGCGTATCAGCCATATGAACAGTCATCATGCCGAGGCCCGAGACGCCTACCTGTCGGCGCGGCGACTGGCGCGCGGAGATAAGTTGAGTAAAGGACGCATCGACCGGGCGCTGATCGATGTATACATGTACCTGGGGGACTTTCCGCGATTGCGATACCGGGCCCGGTCGGCTCTGAGGATCTTCGAGGAGCTCAATTCCGACGTGGACATTGCCATGACGAAAGTGAACTGGGCTAATCTTCTTCATCGTCAGGACAGGCACAAGGAAGCGGAACGTCTGTATGCGGAAGCGGCGCGTTTTTTCGAGACAGCAGGTAACAAGTTTGCGGTCGCCCGGTGTAATTACAACCGGGCCAACACGCTGGTGCAATTGTTCGACATGGAAGCGGCCGAAGCACTGTACGACCAGTCGGCAACGATCTACGACGAACTCGCGCGTGTTGTCGATGCGACGGATGCCCGGTATGGTCTGGCGTGGGCGCACATGCTGCAAGGGAAGTTCCATGTGGCTCTGCGAGAATTGGCCGAATGCCAGGAGGCATACCGGGAGGCAGGGCAGTATCGGGGCGTGGCCCTGTGCGAACTGGATCGAGCCGAGGTTTATCTGGGATTGAACCTGCTTGAAGATGCGGTTTCGGCCGCGACCTCGGCGGAACGGTGGTTTAAAGAACATGGATTCCGATATGAATCATCAAAGGCCGCGTTTTTTGAAGGAATGGCTTTTCTGAATCAGGATTCGAGAAAGCAGGCAAAACGGTCCCTGGAGCGCGCCCGTATCGGCTTCGCCGAGGACAAGAACAATGGATTTCTGGCGGCGGTCCATCTTCAGAAAGCACGTCTGACAAAAGACTCGCACGCGAGGGACAAGATGCTGCGCCGAGCACAGCAGTACTATGCGAAAGCGCAGTTGCCGCTATGGCAAGCGGTCTGTGATATCGAACTCGCATCGACGGCACCCGTACGCTCGGCCAGGCTCAAGCGACTAAACGGTAATCCGGCCCTGCAACATGTGCCGCATCTGTATGCCCAATGGCAGACAATCAAAGGGGATGCGGCTCTGGCGCAAGGTCGCACAGACGAGGCCCGGAGCTACTGGCAGGCGGCCGCCGACAGGTTGGACGCGGTGCGTATCCAGCTGCCGCCGGTGGAAATCAGATCTCGGTACGGCAGGAACATCTCCAGCCCGCATCGGCGTTTAATCAGCACTGAGATCAAGGATCATCCGGAAGTCGCGGCAGCGTGGATTGAGAGATACAAGACGTCCGGCTTGTGGAGTCCGGTAAATCCGCTTCTGGCCGATGAACAGTCGCGAAGCAGCGTATTGTCATCCCTGACGGCCCTGGCGGAGCAGGTGGCGGCGCTGTCGAGCCGTATCAGCGGGCCGTCGGCGGAACGCAGTATACGAGCCGCAACGCGTGACCGACAGGTGAGAAAGCTCTATGTGGATGTGCGGCAGGAATTGGCCCGGCTGGAACCGGAGGAAGCCAGCCGTCCCGATTCTATCGAAAACCTGGCGAATCAGATTCAATCGCTCTCAGAAGAGGGTCCGATTATCCAATTTCACTTTTCGGATGGCGACTTGTGGGCATTGCTTCACGCCGGTCGCCGCCTCCGTGTGCACCACTGGCGGGACGGACAAAAATACGTGGAAACAATCCTGCGTCGTTGGCGGTTTCACTTGGAAAAGACTCTGCTCGGTTCGGAGCAACGTACCGCCGAGACAGTGGCAGGTGAACATCGTCTGCTTGAGAACGTAGGTAACTGGCTCTGGGAACCGCTCGAAATCGGAAGCTACTGTCGTCGGGTACTCATAGTCCCCGATGGTGAGCTATCTAATTTACCCTGGTCAGCCATTCGGATTGGAAACCAACCTCTCATGGAAACGCATGATTTTGTGTTGACACCCAGCATACGGCATCATCTAAAGGCGCGATCAATCAAGACAAGGTCGCAACGAGTCGAAGTATTTCTCGGAGCGGACGAGTTTTTGCCTGAAATAAGGCGGGAGTCGGAGCTGCTGGCCGGTCAGGGAGGATCATCAGTCCATATACACGATCCGGCCCGCAGATCAGATTGGCCGGGAAATGGCTCAAGACGCGTCTGGCATTTTGCCGGACACGCTCAGCTGCGAAGTGATAATCCGTTTTATTCGTTCTTGCAGATGGCAGACGGACCACTGTTCGCGGCGGATTTCAGATTGCGCCAGGTTAACGTTGACCTGGTCACGCTGGCGGCCTGTCGATCCGGTGAGCAGGTGACGGTGCCGGGTGAAGAGTCGAGCGGTATGGTCCGCTCCTTGCTGGAGATGGGTGCCCGTAATATCATCGGCTCGCATTGGCCGGTCGCAGACAAATCAACCGCTTTGTGGATGACCGCTTTCTATAATTCCTATTTGACGGGCACGACGATTTCCGAAGCCTACCGGACGGCTTCAAGGCGTGTTCGGGAACAGTACCCATCGGCATATTACTGGGCCGCCTTCTCCCTTTTCGGCGCCGGAAATTAAGGAGTTTCACATATGAGAAAGAGAATAGCGACTGTCACGGCTGTACTTATACCAGTATTGGTAGGACTGATTCTTTCGCCAGATCCAGCTGCAGCCAAGCAGGTGGGTGACTTCGTGGATGATGAACTGGTTTGCCGGCTATTGCCCCCCTTAACAATTGATTCCATTAATAATCAATTCGGCACAACTACCGAATCGTACCTAAATCAGATTGGCAGTTACCGCTTGCTTACCGATCCCGGCGTTGATGTTGAATCACTGGCGGTCGAAATTCTGACCCTGCCTGAGGTCGTTTACTGCGAGCCCAATTACCTGCTCGATGCTCCGGAGCCGGTCCAATCGAGTCAACCGTTTCTGGATGAAATGGAGATAGGTACGTTTCCGGATCAGGAAGCGGCTCTCGCTCTGAATATACCGCAGACTCATGAGCTGGCGACCGGCGCCAATGCCACGGTAGCGGTCATTGATGCCGGAGTCAATTTTACCCATCCGGTGTTGACGGGGTCGGCTGTTTCCGGTTTTGATTATGTGGACAATGACAGCGTCGCTTCCGATACATCCGGATTTCCGGTAACCGGGCACGGGACCTTTGTGGCGGGCGTTGTGAAGCTCGTCGCCCCGGACGCCGTCACCCGCTCATACCGGGTGCTGGATACAGCCGGACGAGGCAACGGGTTCACGATCGCCGAGGCATTGCTGCAGGCCGTCGCGGACAGCTGCAAAGTCGTCAATTTGAGTATTGTCATGAACGATAAACATGCCACACTCGACGATGCCATCGAATTCGCGAGAAACAACAACGTGCTGGTGGTAGCCGCCGCCGGAAATGATTCGTCCGAAGTAGAGAGATTTCCGGCCAGTGATTCCTATACGCTGGCAGTAGCGGGTCTCGACAGCATGAATCTCAAGGCTGATTTTTCGAATTTCAACGGGAAAGTAGACGTGTGCGCCCCGGCGACCAGGATATATTCGCCTTTTACCGACAGCTCCTATGCTTGGTGGGACGGCACCAGCTTTGCCGCGCCCTTTGTAGCGGCTCAGGCGGCACTGATGTTCTCCGTGAATCCGAATTTGACGTGGGAAGAGGTGGTTGACGCGATCACCGGCACAGCGATAAACATTGACAGTTTGAATCCGGCCTATGAGGGGATGCTTGGGGAAGGCCTCATTGACCCGATGGCGGCCCTGGACGCCATCGGCGCGTTCATCTGCGGTGATATAGATGATGACGGTGCTGGGCCGAATATCGCCGATCTTTCGCATCTGGTGGATTATCTTTTCCGGGGCGGATTGCCCCCGGCGCACCCGGACGCGGCCAATGTGGATGGTACCGGTGAAATCCCCGATGTTGCGGACCTGTCTTATCTGGTAGATTATCTGTTCCGGGGCGGTCCCGCCCCCGTCTGCGCTCTCTGATTTTTTCTGCAGCACATATGAAGAACCCATTCTTGGAAAAGAATGGGTTTTTTTGTCGCCAGTCTGTACGAAGAGTCCTCCGGGCTGCTCTGTCATTTAAACAGAGTTGATGAGTCCATAATAACCACAAACGTTTCAGGAGGACAAAATGTTCAGAAGGTGTTCACACAGGTTGGGAATCGGCGCTGCCGCACTCATGTTTCTCGTGCTGGCAGTCGGTTGCTCGTCGGAGAACCCACTGACGTCGATCAGTGGCACGGCCGATGGTGTCAAGAACAGCCATTCGAACCTGTCGCCTTCCTCAGGGGAGGTAGAGCTCAATGGTCGGGTGGCCAGTGTCGACACTACGGCCCGGGTACTCATGCTGGTGGGAGATCCGACGGTTATCGTCGTTTCCGAGACTGCGGAAATCGTGTTTAAGGACGGCGGTTCGGAAACGCCGATTACTCTGGCCGACATTAACCCCGGTGACTCCGCCGAGGTACGGGGTGATGTTCAGGGTGACGGCAGCTTACTGGCTGACCGGGTGCGGATACGCGCCGAAGACAACAATCAAAACGAAGTCGAGACTGCCGGTCGTATAGCCATCATCGATCCCGTAGCGCGTACGTTGACCCTCACCGGCAATCCGATGGTCATCAACGTCTCACCAACAGCGGAGATCGTCCAGAAAAACAGCGGCAGCGAAATACCGATCGCTCTTTCGGATATATCGCCAGGTGATTCTGTTGATGTGCGGGGTGATCTGCAGCCGGACGGCAGTCTGCTGGCCGACCGCGTGCGACTTCGGCTGGGGCTCGACGATGACTTTGTCGCTGAGTTGGAATTCACTGATATCATTGCTACGATAGACTATACCGGGAATCAATTCACAGTCATCGGACGGACGGAGACGATCACGGTAGATGCCAACACGTACATCTTCGTAAAGGTGGGACATGGCGGCACGCCGGGAATGGCCACCAGCGGCGGCTCCGATGACGACGATGACATGCGACTCCATAAGCCGATCGCGTTTACCGACCTCCAGGCCGGTGACACGGTTGAAGTGTACGCCAACACAGTGGCTCCTAACACGCTGTATGCGGTGGCAGTCGAGCTCGAAGACGGCGCTTTTGAAAACGGCTTCCAGATTGAATTTAAGGATCTGCTTGCCACGGTTGACGCCGGTGCGCTTACGGTCACATTCCAGAATCAAAGCTGGAACGGTTTTGTGGAAGCCAATGCCGAATTGGAGGGACTTAACGGTGAGTCGCTTCTGCTAAGTGATTTCGCGGCCGGCGAATTGGTGGAAGTGAAAGGCTTTAATACTTCCGGTAACACACTGTCGATCGTCCGTCTGCACAAGGAGAACAGCGCGGTGGCTGGTTTTGAGTCTGACCTGCCGTCGACATACCGTTCGTCTTCAGCGGAGTCTATTGAACCGAAGTCTCGCTACGATTACAATATCACCGGTGAAGTCGTGAAAGTGGATCGTGAAAGCGGTCTACTGGGCCTGGAAAAAGAGAACGCCCAGGTCAAAGTTGCGGCTAATGCCAAAGTTCTGTTGCTACCCGATAAGCTGGAAGTACCGTTTGATTTCCACTATTTCACGGTCGGCACCGAGGTGACTGTGCGAGGCAATGAACGCAACTCCGAGACTATTCTCGGCGAAATTTTCGAAGTCAGACTGATGACCTCCGACCTGGATCTGAGTCGAGCCGCAACTGACGAGTCTATTGAACAGAAGCACAGATATATGTTCAACGTGATCGGTAAGGTCGTGAAAGTGGATCGTGAAAGCGGTCTACTGGGCCTGGAAAAAGAGAACGCCCAGGTCAAGATAGCAGCCAATGCTCAAATCGTGCTGATCCCGAGCAAATTGCAGATCCCGTTCGATTATCAGTACGTCCGGCCGGGAACTGTGGTCACCGTACGGGGCGACGAAAAAGACTCTGAGACAATACTGGGCGAGGTTTTCGAAATCAATGAGCGCGTGGTTTCTTCGGAAATCAGCAATAGTACAATCTGAATCTCCAAACACCCCTCTAAGTTCCCCGCTTAGAAGGCTGACTACACAACCGGCGACAGCCGGATGCAACGGAGCGGTCCCAGACCGCTCCGTTGTTCGTAAACAACCAATCCAGATTGCAGCTGATTGTGTCGACTAAGCTATCTTCCGGAATCATCCGGCAACTCTGCGAACACGCTTCCACCGAGCAGTTCTATCGAATGGCACCGGACGTTGACTTCATGGTAGACGGACCGTATGCTGCATATGTAACTTGATACATATTCGTTCGGCAAGCGGAGTACGTAGTTCCAGTATGAAAACATCAAAGTTAGTGTCCGGTAACAAATCGCAATCACGACCAAAGTCAAAGCGGAGGAGGTAGGATTCGTCCAGTGGGGTTTTCGTAACCCTCTTAGCTACTTGAAGTTGCGCGATATGTCCTTGCAACATATGGATTTGACCTCTATCGTGTACTTGCATGAATTATCGTGAATTTGTACCCATTTGTGTGGCAGATGGGCACAAAATGGGCACAGAATCTCGCTTGGGGTCCTATTGCCTATCTAATGCTGCAGCCGCGCGCCGCATCTATGAGTCCTTTGACGTAGTCCACTTCATCTGGTTCGAACAGCCTTCGCACTGATTAGTGCTATTGATGCAAAGTCGTTTCTTGATGTCATGTTTTCTCAACCTGTCCGGCCGGTCTCCATCAATTGGAAAACAAACATGACACTTCAAGTGACCATCACCAGAATCCTGGACCTTCAGTCTGGTGAAGTAGTTTTTTGCGTTACTCATCTTTCTGATTTCCGGCGGCACACCGAACGCGATTGCAAACTCTTTATCTGCCTCCCAATCCTGGACAACGGCCCATTGATCAAGACTCCAGCAATAGTCAGCAAGTTCATTGGCAAATGCCTTGACTCTCTTACTCGCTTTTGCGAATAGTTTTACTTTGGACTTTTCGTATTGCTCTTCTGTCATTGGGGGTTTTTCTCTGCCCATGTACCTTGCTCCAGATTTTGTCAAGTCGCGTATCTCTATTTCACATCTTCACTTTTGTTCTAGGTGTGGTATATCTACATTCAATCCACGCCCCCGCGTGGGGGGCGACGCGCACCACAGGAACACGACGGTGACCGGGCCGGTGTTTCAATCCACGCCCCCACGTGGGGGGCGACCAGTGTCAACGGTACGGGCGGGTGTCCTTGACTATGGTTTCAATCCACGCCCCCACGTGGGGGGCGACAGCCCAACGATGACAGTCGTCACCGTGCCGGCAATGTTTCAATCCACGCCCCCACGTGGGGGGCGACATAGTACTCCATTAAGTAACAACCGCATAAATATGTTTCAATCCACGCCCCCGCGTGGGGGGCGACCCCTGTACCGCGCCCAGAGCCGACACCAGTTTATAGGTTTCAATCCACGCCCCCGCGTGGGGGGCGACTATATCCGACCGCAACCACCAACCATGAGCACGTGTTTCAATCCATGACCCCGCGTGGGGGGCGACAACTACGCACTGGACGCACGCGTCCGGCAGTAACTGTTTCAATCCACGCCCCCGCGTGGGGGGCGACGCGAATCATTTTGCAGCCGCGCAGCAGTTTGGGCGTTTCAATCCACGCCCCCGCGTGGGGGGCGACACAGAGCTACGTATCCGAACTCGAAACCGGCAAGTTTCAATCCACGCCCCCGCGTGGGGGGCGACGCGCGGGAGTACAACAAGGACCTCGACCAGATCGGTTTCAATCCACGCCCCCGCGTGGGGGGCGACGCGCGGGAGTACAACAAGGACCTCGACCAGATCGGTTTCAATCCACGCCCCCGCGTGGGGGGCGACGGGCGGGGCTGTGTTATTGTTGGCGTTTCTAGCGAAAGTTTCAATCCACGCCCCCGCGTGGGGGGCGACGTGGGCACTCACTGACGCCGGTCGTGGTACCGAGGTTTCAATCCACGCCCCCGCGTGGGGGGCGACATTCAAACGTTCAGGAATCACCAGATACATAACCAGTTTCAATCCACGCCCCCGCGTGGGGGGCGACATCACATCAGCGACGTTGTTGGTCAGTTGCACCATGTTTCAATCCACGCCCCCGCGTGGGGGGCGACTACCTGGGGCTGCGGTATTTGGATCTGAAAGCCAAGTTTCAATCCACGCCCCCGCGTGGGGGGCGACATTTGCAGGGCGTCGACGGCAGGTCTGAGATCCGTGTTTCAATCCACGCCCCCGCGTGGGGGGCGACAGGTCCTCGTGAATGTAGTCGGCCGCGTCGGCTTGTTTCAATCCACGCCCCCGCGTGGGGGGCGACAACGGTACGGGCGGGTGTTCTGGACTATGGCATTAGTTTCAATCCACGCCCCCGCGTGGGGGGCGACTACTGAGCCGCAGGAAGGGGCAAAGCACGTCAAGGGTTTCAATCCACGCCCCCGCGTGGGGGGCGACACCAGAGGATTCACATATACGGGGCCGGGAAGTATGTTTCAATCCACGCCCCCGCGTGGGGGGCGACGTACTGTTCCGGGATATCGTCGCCGTACTGACCCGTTTCAATCCACGCCCCCGCGTGGGGGGCGACTTTCCATGTTATATGCTTAATCGTCCGAATCGTCGTTTCAATCCACGCCCCCGCGTGGGGGGCGACAACCCACGGATGGGCGACATGATATCCGAATTGTGTTTCAATCCACGCCCCCGCGTGGGGGGCGACGCCGAATAGGCTGCGGAACCACAGGAGCTCACAGTTTCAATCCACGCCCCCGCGTGGGGGGCGACTTACAGACATCCCCTTCCACCTGCGGGATCCCGTGTTTCAATCCACGCCCCCGCGTGGGGGGCGACTGCCTTGCCAGGCTAGTTGTCTTACGGGTGTCAAGTTTCAATCCACGCCCCCGCGTGGGGGGCGACGCGCTCAGGCGGATCTTGGTTCCCGCGGGGCCGTAGTTTCAATCCACGCCCCCGCGTGGGGGGCGACAACAGTAATTGACAATCGTATAATACACGTGCTGGTTTCAATCCACGCCCCCGCGTGGGGGGCGACTTACTCCATTAAGTAACAACTACTAATAATGATGTTTCAATCCACGCCCCCGCGTGGGGGGCGACGCGCGACGGCTTCCACGTTGTCATCGGCAGGCATAGTTTCAATCCACGCCCCCGCGTGGGGGGCGACGTGTGCGAATCATAGACTTGTCGGGCAATACGTTGGGTTTCAATCCACGCCCCCGCGTGGGGGGCGACATCCGCTCCGGACGGTACGGACGGTCTTGATCTGGAGTTTCAATCCACGCCCCCGCGTGGGGGGCGACATGCACGCCCTTTGTGATAATATATCGTTATCACAGTTTCAATCCACGCCCCCGCGTGGGGGGCGACGCACTAGGCTTTGCCCTACCCAAAGCATTACTAAGTTTCAATCCACGCCCCCGCGTGGGGGGCGACGCATTGTTGAGAGTCAAAACGGCAATATGGAGTATGTTTCAATCCACGCCCCCGCGTGGGGGGCGACGTTACGAAACACGGGATCGCATTATACCTCTGATCGTTTCAATCCACGCCCCCGCGTGGGGGGCGACACCGTATAGTCGATTTCAATTTCACCGATGGCACGTTTCAATCCACGCCCCCGCGTGGGGGGCGACTATTTGGCGACGTATGCCTGCTCACTCGTATTCATGTTTCAATCCACGCCCCCGCGTGGGGGGCGACTAGGAAGGACTGTTACATTAGGACGTTGGGTAGGTTTCAATCCACGCCCCCGCGTGGGGGGCGACAAGCGAGGCTTGACCAATCGGTA
>CAZLBP010000025.1:0-9265 GCA_964557855.1 uncultured Ignavibacteriales bacterium | reverse complement strand
GACGCGGCTCTGATTGCGCTGGAGTTTCAATCCACGCCCCCGCGTGGGGGGCGACGAGGGGACGATGGCATCAATAAACGGAAAGCGATGTTTCAATCCACGCCCCCGCGTGGGGGGCGACGAGACGGTGCCGGCAATTATTTCCGTGTTGGTAGTTTCAATCCACGCCCCCGCGTGGGGGGCGACCTTCCGGGGCACCGTGTCAATCGGACAGTTGTCGTCGTTTCAATCCACGCCCCCGCGTGGGGGGCGACCGGCGCCGGTTGCGGTTGAGCGCCATAGGTGACTAGTTTCAATCCACGCCCCCGCGTGGGGGGCGACGGTCATGTGCCTAGTGACCTAATCGATAGTGGGGGTTTCAATCCACGCCCCCGCGTGGGGGGCGACACTAGAATGTACTGGTATTATAGACTGGGTAAAAATGTTTCAATCCACGCCCCCGCGTGGGGGGCGACTTGCGAGCAATGACTTTGCGGTTGCCGGTCTTGAAGTTTCAATCCACGCCCCCGCGTGGGGGGCGACCAGACGGCGGCCGATTTCGTCATACCGCAAGCCATGTTTCAATCCACGCCCCCGCGTGGGGGGCGACTCGGCGTCATCGGCGGTCTTGGCCCCGAGTGACTGGTTTCAATCCACGCCCCCGCGTGGGGGGCGACATACGATCCCCACAGATCATTTCCTTGATCGACTAGGTTTCAATCCACGCCCCCGCGTGGGGGGCGACCCCGTGTCTCATAGCTGGATACGATGGCGGTCTGTTTCAATCCACGCCCCCGCGTGGGGGGCGACGTGTACGCGTATCTCATACGCGCAGTTTTAAGAGCGTTTCAATCCACGCCCCCGCGTGGGGGGCGACAAGGCTGGCTTCCGACATCATTAAAGAGGCGGACGTTTCAATCCACGCCCCCGCGTGGGGGGCGACATTAGGTTTTGTTTTTGCAACCGCTTGTACGGCAGTTTCAATCCACGCCCCCGCGTGGGGGGCGACGGTATATAGCCAGCCGGCGTTGTCCGGTCATTTTGTTTCAATCCACGCCCCCGCGTGGGGGGCGACTCGGCCAGGCACCGGCTACCAACGCCGAACGCATCGTTTCAATCCACGCCCCCGCGTGGGGGGCGACGACAGAAGCCATAAGTTTCTGCTGCTTAATAAACTAGATCATGTAATTCGCGTACCTTTCAGATCGTTATACATTTTACGCATTCAGAATAGCTGGTTGTCTTTCTAATTCCCTAAACACCTTTAACTTAACAAGATTGCGAACCCGTCGGTGATTTATGGACCGCTTCAGGTCCGCGCCACTGCTAAACAATCAAAGGTCCTTCCGGATCATAGGTTTCTTTTGCTCCAATGTGTTCCACACGTCGTTTCCAGTTCTTACCAAGAAAATAGAATCTTAGACTATCTACTCGCTGGTTCGTGGTGTCAACTAGCCGTTTACGCAATATTGTCCACTGGGCAGGACCAACAAGACATTCAAAAACAGAATTCTGCACTCGTTGTCCATAGTTCTCACAGATTTTGGCGACATGGCGCAGACGTTTTTGGCCATCTGAAGTTTCCGTGTTTACATCATATGTAACCAATACCATCATGGCTAATCTCTCATCGTTTCATTTGTTGATTTTCTGCCTATCATTCACTTCCACACATACGGCGGATAACCGTCAATATCGCCTCGCAGGTGTCTGCTCAGCAACAGCGCCTGTGTATAGGGGAGCAACCCAACTTCCACTTTCTCCTCAAGAAATGGATGCCTGACTATGTTCGTTTTACGTTTCTGCCAGCCGGTAAGCACTTTCTTGCGAGCTTTTTCATGCAGGCTGACGGCTCCGGAAGCTGATTTTTCAAAATCATCCGACTGAACCTGACACCTGTTAATCAATGACAGCACGAAGCGGTCGGCAATTACCGATCGAAACTCCTCCATCATGTCCAAAGCAAGCCCGGGTCTTCCCGGACGATCTCGATGCAAAAAACCGACCTGGGAATCCAAACCAACAGATTCGAGTGCGGAGATTACATCATGAACAAGCAGAGTGTAAGCAAACGACAACAGGGCATTGATATTGTCAAGGGGAGGTCGGCGGTTTCTTCCACAAAAACAGAAATCAGACTTTTGCCTGCGAACAAGATGGTTAACAACATCAAAATAGGTTTTGCTGCCGGCTCCTTCCAAACCACGTACAGTATCAAGGTCGGTCACTTGCAACGCTTCATTGGCAAGTCGTTTGAGATCATTGGCAGATTGTCGCAATGCATCAGAGGAGCTTTGGTCGGTTATTTCCCGTGCCGTTCTCAGAAGTACCGTTCGCGAATTGACCAGTTTGCCAACGACTACCGATCGGGCAATTTCAGCGCTCGTCACCGGATTGTCAGCTCGTCGATACTGTTCTCGACGAAGCAGGACATTACCGGAAACCGGACCCTGAACACGCGCCAGGAATCGTCCATGCATAGATAACATGGAGACATTTACATTGTTTTCGCCACACAGACCAAGCATCGGAGCGCTGCATGTTACCTGCCCAAAACAGATGATGCCATCCAGGGTATGGATTGGAACGTGAAGTCTGTTTTCTCCATCTACATTTACCAACACTCCTTCTCCTTTGCGGGAAAGATACGTTCCCGGGGTGGTTACGAAGAGGGTGTTCAGCAGTTTTTTCATGGCTCGCCTCCTGAAGTATCATCAAGCATAGTACACAGATTCTTCATATACCGTGCGGCGCTTTTTCCTTTACCGGTGGTTTTAGGTTGGCACCAGTCATAAATCGAACAGCTTCGACATGCTCGGTTATACTGCGCTGCTGGGGTGACACCTTTCTTAGTCAGTTCCTGCAACTGGATACTGAGATCTTTCGTTTTTTTTCGAAGAGAAGGAGTAAAGTCAACCGAATGCCGGCGCCGGGGCTGACCATAGAAAACAGCCCCGGTTTTAAGCTCGATCTTCAGCATTTCTTCCAGGCATAATGCCTGAGCACAAAGTTGGACTTCATCGCACAAGCCTGATTTTGGCCGACCCCGTTTATACTCGACCGGTAACGGTATCCAACGCCCGGAGAATCCGGGCAGGGAGGTCCCCTTGCAGGATTCATCATCCGATGCTGTCGGATGAAATTCAACTACATCGGCGATACCGGTTAGTCCCAGACGGAGCGAACGCAGGCGTAATGACCTGATAATCAGGATGTCGCCCTGCCATTCATGCGAGGGGCGATCAGCCTGTTTATGCAGAATTCCGCCTTGCGCCGTCAGCTCGTTTTCAGCCCAGATGTTTTCGAGATACATCAACGCCCATTGGCGCGGGCAGAATTCGAGGTGCTGAAGCGCCGAGATCGGCAGCAACTCATCTTCGGCAAACATGTGTTAACCTATATGCAATAATTCCACTCCCGGCGGCAACTTTGATTCATCCACCTGTACAGAATAATCATCAAACTTCCGGGCAACTTTTTCTTTGTCTTTTCGTTCGACTGTAATCAGCTCAAATAGCTTGTGTGCCGGAGCACAGCCAAGTTTTGCCTGCTGGGTTCGCTGCCTGGCATCACTGTCGGTACCGACATGTTTGAAAACATATACCGGTTTTCTGACCGACATGATCCCTTTGCTGGCGGAGCGGTCGTGCTCATACATGTTCAGGAGGGCTTCCCAGAAGAGTTTTAGGTCATCTTCGGTAAAACCAGTCTTTTCTGCCAAGTGAGCGCTGATGAACCCTTTGCCGATGAAAAGACCGTAGGGGATCAGTTGTTTGCGGCCCATAGTGCGAAGTTTATCTTCCGGCTGTTCCGCTTCCCATTTTTCATAATCTGCGCTTGATTTGGCTCCTTTGACGTTTTCAGCAACAGCCATTCGAGTTATTGATATATCAAGCGGCAGGACCGGATCGGCAGATCGGGCGAAACTAAACTGGATCGGACCACGAACCTGTCCAGCGTTGGGACCGGTGCTCATCACTGCTCCAAACGTGCGGACATCATAGAAATTCTTACACATGCATTCACGAGCCAGTTCGACTTTCCCTTTTCCAGCACCTTTGGTTGTATCACTCAGACCCCCTTCAGTGTTTTCATGTGCCCAGGCTATCGGTCGATTGAGATTAGTGGCGTGTTCAATGAAGATAGCATTAGGCATTTCATTGTTTTTAGCTGTCTGGACATAGTTCCGCACCCGACGTTTGATGGCAACATCGGACACCAAACCATGCATGTCTTCGGGGTCTATTCTTGGTGTGTTGCCGGCATCAGGATCGCCGTTGGGATTGCCGTTTTCACAGTCAAACAGGAAAACGAACTCATAGCGGCTGGTGATTATGTTACTCATTGTCAGTCTCCTTTTCGTTATTGTTTTCAGATTTCTTTTTTCTCATATCAGCCATCTGCTGGTAGTAGCCAAGAGCAAACAGGGATTGCTCTTCGAGTGAAAGTGTTGCGGGGATGTTGTCCTTGATTTGACACCAGATATTGGTCAGTTTTTTCTCATACCAATATTTCAGTCCACCTGATTCGATTTTCGCCAGGTGATGTTGACTGGTCGACGTAATCCTACCGAGTACCAAAGCAGGAGTAGTACTGGCGGAAGCATAATACCGTTGTATTACACCAGCTCCGACATCACCAAGTGCAGTTCGCTGAATGGCAGCCAAAACAGCCAATAACCGACCGCAGTGGTAGGCCGGATGCGGGTGTTCTTCGTTGATACAACATTTCATTGTAGGTTCCTTTCTGTTTTGTTTATCTTTTCGAACGTGGTATGCTTTGAGTAAACCCATACGAGCATGATTGGGCGGTTGGTCATCAATTATATCAGCGCGAAATCGAGCCATAGCCAGCGCAAGAGATGAGTGTGGAATCGACTCATTTCGTATGGCTGTTCGCCACATTTTCGCGACATAAGGCGGTGCGAGATCATCGAGTTTTCTTACCGTTGCTCCAAGTACTGCGAGAAACTTGGGACCCTGAGCCGTACCTGAACCGCTTCGATGGACAATCTCGAGGTCATCAAACCAGGCTTTGATATTGGTGACCAGCTCTTCAAACTGCCCTTCCATCCAGTCGCGAACCATGACGCGTCCGGCGGCACCGGACAGAGTCAGGGCATAGTAAAAGTTATTCCTCAGATCCGGCTGGTTTCCGGTGCGAATACTTGTCAAAAGCTCTTTCGCACGATGCTTGGCGCTTAGTTCCTCTGTTTCATCGCCCTTAGTCAGCCATGGGAGGGGATCATTTTCGGGCGCAACCTTCTCTTTGAACCAGTGGACAGCTTTTGCACCTGCCAACCGTTGACTATGATTCTTAATCAAATAATTAAGCGTTGCTCGATAGGTGCTTGCATCATTTTCAGAGACTGCTGCGTTTTCAGATTGGCTGAGACCATAAGAACAGAAAGAATCCTGTTTGAAACTAATCAGAACATCACCTGAGGCAATCCCGCCAACGTCAGCTAAGCCGGTAATCTTAGGATGGACTTTGAAAGGTTCGACCAATTCCCCAGTCATCAGGCAGCGTACGCGCACATCAGATTTTTTCTTACCGCTTTTTTTCAGCTTTTCAGGCTGTTGTTCGAGCAGAGTTTTCCTATAATTCCGCCACCAATCATGCCAGGCATCCGACATAACTGGGAATTCAGGACCGATCTTTAAGGTGACTTTATCAGTCGGTCTCACTTTATGCGACTCAAAGCGGTCGCGAAGGGCCGACAATGTGTGAGATTCACCTATTTGATCAGCAAGGACTGCCAGCGAGGGAACAGCTGAACCTGCTTCACACAGCAGTTTTACAAAGTAGTCATGCTTGACCAAGTTCTTCGGGTCATCAGTGCCTTTTCCGTACAATCCTACGACCTGTGCCGTCTCCACGAGGAAATGGCTCTTGGTTTCCCCACCGGCCTTCATCTCTGAAAAGCTGAAGTCTGGGCATTTTGGGAAAGTCTGTCCTGGATTACGCTTCAAGCTGGTATTACCCAATTCAATGACTTCAAGGAACTTGCCCTTATCACTGAAGACAATTGCCCAGCGAACATCCTTTGACTTGAAACCTGGTGGAGTTACAATACTTTGTTTTACTGCATACTCCTTCAATAAATGCAGCATCAGCGTTCCCTCCCTCCTGGTTTAAGAACTTTTTCACTTTCATAAGCAGGAACTTCCAGCACACCTCCCTGAATAGTGGGTTTGAACAGACTTATTGAGAGATTATGATTGTTCTTTTCCCATGTATTGACTTCATACAGCGTTGAAAGATCGAAAACATCGTACAACATAAACCCCAAATTATCCATATTGAGCTCTTCAACCTTATCTTTATCATCTCCGGGCTCAATCAGTTCGAAGTAGGCGGGGAACTCACGACAGCCAAAGTATGGCTGATAAATACACTTACCATTGGAAGCACGCCGCCGGAATTGCATCTCAAGCCCCTGTAATCGGTCCTCGAATCCTTGCCAGGGGCGAATTTCGGCATGAAGTAAGTAGCTGACGTTTTTGAGCGCCATCGTTTGTCGCTGGGTGCGGCCTTTCTCATCACTTCCTGTAACGTCAGCCCAGATAGGCTCAAACTCCTTCTTGCCACTTATGAACTTCGAGACGTCATTAACTGAGATTTTCTCTTTCACCTCGTTTCTTCTCAGGGCAATGTACTTCGGCGGCGAAAGAATTTCTACCTTCGTGATCTGCCACCGAAACTCTTTCGGCTTGCAGTAAATGGCATCATAGATGCCACGAGCCGCCGAGGGTGTGATCACCGGGTAGCTGAACCGCTCGACCTTCATCTCCGGTCGGGTAAAGCAGGCCAGTTCTCCCCACACTTTCAAAACCTGATCTTTTGGTTTCATTTTTCTCCTTTCTTTCTCGTATTCATGCGATCAGAAGCTCATCTGATGGCGGCACGAGACCTTTGTTATAGTCATAGTGTTCTTTGTTTAGATAAATATACCAATCTTCAGATGCGCCCTTTGATTTGCCAAACCTCACATCTATAGGTTTCAGATAGTTTTCGAACTTTCCCGGTTTATATAAACTGATAGAATAGGGACGCGCCCGGGCAATCCAGCGTCGGGTAAGACCGTTTGTCTCAGAGTCAGCTTTCAAATCTTCATATTTATCAAGAGCACCCTGGTAGGGCACAAGAACATTGATAGATGCCTTATTATCGATGATGCGGTACTCTTTTGCCGCCGCAGCGAAATCCAGACGTTTGATGGCATCCGATAGATCCTTGTTTTCATTTTCCAGATCCCGGAATGAATAAAGAGTGCGGTAGTATTTTTTGAATAATTCCGGATTATTGATATCAGGTGGTTCCTCGTCAAATTCGTTGAGGAGCAGTTTAGTCACACCGGCAGCCTGGGAATATGCGCCGGTTGGATAGAGAAATTCATCATCCGGCTCGAAGACGATAACCTGTCCTGATTCAGCCTTCCCGTTTCGGTTGCACCGTCCGGCTGCCTGAGCGATGGCGTCCATCGGTCCCAGTGCCCGGCAAACAACCGGAAAATCGACATCAACGCCGGCCTCAACGCACTGAGTAGAAATCAAACGGCATGGTTCTCCATGTTTCAATTTTTCTCTGACTTTCTCGAGGACGTCATGTCTGTGGACGGGGCACATATTTGTAGATAAATGAAAAACGTTGTTATGAATGCTTAAAGAAATCCTGTCAAACAAATCATGAGCATGCCGCTTTAAATTGACAACACAAAGCACCTGTTCATGTGATCTGATTTCGTCTTTAAGTTCGTCCCAGGATAACTTTGTACCAGAAATTGGCCAATGAACTGTTGTCCGTTTTGCGTGTGCAAACAAGTCTAAATTTGGTGGTACAATTTCACGCGGTGTCCAGCCGGCGCCGCAGAATGTTTTGACATGTTTATGAAGTTCCGTAAAAGCCGGTTGAGTCGCAGTGGCAAAAACAACAGAAGAGTGAAATCGCTCCGCAAGGTGAGATAATGTCGCTAGAGTTGGCACGACGACTTTAAGTGGTAATGTCTGCACTTCATCAAAGAGTATTACGGACTTAGCCAGGCGATGGAGTTTGCGACAAGCTGATGGCCGATTGGAAAAGAGAGACTCAAGAAATTGAACACTGGTGGTCACAACAATTGGGGCATCCCAGTTTGCAGCAAGTTGGTTTTTCAATCTGTGGAGATCGCTATCAACATTGTTTTCGTCATGTTTAGTTCCTGCAAGGCTGTGGTCTTCAAGGATATATTCATCCCTGAAATAACCTTGAAAAATATGCCGATAAACTTGCGCAGTTTGTTCAATAATACTTAAAAATGGAATCACTACGACAACTTTTCGGAGGTCATGAATCCTGGCATGTTCGAGCGCGAATGCAAGCATACTTAGAGTTTTGCCGGCGCCGGTTGGAGCGGTCAGCGTGAACAAGCCTTGTGATTCCGAAGCTGTAGTGAGACAGACCTTCAGCAAATGACGGCGCATTTTCATAACCTTGTCGGAAGCACGGCGCTCATCAGATAGTTTTTGTACGAGTTCCAGAAGAATTTGCAGCGCTTTATCAGCTTGAAGAGCAGAACCTTCAGAACGATAACATCTATTCATATTGTCTTCTGCTTGGAAATGCGCTTCAGTCTCGATGAAGTCAGCATCGACAAGGGTAGAATACAACATCCGTATATTCAACATCACTGCAGCTTTAATATCCGAAGAATCCTTAGGGAAAAGTGATTGTTGTGGTGATGGAGGCAATTTCAATCCATCGGCTTTGAAACGATCGAGCAGTTTCTCAATATTGACGCTGGAAAGCCTAAGGCTTAAAGGATGGTGTGACTGAAGTTTTTCAGGAGCCAAGTCCCTAAGTGAATCATTATCACCCTTTTGTAAGCCTATATGATGACCTTGTATAGCAACAGCTGCCGCCTTTCCGTATTCCTGATAATTCATTAGAGATGTCCAGGCGCCCGGGGACCAGTGATCGATGCCCCGCTCTTTTCCTTCCAATCGTTTCTGAAACAGGTCACCATACTTACCAAGATCGTGCAAGAGTCCGGCAATTAGTGCTTCATCTGAAGCACCAAAAGCTTCTGCGTATTCAGAAGCTCGTTTTGCCACTGCATCAAGATGCGATGAAAGGTATTCAACTCTGCCAGACTTTGATGTCGAATGAGAATAATGTGCTGATTTACCCATTGTTTATTCACTCCTCAAAGGTTGAATTTGATTATACTTTTACTTCATTTTTCTGAAATGTCAATAACATCCGTATCTCTTCATGTCGGACAATGCGACAGCTCTATTCAGTATTT
>CAZLBP010000024.1:0-58557 GCA_964557855.1 uncultured Ignavibacteriales bacterium | reverse complement strand
CCCGACCTATTGCGTCGAAACCCGAAGCGGGATTTCGACCTACCGTACGATTCGAACTGCGTAAACCCATAGGCCACCGTGCATCCCACGGCTGCGCCCACGCCGGCGCCGACGGCAACATCAAACGGATAATGCACGCCTACAAACACCCGGCTCAGGGCGATCACAGAGGCGATTATAATCAGGTACCACCTGGTCCACGGTACGCATACGGCAAACAGCGACGCCTGCGCGAAGGCGTTGACTGCATGCGATGACGGCATGGCGAAGCCGCCGCCACACCCGACCAGCAGGTTGATATCCGTCATGATGTGGCAGGGGCGGGGCCGCTCTATTAACGGCTTCAGGAAGTTGCTGGAAAGCTGGTCGGAGATCAAAAGCGCCAGCGCCGAAGACAACACCAGCCATCGAAGACGGGGGCTCCCCTTCCACAAGATTAACGCCATGCTCAGTCCATACGCAATTCGCAAGAGATTGTCGGATGTGATTATGGGCATGAGAGTGTCCGTTAACGGATTGCTGATTGTCACGTTCAGAAACAGGAATATGGCCGTGTCTATGGCGTGCAGCGTCTCAAGCATATTGCTCCGGATTGCTTTTAAGGAATCGTTGCAGCTGCCGCAAAGTCGGCATACCTGCTCGCGCCCCGGGTTGGGTGCACTTGATGGCCGCCACCGCTGCGCCGAGTTGCAATCGAGTGAGTATATCTTCACCCTTGAGCAGCCCGAAGAGATAGCCGACGTGAAACGCATCTCCGGCGCCGGTTGTATCGACACTGGTAACTTTGTAGGCCGGGTGACGGAAGAATTGACCGTCCTCCAGCCCGACAGCGCCTTTGATGCCTTCGGTAATCAGGATTGTGCCCGGGCAGTATTCTGCAAGGCGTTTCAGCGCCGACTTGACAGTCTTCGCATTGGTAAAGGGCAGGGCGTAGGCATCGGCCACGACCAGATGGTCAACCAGCGGAAAGACCGGAGAAACATCATTGCGAACTGAGCCGATATCGAAAGTGACCGTGGCGCCGACACGCTTCCCCCAGCGCGCCAGCTTCATCGTTGCATCCATATCGCGGCCGTCAAGATGAAGCACCTTTGGTAGCGGGTATGCCGAGAGTTTCAGGTCTCCGGGCGTTATGAATATCTGGCGGTGCAGTGCGATCGTCCGGCATCCGGTACCTTCTTCGATGAATCCGTACGCCGTCGCCGAGTCGGCGGACTTGATGATGACAAGACTTGGGTCCACTCGTTCCTTTTCCAGTTCGTCAATGGAAATCCGTCCGGCCATATCTTTCCCCACCGCCGCAATAACCGCTGTCTTGAATCCCAGACGGGTCAGCCCCACCATCGCATTCGGAATCGGCCCGCCGCCCTGCACGGTCAGGCCGGTGGCATTGACTTTGCCGTCCTTTTCCGGGTGACAGGGAACTGTCACCAGGAAATCCAGGGGAATTATGCCCATCCCCAGACAGTCAATTCTCTTCTGAGTCCGAGACTTTCTCAATTACCGCTTTTCCGCCTGTCAGCCTGATTATTTCGTCGATCAAGGGCTGAGTTCTCGAAATACGTACCTCCGCATCCAGCGAGACATGGTCAGTGAACGAGCTGTTCTTCTGCGAGGCCTCGAATTGGTTTAAGACACGCAGAAGCTGGTCGTACATGGCAAAATCGAGCCGTATGTGCAACAAGTCAGTGATGAAATGCTCTTGCGTGCCGGCTCGGGACAGCGCTTGCTTCGCAGCCTCGGTATATGCGCGCACCAACCCCCCGGTTCCCAGTTTAGTTCCTCCGTAATACCGCGTTACGACCGTAACTACGTTGGTGATCCCCTGGCCGCAGATGGCGTCGTATATCGGCCGGCCGGCCGTTCCCGACGGTTCGCCATCGTCCGAGTACTTGAAACTCGTTCTATCGCCCGACCCCACTCGATAAGCAAAGCAATGGTGAGTAGCAGCGTGCTCCCGCTTACGTATTGTTTCCACAAACTCCAGCGCACTTTCCGCTTCGCACACCAAGGCGCACTCCGCAATGAACCGGGAGCCCTTGATCTTGACCTCCGCCTGAGCGCGTTGTCGTATAGTCAAGTACGAATCTTCCATGGGCAGCATCACACGAGGACATTGACAACCATATCCGTGTTATCCAGTCCCGCGATCGGAATAACACCACATTCGCCGGCCACGTCCAGCGCCCGCTGATCCGAAAGCGGTCCGGTGGCGGGATCGAACATGAGGAAGGTCAGCTTGCCGATCTGGCGACAGAACTTGATCAAATCCAGAGTCGCCGATGAATCGCGGTAGAACTCGGTGACGATGACGGCTTGTGTCATGCCGACCAGCAGACGGTTGAACTCGCCGGTGTGGGAAGCTCGGAAATGCTGCTCGGGGGAGTATTCCGTGAGCAATCCGCCTTCCTGGGTGATATCTATGGCGAGCGGGACCTGTTCCGTCTGATCGACGTGGTCGAAGCCGCTGTCATGGACGGCAAACGAGTTGGAGTTGGCGGCCTTGCAACCCAGATGCACGGCGGCATCGATACCTTTGGCCAGCGACGACGCTACCTGCACGCCGGACTCACAAAGACGCTGAGCCAGACTGACCGTAAAGTCAATGCCCTGGTTGCCGGCATTCTTCGTGCCCGTGACGGTCACGCTTTTTCTGTCGTTATCCGGCAACTTTCCCCGCAAATAGAGCATTGGCGGAGGATCGTTGAGTTCAAAGAGTAATTGAGGATAGTCCGGGTCGAACTGCGTAACGACTCGGATATCGCGCTGTGTCAACTCGGCATAGTATTCCTCGGCGAGAGGCAAAGATGACCTGGCCTTCTCGGCAAGCGATGCCGTCTCATCCGCATTGATCCCGATTTGCCGGATTCCCGTGGCATTATTCCGGAACACTTTTTCCAGAGCGCCGAAGTGAGACACCAGGGCGCGAAACAGCCGAGGGTTGACCCCGGCAAATTTGCAGAGCGCAAGGACCATGGTGGCGGTGGAATATGTGTGTTCGGCGGATGTCATGATACTAATGTAAGACCAACGGCAGTTATGTCAACCTGTGGAATTGTGGCATGAGTCTCATAAAGGGCAACCGATTGCCTGTCTTCTTTATCCTGTTTCCGCCAATGACTTCTTGAAGTTTTGCGCAGATGATTTTACCATATCTCTGAAGGAACTATTGTTGAATGGAAAAGACTATGAAGATTTTGCTCGTATTGGCGGTATTCGCAGTGTTCTGTCTGAGTTGTGGATCGGAACCGGAGACATTCGAAGAGTTGAAAAGGGCCGGTCAAAAAGCATTCATCGACAAGGACTACGAACTGGCTCGGGACTATCTCACCGAAGCGGTCAGAATAAAAACGTCGGACAGGGATGTTCTTTATTTTCTGGGACTGAGCTATTCCAGAGACTATATGTATGACTCGGCCTATTACTATCTTGGTCGGGCCAATGTCTTTCATCCGAATGATCGTGAAATCAACCTGGAACTGCAGCAGATTGCGTACGAACTGGATGAGTGGGAGGCTGCCGCCAAGGCCATCAAAGTTCTCATACAGACCGGTGATCCTCTGGAACAATGGGATGAGCGTCTGGCATGGTTGTACCGCCAGATGGAGAAATACCGGTTTGCGTTCTATCACTACAATCGGTTATTTGAGAGGCAGCCGGATATCAAGGACTGGTATTTGAATCTCTCCAATTCCGCAATTGCGTTCGATTCAATCGGTTTTGCCATGTGGGTTCTGGATTCGGCTATCAGCCGCTTCGGTCCCCAGAGTGATCTGCTGGCCAATAAGGGACTCGTATACAGCTTCGCGGAAAAGCATGAGGAGGCCGAAGCTATTCTTCGCCAGGCGTATGCTATGGATTCCAATTCAGTCGCTACCAGAATGAACCTCGCTCACGCCCTCGCAGCGCAGGAGAGTGAAGAGAAGAAACGGGAGGCTTATGAACTGTACTCGGAAGTTCGGCCGCTAGTCGGAAACACGCAGATAATAGACTCAGTTCTGCAAGAGTTGGAATCCGATCTTAATATTGAACTTGAGTAAAAAAATACGGGCAGGATTATTGCTAATCCTGCCCAACGCAGGGCTGTCTCGGTAAGAGACAGAGGGGGGCTTTTCTTAATCCCAGTGTCTTGCCTTCTGTTTCCTTAAACAGAGTATAGTCAATTTTGTTCTCTGCGCAAGCAAAAAAAGAGGAATATTTTCATGAATTCTGAGCCGGTTCCAAATACTTAGCCGATCTTGCCTGAAGTTCAAGCAAGATCGGCACTTAGCAGGCTCCCTGAAGGCGGGGTTGCTCCAGGAGAGGATGCTGCTCAACGCAGACTGCTAGAATCCTTCCTCGCTGTCATCGGTTATCGGCTCGTTCTCTCCGCAGTGTATTTTCCAGCGAGCCTGGAAGAAGCCGTCGCGGAGACTACGGCCATTCTTGTAAATACCCTTCAGAACACCTATCCGAGTTCGATCGGCGGCATATATATAGCCCTGAAACGAGCCGCCGGATCGCCTGATGGCATTGGGGTTGTGATGATTACCGATGTTACCCCTGTACGTACCCTTTATGAATCCTTCAAATTGGCCGTTTTCGGAAATCCACTTGCCGAAGAAGACATCCAGACCATCTTCGTTTTGGCCGAAATGACCCTTCACGTAGCCGTTAACTCGACCACCCGGATTCATCCATAACCCACGGAATTGCCCTTCACCTTCCTCGTTGTGGCCCCAGTAACCGGCCAGAAAGCCCCTCGGGCACCGCATACGGTGCAATTGAAAAGCGTGGAATGCAACCGCATTAGAGTCGTCTAAGGTGATCACGGTATCCAGTGCCTTCAATTCACTCAGCGTAAAAGTCCGGCGGTAAGGTCCCGTCTCGAATGCGACCGTCACCGAATCGCAGTTAGGATAGACAGTGTCAACGACCGGAATCAGAACCGTATCGTTTTCGTCATTGATATCTTCCACCCAGGTGGTGTCGAAGGACGGCGGCACGAACAAGTCCACGGCAATGCCGTCATTGTGGACGGTAGTATATGATACCCAATCAACCACCTGTCGGTCGGTTCGCGTCGGAATGTAGTCCTGACCGAGTTCAAAGTGAACAGCCCGCCGAATTATAATGGCTCCGGTGGACAGGGTCAAAGAGCCGGTCCAGTCAGTCACTTCGGTAACGGAAGAATCATAGCGAAGTTGACCCCAGACTGCGCGCAGGTGGAAATATCCGGCTTTCGGTTCTTCCACGAGCTCCTCGACGTCCGGTGAGGTCAGCATCGGATCATCATATTCTTCATCCGCCGCTGCTTCATCCAGAAGATCATCTTCGCCGAATCCCGGTGCTTCCGCCTTGGCGGTGTACCCGCCAAATTCATCGTCAAGGCTCAGTTCACCCGGATCCTGTTCGGAACTCGATGGGCCTTCCGAGCAGCCAATCACCCACATCAACAGGATAACCGCTGTGAACAACAGAGACATTTTGCGAACCATCTCATTTCTCCTTTCGCTTTAGAAGATTCTGTTCGGGTCTATCTCATTTGCTCACGTATATATCAAGCGCTGTGCCGGACTTATGGCCGTGCGATAATTGTTTGTGATACAGTGAATTACGCCAAGGTGTCCGGCGTCTCCCGCGCTTCCGAGATGTACCGGAAGGTACGGTTGGGGCCGGGTTGATCCTGAGGGTACATCCGATATTGAGACAACAGCAGAGTGGGAACTACTGTTATCCGGATTACCGAGAAGAACCACAGGAGAAATCTGAGTGTATTGTGGCTTGGCTCTCCCGCAGCAAATCTCAGACTATTCCGCGAGTACTTTCGAAATGAATCCGTCGTGCGCCTTCAGCTCGTCAAGCGCCTTTTCGCATGTGCACCCCAGTTTGAACATCACTATGGCCGCCTTCACCGAACCACGGGCGGAAGCTAGTAACCGATTGGCCTCATCGAAATCGATCCGGAGCAGATCCATGAGGATTTTCCGGGAGCGTGCGGCGAGCTTCTCCGAACGCGCCTGTAAATCAACCATAAGGTTACCATAGGTCTTGCCCAACAGGACCATAGCCGTTGTGGAAATCATGTTGAGAGCCATTTTTTGGGCCGTGCCCGATTTCATTCGGGTCGACCCGGTGATGACCTCCGGTCCGACCGGCAGCGCAATAACAAAGTCTAGCCCGTCAGGTATGTCTTCCGGGTTGTTGCAGATTATGAAAGCCGTTTTGGCCCCGGTCTGAATTGCATATTCGAGACCGGATCTCGTGTACGGCGTCCTGACCGAGGCGGCAATGCCGATGACAAAATCACGTTCGGACAGGGCCTTGCTTTCGAGGTCTTCAACAGCACTTTGCCGGCGGTCCTCGGCGCCTTCCAATGACAGCACCAGCGTGGCGTATCCGCCTGAGATAAGACCGCCTATCTGATCGGGGTCGGTACCGAATGTCGGCGGACACTCGGCGGCATCGAGCACGCCCAATCGTCCGGATGTGCCCGCTCCGATGTAGAACACGCGACCGCCCTGGCGGAGGGTATTGGCATACACCTCAGCAGCTTGCGCGATTTGTGGCAGAGCTTGCTCTACGACACCGGCAACTGTCTTGTCTTCATCGTTAATCTTACGGGCTATATCGAAAGGTGAAAGAAGGTCAATATCGACGGTATTGGGGTTGACCTGTTCGGTGGACAGACGTGAGAGTTCCTCAATAAGCTTCTTCCGATCTTCCATGGGCAGATAGTAAGTCCGAGGTGACGAAGTTTCAAGGAAAAAGGGGAACGTCGTCTCAGGTGCCTTTGTCGGGCAGGTCTGTTTCAGACCAGCCATGGGAAGGCAGGTCCGAAGCGGACCTGCCCTACAGTTTCTACGCTCTTTGCAATGATAGATATCGTGTCGCTACGGTTCGGCGACGACGAACATCGAGTCGTACGGAGTAACGACAATCGTACCCATCCGACCTTCGAAATCACGTCGGTCGATATTGTCATCGAGCTGACTGGGGAACGGGACCGGCAAGTGGCTTTCGGCCAGGGCGCTGTCAGGGCTGCCGGTAAAGGAATAGACATAAAGATAGTAAAGGCCGGTATCTATGTCCGGTTGAATCTGACTAAAATCAAGAAAGGCGCTGTCGTGGAACGTGGCAGAAGTACCCTCAACGGCCTCGACATAGCGGCTGTAGCCTCGACCGGTATACGCCAGGTCTTTCTTAACTGCCGCGATTACATATCCTTCCGACCCGGCTGCCCCGAACCAGGTGAGAGTAACCGGTTCGCCGGGAAATCTCTGCCTGATCGGAGGAAGGGTCTGCGAGGCATCGATCCGGAAGCTTGCCGAAAGTACCTGCTGGAACGAATAACTGAATTCCGACGGATCGGTGAACTCCAGATGCAATGTGTCCAGCGTTACGTCCTCCTGTTCGTCGGTAGTTAGTCGGTAGATGCCGGCTGTAAGCGTTAGATTGGTGTCATTTTGCGATATCACTGCTCCGGCGTAAGGCGAGTTATTCCGTTCAACCTTAATCCGGGTAAAGGTGGAGCCGATTCCCGGGTCTTCTACCACCACCCCTTCGAAGCGGTACTCGTATTCTTCATCCAGTCCGTTGGGTCGGCCGCTGCCATCACAACCGAGATTCAGTGCGAGGGCAAACAAAATCAGAGGCAAGAACAGCGAATAGGGCATATGACACCTGAAGTTTCTCATATACCCTATTATCGGAGAAAGGGAAGCAACTGTTTAGTGGAATTCACTAGACTCTGGCCGGGCTGCTTTTTCCCTTAAAAAACACTTTCTTGAATACCATCTCCGCCGGGCAGAAGCGGGTGAACGAAGATTGCACCAGGTTCAACCCGACGAAGGCAGTCAGGATCAACCAGTAGGGGGAAACCAGCTGGCTGAGAGTCACCGATATCAAGACCAATGATCCGGCCAACAGTCTTATGGAGTTTTCCAAAGTCATAATATCACCTTTTTCAGAAACCGTATGTCAGTTTAACATACACGTTGTCGTTCAATTGAAACTGTCCAAAATCAGTAGCTTCATGATTGCCGTCAAAGAAATTCCCTCCCAGAGCCAGTTCCACCTGATCGGTATGCTTATATGATACCAAAGCGCGGGCATAAACGTCTTCATCGGATGGTGAGTAAAAGACGAACAGGGAGATATTTACGAGTTCCGAATGCAGCAGTTTGGTCCAGCGGGTCGTCAGCAAGTGGTACAATTCATCGCGGACATAGGCTCCAGCCGCGGTTTGCTGCATTTCATATGTCTCGTAGTCCAGCATAAAATCCGTCTGCCACTGAAGATTCGCCGTCAGATTGTTGGCGATCTGGCGCTCGAAGCCGATCAGGCTCTTGCCGGACGAATTGGGAATGTACGGGTTTTCGCCGTCCCGATCGTCGCGGGAATGGAAGTAGCCGCCCTCGATCCACAGAATCCCGCCGACTATCTGCCCCCGAGCCGAGGCGCCGTAGAGGTTCAGTTCCGGATAGAAGGGATAGCCGCTGCCGGGGTCAAAGCCGACCGGGTTTTTGAAGAATCCCCGGTAGCCATAGAGAGCGGCACGAAAGCCGGCGACGGTTCGATTGAACCGGGCAGCGATTTCGCCGTTCTCGAACTTGGCCTCCGGCTCCGGAGTGGAAGGGAGATTCGCTCCCCCGATTATGGCGCCGGCCATCGGGTTGAAAAAGCTCAAGCGGCTGCCGGTGGGCAATCGGTTCGGTTCGAACCGAGGTGACCAGACGATCGTAAAGGCACCAATCGGACTGTAGTATTCCGCTCTGAGAGCGTTTTGTGGCGCCTTGAGATACTGATCATCGCGGCCGATAAAGAACGACCGGTAGTCCTTGGCGAACACATCATTGATGAAGATGAGGTCGCCGGTACCCCAGGTCAGGATCTGGCGTCCAATCTTGAAATCGAAGTTATTTCCCAACCGGAACTTGAAGTACCCTTCGCGGAGTTCCCAGTCATATTCCTGCTCACGTTCAGCGGCATCATACGTGAAATCCAATCGGCCAAAAAACTGACCGGCGTCTCCCCAGTGCTGGGCGCGGAGCTGCAGGCGTGTTTCCGAGGCGGTATATTCGGTAGTCGTCGGATTCTTGTCATCCACCCGGCCGCCGAACAACCCCTGCAGAAACCCGCCGAGCTGCACTTCCGCGCGTGGCGAGGTGACGGTTGCGAGGACCAGAACCGCTATGAGAATCGATTGCTTCATGATTACACCTGCCGGTTACTTGATGTACTCCATGGGGGGATTCATGAGATAGCGCTCCGTAAAGAGGTCATCTTTCAAACCGACATTGTAGTCAATGTTGTTGAAAATGACGTGCGTTTCGCGCTCTTTGTCTTCGTCACGCATGATGCGGTGGGTGATGGTGACGATACCGTCCGACTCTTTGATCTCCTCGGCGGTCATAGTCTTGACCAGTTCACCCTTGTCGTCAAAGTACAGTTCCTTGTGCGGCAAATAGGTTTCCTGATCCAGATAAGACAGTTTCCGCGCAAAAGCTTCGTATTCTTCCTTTGGGATCGACTCGATTACCCAGACGGCTCCGCCGTCGAACGAAGAGTCGCCCACCAACGTGTGGTTGTCTTCGGTCCAGTGACGGCCGGACACGTCTTCATAGCTGAAGTCCGAGCCCACGAAACTGGAATTCTTGTCATCGGCCGAGATCTGCTTCACCAGATCCACGGCGGGGACGTACAGCCAGCGCTGGTCATTGTCGCCGGCATTCTTATGGACCATGAAGGTCAGGCGGGAAACGTCGGACGGCTTCTTGAAATACGTGTAGTACTTCTGATCGCCACCGTCTTCATTGTCGATGCGCAGCATGACGAACTCGCGTACCCGTTCTTTACCTTTGTCGTCGACGATCTTCATATAGACGTCCGCCAGACCGTCATCCCCGGCATAGTAATAGGCCAGGTGAGATTTCTTCATAATTTCTTCGGCGGTCTGCTCCGCAGCCGGCACGTTGACGAACGTCATAACCAGCGCTGTGATCAAAAGCAGGGTTAACTTTTTCATAAGATTTACTTTCCTTCTATGTCTTCGTTTACTGTTTACTTTCTGCACGTTCAGTTGTCGGCTGCTTGACATTGGCAGTGTCAGGCAGCATCGAATTGTGGAATGTCTTGGCCAAAGCCGGCAGCAGGAACAGCGTCACCAGCCCGGAGACAACCATAATCGCCAGGAAGAAACTGCCGACCGTTATATAGGGCACGAGCGATGAAAACATCATGGGCACGAAACCGATAGCGATGACCAGGACGTTGCGGCTGATCGCCCGGCCGGGGCCCTCAAATACTTCGCGAAACGTCTGTCTGAAGTTCCCGGTTGTTTTATGAATGGCCCGCATTCGCTGTAAGAAATGGATGGCAAAGTCGACCGACAAGCCCAGAGTCAGCGATGACAGGACCGCCACGGGCATATCGTACGGTTTGCCGATGTAGCCGATGAAGGCGTAAATAGCCATGATGGTAATAGTCAACGGCAGCATGGAGATCAGCCCCCAGCGGAACGAGCGGAACAAGAGCATCATCATGGTCAGAACCACAACATAGGCTCCGAGCAATGATGTCCTCATGCCGGTGACCATCTTCTGCTGCCAGATGATATTAATGTAAGGCAAGCCGGCCCAATTAGCGGTCACGCCCACCGGCAGCGGATTCGATTGCATGAACTCCTCGGCCAGATCGACGGTCGCTTGTACATCCCGGTTATCGCCGTTCTTGAGCTGGACCCAGAGATTGGCCTCGGTATAGTCGGTGGTGACGAACTTAAACAGATCATCCGGGTCACCGCCGGACATCTCGAACAGGAACAGCAATTGAGCGACTTCTTTCCGGTTGTCCGGCAGGACCGCCTCGGCCGAGTCAGCCCCGAACAGCTCATACCGTACTTTCTTGACGACATCGGGCAGGCCGGTCGTGGCGCCGACATTGTCGTGCTTTTCCAACGCCCGCTGCAGGCGCTGCAGATAGCCCAGCACTTCGGGTTCCTTCATCCGATCTTCGGATTCACTTGCGAACACGAGGTAGTTCATGTAGGTCCCGGCGAGGTGGCGGTTCATCGTGATGTCGGCCTGACGAATCGGATGAGACTTCTTGAACCATTTCACGGGATTATCATTGACGACAATCATGGACAGTCCCACCGCAGCTACCACCACTATCACTCCCGTCGCAGCCAGAATACCTTTACTATGGCGATAGGAGAAGTCTCGGAACACATGCAGCACTTGCGACAGCACGCCGTGCTCGTCATCGCTGCGGCCGAAGTTGCGGAGCGCCTTGTCCGATATCAAGATGCCGATTGCCGGATTCAACGTGATCGACAGGAACCAGGCGACGGCTACACCGAACGCCACGAACACGCCGAACACCTGCACCGGCGGGATCGGCGTCAATGTGAGCGAGAGGAAACCGGCTACGGTCGTAAGCGACGTGAACAGCATCGGCAGGAACAGCGTCCCGACCGAGTGCTTGATAGTGGAAGCTTTGTGTTTGTATCGTTTATAGTGGTCGTGGAATTCCGATATAATGTGAATCGAATTCAGGACGGAGATGGGAATCAGGAATATAGGTATCATCGATGACATGATATGGACCGTATGCCCGGTCGCGATCAGCAGCCCCATTGACCAGATAACGGACATGATCGCCACGATCATGGGCGCCATGATGATCCGGAGCTGGCGGAAGAACATCAACAGCAGCAACATGATGATGATCATCGCCGCCGGGGCGGAGAAGACCATCTGGGAAAACATCTCAGAACCGAAAGAATCCTCGGCTAGGGGTAATCCGGCGATATGGTACGTTTCTTCGCCGCCGTACTTTTCGGTAATGGTGCGGATTTCACCCGCTATGCGGTGCGACATATCTTTGGACTCGATAGGGATGAAAATAGCAATAGCCTCACCATCGTCGGAGGCCAGTTTGCCCCGCAAGATCGGATTTTGCTTGATGCGGCTCAAGATGTATTCGGCTTCTTCCTGCGTCTTAATCTCGTCTTCCATCAGGGTCTCGATGGCAATCGAGCCGCCCGCACCCTGCCGAATATCATCGACCGTCGACGGCGCCAGGATGTCATCGACGATGACGCCTTCGATATCTTCAATCTCCGTCGTTATATTGTAGACACGGTTCAGGATCTCCGGCGTGAATGCTCCGGACTCGGAAACAACACCCACGGCAATAAAATCCGCCAGGTCAAACGTCTCTTTGGTTTGGAGATCAAAGACGCGTGCGAATTCATCTTCGGGGAGCATATTTTCCGGGTCGGTATCGATCTTTATGTTGGGGAATTGCGCGGCAAAAAACGCCGTAATCAGGACTGCCACGCCAATGACTATCCAGGGACGTTTGATCGCAAATTCTGTCAGGGCCTGTCTCATTTAGCTTTCCTTTCTCATTTGTTTCTGCATTTAGCCCTTTAGATAGTCCTCAGTCCGAAATGATTCAGGTTTATTTGGAGATATTTGATGGCTGGCTTCGCCGAGAGAATAATCGTTGAGAGCAGCCCGCCACGTCGGCTTTGGTCGCGACCCCATGCAGTTTGGCTTGAGATTGCTTGGTCCGCAAAGCCGGACTCGCAATGATTTCAGTGCCGGACATTGGGCCAATCCAGGGCTGAGCGCAAAATTAAGGTACTGGGACTCAATCACTTACCAAACTTCTTGCGCCATTTTTCCTGGAGCAGTGATGAGAGTTTCGCATTCAGAGCAGGCGGCAGCGCCTCTTCCCGTCCCTCCCGGCACAGCGTTACGGTTTGCTTCAGAGTATCGACCATTATTCGGCAGTTGTTGCATTCCCCGATGTGTGCTTCAATTTCGTCGCACAAATCCGGAGTCAACTCGCCGTCCAGATAGTCGTTGAGATTACCGATGTATTCGCTACACTTTCTGGCCATAACGATCCTCGAAGATGTGGGATAGATAGTCACGTAAAGCCAGCCTGGCTCGGAGGACTCTGGACTTGGTGGCGGCAATCGATTCCCCTATTAATTGTGCCACCTCCTTTATGGACAGCTCTTCGATATACCGGAGCAAAAACGCCTCCCGATACTCTACCGGAAGCTGTTCGATCCCGTCATCGATGATCTTCCGCAGCTCGTCTTGTTCCAGTAGTTGATGCGGATCCTGCCAATCGAACAGGCTCGGTCCGCTCTTAGTGGAGTTGGAATGCATGTCCTCACCGGGTAGATACTCTTCGATCGTCTTGAGGTCGGTTCGTTTCCAACCGGCCAGATGTGTGCGGGTTTCATTAAGAGCTATTGAGTAGAGCCAGGTTCCGAAGGATGCCTCTCCCCGGAATTGGTCGATTTTATCAATGGCTTTCAACATGGTATCCTGTACGACGTCCTCGGCATCAGAGCGATTCCCGGTCATTTTCAGGGCCAGGTTATAGATCCGGCCCTGCTGACTGCTAACCAGCGAAGCAAAGGCCTCGAAATCGCCTGACTGTGCTTTCTTTACAAGTTCCTTTTCATTCATATGATCAGTTTCCCGTATAAATGATTCAGAAAAAACTACCGTAGTCGTTGTGAGAATGCAACTTCAATATGGCGGTGCCCAGTATCATCCCGGAATCGATGTCTAACGAGCAAGGACCTGAATGACATTCGGCGAGCACATATTTGGTTGAGATTCTAATGGATTTCCCGATTCGTTGAAACTATATATACCGGAGTTTGGTTCAAAGGATGGAAAATATATACGGGCGACTTGACAGTGCTTACTTTGTTTGACATCAATGTCGCCTACCGCCCCGTGTCGTTCTCCCTCCCCCGGCTCGGGGCGTTTCTTTGAAAACGGGTCGGGTGTGTGTTATGAGGCAGCCAATACAAGTAGGCGTGTACTGCGTGAGTTCATTGGGCGTGGACAGAAAGTACTTACTGATGCAACGTAAACACTCTGAAGGCGGCTACTGGCAAGGGATCAGCGGCGGCGTGGAGGATGATGAGGACATCGCAACGGCCGCCTCGCGGGAGCTTTCTGAAGAAACCGGTTTCGCGCCGATCTGTATGTACCGTGTGGAATTTCTGTATACGTTTCCGGTATCGGAGGAAATGATATCGTGGTATTCGTCCGACGTCGAGATGCTCACGGAGTACGTTTTTCTGGCTTATATCGACGGCACGCCCGCCCCACGGCTCGAAACGAGAGAACACTGCAACTGGTGCTGGTGCTCGTACGAAGAAGCGATGGAGTTGCTATACTGGCGTGGGAACAAGGAGTCCTTGAAACAGTGTGAGTATTTAATAAACACGGAGCTAACACGAACATGAACGAGAGATTCGGATCAACGGGAATGCCGTACATTACGTATTCTGTACATATGAAAGCTGTTAGAATTCTGTCTGCGATAATCCTGTTAGTGGCAGTCGGAGTCGTCTACGCCCAGAGCCCGGAGAGTTTGGATGAGGCCAAAGAGCTATCGGTGCAACAGGACAAACCGGTCCTGATCGAGTTCTTTCGAGAGGATTGAGAGTACTGTGAACTGTCCGCTCGTGAAGCGGAATCAAGCGATGCCGTCAAGCAGGCTCTGATAGCAGTCGTCCATATTCCTATCAATGTCGCCACAGATGCGGGTAAAGCGCTATCTGAGCAGTACAAAGTGGGCGCGTATTTCCCGGCGTTTTACCTGACGAACAGTAACGGCGACGTGATATCGCGCTGGACCGGATTTACGACAGTGGCGAGTTTTATCAGTTCACTCAGGGCTGCGCTGTCCGACCTCACTACTATCAAAAAACAGGAGCAGCGGTTTGCCGCGAATCCCTCCTATCGCGATGCCCTGGCACTTGCCAAGTATCATGCCGACACGGATCAGTTCCTGAAGGCGATTGAGTACTACCGGGAAGCCCAAAAGCTGTCCCCCAGTCCCTTTCTCGACTATTCATTCGTCGTTTTCGAAAACGCCGTCAATGCCGCCTGGAATGAGAGACTCTCGTTTCCCGAGGTACTGTCGTTCGCCGACACCATCCTCATCGCGGCACGACGCAACCCGACTCATGTCAAGAATGTCGCCAAATATATGAGTAAGCTGGCGCGCAAACTGGGTACGACGGACCAGATCGGCAAGTACCTGAAAGCCGGAATCGAGGTCACCGCCGGCAGCCAGGTCACCAAAGAGCAGGCCGACAATGCCGAGTTCCGGGCCGACTATGCGTTGTATATCGACGGCAATGCAGCGGAAGCAATCCGGATCAAGAAGAGCAGCCTCAACCCAGGTTGGGAGACCGAACCCAAGTCATACTACAACTTTGCCCGGTGGTGCCTGGCTCGTGAAATCAACCTTCCGGAAGCTGAGTCGCTGGCGCGCCGTGCCGCACAGCTGGCTTCGGGCGGACCATTCAAGGCGAAGAATCTAAATACGGTGGCGGAAATCTGCTTTGCGCAAGACAAAGTGACGGAAGCGATCGAAATCACGCAACAAGCAGCGGAGCTCGACCCGGACAACGACTTCTACGCTAAGCAGCTCCAGCGATTTCAACAAGAGCGGTAGTCAATCGCTAGCATGATGCGCGTTCTGACCCTGGAACCATACTACGCCGGCAGCCACCGGTCCTTCCTTGAAAGTTGGATCAGGCATAGTCGGCATGACTGGACCGTCCTGAGTCTGCCCGGCTACAAGTGGAAGTGGCGAATGCGGCACTCGGCGGTGACCTTCGCTCATGATGTGAACGAGAGAATCAGAAAAGGCGAGAGCTGGGATATTATCTGGTGCTCAGACATGCTCAATCTGGCCGAGTTTCTGGGTCTGGTTGATTCGCGCATAAGTCAATTACCGACTGTAGTCTATTTTCACGAAAATCAACTTGCTTACCCGGTGCAGCAACAGCATGAGCGAGATATGCACTTCGCCATGACGAATTTCACGTCGTGTCTGGCGGCGAATGAAGTGTGGTTCAATTCCGAGTATCACCGGGGGATTTTCCTGACTATGCTGGAGAAGCTGCTGAATAGGATGCCGGATTATCAACCGATACAAGCCGTCGACAGGATCAGGGACAAATCAGCCGTACATTATCCCGGTATCGAGCCGTTCCCGGAACGCAGCGCACGCGCGGCCGGGCCGCTGCGGATTCTGTGGGCGGCCCGGTGGGAGTACGACAAAGATCCGGACAGCTTCTTTGCCGCGATCAAACAGCTCAAGGAATCGGGTACGGAGTTTCGCCTGAGTGCGATTGGACCACAGTTTCAGGAAAGTCCGCCGGTGTTCTCATGGGCGAAAGAGTATTTGACGGATAACATTGATCATTGGGGGTATATTGAATCGGCGAATGATTACCGTTCAATACTCATGGCATCCGACGTGATCGTCTCCACCGCCATTCATGAGTTCTTCGGTATCAGTGTCGTGGAGGCTATCGCAGCCGGGGCGTATCCCTTGCTGCCGCGGCGGTTGGCTTATCCGGAACTGCTCGGCAACTTTAATACGGATGAGTATTTCTATGACGGTTCCGTTTCCGGCCTGGTTGACAGGCTGCAAGCGCTCGAGAAGCGACTGACCGACGGTACCGGCATCCGGGGTGAGAGGGGGACTAATCTGTCCGGCGCGGTATCCCGATATCATTGGTCGCAGATTATACCGCAACTCGATTCAGCATTGGAGGAGTTGCAACGGCAAACTGATTCGTAGGCGCTGGTCGGCGCAGTAAAACGGGCTCTCCCTGTCTCTCTACTATCAGAGTCGACTGCGAAAGTCCATTACGGATCCTGGCGACTGTTATCTCTCGTATCCGGCTCGGTGGCTGGATTTCGGAAGCCGCACGGACCGCTGACGTTGTAGTTCGAGGCGCTCCCGCGGATTTTGACCATGAATTCGCCGGCCCAACCGTGAATGACCAATCGGTTGAGGCATTCATCACAGATGAGACCTATGACCGGCAGAGTAACCGTTTTCATGTTGGCGCTGCAACCTGTTTCCCCCGTGGCCGGCGTACACGGGGTGGCATTGCTCTTCCAGTCGTACGGATCATTGATTCGATATCTGATATCCATTTGTGCCGAAATCCCGGTGCAGTTGTCATCTTCATCGCAGCTCCTGCGAACTGACCCTTCACCTGTGGCGTGCAGAGTAAAGGCGCCCACGGCATAGAACAGATCGGTGCCGTGAGTGAATTGTGACAACAGGTTTGCGCTCCTGGTGATCGAGGAGCGCGAACCGCCGCAGCTCAACGCATCGGCTTCGGCCAGGAATTCGTTGGCCAGCTCATCATTGACGTCCTCCAGTGCGGCCTGACCTTCGGTATCGCCCAGAAAGTCGCTCCAGGCAACATACATATCTGATCCACCGCCTCGCAGGAAGTGATCCATGAACATCGAGGCGTATCTGCGCCCGGTTAGTTCGCCGCCGCCCACCATTGCCTGGGCGGTCATGTACATGCGGAGCAATGACCAGTTCAGGCAGGGACACGCAGCTTCCTCTTCTTCGGTGTAGCGCTGAATTCCGAGCCGGTCCGCGCCCTTTTGCTGTATCACGTGGGTCAATTCGTGCGCCAGGAGATGCTTACCTGTGTGCGTCCCGGGCGAATACTCACCCGCCCCAAATGTTATGTGATTCTCCATCGTAAACGCCCGCGCTCGCAATAGACGGGCCGCTTCGGCCGCAGTGGAATCGGAATGTACCCGAACGGTGCTGAAATCTGTCCCGAACCGTGATTCGAAGAAGGTTTGGGTGTTGCGCGGCAATGGACTCCCCCCAGTCTTCAAAGAATTAAGCATTGGCTGCACTTGTTCGGTATGGGGGCTTGCGGCCGGTTGTTCGGCCTGGAGTTGCAGTTCCTCTTCTTCATCCTCAAGCGGCTGGCGTTGGATGAGAGGCGTTATTTGGTCGGCAATCGGCTTGGTTTGCAGGAGCTCTTCCTCTTCTTCCTCGATAGATTGCCGCTGGGCATAAGGATCCGTCATACGCCTAACCTGATCAGCGATTTGATCGGCCTCCCGTTCGTAGTTGTCATTCGGGGAGCCGATTTTCAGTTTAGTCTGCAGCGCCTCTGCTCCCTGGCATGTCGGGCAGCCGCCGCCGCAGGGGCAGGAGGCTTTGGTTTGTATGACCGTGTCGGACTCTGCTAACCCATGATGAGCAGCATGAACCGAATCGAATGAACCGTTGAGCGGCTTTTTCTTTCCGGTCGCCGGCTTATTGACTTTCACTTGCTGAAACATAATACTACTCCTCTTCACTACGGGCAGTTGGGAGGACTCTTCTGATGACCTTGCCACTGGGTTATTGCCTGGTCCAGAGCCCAGACTTCGCTAGAGCATCCGGATTCTGATTTGAGCGCCTGTGCTTTCTTGATTCCGGCTTCATAGGCAGCCGCCTCATCCGTTTTACAGTCCGGGAATATACCGGCATTATGGGCATTGTTGCAGGCCACAAAGTCAGAATGTGAAATGGTTGGGTCACCGAAATAACCGAGAAATGCCGAACTGCTATCATCCACACATTCTTTGAATGCCGTGCAATTCGGTGTGCTGTTCTCAATGTGCACTTGTTCATGAGCCATGACAGCTTCAAATACGCAAGGATACTCCTGCTTCATTTGTTCATTCAGCACGACTACTTTGGGCGTGCCTGTCCCGACAGTTCGAAACGATTTCTTCAGTTGGAAGTTGATTACATCTTCCGGATGTACGGCAACATCACAGACCGTCTTGGCCACATTGCCGCTGAACCTCGATCTGTAGTCCTTGGCAGGAGAAATACGATCTCCGAAAGGTCTCTGCCTACAGGTCGGGCACCCGCCTCCGCAGGGGCAAGGCGGCCGCTGCATACCGTGTACACGGGGTTCGAAATTGATTGACGTGGCCTGAGAGGTTGCTTCCTTGGTCGATGTGGTCCGACCTTTACTCTCACGATCGGAACTGGGCTTCCTTATCCGTGCTGCAACCATAGTATGTCACACTCCTGTTGCCCTGAGAGCGTTACCGGCTCAGCCAAGCAACTGCTTGGCCTGCTTCTTCATCTTCTTGATATCAACGCTGCCGAGAATCTCTTTTAACTTCTCGTTGTCAGTTTCCGAGAAGATCCTGGCGTCCAGGATGCCGGCTTCTCTCAGCTTCTGGGCTCTTCCCGGACCGATGCCCGGTATCTTTTCCAACTGGATTCCTTCGTCGTCCACATCCGGTCCGGAAGGATCGATCGGTGAAGGACCCGGCGGAGGCTGCTCGCCGTTTTCCGGAGGTTTGCAGGTTGTAGCATCTTCGCCCAGAACAATCTCGCGATAGTCTAGCTTGCCCAGTTGCGGTACAAGGGGTTCGTTGTCGCAGTAGAGCAGGTTGCTGTCCTGGTCGAGGACGCGGAGGAAAACCTGCCTCTTGCGAGACACATTCGTTCTGATAGTGGCGCCGGCAGCAGGGCCCTCCAGAGGTTGGTCTTCATCGCGACCGTGCGTCAATCGAAAATAGCCCTTCCTGTCGGTGCAGGCGTATCCGAGCTGCTTGATCCAGTTGCCCTTTTCATCGTACAGCGCCACGGTCAAACCGGGCACGCCGGTCAGGTCCTGTTTGCGGACAAAGCCGTGTACAGTCCAGGCGTTTTCGTTGACATCGGGAACATCGATAACGGCGTGGTCGATTTCGACTTGGATATCACGGATCAAACCCTGGTTGTAGTTGATCCGACGATCCAGTGCTTGCACTCGTGGATGGTTCTGACCGAGTTTGCGAGAGAGGCGAAGACGTTCCCGTTCCTGGGAGTTCGCCTTGGTCAGGCGCACCTGCTGCAATCCCTGAAAGTCCTGTTTCCGAGCCGTATCAGTTCCGGCCAGTCCCTGCTCCAGGGAATCAACTACGGTATCTATCGGGATCGTTCTCGGTTTTACTTTCTTGGACATCTATCATTCTCCCTTGGTCGTACTCACTCTATACTAGCGCAGCAATCCAAGCGTGCTGCCGGATGCCGCTGTTGATCTTCTTCCCAGGAATTCGAACGGGTTGCAGTAATCTTCTTCGGCAAAGAGCTGGAACAAAACTCTGTTACCGCTGTCTATCTTGACCGCACTCAGACCGTATACCATAATGCAATGAGTGGACTGGTTGTTGGTCGTGGCGTTCATGATCCCAAGAGTCAGGCCCGAATACAGTGCATTGTAAAGACCTTCCTTCATGCGATTGTCGTTCATGCGCAGTGAAAAACCAAACAGGATGGCATGGGACAGAACAATGTCATCCACCAACGAGCAGTCACATTGGTTGTTCCCAAAACTGACATCATCGAGCGTCAGGATCAGAATCGATGAAAGCGACAGACTCAGCCCGGTTTCCAACAGGTCCAGGACGCACTGGTTGTCGTGGAACATGACGTTGCCGTTGGCCAGATACCGTCCGACCTGTTGATCATCCAAACCCTGCCTCGGCATAGTAACGGCTGTTTCGGTTACCGCCGTTAGCGTGGGTTTGCCTACGTGACCTTTGAGATAGGTACCGTAAGTAATCAACTGACCGTAGTACTCGTTGGATACCCCGAGGTTCATAATCGCTACGGTCGAGGCGACAAATGTCGGCGAGCCGGATCTCAGTATCATACCGCGGCTCGTGAACTGATTGTCGGTCACCATAACGGGCCCCAGCGCCGTTACCGATAGTGCTTGTCCCAACGGAACGGAGACGACATTGCTGTGGACTTTCAGGGCCGGCACGCCGTCCTGCCTGGGGACGCGGTATTCTCCAAACCGGACATCCTCCGTCGGAGCCACGGCGAATACGATATTGATGCCGCCGCGGCGCCCGTCTTTCGCTTGTTTGACCGGTTCACCGGTTTTGGCGCCGTTGTTGAGTATACGGTTGTTCGTGATATCCACCCCTTCGCCGTGCAGGATGAAGATACCACAGATCGGTTCCAGATGATTGGGACCGTTGTCCTCGATCACGTTGTCCTGGATAAGCAGGTATTCCACGTCAGCCAAGGATATGCCGCCGTAGCCCATGCTGTTTATCATATCTTCCGGTATTTCCGCCAGCGGCCGCCAGAGGTTGTGCCGGATATCATTGCTGATGATGTCCAGTCTATGAACGCTGATGAACTCATCGGCGGCTGATAGATCGAAGAACCCGATGACACCGATCCCGTTGAGGCCCATATTGTAGATGCGGTTGTTTTCGATTTGAATCTCGTACAGAGCCCCGGCCGATACCATCCGGGTTCCATCTTCTTCGCCAGGGATCGGCCGAGGAATAAATACCTCACCCGGTTCGCAAGGACTGCAGGGGTTGAAGACATTGATCACCCAACCGATAATTTCCGGCGACTCATTACCCTCCTCGTCGATAGTCTTGACGCTGCCCAGGGTAATGCCGTTACCGATACCACCCTCGATAAGATTATCACCGATATGTACGCGCTCGGATGTGCCCCCGATCTGGATGCCGCCCATACCGGCCGATACGGTGGTACGCGAAGGAACTGCGGCGGTGGTGGCGGGAACCGGCGTCGGCGAAACATGTACACGGATGTCGTTACCGTCGATCCGCGCGTCTTCTCCGACGAAATAGATGCCCGGAAACGTGCCCGGAACATCCGCCATTTCCACTTTGTTTTCAAGTATTCTGATGTATTGGCCGCCCTGGGACTGGATGGCGCTCTTGGTCGCGGCTGCGACATGCAAGTTCTCGACCGTGATATCCCGCTGGCGCATCGGGCCAAGAATGCTGGTACTGCCGAAGTGGATCGGTTCCGGCGGGCTGCCCTCGAGAAGCACGCCAATCCCGGATTCATGTGCCTTCACAGCCAGGGATTCGATCCGAATGTGCTGAGAGTCTTTGACATGAATCACCGGCGCGGCAATACCGAATTCGCCAGTGGGAGGGCCGGATACTATGCGACTGCGCGCTCCGCATCCGGAGATGATAACGTTGTGTCGTTCGGCAATGACCACATTCTCCGTGTACTGTCCCGGCAAGAGGCATATCTGTCCGCCGGAAGCGGGCAGGTGATTGACGGCTTCCTGAATGGAATCGAAATCGCCGTGGCTGTGAATACCGTCGCCTACTCTGATTGTACAGCAGGTCCCCAATTGTGTTAGTGGCTGGAAAATGAGCCGGCAGTCCTGTATCTGGCTGTTCGTCGACGAAATATCGGCTGCGGCGTTCCAGTTGAGTATAGCCAGCGGTACGCGATGATACTCGATACCTTCCGGGGGAGCGTTATCGATGAGAAGTTGATCGTTGGCTATCTCGCCGGCCCGCACCGGGAAGGTCCAGTAGTCGCCGGGACGGTACTTGCCCGTACCGGGCGTCTCAAACTCCAGCCGGATGCCGTCGCGAAGCCCGGTCGGATCGCCGGTCCCGAGCGGGAAATCGCTGATCAGCCGGATACCGTTCCAGAGGCGAAAGAACACCGGATTGCCGCCGGCCGGCAGCGAGCCGTACAGAGGTGTTCCGGGCAGCACCAGTTCATGGTCGTTATCAAGCGTGACTTCGGCGCCGTACGTGACTTCCCAGTAACCGGCCTCGCCGTTGTACTGAACGACTTCCATGTAGAACTCGGTGATCCCCGAAGTAGCGATAGCCGACTTGTTGGCTGTTATCTGGACTTTCATATCGACTGCATCAAAGATGCCGCGTCCGACCAGACCGCCGTTGAACCGGGACCACTTGAACATCGGTTCGGCACTCTCTACCGGGGCGATTTCAACGCGATATAGATGATGCTCGAAACCGGTATACCCGCCCCCTTCGGTAACCGGACAATCACCGGATATGGTTTCGGTCGGCTGCAGCGACACGGTGAGCGTGCCTCTTTGCGAAGGATCATCTTTAATCTGATCCAGAATACTCTCGCAGGTGTCGCCGGGCTGGAGACGGAATAGACGGAAGGCAGCGGCGGTATGCATCCGTTCGGTCGTGTCCGGGCCGCCCAGAGCCGGCTCGATGAGTGATTCCGGCATCTGGAAGCCGTTGATCGCTTCCCGCCACACTTCCAGGACGACGGCGTCTCTGACCCCGGCGCCGATTGATGATTCATCGGCAGGCGGATCCTGGGTGGGGGGTTGCAGGTATGCGGCCGCGCGACTGACAGGCGTAGTGGGATCGGCCGGGAGACCGGCCAGGTACGTCAGGAGTCCATCGGCCCACACGCGACCGGGCTGGACACCGAGTTCCACTTTGCCGCCGGCGTTGACGGCGGCTGTTTGTACTTTGAAGCCGAGCGGCTCATCGGCCGGGACGGCGGCTACGCCGGGCCCGATTATGTCATTACCGGCCTGATCCTGCCAGTTGGCTGTAATTCTGGTTTGTGCATTCCAATCGGCATCGGTTAACACCCTTCCCTGCTGATGCAACACACCCGCATGATTCCGTTTCTTGTCATACCCCCATCGGGAGAAATCACCTTTCATTACCACACTCCTTAGGTAACCGGTATTAGCAGCGGCCTGACACCGACCGGCATGAATTCACGATATCGAATTTGAATATTGCGCCATTTATGGGCTTCCAGCAGGAAGCCGCAGGCTCCCATCTGGTCACCCAGCTTATACTCTCGGCCTTCTATGGTGGAAACAACATAGTTGGGATCCCGGCTCGGTTCGTAGCCCTCCATATCAATTATACTGGTGGAACGCTTCGGTCCCTGCTCTCTGATACGGACATCGCCGGTAAACGTTAACTGGCCGTAGGCCGGGTTTTCGAACTCCTCACTCACAAAGAGCAGCTCTGCCTCTTCACCGGTAACGCACCCGTGATTCTGAGGCAGACGGTTGCCGCCCGGGGCGAAGTAGCTGAATTTCAAGCAGCCCTTCTGGTTGTTTTGCGCTTCCAGTTTGTGCACCCAGATGCCGCCTCGCCCGTGGATGTTCTCGACACGCATGCGTCCGAAGACCGTGATACCGCTCACTTGTGTCGGTGGTCCCCATACGGCCGACGGATCCGGACCGGTTCCGGAAACAGCAAAAGCAGCGTTGGCCTGGTCTTCATTGACGCCACTGCCGGCATCGATGATTGAATCGGTCAGGTATAGTTTATAACCGGGATCAATGAACAACGGGCCGCTAACGGAACGTTGTATAATGACCTGCGGTGTTTGTTTGTATGCTTCTTCTTCGGCCGCATCGGAGAAACCGTATGGTTCGCTGAGAAATATCGATTTCAGGATTGGGGCTCGGTTGCCGTCGAGCTGTTCGTATCCCCCGGGATCAAGCGTGCAATCGATAATTTCCAGGCTGTGGAGCGCCGCCCGCGCTATAAGCGGCTCCGTACCGCCGGCTCGTGTCAGGTACAGTCCTTCCAGACGAACGGTCAAGCCGTTCATAACGGCATCAAACTGATTCTGCTCCTCGGGATTAGCGCCGACGACATTTGTTGGTCGGAAACGCAGCGGCTGTGCCAGCCGTATCACCGGCCGCTGACTGTCCGCGGCGCGAATTATGAGGGACCGATTCAGTTTCAGATTCGGGCCGCCGTTTTCGTCGATTATCCCCGCCACCGTACTCAAATCCAAATCGTGGGTCATGCTGTCCTGAATTTCGATGACTATGGGATTGGCGGCGTCTTGTATGTTGTCCAGTGCTTCTTTGAGGCCCTGTTCGTTGTCGTGATGGTTGACTTGCCGAAGTTCAACCGGCTCACCGATGAAGCCTAATGGCACTGAGAGCCTTGAAGCGGGATGGGCGCCGATTGGGCCGACCGAGCCGTAGGTGTATGTCAGCAACAGGTGTTCGAGAAGCGCGTCGGCCTCTTCTTCAGTACTGACTCCAATGGCAAGTCTGCCAATTAAGGGATCGATGGCGATTTCACGATTCCCCAGCGGCGGCGGCAGGTCATCTTCCCAGGCGCACAGGTTGGCGCCACGAAAAGTCCAGAGGTCTCCGTCGAATTCAGCCGTCGGCACGTGTAGCTGCAGCCCAACATCGGAGATATCCAATTCGTCCAAGGAGAAATCAGCGGGATTGTACTTGTCGACTGTTACATAGGCTTGGGGATTGCCCGCCGTGGATTCGCTTGTCAACCGCGCCGGCGGAATCGGCCCTGGGGTCTGGTCGACTTGGGATACGACCGGTGGTTGTCGGTCAGGGTCGAAGCGATAAGTGTTGAACAAGCGGATGGGACGCGCCAGGGGGTGAACGGTCACGCGTACGATCCACTCAGCAGCCTCGGGAAATTCGGTCAAGTCGATAGCGGGATCGCGCGGCTGCTTCTCTACGAAGCCGGGCTGTGAAACGGGTATGCGGTAAGCCGACAATCTCCAGAGGAATATGGCCAGGTTGGGCAAGTTATATCTGACATTGCCGCTCGCCGGCGGTTTGAAGTCAGGCAGATGGCTGAAGGGATCAAAGGGCGTATTGAGCAGGGACAGCGTGGCGGGGTCACGCACTGTTACGGTTCCCCCGCGCGGGACACGATGCCGCGTGGGCCAGGCGTCTTCGAGTTGCTCATGGGGCAGTTCAGCATAGGGCGAAATGCCCCCGGCATCCGGTCTGAGATGGTTGAGGTGCTGGCTCCAGACCAGGCTCTCTCGCAGTTCCGCGCAATGCACGCCCCATTGGGTCAGATTGTGTGTTAGCAGCTCTATCGCTCCCAGGGTGCCTTTGCGACGGCGCAGGGCGATGGTGTCAGCCACATCGGCGCGCAGTGTCCACGGGTCTCCTGCCAAATGACTGGTACCCAGCAAGTCTCCGATGTACGGAATCACCCAGTCATCACAGGTCTCTATGAACAGGTCGTGGTACAATTGCTCAATGTTCTCGTGGATAGCTCCAAACGCTTCTTCCACCAATTCCAGGTATTTCTGCAGCTGTCCGCCCGGTTCTTGCTCCTGATCCCTGATGCGATAGATTTCCGGCAGGCGGTCATAGAGCGGTACGCGTTTGTTGCTCATGAGCACACCTCCGTTGCCTGAACGCTCGAACTCTGCAGGCTGAGATGATCGGGGTACAGGGCCAACACTTGCCGCTGGTCAGCTGCTACATGCGTGTGAAACGCGCTGGGATAGGACGGTAGTGACAACGTCGACGGATCGTCGGCTTCGCCCAGACTGCCGAACGCTTTTACTTTTGCCCAGACCACACCTTCGACGTTTTGCGCGATCCCAGTTACGCGCGTGGCGTATTCGCGCTGGCCGAAACGACGCTGACGCAGGCTGAATAGTCCGGTACTAGTCACGGCATTCGTCGTACCCAGATGCTCCTTGATACTCTCATCAACAAACCCGGATTGATACCGCGGTGCTATCCCGTAGACGACATCCAGGTAGACATACTTGAACTTACCTTGCTTCACGATTACCGGCCAGCGCTGGGGTCCCCGGCACTTGTTGTAATCTGAGATCGTCCGGCGCACCTGCTCGATCTCGGCGGATCGTCCGGTTTCCATCAGGACCGTCAGTACAATGGTGGGAACGTTTTCCACGAGTTCCCAGGCGGCCACGGCGCGAGTCACCCCCGGGATGGCCAGGGTCTCAGTCTCGAAGTCTTTCAGACTAACCAGTCGGTCCAGGCTTTGAATCTTACCCGGCGCTGCTTCGCGGGCATTTTGGCCGGTTTCCGGTTCATCGCCACCGGAAGCAACGTCGGGCATGGTAACCTTGTCAAGATTATCCAGTTTGCCTTGTGCCGATACGGTCGTATCCGGCTCAAGCGCGCCGTAAGCGCCGGTGCCGGTCCGATAGCGGGCGATGACATTGCCCTGTCCCGACGGGAGGCGGGCGCCGGTCCGGCCGTCACCGAATTGCACCCAGCTGTCCCCGTTAGCGTCTTCGCGGACGATGTAGATTTCTTCATCTTCGAGGTGACCGAAGAACGACGATACTCTCGACCAGAGCAAATCGTTAACATAGATTTCGAGCTCAGGCACTTCGGGCGGTGTGGCTCCGGCCGAGTTATGGTACGTTAAAGGGGCTTTGGGGAGCTTGAATGTCTGGAATCGCTCGCGGTTGTCACCGTTCCCCAAAACGGCTTCCTTTTCCGTCTTGCCCTGACTCGCCTTAGCCACGTTACCATACACGGTAACAGAGGGCTCGATCAGAGGAAAATCAGCATACGTGAACTCTTCCGGCAGTTCCGCATTGAGAGTCAGTTTGCGCAGCGCTTTCGTTGCCCCTGCAGAAGTCAGATCGTGGTTAATTGTAACGGTCGTCTCGGCAACCGCGTCCCCGGGTTTGACCATGAAAAGCGTTCGACCCTCCAGCAAATTGTATGCTTCGGCGTCTCCAAAGAAATACAGTTCGGCCACCGGACCGACTGATTCTGTCGCCGTTCTCTCGCTTCTTAATTCGAATGGGGTGCTACAGGTCTCGTGTATCGACAGTTGACGGATATCGACCTGACTCTCAATCTCAGAAAGCACGTTTTCGAATGCTACAATCGTTGACGGCCCGGACAAGGAGCCCCAAGTCATTGAAACCACTCGAAAGCCGATTATTCCTCGGACGATGGTGGAGTTTGGTCCTGCCACACCTTGTATGATGACATCGCTGCCGATCGGTATGTCATCTACTTCTGCACCGAGAGGAACTTCGTCTGAGGCAAACGACGGTTCTACGATCGGGTCAGAGGTCGACCCTGTGTCCGCGGCGAGATTGCGATTATAATTATTACTCACCTGCGAGGCTGTACCGTCACTATTTATGGATACTACTTTGTAGGGGGAATTATGTCCGAAATGGCGAAAGGTCCTGCCCAGCTTGTACGTTACAAATCGATCGAGTCCTTTCTCGAAGTTGCTTCCCAAGGCTCCTTCTATTTCAACAACAGTCCGATCCAGTGTCTCGGAAACACCTTTGACAACAACTATCTGGGCGTTTTCGGTCGCTTCATCGTCTTCGTCCAGTAGCATCAGCCTGTCTTTCGACTGCAATTCAACACCGGCGGCTTCAAGTGACGATGTTTCAACGGAGAACCTGGAAGCACCATTGAGGTCAGACAAGAAACCGGTGGGGCGATACAGATGAAACGAACTGAGCGCCGGGTAGGCCGTTAGCTCAGAAGAAGTCTCGAAAACCGCCGGATTTTCAAGCCCCTCGACCTGCGCCTGAAGAGGAAAGCCTGCCGGAACCACGACCGGTACTTCTTTCTTGAAGGTGAACGCGAATGCCGCCGTTCCTCCTACGCCGGGAGACAGACGATATCCGAGGAGTCTGACGAGATTGGATATGCTCTCCCGCCATTGGGCGGTTCTCAGAAACGCCTCGTTGGCGTAGACGTCTTGATAGAACGTGAGGATATCGCCAAGAATGGCTGCTCCCTCCAACAGGGCGATACCGGGATCATCGGCACCGCGGTGTGTCCAGGTCTGCAGCAATTCCTGCTTATCCAGGTTACGCAGCAGCCATTCGCGGATGTCGGCATACGTACCGATACGATAGTCGACATGGGACAGGCCGGGCCGATTATACAGAGGTTTGGGGAAACGGAGCGGGCGGCTGCAATCATTGCGACACTCAGACATTACTGGCGTCCTCCCTGGATATTGAAGTCGATATATCCTTCTTCCATGTGATCAGGGTTGTTTCGTACTCGGATGATCTCATTGGCGGCTACTTCGAGCACGTCTGCGGTTTTCGGAGAACGGTCATCCCAGCGTTTCATGGACACGGTGATGACGTGATCGACGCCCCGCACCTGCTGCACTCGTCCGATAATCTGACTGGCTCTCAGTTCCTGCCCGAAGGTCCAATCATCGGCATGAAAGAAGCCTCGTCGGCCATCGGGCGTGAAGCCTTCGGAGAATTCCTGCTCCAGAATGAACTCGATATCTTCCGGCCAGTAGTCGGATTGGATGCAAAGAGAGACTCCGATTTCCAACGGTATGAACCGGGGAGGTCTGATCTCCAGATCTTCACCGATCAGCCTGACGGCGTTCAAATGACTCGCCACCTTTTGCCGCAGTTCCGTGGTGAATTCGGTGGTGCCGGTCGGATCGACAGCGATTCTGACCGCGCGCCAGCTACCGGTCCAGACGTATCGGGCGGCGGCCCTAGATACTTCACCCAGCTCCTCAGTTCGATTTACATAGTCCTGCAATGTAACGGCTCGCAACTGCCGATAGCGATATGCTTCCGGTACACGCCGGATAATCTCAGCCACCGGCTCCGGGGCGCGGCCGTTGGTTACATCAAATGGATTCCAAGTTTCGGCGATGCGAACATCCTGAGCGTTGACAAGGGAATCACTGCCGACGTTACCGTCCGGGCCGTGGCCTACCTGATAATTACAGTGGACAATACTTCCCTGGGGCAATGCGCGACCATTGACGCCATTGCCGAATCTGATAATGCTGCGCTGTTCTTCGTCGGTTTCGACAACATACCGGTCACCGTTTTCCGCACTGCTGTCGCTATGCACCAGACTGATGACTTCATCCCATGCGTCTTTGCTGCCGTCAGGATACTCCACTTCGATTTGCAACGTGGACTCGGGCGGTACCTCTCCTCCCGGCTCCGTCGCTTTGTAAGCCGGGAGATCATCGGGAATCCGACAAACTGCACCCCAATGCGCGGTCCTATCATAGTGGTATTCGTCGAGACCCAGCATCTCTTCGGCTTCTCTGAATGTCGCTGATTTCGGTTGGCCATGGGCTATCTTCACCAGGTTACCGTGAAAGAGAGAGACATCTTCTGTTTCCCCTTTGGGTGGCGGGCAGTTGATCGTGAAGCAGTAATTGTGCTTTAGCTTGTCTTCTTCCCGCCAGTAGACACGAATGTACCATTCTCCCGACAACGGGTCCTGTCCCACTTCAGCAGCTTCCTTGCCGGCCAGCAATTTCAACACCTGACGCCTGGTTGTATCTCGTCCGGCCTTTTCACCGGTCTCCGGGTTTAGATGCTCCTGGATGAGGAGGTGATTGACCAGCCCGCTGCGAAACAAATCGCGCACTTCATTGGCTGCGGCCTCGCTGTTGTCCGGTGATTTGATATCTGCTTGCGTACTGCCGGCGGCCAGGGTTGGAATAGAACCGCTCCAGGTGTACAGGCTCAAGTCATTGAGCAGGAAATGCAGCCGTTGTTCGGACTGTGACATAAAGACTACGGACGCCGGATCTTCATACCTGTCACCGGACCAAACGACAGTGCCTTTCGTCAGGTCGAATACCTGTCCGTCGACAACTTTGACTGCCAGCCACGTTTCGGCCTGATTGCCCTGGTGGATGTGATAATCCATGAGACGGGCATGGCGGGCGAGCGATACTCGTTTGCGAGCGGTTCCCAGATAGGCCTCGTTCATGACGCGATCCTGGAAATCACTGAGCTCATCCGCCGCGGCGCTGAAAAGCTCCATCAAGACTTGATCCAGGTCGGCTTCGCTGGTCGGCTGCCAGCCGGAGACCCGTTCCTGCATTGCGGAAATCATAGTATGTTTGAACGAGTCGTAGTCCTTGGCCAGGTAGTCGATAACCGGATTTTTGACAGGGGTTGGCGCCGGTTCCCAGCCGGGGGCGCAATCGACATTGAAGCAGCCGGGACGAAACTTGAACGGCAGTTCATTCAGCAGCGGGTCCATGTTGGCGAAATTGACTGTGAGCGTATACGTGGAGTAGTCACCGATCGGCGCCACCGTGAGCAATAACGACTCTGATGTCGGTCCGGCGTTGATGGCCGTGACTTTCACTTCCCCCGTCAGTTCCCCGGCGCGAATCCTGAAACCGCCCCGAATCGGGAACAGGTCGTGCGGCGCACTCGGGTCGGCCAGGATGTCGGCAACTTGGTTGCCGTTATGAAAATGAAGCTCCAGAACAGCCTCATTCGGGCTGACATCCGGCACCAGGGTTACCAGCACCATGTTCAAGCCGTTCAGACCGGCGTCGGCGAGGTTGTTGATCCGTTCGTTCAGTGCTTCTTCGTATCTGATTGTCATTATCCGCCGCTCCGCTGGAATCGCAAGACACGACTGTCTTCCTGCCCGTGGGGCCGATATTTGATATCCACCGTAATCGTCGTATCCTGGATCTCGACCGTAAGTTCTTCAAGAATGACGCGCTCACTCAGCCAGCGCGAAATGGCTCTGGTCAGGGAAGCTTTGGTCATGCTCTGAGTTGTCTCATCGATGTTTTCGAAAACCAGTCGGCGAACGCCGCCGCCAAACTCAGGGAGAAACAGTCTCTCCCCGGGGTTGGTCAAGACGAGCTGCAGCAGTTCATCCCGAATGTGATCTTCAAATGCGCGAACCTGCCGCGTACGGCCGTCGGCCCCGATTCGAAAGGGAAATGAGAGGTGTTTGCCGTATTCCTGTTTCATTTCAAGGTTCCTAAGTTGCAGAGGCTCGGAGTTGCGTGTTTACGATTATCGCCGTCCCCTGGACTGCGTTTTCGGGACTATAGCAGAGGCCGACGCTGGTATGCAGCAGTACGGCCGTACCGTTCACCGTGGCTCTGGTAGCGGGAGACTGCCATTCCGCACGCACGCAGGGGGAGTACTTGCCGCCGGGGAGAGTAAACGGACAACCGACGACGGTATGTCTATCCGTTTGCAGCAAAGCCGGGGCGCCGGATGCGGTAGCTCTTGTATTGGTCGTCAGCAACTGCACCTGCCCGCCGTGAGGACACATGATCGTACTGGCTGTCGTCAAGACGTTTGCGGGCATTATACCACCTTAAAGGCTCCGTTGTTGATGTCCACTCCCGAGGCCGACAGGACTATCTGGTTACCGCCGATTTTGATCGTGATGTCGCTGTCCGTTATGGTTAACTCTCCACCTCGTGAGTGCAGCAATTGCACTTTGTTTTCCTGATCGTCGAGGATGAGTTTATGTCCGCCCGAAGTCACGAGCACGCGGGTATCAGTCCCGCCTGGTTCGGGGAGTTCGTTGCGCGCCCACCAGCAACCGGTCCAGATGGGTCGCGACGGATCACCGGCTTCGAATTCGATCCAGACGCCGTCGTCGACTTCCGGCAGCAGCACCAAACCGTGACCGGCGCCGGCAAACGGTACCGACGGCAGCGCCCAGGGAGCGTCTTCCTCACCGAAAACCTCAGGGACCTGAGCCACAATCCGGCCCATGTTTTCGGGATCGTTATTATCGCGGACGATCCCGCGGTACTTGCCGTAGTAGCGATTACGTACCAATTCCGTAAGTTCGACTACCAGTTGTTCGGTATCTGAATTAGGCATTAGAAGATACTCCCGGCCAAATCGCCCAGTCCGCCACTTGAAATCGATGATCGGGCATTGCGTCTGGCAGTGAATGATTGATTGTAAATCGAGCGCGTCAACTCATGAGTGACTTGCATTATCAGGTAATCACCGCTCAAAGGCGTTTCTCCGGCTCTGACGGTGACCAACCGATAAGGCGCCAGTACGCCCGTATAGCAGCCCATGATGACCTGACCGGTAGCTTCCATGGCATAACCGGAGCGCTCCGCTTCGGCCGTTACCGCCTGGTCCAGATCGGCGGAATCACCGTGTCGCGGCGTCAACTGTTGTGTCGACGACTCTCCTTCATCCTCGAGCGCAGCCGCATCCCCAAGCAATTCTCTGTCCCGGAAACTGGCGGTTCGGGTGATGGTGCTCTTATCGGTCACACGGACAGTGGCTGCGTGCACCACCGACGGAGATTGGGCATCTCGGCGTACGGTGAAATTCGAGACGTTTCGCTCTGATCCCAGGAGAACCATCGCCGGCAGTCCGTTCGTTTCGGTAGGGAAGTCTTTAAAACAACCCATGCTCTCTCCAGGGTCGTTGCCCGGCAATACGTAGGCATGTTTGCCGTTGCGTCGAGCCAGTGTGCGCAACAACTGCATGGCGGTGCCGCGCTGTGCTACCTGCGGCGTCAGGTCGCCTGATGGCGCCGGTGTCGTCTCTACGTCGGTGCTGCCAATCTGTTCGAACTGCCGGAACAATTCGCCGGCTATCTCGTGATCCAGTCGGTTCTCGAAACGATGTTGTCGTTCCTCCCGGTTCAGGTAGACGCTGTCGTCGTGAACCAACAGTGTTACCGAGCTCTGCCCCGGTTCCGAACTCATGCTGCTGTCATGCCCGACGATCGGCCCGTCAATTAGGGGTGTGAAATCGCCAGCGCCGATCCGAATCTCCACCCGTATCCGGGTAAACGAACTTATGAGGTTTTCATCCTCGCTCGACCAGGTCCCGTCGGCATCCAGGCAGAGCGGGATCTCCAGTCGCGCTTCCCAGGCCATGTCAACTTCCTGTTCCACCGTGATGCTTTCCACCCGGTCGAGTTGAGCCTGGGTGGCCGGTTCGCTGTTATAATAGATCTTGTATTCTATATCAGGCATTACTGCTCCGGTATGTCGATTATTCTTCCGGTTTCCTCGGTCAGCTTACGCGCCTCCAGTTCCGTGTTGGCGTCGGCGATGCGCCAGAACCTGGTCGGGTCTTTGTACTGACGTTGGGCCATGATGTCCAGCCGGTCGTGATCTTTGATCACGGTTGGTGTCCCGGAGGGCGACGGTAACCGCCGTACTTCAACAATCTTGACGGTGTGACCATCTTTCGTCGTGACTGGTCTTTGTTTGACCTGCGCATATCTGGAATTCGATAGAAACATTCGGGCCTTTCTAAAACGGAATGAGTTCAACGACCTGTGAAGCGGTGTTGGCCAGATTCGCCATGGCCTGTGCTTCCTTGGCTAATTTGGAGTACTCCATCGCACCCGTCGCGACGATATCGTCGGAACAAGGATCCGGCGGCGTGACTGCCAAACCGAGTTCCACTTTGGCCTGAACAGGGTTCAACATGTTGTCGTACTGCTCTTCGGTGATGCGCATGGACTCGATTACGACCGGCAGGACGCGTGTCAGCCCCCAGATGAACAAGATACGGGGATATTTTTCTCGCGGAATCGGTTGAGTGGGAGCATCGCCTCCACCCCCAAAGAGCGCATCTCCGACGGCATCAATGGCCGCCCCGAGCATTCCACTTAGAGTGGTGCTGGGTTGCGCCATCTGCTCCAGCGCCGCCAGGCGTGGCCCGACCCCAAACATGCGCGCCAGGGTCTGGTCCTTGCCCAGTTCATCCGCAGCGCTGAAATGAGCCGTGAGCGTGATTTTCTCGACCGGCGCCTCGCCGGCCTGACCGGTCTCGCGGGCTGTTGAGCCGGTGGGGCGGGGCGGGATTTGGATGTTGCGGGTCAGACTCTCCGGATTAAACTGGAATATGACCACATTGGGTATCGGACCGAGAAAATCGGTGCCGTATTCAATGAGAGCGCCACGCAGTAAGTATGGCATCAGGGAATCCTCTTCCCACGAGTTTGCGCCAGTGAATTCACCAGCGCTTGTCCGACGCTACGGCCAATCGCCGTTTGCAAGGAAGATCGAGGTGCATCCGCTCGGGTTGCGACCTTGGCAGCCCGCACCTCATTGATGTGCAGCGTGCCGGTCTCAGGAAGAGATTCCTGCTGCTTCGACAAATGTCTCATGATCCCCTCGCCGACCCCGACCGCCAGCGACCGGGCTGACCTGTCGGATGCTCCCTTCACGCGAATATGCAGGCGCTCAATCTCTATTTTTTTTGCCATCGGCGTACTCCATTTCCTTGACGACGGATGCGTACCGTCCGAATTGCTCCAGACTGACAGTCCTATCCATTTTGTCATACTCTCGTTTAACGGCGGAAACGACGTGTGCCATCTCCAGTCGTCCGGCATGCTGATCCGCGACCGATACCGAGCCATCGGCGGCCTGCAGGCAGGCGTTGAAAACGACCGAACGTATGTTACCCCCGGACAGCGGGAATTGCCTGGCCAGAAAGTCAACGTCAATATCCGAGCGATCTACCTTGTTGGGGATGGCCTGATTCCATATCCGTTTTCGCTCCGGGACGTTGGGCAACGGAAACTCAACGATGTATCGCAGACGCCGCAGGAAGGCCTGGTCCAGGTCTTTACGGCGGTTGGTAGCCAGTATGGCCAGTCCCTTGAAACGCTCCATACGCTCCAGAAGGTAGCTGATTTCGAGATTGGCATAGCGATCGTGAGAGTCCCGGACCTCGGTCCGTTTCCCGAACAGTGCATCCGCTTCATCGAAAAACAGAATGACATCGGCGATATCAGCGGCGTCGAACAACTTTTTTAGATTCTTCTCGGTTTCGCCGATGTACTTGCTGACTACCTGGGACAGATCGATGCGATAGATCGGCAAGTCCAGCTTGAGCGCCAATACCTCGGCCGCCATTGTCTTACCGGTACCCGACGGCCCGGCAAACAGGACCGATATACCACTTTCGTTCCAGACCTCGGCGGTCCCCCATTTGTAATGCACTCGGGTCAATGACTTCATGGCGCGGATGATTTCATTGAACTGGACTTGCTGTTTGTGAGGCAAGATCAGTTCTTCGTTCGCGAATCGGGGTGGAACTTTCTGTGCCAAGCCCGCCAGGTCGAGCTCCACCTCGGCCCGGCAGGCGCGGATAAAACCCTCGTTGCCGACCGGTTCAGACGACCTCGCCAGCCTCCCGCCGATTTTGTCGATGGTCTTTTTTTCGAACCGAATACGACGAGCACATTCTTCTATGCTCTCCTTCAAGCCGTCGCTATAGGGACCAAGCACTCTTTTCCAGTGACTGACTCGCTCGTGATAGGTGAGACCCGGTATCCCAACTGCGGGACTAACCGTATCCTGTGCAATATGTTCGACCTGCTGCCTGTCCGTAATACTGACGTATGCTCTGATCGGCAATGTGGATAATGACATCAAATACGTGTTGATAGAGTGCTTGTCACCACACAAAAGGCTGCTCTCGCTTGGCCCAAAGAAGATATCTACACCTTGCAGCCAGCACGACGTTCCCAAGTTAACCAGGAACGATCTGTCCTCCAATGCCGATAACGGCCCCCGGAAGGCAACGACGTCGCGTCCGTCCGCCTGACTCAGCCCGACGGCGATCTCGTCGTAAGGAGAGCCCTTGGTACCCTGGATAGGGACAACCATGAAACCGTGATGACCGATCACGGAGGCTGCTGCAACAGTCTCAGGAGAGAATTCGTTCTCGGCAAAGTGTCCGGATTCCGATGGGAGTCGAGATAAGAAGTTCGGCAATTGCCGGGACGGATACAGCAGTAGTCCGGCCACCAGGGATGAAACCGTATATTGACTTTCCCAACTGATGGTTGAACTGAATTGTCCGCTACGGTCGCGGAATTGAATCAGGCCAAAGCGGTTCAAAGAGTGAAGCGGGTCGCTCAAGGGTATGACTTCATCCGGTCTAGTCCACAGGCTCTGAACCAGGGCCAGGGTCGGCAGGAGCTTGGAGGGATCGTTGGAACAAGAGGCTAACACACTCGCAGTCGCACTGTCAACCGTGGGCAGGAGTCCCAGGGCCAGCACAAAGAGCGATACCGGGTCTAGTTGAAGCTCCTGTGCCACCCAGCTAATCGTCCCCCGATCAGGATCGTCCGCAGGCGGCGGCTCTCCGTCGATTTGCTCGGAGAGGTATTGCGCCGTAGGATCGGACTTGAAGAATTCGGCTTTGTCGTCGCGGAAACGAGCCATGTCCAGACTGACCGAAGTCCGGTCCGCGAAGGGGGGCAGCAAACCGGGATGATCACCGGGTCGGAGACCTCGCTCGTGCCATGCCCAGCAGAGTTCCCTTCGTAACTGAAGCGTCACCTGACGCAGCCAGTATCGGCCCAGGGGATCGCGGACAGTGATATCCGGCAGGAAAGTCTCCGGAGCGTTTTTGTCAACCGTATTCGTCATGGCAATGTCAAATCAACCTCGGGGCTGTTTTTGGCCTGCTGTCCATTTAGTCTGACCAGTACTCGATAGATTCCCTGTGGCACGGGTTTCGCAGATTGGATTTCGACCCGGAGGTGCGTCTGGGGAGCCGGGGCGGGTGTTACTTCCTCGAAGGCGTCAAACATGGCCACCACCCGGCCTTCGCCATACAGAGCGACAAAGACATCGTCCGTGTCCGTTCCCAAAAGAACCCCGTTAATATCTATATTGCCGAACACGGGCGAGTTGGTTTCGGCCGCATCCACGCGAGTAATGGAGTCGGGTGTGGCCGAGGAAACGCTGGGCAGCAAATGACCCACGAGCAAATTACTGTGTCGCAGTCGCCCCGACGGCAACGTTTCGACGACGGAGACCGTCTGCGCTCCGGCGGAAATCTGGTCGCCGCCGGCAATCGGGCCGTTGACCAGACATTCCAGCCTGTCAGTTTCCCGGTTTGTAATGGCCAGGTCCTGGGAACCTATGCGGGCTGTTAGTACTGTCGATGACAGGCCGTTTCCGAAGATCGTGATCGTTTCATTGGTTTCGAAAGCCGTCGGCTCGATGCGAGTTATCTGTGGACCCAGCGAGGGCAACACCGTGAGCTGTAAGCCGTCTTCACCAATTATCTGGTCATTCGTATAGTCGACTCCTACCAGCAGGGAGTAGTCCGGCGGTTCACCGGGGGCAATCATTACCGGCCGTACCTGAAACCCGACTGAGAAGCGGTATTTCTCGTCTGAACCTTGCATGAGGCTGGAAAGCAACTCCGAGGAAGCATCCTCAAAGGTGACGTGCAGCTGAGTAGGGTTGTCCTGAAGAGCCTGTATCACGTCGGCCGATATGCTGCCGTTGAGAGGAAGGATGCTCAATTCCTGCAGCGCACGAATACCCTCGCCGAGATTAGCCTGGGCGTCAGGTGAATCCGTATCCCCGGTGGCATCATAGCCGGTCATAAGGTACTTCAAGATTAACCACAGCGGAGGTTGTTGTCCTTCGTCGAGAGCCACGTTCTTCAGACTGGGATCGAACGCTGCCTCGTAGAGAAACAGGTTCAATTTCGGACCCGAGCCCCCGCTGCCGGGGGGTTCCGGCCGGCCGATGTCTATGGCTATGCCCGTTTTAGTGGTCAAATGTTGTTGCAGCAGCTTGCTCACCATCCCGATTGCTTTTCCCGTATCAGCCAGAGCCATTTCGTATTACCGATTCATTACAAACGAATGTAATGCCTTCTCAGTCTTGACCGTGTGCCGGTTGGTTTTGATGGTTCTGGACGGGCAAGTGTGGCTGGGGAAGCTGTCTGACTCTCCCTGGTCGGCTCCTCAACCGTGACGAGAATCGAGCCGATCGACAACTGCCAGTCGTTTATGCCGTTCATTCTGTCACTGGCGGTTGACTGTCTGGTCCCTGGTTCATTGTTTTCGCGAATGGAGACTCCTTCGTGCTCGTTAGTGGCAACCAGCCTCACGCTGGGCTCCGCCGGATCTTCCGGGTTCTGCGAGATCCAGTCACGAACTTCCTTTATGATATGGTCGGTGGTCCTCAATTCGGCACTCCGCCCGGCACTATCTTCAGCAGTGGGCGCCGCTTCTTTCACAGAGCCCATGGGGATACCGGCATCTTCTGTCTTCGTAGGTTCACCTGGCCTTAGAGTCCCCTGTTGCTGGATATATGCCGGCGATGAAGTTGATGATTGACCGTCATGCCCGACATTCTCTTTCGGCAGGGGATCAGGGCCGGTACCCTTAGCGGGGGATTCCTCTATACCCTCGCTTCGGCTTGGCGCCGGTTCATGTTCTGGGCTGGATTTCTCTTCAGCATCGATCCGCCGGACCGGAATACTCTCCCGTTGAGGTCCATGAGGCTCCCTGGTGACCTCCGTCCGGCCAGCTAGGTTCACCGGCTTTGGCGGGGCCTCCACAATTCGCTGTTCATCGACATCGATCGAAAAGATGTCGTCATTCGCACGAGAACCTGCCGCCGGCTGGCCGCGTGAACCCGACTGGGGTTGACCTGTCACCGGTATACCGGTCTGCCGCATGATTCTCTTGAAGTACCGCATTATCGCTCTTCCTTCTCAATCAGGTCCAGGTACTGCCGGCGACGTCGTTCCGGTATGGCCAGAATTTCTCTTTCATTCCAGTGGTAGGCGGAAGCCAGCCGATGGACCGAATGCCGCAATTTCCGTTGAGATTCTTCGAGCAAACGCAGAGCTAATCGTTCGAGATCGAAGTTATATTCGCCTCGAAGCCCGCACACCGGGCACTTCACATCGAGCAGCATGGCCGGCAGCGGATCGGCATCCTCCATAGCGCTGTTGAATGCCTCCAGTTGGCTTCTCGTCCAGGCGCTCGGTGCGCTCGCGGCAGACCGCTCGTCGATCAGGAGAGTGGCGACCATCTCTCGTACCGCGGCATCTTCATCGGGCAGCGATTTATCCAACCATTCCTGCTGGTCCCGACCGGTCGGTCGTCTCAATCGGTATGTACGGCCATCGTCACCAACGCTGACGAATTCGGTTTCATCCGCCGTTTGCTGGCGCGTCGCGATATCCTCCAGGCACAATTCCAGTTCCATCGTTTCCCGGCAGTCTTCATTTTGGCAGGTGAGATGAATCTCCAGCTTGGAACGGCCGCCTTCGGTGGCAATAGTCAGCAGACACTGAATCCGTTTCCCGATTGTCAGATTCCAGAAAAAGTCCTCGTCGGCCTCACCGGTTCGGTCAGCATACCGGCTGCATTGCCGGAGTATCGAGGTGACCAGGTGCGCCGGAGACTGATATCTGAAATCCATATCGAGATCCTCAGCGGCCGTTCCGAACGGCCGCAAGGATATGCTCGGTAGTGAAGACCCGGATATCGTGAAATCCGGTATCCGGGGAATCGGTATCCAGTATCCCGAACCGGAGTTATCTGACACAGTATGAACCCTTCATCCCGGTATTACGCCGAAGCCGGCACGGGATCCTCCTCATTTGGTTCCTTCGTGTCAGTGTCGCGATCCCAGCCCTCGAGTTCAATCTTTATGCTCTCGATGGCGACCGCGTTGGCATTGGCGTCGAGTTCCGGCATGGCCGTGAACTCGCTCACCCAGCAACGAAAGAGAAAGTAACGAAAGACAACATGCCCTTTTTCGTTCATGACCTCGAGAGTCAGGTCCTTTTTGTAGTTCTTCAAATCCATGCCGGGATCGCCGGAGTACGGATGTACCTGGTTGGCCCATTGTTCGAACGCCCGGTCGTGCGTAATACCGCGTTCCATCGTGACGGCTTCATACGTGGTCCGACCCGGCGATTTGTGGTCGGTGCTGTTCTCTCCGCCTTCCCGGTGTTTGACGACTTCAGTCGTCCTTTTGAGCGTGCTCACTTTACTGACGCCCAGGACCGGGCGGCCTTCCATAATCACGCGGAACTTATAGTTCTTGTATGGATCAATGCGATGTGCATTTACGACAAATCCACCAGCCATCGCTCATCCTCCTTGTTTATAGTTCACCAGCGATCTGCTGGATCTTTACGATGACAAACTCTGCCGGCTTGAGAGGGGCGAAGCCGACTTCGATATTGACAATACCGAGATTCCTGTCCGCCTGTGTCGTTGTCTCGGCATCACATTTGACGTAGTATGCTTTGTCGGGCGTGCTGCCCTGAAACGCACCCTGGCGGAACAAGCCGGTCATGAAGGCGCCCACGTTGAGCCTGATTTTGGCCCAGAGCGGCTCGTCGTTCGGCTCGAAGACAACCCATTTGGTACCGCGGAAGAGCGACTCCTCAATGAACAGGGCCAGGCGGCGAATGGGGATGTATTTCCATTCGGAAGCCAGGATGTCCTGGCCGGCCATGGTCCGCGCCCCCCAGCAGACATTGCCGATACCACGGAAAGTACGGAAGCAATTAATGCCTTTGGGATTTAGCAGACCGTTCTCTTCGTCCGTCAGTTTTAAGTTCAATCCGAGCACGCCGCGCAGATTAGCTTCAATACCCGCCGGCGCCTTCCACACGCCTCGCTGCGAATCGGTGCGGCTCATGAGACCGGCTACGACTCCGCAGGGAGCAAACGTCTCCAGTTTGCCCTCCTGAAGAGCATCCGCCGATCTGAGACGGGGGAAATAGATGGCGGCGTTCTTGCGTACAATGGCACTGAAGTGACCGAGATTGGTCGGGGCCGCCGATTCGACATTGCTGACAGTCCAGTTGTTGGGGGCATCGACGATAAGAAAGGCGCGCTCCTCTTCGCACAGCGTGGCGGCTTTCGTCCAGGTCGACACCGAAATGTCGGTCCCCGATTCTCCCGGTGTGAGCGGCGGGATGCAGAGGATATTGAACAGGTCGGCATCTTTCAGGGCGTACATCCCGGTCTTGGCGCCGGAATCGCCATCAACTTCCGCACCCGTCAACGGACTGCCGTCATCTCCGGTGGTGTTGTCGGCTGCCGTATCCGTTTGAATACCGGGAGCACTCCCCCCCAATGCCGATACTCGAACCAAGGCCGATTGTTCCGACAAGACCTTGGTCACAAAACGCGGGCTGCCCGAGTCCATGGAGACATTCAAGAATGTTTCTCTGGCTCCGCTGCCGCCACGGGCCTCCGAGTCTTCCTTGGTGTTCTCATCATCGACAACGATCAGGTTGAACAGGTCGGTATCGGACGTGTCTTTGGTATCGTGATTGACGGTCGCTTTGAGGTTGCGGCCCCAGGTGCCGTCGTTGGCTGCTTCCAGCTCGTTACCGCCGCCCAGATCAATAGTCGCTTTCGTAGCGCCATTAGATACGCGGACAATAATTGCCTGTGAGCCGCCGTTCGTGAAAAACTGTTGAACTGCGTAGCTCATGGTGCTTTGCCGCCACAGACCGCCGAATTGGCGACTATAGTCGGCCAGGCTGGTTATCACGACCGCCTCGTCCATTTCGCCTTTCCAGGCTCGACCGACAAATGCGGTTATCGATGTGGCCACCCCGGTGATGGTGCGCACTCCGCTCGGAATCTCCTGGATATACACACCCGGATAGGTTGGTGTTACCGGCATAGACAGCCTCCTGTAAACTTGCGTCCGATAGGCAGCACTTGGAAAGTTCCCGGGCTCACTTTCCCAGCACGTCCCTCAAACAAAGTCCGTTTTATGTGATAGTATTTTGATTTCCTGGAAAAAGTCTGAAAGAAAGACGGCGTGAACAACGACAGGATTAATCCATAATGTCCGATGGTGGAGGCAGGAGCGGATAGAGTTGTGACACGCATCCTTGTGAAATCCCTGTGTTCCCAACACTACTTTGCGGTCGGACGTGGCTCTTTTTTGTCTTCGATACATCTCATGGGTTCGGAGACACTTCACCCGTAACCGCTGTTTCTAACTACATGCTGTCGAAATAGCTAACTTATAAGTACTTCAATGATTGTCACGATCATTGACCGAACTTCAGCAGCCCAACTCACAGGAGTTTAGCACGGGAAAGCCTCACTGTCAAGCGGAAAATAGTGTAATCCAAGAGTAATTTTATCACTGCTTCATTTCGGAACATCGTATCGGGTATACATGGTTACGTTCCCGACCTGAGTTTCTGTGGCGAGAGCCCGGCTTTGGTCACTCGGCGACGAGTTAACACCATAAGGAAACAACCTCCCACTATCAGCACACCGCCCGTTACTTCGCGCAATGCCGGTATTTGCTTCAGGGCGAACATTGAGATGAGCATGACGAAAACGGGTTGACTCTGGCTGATTATAGCTACTTTCGTCAGGGCCAGTCTTGTCAAAGCCATGAGGTACATCATACGTGAGAGTAGGGGTGCTATCACACCGAGGGCCACGACCCCGATCCACACCTCCTGCAAGCCGGCATAGCTTCCTTCCAACCAAAGGAATACGACCCAATAGCCGGCGGCTATGAACATGTTGCGGATATAAGCGAGAGCAATGGGGTCGACATGGCGCACGGCGACTTTGGACAGCAGTTCCGTGATACCGAAGAATACGGAACTGAACAATACCCACCAGAACCCATCGGTGTACTCAGCCCGCAAGGTCAACCGCATGACCACGATTCCGAGCAGCGACAACCCTGCTCCCAACCACTCCAGCCTGGTGAAGCGTTCCCCGAGCAGGACGATGCCCAGGACGATAACGATCGGTACTTCGATGCGGTTTATGAAGGAGGCCAGCGAGGGATCCATGCGCTGGATGCCTGTCCACAATGACAGGATCGCTATCCAGGAACTGACGGAAAACGCGGTCAGCCAAATCCAACCGAGGCGCGTCAGGGTGAACGTCTTTCGTACACCTCGAACAGGCAGAACGTAGAAACTTAGAACAACGGTCGCGATCGAGAACATCAGACTGTTCATGAGCAACGGGCTGATCGACAGCAGCACCCATTTGCCGATGACAGTGGCCAGTGCGGCCGCGATGGTCGAGCCTCCTACCAACACATAGCCGGTCCTCGATTCGGTGCTGTCCGATGATAGGTCGCGATTTCTGTCGTGCACGGGTTCCTTCCGGGTTGCGGGTTGACGTAATGTCGAAGATAAAAGGACGTTGTCAAACGGATTAATCGGCCGTATTATGGACAAGCAGATAACAAATGAGGCGAGATAGACTATGCCGGATTGTATTAAGACCTTTTCCGACGATTGCCGGGCTCTCGTAGAGAACGAATCTCATATGTCCGACACGGAGCGCCTGCATCGTCTTTTTGAGCTGGAATGGGAGTACCAGATGGCTGAATACCCGGTAGCCGCCACCTATCACGGTCATTCGGGTTACAATCATCGTTGGACCGACTTCTCCTTCGATGCCGTTGAACGGCGAAAATCGAATACTAAGCTGACGCTGCAGACATTGGCGTCCATCGACCGTTCCCGTTTGTCTCCGGATGATCAGCTCAATTATGATCTTTTTCAATGGGTGACGTCGGACGCCATTGCCAGCCATCGATTTCCGGAAGAATTGAAACCCTTGAACCAGTTTCATGGTGACCATCTGGCCATCCCCGGCGTGCTCAACATGATGCCGACCGGGACTGCCAGGGAATGCGACGATTTCCTCGCCCGTCTGGAACAAGTGCCGGCCTATCTCGGCCAGGTGATTGACTTACTCAAAGAAGGCCTGGCGCAAAATGTCACTCCGCCCCGCGCCGTAATTGGTGAGTTGCCCGATCAAGTCGGAAGTCAGATCACTTCTGATCCTGCCGAAGCGCCGATGCTGCAAGTCCTCCGGAAGCCCGCACCGGCGGATTCGACCTCGCGGCATGAACAGGTCCGAAAGGATGCGTATTCACTTTATGAAACGGCCATAACACCCCGACTAAAGGAGCTGCGTGATTTTCTGGCCGGGGAATACTTGCCCCATTGTCGAGAAACGCTGGCCTGTCGTGACTTACCCAACGGAGAAGAGTGGTACCGTCATCTGGTGCGTCACTTCACAACCACGTCGCTGACCCCGGAGGAAGTGTTCGAGATCGGTCGGGACGAGGTGAAGCGTATCCGGAGTGAGATGGACAGAGTTATCAAGGATTCTGACTTTCAAGGCAGTTTCACTGAATTCACTGATTTTCTGCGTACGGATGATCGGTTTTTCTTTGACAACAAGGAAGACCTGGTTCGCGAGTACCGCAATATCGCCAAGCGAGCCGACCCGGAACTGGCTCGCCTTTTCGGTAGACTGTCCCAACTGCCATACGGGGTGAAACCGACTCCGGCTTATCGAGAGAAGGCAGCGCCGATGGGTTTCTATCAGCCGGGGTCACTGAAAGCCGGTCGTCCCGGATATTACCTGGTCAACACCTACGATCTGCGATCCCGACCTAAGTGGGAGATGGAAGCGCTCTCGTTGCACGAGGCCGTTCCCGGCCATCATTTGCAGATTGCCCTGGCCCAGGAACTCGCAGACCTGCCGAAGTTCCGTTCTCATGGATTCATCACCGCTTATCTCGAGGGCTGGGCGCTGTATGCCGAGAGCCTCGGGGAAGAGATGGGTTTCTACACGACCCCGTATACTAAATTCGGACAATTGACGTACCAGATGTGGCGCGCGGCGCGGCTCGTCGTGGATGTCGGTCTTCACTGGAAGGGCTGGAGTCGACAACGGGCCATCGATTTCATCATCGAGAACTCAGGCAAAACTGAGCATGATGTCAGTGTTGAGGTGGACCGTTATATTGTCTGGCCAGCGCAGGCGCTGGCGTACAAGATCGGAGAAATCAAGATACGGACATTGAAGAGTAAGGCCAAGGGTGCACTTGACGACCGGTTCGATATCCGGGCTTTTCACGACGAAGTGCTACGGCATGGGGCGCTGCCGCTTTCCGTCCTGGAAGAGCTGATCACCTCATGGGTGGAGACGGTGAAGACCGAAGAGCCTATTTGATGAACAGCATCTTCCGCGATTCGACAAATTCACCCGCTTCCAAGCGGTAGAAGTAAATGCCGGTGGCAGCCAGATTGCCGGCGTCATCGTCGCCGAACCACGGCACCGAGTAAACCCCCGCCGAGTAACGTTGTTTATTGATCAGCGTCTTGACCTTCTGCCCGAGGACGTTGTAAACGTCCATTGTGACATCGTTCACTGTCGGTATTTCAAATTGGATTACGGTGCCGTTGTTGAAGGGATTGGGGTGGTTCTGATGGAGGAGAAAGCGGTCGGGGAGGGGCGAGGGAAAAGGAACGTCGACAGCAGATCGGTCAATGACTAAATCAAACGAGGCGCTATCAAAAGACCCATTCCCTAAGTCGTCGACCCTAACCGAAAAAGTGTACGCTATGAATCTGTTTTGAATACTCTGAGTAGGTGGATCTGGAGGGTGGTTCAGCCCGGTTGAGAACGAAATGTGACCATCCTTGCTAAGTTCAAAACCGTCAGGCAAATCCGAGCCAACTTGATTAAACTCGAATTGGTTAGAATGATTCAGGAGTTCGATCTTGTCTGCATAATCGACGCCCACGAAAGCCGTGTCCAATCCGTCTCTGGGCGTCGCTATGCGCACGGCCAGCGGATCGAGCGCCTCTTCTTCCAACAGAACCCACTGCAGCGGATCCAGCCTGATCGTATCGCATTCGTCCGCTACAACCGCGCTCAACCTGCTTCGAGCGGAATCCACACGAAATGTCAAGACGGTGTCTCCGCCTCCAGCAAACTCGGCTACGAAATCAAGCTTCATATCGAAAAGCTGACTTTGTTTGGACATGTCCTGGTCAACGACCAGGAACAGTTGCCGGTCGTTGCTGCCGGGTGCGATTGGAAACTGCAGGTACGACCATTTGTATGTCGGATACCCTTCCCCGTATATCCACTGGTCGATGAACTTGTCGAGAGACTCACCGGAGGTCTGCTCGAAAACCTCTTCAAAGTCGGCGGTCGTGGCGGAGTCATGCGCGAGACCATATTGATACCAGGCGTCGATGCATTGGAAGAACGTGGTGTCGCCGAGTTGATGACGCAGCATGTGCAAAACGTAGGGTGCTTTCCGGTAGGTTAAGTAAAGATGGTAAATCATATCTATATCGGCCGTATCCTGCACGAAGACAGAGCCCGCCTGTACCATTACACCGGGAGGATTCAGACCATATCGGAAACCATACGTTTTGTCATTCACATACTTCAGGTACTCAGAAAAGCCCTTGGTTCTTTCATAATACAGTGCTTCAGCATAACAGGCCCAACCTTCGCTAAGCCACACATGCTCCCAGCTTGCGGGCGTTAACGAATTACCCCACCATTGGTGAGCTAATTCATGGACGATCTTGCTTTCCGCCATGCCGGACTTGACTTGCATGAATGGCACCGTTTGAATTTCCATGTCATAGTTTCTTCGATACTCTGCGTTACTACCATCGCCGGCATACACGACCGCCAGATCAAACTTTTCATCCAGGAACGGATAAGGTCCGAACACATCCGAGAATATACCCATGGCCCTGGACATAGTTGTCATGGCCTCCGGGTAAATATCCGTCGTGTCCTGGCTCAACCAATATACCGTCATCGGCAATGAGTCAATGCCGTCATTGGTCACCCACATGGTGTCCCTTGTATTCAGCAGCGCATCGGAAACCGCCGCCACCCCAAACAGATACGTCGCCATTGGGTGATCGTGACCGTACCGGTAGATCAGCGTTTGGTGAGCCTCGTCCGCAATGACGGAATCGAGCACCCCGTTGCTGATGGCATAAGCCCACGGATTCACCTCGATATCAACGGTGCGAAAGATTGCTTTGTCGTCCGGTCGATCCTTGCACGGCCACCACAAGCGAGCGAAACCCGGCGCCGAAAAACTGCTGATGGACGTTGCTGTCCCAAGTTGTGCGAACATCAGTCCGGCTTTCCACGAACCATATGGCCGTCCGTGCCCATGATATCCGACCGAAAAAACTACTGTATCTCCGCTATTGTAGGGGTCTTCCAACTCAATTCGAATATGATTGTTGTCATGTACGAAACCAAGGATCGGTTCCTCGCTGTTGATGAAATCCACTACCATATTATCGCCAAGGTCCACTACTAAAGCGCGGGTATCGTTCTCCAGAATCCTGACCGTAAACGTCACCTCGCCATTGATGAAACTCGTATCATGGATTCTCAGATAGATATCATAGAACAAGACGTCATAGTTGGACTGATCCGATCCATCTTGCGAAGACGCGAGACCTGTCACTGCTTGCGGGCCGGCAACGCGACCGGCTGCTACGATTCGGTCCTCCGGAGAGCCGAGGCCGACGTCGCTTTGAAGCGCCTGTGATGAATGGACTAAACCTCCCGAGGCCTCGGCAATGTATAGAAGCCCCGACAGAACCAGTGTACCGGTCAATATCATGAACCCTTTGTGCCACATCCTGTTTACACCTCGATAATTCAGGTTTATGTGAATCTCCCAGCTGTCTTGCGCCCGGCCCGAGAACCGGCCTTACCTGCCTGTGCTGGTGCTCTCTCTGCCGCAATGTACGGCAATTTCCGGGATTGTCAAGACAAGAGTTTCACGGGTAGGGTAAAAAGCCCACATTACACACTTATGTGAACGAATGCAGCATAGTTGGCAACGAAAGTCAGAGAATACCGGCCGCGCGTGTTCCTTGGCAGGGTTTTCTGCAATCTCATCTTGTTATTTATTTCACAATCTTTTATATTTGCTGAGAACCTAGCTACGCGGAGGACAATATGGCGTTGAGGACGTACGACCAATACCTGCAATCACTGCGAGACATGAAGGCCAACATTTACAAGTTCGATAAGTTGATAGCCGATGTAACTACTCACCCGGCGACCCGACGAACAGTTGCCGGTCACGGTTGGACCTACCGGGCGGAGCATGATGACTCCCTTCGAGACAAGGTGACGACCGTTTCTCATCTAACGGGAGAACCTGTCAGCAGGTACCTGTCTATCATCCGGACCCCCGAGGACATGTATGCCAACTCCGAAATGAAGCGGCTCATGTTTCATCTCACCGGCACTTGCACGGGGGGACGGTGCGCCGGCTGGACGGCCCTGAATGCCATGTTCATTACCACCTGGGAGATGGACCGCGATCTCGGGACGGACTATCATGAGCGTTTTCTCACGTGGCTTAAGGACGCTCAGAGCCGGGATATGACGATTGCGGGAGCGCTGACCGACGCCAAAGGAGATCGAACGAAGAAACCGTCGCAGCAGGACGACAGGGACGTTTTTCTTCATTTGGTCGAGCGCCGCGAAGACGGATTGGTCGTGCGGGGCGCCAAGCTGATGATATGCGGCGTGGCCGCGGCTAACGAGATTTTTGTCCTGCCCGGTATGAATTACAAAGAGCCGGACGCCGACTACGCTCTCTCGTTCGTTATTCCGAGAGATATTGACGGTTTGACGATCGTCGAGACGAGACACCCCAGTGATGAGCGGGACGCCGAGGAGGGGTTTGATAACCCGGTTGTCGAAGGGGGGATAACACAGGCGTTTCTTTTCTTCGAAGATGTGTTCATTCCTTACGAACGGGTCTTCATGTGCGGCGAGTATGCCTACAGCGGCCGGGCGGTCGGCTATTTTATCGGTCCCTACCGGGCGGCGATAGGCGGCTGTGTCGCCGGTCAGGGGGATATCAAGATCGGCGCCGCCATTCTGACGGCTCGCACGAACGGCTTATCCTCGAAAGTCTTCAACGACAAGCTCACGCAAATGCATATCAACAACGAAACCACGTTCGGGCTGGGACTGGCCGCCGCCGCGCGAGGCCGGAAACATGGTTCGGGAGCCTGGTTGTGTGATCCGCTGCTGGCCAATGTCAACAAAGTCCATGTTGCCCAACTCCCGTACCAGACATCGCTACTGGCGCAGGATATTGCGGGTGGGATCGGCGAAACCGGCTGCATGCCGTCTTATCAGGACTTCCGCTCAGAAAACTACGGTCATCTCATAAGAAAGTACATGACGGCCAGGCATTCAGCCGAGTCGCGCACCCGGGCAGCGCGGCTGGTGGAATGGTGTACGATTGGCGGCGGCGTACCGGGGTGTATGCATGGCGGCGGTTCCCCGGATGGCGCCAGATTAGTCATTCGTGCCACGGCCGATCTGGAACAGAAAGTCGAAATAGCCAGGCGTCTGGCCGGTGTACAAGAGGCAATCCCGGACCCGGGTAGCGGTAAATAGCTGTCGCCGCGATTATTATCACGAGCAACCGGCTATTGGGGCTCTCGTATTCGCCAATAAACGCCGCGCCTGATCCGTCGTTATTTGCCGCGCCGCGCAAGATAATGCTTGACAGACAATTACGTCCAGCATATCTTATGTATGGACCGCCGTCATTGCGAGACCAACAGACCGATTCTAATGGCGCAACTCGGAATTCAAACTGAGTGTCAATTGGTATGCTATCTATTTTCGTAACATCACGCCCGGGTCCAACTCAGCTATACGTGTAGATATGCCTTTGGCCCAATCAAGTGGGCCAGGAGAAAGGAATAGACCATGCACTGCTCTAAAACCCCACAAGTTTCACGGAGGTGTTTTAATGAAAGTTAGGCTTCCTCTGCTGGCTTTGCTCCTGCTGCTGCTGAGTTTGTCGACAGCGCAGGGCCAGCACCCAAATGATCCCCTCAATCCGGACACGGTGATACTGGTCCCGAGCGTTTGTCCCGATGCCGGCCAGGGACAGCTACAGGTTCAAGTTGACCTGTATGTCTACAGCGACTCGGGTATCAAGTCCGGTACCATGGGATTCTCGTGGGACAATCCTAACCTGCAGATGGATAGTGCCGTAGCCTCGCCACTGACGGACAGCGGATTTAACAACGTGTTCTTTTACGAAGATAACAATATCACTACGACGAACGTGAATCAGCGTTTTCTCTTTGGCGGGTACATTATCTTCGAATCCGGGATTCCTGGTGACGCCAGCGGTCGACGGCTCTGGGCCAGTTATTATTTCACCTTGTCGAACTGGTCCACGAGCGACTTCATAGTAATAGACACGCTGACATTCAATTCCGGATCCGTCTGGGTGCTCAACCATTACGGCTCCCCGCCCTCTTATCAGCCGATTTGGGACGGCTGCCTGTATGTCGGTGATCAATGTACGGTAGCTGATATCGACGGCGACGGCAGTCCGGACCCGTGTGATAACTGTCCGAATGATCCCAACCCACTTCAGGAAGATACGGACCTTGATTTCATCGGTGATGTCTGTGACAACTGTCCGAATGCGTTTAACCCCCTTCAGGAGGATAGCGATTTCGACGGTTTGGGCGATTCGTGTGACAACTGTCCCGGAATCGCGAATCCGGCGCAGGCCAACTCCGATGGTGACAGCCACGGAGATGCCTGTGATAACTGTCCGACGGTAACCAATGAGAATCAAGCCGACAGCGACAGCGACACTTTCGGCGACGTCTGCGACAACTGTCCGACCGAGCCGAATCCCTCGCAGACCAACTCCGACGGTGACAGCCACGGTGATGTGTGCGACAACTGCCCGGTAGATAATAACGAAAACCAGGCAGATGGTGACGCCGATACAGTGGGTGACGTTTGTGACAACTGCCCGACTGATCCTAACACCAATCAGGCCAATTCGGATGCAGATAGTCACGGTGATGTCTGCGACAACTGCCCCACTATTACGAACGAAGATCAAGCCGATTTTGATTTCGATACAGTCGGGGACGTTTGCGACAACTGCGAGTTTGATCCCAACACCAACCAATCGGACGTCGACAGCGACAACGTCGGTGATGTCTGCGACAACTGTCCCAACGATCCCAATACCAACCAGACGAATTCGGATCTTGACAGTCACGGCGACGTTTGTGACAACTGCCCGACGGTTGATAACGAGAATCAGGCTGACGGCGATTCGGACACGGTTGGCGATGTCTGCGACAACTGCCCGACCGACCCGAACACCGCCCAAACCAACTCCGACAATGATAGTCATGGCGATGCCTGTGACAACTGTCCTGCGGTCGACAATGAGGACCAGTCGGATGTCGACGGTGATACGGTTGGTGACGTCTGTGACAACTGTCCTGACTCTGCCAACACCGATCAGTTGGATTCTGACAGTGACGGTTTAGGCGATGCCTGCGACGCCTGTCCGAATGACCCGGACAACGACGCCGACGCCGATGGTATCTGCGGCGACGTAGACAACTGCCCGGCCACCCCGAATCCGAATCAGGAAGATGCTGACCTCGATGACGTCGGTGATTCCTGTGATAACTGCCTGAACGTCGCCAATACGGATCAGACGAACACCGATGCTGACAGCTTTGGTGATGCCTGTGACAACTGTCCGACTGTGGACAACGAAGATCAGGCTGACGGTGATACGGACGATGTCGGTGACGTTTGTGACAACTGTCCGACCGACCCGAATACCGATCAGGCCAACGCCGATACCGACAGTCACGGCGACGTCTGCGACAATTGCCCGACCGTCGATAACGAAAACCAGCAGAACTCCGACGCCGATAGTCACGGTGACGTCTGTGACAATTGTCCAGTTACGGACAACGAAGATCAGGCCGACGTTGACACGGATAATGTCGGTGACGTCTGTGACAACTGTCCGGTCGACCCGAACACAGATCAGGCTAACTCCGATCTCGATAGCCACGGTGACGTCTGTGATAATTGTCCGACTGTCGATAACGAAGATCAGGCTGACAGCGATACGGATAATGTCGGTGATGTTTGTGACAACTGCCCGGTTGATCCCAATACCGATCAGGCCAATGCCGATACCGACAGCCATGGTGATGTTTGCGACAACTGTCAGTTCATCGACAATGAAGACCAATCCGACGTTGACACGGATACGGTCGGTGACGTCTGTGACAACTGCCAGTTGGATCCCAACACCGACCAGGCCAATGCCGATAATGACAGTCACGGTGATGTCTGCGACAACTGTCCGACCACCGACAACGAGAACCAGCTGAATTCCGATGCCGATAGTCACGGCGATGCCTGCGATAATTGTCCGACCGTTGACAATGAAGACCAGGCTGACTTCGATAGCGATACGGTCGGTGATCTCTGTGATAACTGTCCGGCTGACCCCAATACCGATCAGGCTAACTCCGATACCGACAGCCACGGTGACGTCTGCGATAATTGTCCCACGGTCGACAACGAAGACCAGGCGGACGGTGACGTGGATGAAGTCGGTGACGCCTGTGACAACTGCCCGGCCGATCCCAATACCGATCAAGCCAATTCCGATACTGATAGTCATGGCGACGTCTGCGACAACTGCCCCGATGACGCCAACGAAGATCAGTCGGATATCGATGGCGACATCATCGGCGACGTGTGTGACAACTGTCCTGACTCGGCCAATACCGATCAGTTGGATTCCGATAGCGACGGCTTAGGCGATGCTTGTGACGCCTGCCCGAACGACCCGGACAACGACATCGACGAGGACGGCGTATGCGGTGACGTGGACAACTGTCCGACCACACCGAACCCGAATCAGGATGACGTTGACTCCGACGATGTCGGTGACGTTTGTGACAATTGCCCGGATGACTTCAATACGGACCAGACCAATTCTGACGCCGACAGCCACGGCGACGCCTGTGACAACTGTCCGCTCGATCCCAATGAAGATCAGAGTGACGTTGACAGCGACGACGTTGGTGATGTCTGTGACAACTGTCCCGACAGCCTGAACCCGCTGCAGGAAGATGTTGACGTTGATGGTGTAGGAGATTCCTGCGATAACTGTATCGATGTCTTCAATCCGGGTCAGGAGGACACGGACGGCGACGGTCTCGGTGACGCCTGTGACGGCTGCTGTGAAGGCATTCGCGGCAACACCAACGGTGATCCCGAGGAGAAAATCAACGTGCTCGATGTAGCCTATCTGGTTGATTATCTGTTCCGGAACGGTCCGGAGCCGCCTTGCCTCGAAGAGGGTGACGTGGACGCCAGCAACGGCGGGATTCCGATAGACGTCGCTGATATCGTCTATCTTGTATCTTACCTCTTCCAGGCGGGCCCGGAACCCGCCCCCTGCCCCTGGTAACTTCTTCGATTGACTGATATCTCAACCGCCCTTGCTTCTGCAAGGGCGGTTTCTTGTTGGTCGCCGGACCGTTGCTGATTAACGGTCCACACCATGACAGACAGCGATTGACAAAACAGGTATTAGTTCTTTCCATTTTCTTCATTAACAGCAAGCGACGACCAAAGGAGCACACATGACACAAGAGAAACCGTTCGACTGGACACAGTTTACATTGAGAGTCTGGATTGATGCTTCGCCGCAGGACGTCTTTCGGGCATGGACCGATGACAGCATAATCATCAATTGGTTCACAGAGAAGGCAGTCATCGAGCCACGTCAGAACGGCCGCGTCTATTTTGAATGGTTGGCCGGCGACAAGCTGGAAGCCAAAGTGATTGAAATACACAAGAACCGAAGATTCGTGTTTCCTTTCGGCAGTAACAATGAGCAAGTCACGGTAAGCGTCAAGAAGTCGAAGTCTGGTTCTATCTGTGAACTGCACCAGTACAACATGAAAACGACCCCCAAGGCCAAAGTCAGTATGCACATGGGCTGTCGGGAGGGCTGGACCTTTTTCCTCGCCAATCTCAAGGCCTACCTGGAATACGGTATCGACCTGAGGAGCGATGACCCCAAGCAGAGCTATAAGCAAGGCTTCATTAACAGTTAACCTGCTCTGGCCAGAGAAGATACGCAGAAGCCACTACTTACCAGATTTTGCTTGTGAGCGGGGTCTTCCGGTTTATATTCTCCAGGATGTCATTGAAACCACTGAAGTTGTTAATCGTATTGCTATAGTGAAGCCTTGGTAGAAGATAACGACACCATCATAATAGAGAAGGCTCTGGCCGGTGATCAACAAGCATATCGACATCTCACCGAACGGCATCGAGCCAACATCTTCCATATCGTCTATAAGATCGTGCGGGACCAGGAAACCGCCAATGATCTGGTGCAGGAGACGTTCATGAAGGCATTCTCGTCGTTGTCAACTTATCGCTCGGAATACCGCTTCTCAACCTGGCTTTATAAGATAGCCGCCAACTGTTCTATTGACTTTTTGCGCAAGAAACGAATTCAAGCTCTCTCCCTGGACCGTCATTTGGACGATTCCACGACGCGAGAAATGGAAGTTCCGGATTACTCGTATCACCCCGAAAAAGACCTAATGCGCAAGGAACAACGGTACAACATAGAGGAGGCGATTGAATCTCTGCCGACCAAGTATCGAGAAGTCATAGTCTACCGGCACAAAGACGATAAATCCTATGAAGAAATAGCCGATTTACTGGGTATACCGCTTGGGACCGTAAAGGCACGGATTTTTCGGGCGCGAGAGCTACTCAAGAAAAAGCTGCGAGGCCTGTAGATCCGGCTCCGGTTTGAAACGGAAAGAGAGACATATGTCCTGTGTTTCAAAACTGGCTCAGACAGTATCGATTCTGCTCCTGATGGCCGCAACATCGATTGTCGCGGAAGAATTCTCGTACGAGTACCAGAGAATTGTTGAGGTCGACGGCTCAGCCAAACTCGAAATCAACAACGTGCGGGGCAGGGTGTCAATTATCGGCGGTGAGGAGAATCGGTTAATAATCGAAGCCACCAAGTACATCAGGGCCGCCAGCGAAGAAGAAGCGTTGATGATATTCGATCACATCGAGATCAAAGTAGACCAGTCGGGTAACTCTATTTCGGTCAGCACCAATTACCTGCCTTTGGTTGGGGGTGGCAATTCTTTCTGGCACAACCTGTTAGGCTCGGGGGCGGATACCTATGGGGATGTTGAGTACCGCATCGTAGTCCCCATGACAACGGATGTCTCTATCAGTGGCGTGGCAACCGATATCGCCGTCTCCTCGGTCGAAGGCCGACTCGATATCAACAACGAAACCGGCAACACGGTCGGCGAATTCCTGGTCGGCCCGATAACAGTAAAGCAACCGTACGGTAAAATCGATTTCCAATGGGTCGACGGGGATATCCGTATCAAATCTTCGAACGGCGAAATCACGGTCAACCAGGTGCGAGGTGCTCTGGATATAACCACTCTGACTTCGGACGTTCATGTTCAGACCGAACTCAATACCTCTCGCGATTTCTTCGTCAACACGTCCAGCGGCAGCGTCACCTTCTCCGTACCGGAACTCTCTTCGGGAAAGCTCCACATCGAGACCGCCTCAGGCCAGATCAGCACCGACGTGCCCATTGCGATCGAATCCATGACACGGCATACGCTCAAAGGTGAATTCGGCGCGGGCGGCCCGCGAATAAAGATCACGTCATCGACCGGTGACGTACGAATAGCTCAGTTTTAATTTGACAATCGTGCTTACATAGGACGTAAGTCGAGCGATGACCGGTAAACGCAAAATAGCGTTCCTTCTTTTTCTTTTGTTGGGGTGGAGTGTAGGCTTAGCTGTCCCTCTCGGTGCCGACGAAACAGAAGTCGTTCCCCAGCCGGATACAACGCCCGCGCCGCCGGCACCCGGTATGAGTACCGTGACCCCCTATTCGGATTTCGTTCTCAATGAAATCGTGCTCACCCCCGATTACATTCTGGCCATCGATACGGGCGGCAGAGAGTGGCACTACGATCTGGAGCTCGATATGTTTGTCGAAGGTCCTCCGTCCAGAGAAGACGGTCCGAATATCGAGCGGCCGGTCGGAACCGACGAGTTGCCGGTTGAAGTTCGCTGCACCGAAGAGCTCAAGATCAAAGAGATCGAGAAATCGGTCCGGGTGAAGTCCGATGAGTACGTGGCCGGAGACATCGTGGCTCTTGACCGCGTATTGATTCGAGGCTGGGTTCAGGGTGATGTCAGATCGATAAACGGTGTGGTCATTATCAAAGAGTCCGGCCAGATCGACGGTGACGTCGAGGCTCCTGAAGTGCTCAATGAAGGTGTCGTACTCGGACATGTCGACGAGACCGGCGCACCGTTGGAATTCAGGAACCTGACGGCCCGGTTCTCCACCGATGGATTGGTTATTGTCTTGGTCTTCACCGTGGTTTTCCTCGTCTGCAGTTTCCTCGTTGTCAGCCTGATGCCGACCCAATTGGGTTGTCTCAATGCCTGCATCATACAACACAGAGTCAAAACTTACGCACTGGGTTTTCTCTTAATCCTCCTGATGCCCGTGCTGATAACTTTGGTCACGATCACTTTGATAGGTATCATCGTCATCCCCTTCATACCGTTCATTTATTTGGCCGCTATTGTACTGGGCATAGTCGCCTTCGGAGTCCGATTGGGCAACTGGGTGTCGGCGCGGTATATCGGCGCGACCAGGAACATGCTGGTCCAGTCTTTTCTGGGGGTTTTCCTCCTCATGCTCCTGTGGATCATCGTCGCCATCCTGTTGGGCCAGCCCAGCGAGGTTGCTCAGGGCTTCGGCATATTCTTCCTGGTAGTTTCCATTATTGTCACTTCGTTTCCGGTGTGCAGCGGTGTCGGCGCGGCCGCGCTGACCCGGTTCGGATTTCGCGACTACGTGAGCTGGAAAGAGCGCAAGCAGGTATTGGAAGGCGATCTGCCCGGTCCGGCCCCCGCCCCGGCACCGCCGCCGTTAAGCAAATCTTCTCCCGAATCCCCTCCCGACATACCTTCCGATCCGGACCGGTAAAACAATTCCCGGACATTCTCGTACAAATACGTTTAGAGATTCGAATGAAACCACTCGTTGGAGGACGATTAGCATGTGTGCAAGAAGTAGAGCTTTGATCCTGTTGTCCGTTTTAGGAATGGCGACACTGGTGTGGGCAGCGGACATGGAACACCGAACGGAACGGATAGAAGTGCAAGGAGCGTCCCGGCTGGATGTCAGTCTCGATTTCGGCGCCGGGGAAATCAATCTGGTAGCGGAGGATATGGACGAGGCGGCTAAGGCGGATATTGATTACAATCCCAGACATTGCGATTATGACATCGAATATGAAGTCAAAGACGGAACCGGACATCTTCTGATGGAAAGCATCAACAAGCGAAAGAACGGCATCGACACCGACGACAATCTCTGGGACGTTACTCTGTCCCGGAAATACCCGCTGGACCTCGAGCTGGATATCGGCGCCTGCGAGGCGGACATGGATCTGGGGGGACTGCAACTAAAACACTTCTATCTCGACGTCGGCGCTGCCTCGGCGTTCATAGATTTCTCCGAGCCGAACCCGGTGCGCCTGGAGGAGATTGAAATCGAAGCGGGCGCATCCTCGTTGGAGATCGCCAATCTCGGCAATGCCAATTTCGAGTACCTCGATTTTTCGGGTGGCGTCGGCTCATTCGAGCTGGATCTGCAAGGTGAATATACGGGTGAATCCCGGGCTCGGTTCGAGGTGGGATTGGGGTCGATGGACATCACGATACCGAAGGACCTACCCGTTCGAATAGAGACCAAGGATGACAACTGGTTGTCGTCGGTCGACTTTCACAGAGAGAATGTGGAGGAGATCGAAGAGGGTGTTTTTGAGTCACCGGGTTTTGAAGATGCTAAGGTCCGGCTTGTGCTCGAAATCGAGGTCGGTCTGGGTTCGGTGGATGTTTATTGGCGGTAGCTGGACCCACTAAAGTAGTTTCATATGGTGTAGTGGGCACAGCAGCGACGCGATCCTAATCTCGCTGCGGTGCTAGCCACGGGTACCCCACGATTCGGATGGGCTCCTGTGTGAATCCAACAATTAGCGTGGTACACACCCTCCCAAAGGGTAGGCCACCCGTCCACTGAGTTTTCTACTCCAGGTGGTATTCTGATGACAAGGTGATAGAGAATTGAAACGGAATAGCATTACTTCTAGATATAATGTCTAAAAGGTAAGGGTGGCAGCTTGCTTATTGGACCTGCCGTCAAAATTTCGCCAACAGCTTCAGCGAACTTTAGAGTAACAGGATATCCATCTGCAAACCGGCAAGCATTATAATTCAATTTAGTTAGAGCGAGGATATCCTTCAAAACCGTTTCAATTTCAACCTCTCCTCTGCAAACATCAATTAGAAGCGGCTTTGGAACTTCTCTGCCAGGATATGTATGTAATCTGGGAGTAAAGCCTTTAGTCCACAAATGAGCTGTGCGTTCATCAATTATCAGGGCATGTCCCCTTATGATGGGTCTATCATGCTTACTATAAAGCTTTAAATCAAATGAGTCTCGAATTCTAACTCCAACGAGATTTGTTTCCGTTTCAACCCCATCCTTGAAACCGGACCATTCTTCATCGTTAAATCTTACCTTGCCATGTAAGAATAGTTCTCGCGGGCATTCGCCTATTTTGTCGTGATAAGTTTCAACGGCAATTTTGACCAGTTCTCTTGCCGCTACTTGATTCAAGTGGAATTCACCCTTCTTCTTACTATACCACGGTCCAACATCGCCCTTAAATACGATTCCATCGCCGGAGTCAAGAAACATTTGGGCTGCACAACATGCTGATTTCGGATTGGAATACCTTTCGTCACGTTTATATACCAACCCTATATAGCAGACGCCTTTTCTCATGTCTCCG
>CAZLBP010000023.1:0-62324 GCA_964557855.1 uncultured Ignavibacteriales bacterium | reverse complement strand
TCGCGTGGAGGTGGGGCTTGTCCCCGCCGATCCGGTAAGCCGGTGCGGCGCAAGGCCGCACCCTACGCGAGAAGGACGGCGTCAGTAGACTACAAGGCCGATTCAGCGCTTATGAGACAGCTTCCAAGGGGTGCGCCACCCGCCGTGAAACGGAATATCTCCAGCAGTAAGTCATAGCTCGCCTTGTAAACCGGCAATTCATCGTACTTTGCCATTTGCAAAAATCAAATTCGACGGGGCTTTGCCCCGTACCCCAAATTGTCAAATAGACAAATTGTCAAATTGTCAATAATCCCGGACACAACGAACCGAAAAACCGTATGGCTTATGGTAGTAGAGACGGCCAACCTGCGAATCACCGTAATTCAGGCCCCGGAGCCACGCGTAGTAACTACTGAACTCCGTAGAGGACCAAAAGGCGGCGTAGTAACCCATATCGCCGAAGCTACCATTGAGGTTGCGGTACCCGCCCGGCAACGCGGTGAAACCACTTTCGTTGGTTGCGCCAGTATTAGGACTCTGCCAATGCGTTGTCCCTGCTTCCTTTAACTTGCCGCCTTCATCAGTCCCACGCCAACCTATAGCATCGGCCTCCGCTTGACTCATGCCGAGATACGTCTCCAATTGCTTCCACTCTTCATCTGTCGGCACATGCCAGCCCTCAGGCGCTATGTTGCGACTGTCACCCACCGCATACCAGTTGTACAATCTACCATAGGTAGCCACATTGCCTTCGTCGTTGTTGTAGTTGCAGTAGGCCCCGGTTGTTAGACCAATCCATTCGGAATTGTCCGTCACATGGGGGATCGGGTCGCCATTTCGGTAATGGGTCACCTTCAGGTTCTCCGCCATCCATACCTGAGTACCTATCGTCACGGTTTGATATACGTTGCCATCAATGTCCGTCACTGTATTTGAAGCAGAAGAAGTCGTGAATGACTGAGCGTTACCATAGCCAGTCCCCGCACTATTCGTGGCATAAGCACGTACATAGTAATCAGCCTCCGCGGTCAAGCTGGTTATAGAACTGGTAAAACCTCCTGTACCGGAACCATCGGTGGTCTTGCTGTCTGCAATCGTAGGTGTCGGACTCGTGCTCCAGCAGACACCACGAGCGGTCACTGCGGCCCCGCCGTCTGATGTCACATTACCGCCGCACACGGCCGTCGTTTGCGTGATGTTTATAACAGCAGATGTAGTCACTAACGGCGCAGTTGTATTGTCAGGGCCGGTGGGATCATCATCACCACCGCAACCGACGATCAAGACCAGCATTAGTGCCGTCAAGAAACCGAGGATTACTTGTGTTGTTGATCTGACCATAACTCCTCCTTCTTATCTAGTAATTCGATCCAGCGTAAACGGCCAGAACATCTGGCGTACCCGCGATATCTGATGATTAGACAATATTCGCACCTTAAGATCGCTGAAGATATAACTAAATGCCAATATATGGAATCTGCCCCCCCCCGCAAGTGATTTTTCTCACATAGTTTCTACAAGAAAGCGCTGGTCATATGCGCAGAGATTAGCTATATTTATAACTGAAATCCAAAATCAAGGACGATGGATATGCCGAGACAGAAGACGACCCATACGAAACCCAAGATGATTCACATTCGACTGAGTGAGAGGCTACACCAGCAACTGCGAATTCAGGTGGCCAAAGAAAATCAGACTATTCAAGACTGGGTAGAACAGCTAATCGACAAGAACGTCAGACCGGGGCGAGGGAAACTATCTTGAGTCCAGTCAATGGTGAGAAGAAGCGCTGCTACGTTTATGCGAGGCTGTCCACAGAAGACGAAGAAGCAGATTTGTTCAAGTTTGGTTTCGTTTGGAGACCATTCATTTCCGCAATTGACAATCCCCCGAAATCCCGTATTATCTTATCCTTTAGTCACAAATAACGCCCGGATGTCGATTTGGTGGAGCGATTAATGTCAGGAACCAAACGACCAAATCGATGTTGGGTAAGTCAATTATGAGTCTGAAACAGGTGACAGCAGAGAAGTCAGAGAAGATCAATTCTATCGCCGGCGACGAGCCCCCGGGCCGGTCGCAGCTCAGCGTTTATTTCCAGCTCACTAAACCATCGATCATGCTGCTCGTGCTCTTCACGGGGGCCACTTCGCTCGTGCTTGAGGGGAGCCTGTTGACCGATCCGGTGCGATTTGTGCTGGTGCTGCTGGGGCTTTTTCTTTCGGGCGGGTCGGCCAATGCACTCAATCAGTATTTCGAACGTGACATCGATGCCCGCATGAGCCGCACGAAGTACCGTCGGCCGCTGCCGATGCATCAGATAAGTCCCAATCGCGCTTTGATTTTCTCGATTGTTATAGGGGTGCTGGGGGTGGGCATATTCGCGGTGTTCTTCAACTGGCTGACGGCGGCGCTGGCGCTCGGGACGCTTTTGTTCTACAGCCTCTTCTACACGCTGTATCTCAAGCCGACCACGCCGCAGAACATCGTAATCGGCGGCATTGCGGGAGCGATGGCGCCGGTGGGAGCCTGGACCGCGGCTTCGGGGGCGATGTCGTGGGAGTCGTGGATTCTGTTCGCGATCGTCTTTTTGTGGACGCCGCCGCATTTCTGGGCGTTGGCGTTGTACTGCGGCGATGATTACGAAAAGGTTAATCTGCCAATGATGCCGGTTGTCAAGGGCACGCAGAGCACCGCCAATCAGATATTCGCCTACACATTAATAGTGGTCGGGGTTAGTCTGCTTTTAGTGGCGTTTCAGGCCGGTGTGTTCTATGTGATTGTGGCGGGGCTGCTGGGGGCGGCGTTTATCAAGCGGGCGGCGGTGGTGCGGACCGAGCCGACCAAAGAGCGGTCTCGTGGACTTTTTGGATACTCTATAGTATATTTGTTTGCGCTGTTTACGGCGATTATGATAGATGAGTTGATTCGGCAAATTGGATAAATAATGGCGTCAGGTCACATCCCCGCTTTCAGCGGAGACAAGAACTGCCGCGACTGCTCAGAGGCGACGGGTGCGTCAGGCAGAGTCGCCTGACGGCACATAATAGTAATTGACAACTGCATTCGCGGTAGAGAGTGAAAGTTTTCACAAAGCTATATTACGACATTGATAGACCGGTTATGACGGGAGCACTGCTGTGATGCTTACCAAAGTTGCGAGGGGTCCTGATTCTGCGCAGAGGGATTGTGACCCGTCGCCGCAGTATGTGGACTTATTGGTTCGCAAACGTCCTTTTTCGGTTGACAAGTCCCCGATTTTGGCGTATGGTTGCCGCTGACTCAGGACTGAATATGGGTTATGGAGCCTTGTTTCATCACGGCAGCAGCCTATTTTTGTGACGACAGACAGGTAAGATGGGATTGACAGACGTAACGTTTCGATTGACTTGGAGCGTGTAGATAGATTTTGGCACAGATATTTCCCAAATGGACTAACTTCTTACCGCTGATGGCAGCGGTCACCGTGGTTGTGGTAGCGATTGGCGTGGTCGGCTTTTTCTGGTATTACGGTTCTCCGGAGTACACGGATGTCGGCTATCGCCCGAAACAACCGGTGGACTACAGTCACAAGCTGCACGCCGGCGATCTCGGTATCGATTGCCGGTATTGCCACACATCGGTCGAGACGTCGGCCTACGCCTCAGTACCGCCGACTCAGACCTGCATGAACTGCCACTCGATGGTGGCGGTGGACAGCGTCAGCTTGAAGCCGATACAAGAGAGCTGGGCGACCGGTAAACCGATGGAATGGGTCCGCATCCACAAAATACCGGACTATGCGTATTTCAATCATAGTTCTCATGTTACTCGCGGTATCGGATGTGTCAGTTGTCACGGACGCGTCGACCAGATGATAGTCGTTTCGCAGCAGGAGCCGCTGAGTATGGGTTGGTGTTTGGACTGCCATCGGAATCCGGATGAACACATCCGGCCGCTCGACCAGACTACTAATATGAAGTGGCAGCCGGGTGGGGACCACGATGAGTTCGTCATGAAGATCAAAGAAGAACTGCAGATAGCGCCACCGGAGGATTGTTCGGCATGTCATCGGTAAGGCGTGACGGAAAACAGCCCTTGCAGGGGAAAGCCTACTGGCGCAGTCTCGATCAGTTGGCGGACAAGCCGGAGTTTAGAGAGTGGCTGCACCGTGAGTTCCCCCAGGGCGCGTCGGAGATGGACAACAGCTGGAGTCGGCGGAGTTTCCTGACATTGATGGGCGCCTCAGTGGCTTTGGCCGGACTGGCGGGGTGTCGTCGACCCGAAGAGAAGATTGTGCCATATGTCAAGGCTCCCGAGGAGATCGTCCCCGGGATTCCCAGACAGTACGCGACCACCATGCCGGCGGGAAATTCAGCTTATGGTGTGGTAGTTGAAAGCCATGAAGGTCGGCCGGGGAAGATCGAAGGCAACAAGCTGCATCCGTCGTCGCAGGGGCACACATCGGCGCGGGTGCAGGCATCGATTCTTGACCTGTATGATCCCGACCGTTCGCAGTACGTCCTCCAGGACGGCTCACGTAAAGAATGGAGTGACTTCGTTGCGTTCTGGAGCGAGCAGTATGCGGAGCTTCAAGAAAACGACGGCGCGGGGTTGGCGGTGCTTTCCGAGCCGTTTTCATCCCCGACATTGTCGCGGTTAGAAGCTGCCTTCCAGAAGAGATTCCGCAATGCTCGATGGGTAACGTGGGAGCCGATCAATAATGAGAGCCTGTACGAAGGCATCCGCATCGCTACGGGGCAACGCTACCAGCCCGTGTACAAGTACGAAGATGCCGAAGTTGTTTTGTCGCTCGACTGTGATTTCCTGCTCACGGAGGACGAGAGTGTAGCTCACACGGCCGGTTTTAGCGCCGGGCGAAAGGTGACGCAGCCCGGCGACAGGATGAACCGTTTGTATGTAGTGGAAGCGCTTCTCAGTTTGACCGGGGCCAATGCCGATCATCGGCTGCGTCTCAAAAGCTCACAGGTAGGCGAATTTGCCCTCGCACTGGCCGGCGAGCTCAAGAAGAACGGTGTCGAGCTGGACGCGATCAACGGTGTCGACATCCCGTTAGCACCGAGCCAGAGCCAGAAGTGGATCAGCGCTCTGGCGAAGGACCTCATTCGTACGCGAGGCAATAACTTGATTGTGGCCGGTCGGCGCCAGCCGACCGAAGTGCACGCGCTGACGGCGGCTTTGAACGAAGCGCTGGGTAATATAGGCAATACTATCAAATATGTGGAGCAGCCGGATACCCACCGGTCGGATCTGGTGGCGCTGCGTAAATTGAGCGAGGCCATGCAGCGGGGGGAGATAACTACGCTGGTGATGCTCGGCGGTAACCCCGTCTACAATGCACCGAGTGACTTCGCGTTCAGCCAAGCACTGAAACACGTAGATAATAAAATACATGTAAACTCTCATGTCGATGAAACATCGGCCGAAGTTACCTGGCATATTCCGCGAGCACATTATCTGGAACGCTGGGGAGATGCGCGTTCAGTTGACGGCACCCTGAGTGTCGTGCAGCCGTTGATTGCACCCTTGTTCGACGCCCATGATGACATCGAGTTGACAGGGTTGCTGGCAACCGGCAAGGAAATGAAGGCGTATGATCAGGTACGGGAGACGTGGCGGCAGTACCTGAGCGGCGATTTCGAGAAGCAATGGCGACGTGTCTTGCACGACGGAGTTCTTGAGGAAAGTAGTGTGATGGCGACATCTCCCGCCGTCAAGGCCGCCAATGTTGCCTCCGTCTTGAGACAGTTTGTCTCGTCGGGGGCGCCGAGCGACGACAGATTGGAATTGGTGCTGCATCCGTGCACGAAGGTCGGCGAGGGGACCCAGAGCAATAACGGCTGGCTGCAGGAGCTGCCGGATCCCATCACGAAGCTGTCCTGGGACAATGTGGCGACACTCGGTCCGGCCACCGCCAAGATGCTTGGTGTGGAGAATGAGGATGTGGTCCGAGTAGCCCACGAGGGGACCGAGATCGATGTGCCGGTCTGGATTGTGCCGGGTCAGGCGGACAACACGGTTGGTGTTGCACTGGGCTACGGGCGCACAAGAGCCGGTCGTGTCGGTAAGGGTGTAGGGGTGAACGGGTACCCGTTGCGGAGGTCGACATCGCAGCATGTGCTTACGGGTGTCCGGATTTCCAAGGCGGGTCGCAAACACCTGCTGGCCAATACGCAGGACCACGGCAGCATGGAAGGGCGCCCGATCGTTAGAGAAGCTACACTTACGGAATATGAGAAGCATCCGGAATTCGCGCGCGAGATGGTCGAGCACCCAGCACTTGAATCTTTATGGGAGGAGCCGTCCTACAAGAAAGGATACCAATGGGGCATGACCATCGACCTGAATGCCTGCACCGGCTGCAATGCATGCGTGGTGGCGTGTCAAAGCGAGAACAACATACCTGTTGTCGGTCAGGAGCAGGTGCGCAACGGGCGCGAGATGCATTGGATTCGTATCGATCGCTATTTTACGGGCATGAAAGAAGATCCCGAAGTCGTGCTTCAGCCGGTTACCTGTCAGCATTGTGAGAACGCGCCGTGCGAACAGGTTTGTCCGGTGGCTGCGACGTTACATGATGATGAAGGGTTGAATGTCATGGTATATAATCGTTGCATCGGTACCCGGTACTGCTCGAATAACTGTCCTTACAAGGTACGTCGGTTCAATTTCTTCAACTACACGGAAGATTATCCGGAGACGGTACAGATGGCGCAGAACCCGGACGTGACCGTGCGTTCGCGCGGCGTCATGGAGAAGTGTACGTTTTGTTTGCAGCGTATCAACGCCGCCAAGAAGTCGGCGAAGAAAGATGACCGTGAACTCGGGGATGGTGAGGTAGTGACGGCCTGTCAGCAGGTCTGTCCGGCCGATGCCATCGTATTCGGTGATGTCAATGACAAGGGCAGCCAAGTTTCGAAGATGAAGGAACGGGACCGTCGGTACGACCTCCTGGCCGAGTTGAATACGCAGCCGAGACTTTCGTACCTGGCCAAATTGAGGAATCCGAACCCGGAGTTGACTTAAGTCAGCAGTGGCAATTCGATGAGTACGAATACGGAACATACGAAGGCGGCCACCACGGAAGAAGTGCTCTACCCGAGTAATCCGACCTTCGAGTCGGTAACCGAAGCACTCAGCGGTATTCCGGAGCGAAAGACGCCGCGCGGGTGGTGGGTGCTTTTTGGCATTTCGTTCGCGTTGACCGGTATGTTGCTCGCCATGGTCGGATATTTGTTCTGGGAAGGTATTGGTATCTGGGGCGTGCAGATCCCGGTTGGCTGGGGGTGGGCGATTGTCAACTTCGTCTGGTGGGTCGGTATCGGTCACGCCGGGACGTTGATCTCGGCTATTCTGTTCCTGTTGCGGCAAAGGTGGCGGACATCGATCAATCGGTTCGCTGAAGCAATGACTATATTCGCCGTGATCTGTGCGCTGGTGTTTCCGACAATTCACGTCGGCCGCGTCTGGGTGATTTACTGGACACTGCCTATTCCGAATCAGATGGAGATGTGGCCCAACTTCCGCAGTCCGCTCCTCTGGGACGCTTTCGCCGTCGGAACGTATTTCGCCTGCTCATTTATGTTCTGGTATGTCGGATTAATACCCGATTTAGCCACCTTGCGTGACCGTGCGGTTAACAGGATCAAGAAGATCCTGTACGGCATTTTCTCGCTGGGTTGGCGGGGCGGTAATCGTCAGTGGCGGCATTACGAGCTGGCCTATCTCATTTTGGCGGGCATATCCACGCCGCTGGTCCTCTCCGTACACAGTATTGTCAGTACCGACTTCGCAACATCGCAGCTCCCCGGCTGGCACACCACCATCTTCCCGCCCTACTTCGTGGCGGGGGCTATCTTCTCGGGTTTCGCGATGGTCATGACGTTATCGGTGATTGCCCGCAAGGTGTATGACATCGAACACATTATCACGCTCAAGGTACTCGAGCGGATGAATCTGATTATGCTGGTTACGGGTAGCATGGTAGGCTACGCCTACGGCATGGAGTTCTTTATCGCCTGGTACAGCGGTAACCAGTACGAGCAGTTCACGTTCATCAATCGGGCATTCGGTCCCTACGCGTGGGCTTATTGGACGATGATCTCCTGTAATGTGCTCGTGCCACAGATATTCTGGTTCAAGAAGTTGCGAAGGAGCATCCCGGTCATGTTCGTAGCTTCGATACTTATCAATGTCGGGATGTGGTTCGAGCGGTTCGTGATCGTCATGTCTCTGGCGCGCGACTTCCTGCCTTCGAGCTGGGATTATTACAGCCCGACGATATATGATATCGGCATCTATGTTGGTTCGATTGGGCTGTTCTTCACGCTGTTCCTGTTGTTCCTGCGCTTCCTGCCGATCGTGGCGATGTCCGAAGTCAAGGGAGTGCTGCCGCAGGCCGACCCGCATCACGGGGAGACAGCCCATGCCTGAGAAGCAGCGTGCGTTCGGCATCCTGGCCGAGTTTGACAGTGCCGGGAGTCTGTTGCAGGCGGCCGGCAAACTGCGGGAAACCGGATACAAGCATTACGATTGCCACTCACCGTTTCCTGTTCACGGTATGGATAAGGCTATGGGTTTGAAGCGGTCGCCACTGGGATTCATGGTAGCCGTGGCGGCTGCGGTGGCGATTTCGGGAATGACGTATTTTACCTATTGGGTCAGCGCGGTAGATTATCCGCTGGTTATTTCCGGAAAACCATACTTCAGCTATCAGGCGTATGTGCCCGTGATTTTCGCAGTTACTATCCTTCTGTCGGCGATTACGGCGACCTTGGGAATGCTGGGTCTCAATCAGTTGCCGACGCTGTTTCATCCGTTGTTCAATTCGAAACGTTTTGCCAAAGTGACCGACGGCGGCTTTTTCGTGAGTATTGAGACGAAAGATGCCAAGTTCGATGAACCAAAGACCACGGAATTCCTGAAGTCAATCGGGGCCATGGAGGTGGAGGTGATAACGGAGGAATGAAACTCTACTGCGCCACAGCTCGAGTCAGTAAATCGGGGTCAGGTTTTCCGGTGAATCCGTTCGTCATCATAGTGGTGGTTTCGCTGACGCTCGTGTTCGGTATCGGCTGCTATCAGGGACGGCCGACATCGCGGGAGCCGATTCATTTGAATCCAAACATGGATGATCAGCCCAAGTACGAAGCGATGGAAAAGAGTCGGTTTTTTGCGGACGGATCGGCTATGCGTTTACCGGTGGAGGGTACAGTGGCGCGCGGTGAGTTGAATGTTGATCCGGCTTATTATACGGGCAAGGATAGGTCCAGTAAGCTCATCCGAACAATTCCAGTGCCGGTGACGATGGGTTTGCTCCGGCGCGGGCAGGAACGCTACAACATTTACTGTTCACCGTGTCACGGCCGGGTGGGGGATGGGCAAGGCATTGTGGTGAAGCGGGGGTACCCGCCGCCGCCGACGTTTCACGCGGAGCGATTACGGGAAATCGAGGACGGTCATATTTTCGATGTGATCACGAATGGAATCCGTAACATGCCGCCTTACAAGCACCAGGTACCGGTGGAAGATCGCTGGGCGATTGTGGCCTTTTTCCGGGCGCTGCAGCGAAGTCAGGCGGCAACACCGGACGACATTCCGGCGGATGAGCGGGAGGTGATAAAGTAATACGATGCAGTTGGATACCAGGACATACCGACTGACAGAAAAGGGCAAACTGGGTACGATAGCTCTGATTATCGGGATTATCGGGCTGGTGGCAAGCGGCCTGGGATATACCGGCGACAGCAAGCAGTTCTTTCATTCGTATTTGGTGGCGTTCGTCTTCTGGCTGACCATTGCACTCGGAGCGCTGTTCTTCACCATGCTTCACAATCTGGTCGATGCCAAGTGGAGTGTGGTTCTTCGGCGACTGGCTGAGAGTATTACGTCGGTCTTCCCGATTATGGCCATACTGGCCATCCCGGTGCTGCTAGGTGTACATGAGTTGTACCATTGGAGCCATGCCGACGTAGTGGCTCATGATGAGATATTGCAAGAGAAAGCGGGTTACCTGAATGTCCCGTTCTTCCTAATCCGAACCGTTTTCTATTTTGGCGTCTGGATTCTAATTTCAACTGTGTTGTTCCGTACCTCGCTTAAACAGGATGCCGGTCACGAGCCGGGCTATACGGCGCGATTTCGTAAAGTCAGCGCGGCCGGGATGCTGCTGTTCGCGGCAACATCGACTTTTGCCGCGTTCGATTGGCTGATGTCCCTTGACGCTCATTGGTATTCGACGATTTTTGGCGTGTATGTTTACTCGGGGAGTTTTCTGGCATCACTGGTGTTTATGATCCTGGCAGTATTGTATCTGCGAAGAAACGGGGTGCTGACCGAGAGCATTACGTTCGAGCACTATCATGATCTGGCGAAGCTGGCGTTCGCGTTTCTCATTTTCTGGTCATATATGGCCTTTTCGCAGTATTTCCTGATCTGGTATGCGAATATCCCTGAGGAGACAATATGGTATCAGCATCGATGGATCGGCAGCTGGAAGCAAATGACGCTGTTGATCGTGTACGGTCATTTCGTGTTCCCTTTTGTGGCGCTCATGACGCGGGCCGCCAAGCGAAGTGTCCCCGTTTTGTGGATCGTGTCGATCTGGGTGATGATTATCCACTGGGTGGACCTGTACTGGATTGTCATGCCGAACCTGCATCACCACGGCGCCCACTTTTCCTGGATAGATTTGACGACCATGCTCGGGATAGGCGGGATATTCGTGTGGTTTTTCTGGCGGACGTTCACCTCACATCCGGTGGTGCCGGTAGGTGATCCGGGATTGGAGAAGTCGAAGGCGTTCGTCAATATGTAGAGAGTTGCAAAATGGTAGATGGTGAGCATAAACACAGCGGCGGTGATTCCAGCGGCAAGTACGAAATCAAGGATATCAACCTGCCCAAGACCTTTGGCTACGGGTTGGCCACGGTGTTGTTGATTGTCGTGTTTCTGGTGGCGTTGAACGAGTACTTCATTGCGGTTCGGGAGGATATTGTCGAGGAACAGGTGCTGCGTCCCGAGTCCAAGGCTCTTCGCGAATTGCGGTCCCGTGAGGATTCGCTGCTAAGTAGTTATCAGCTGGTTGATTCGGCGAATCAGACGTACCGCATCCCGATCGAGCGCGCGATGGAAGTGGTGGCAGCAGAGAGTTGGAAAGCGGAAGCCGGATCACAGTAACATGGGTCAACTATCCGGTTTATCCGCGAACCTTTGCCGTGGAATGAGTGTTATTGTCAAGATATGAAGGTACTGAAGTTAACATTGGTATTAGCAGGTTGTTCGTCGCTGCTGACCGAGACCGGATCAAGCCAGGTCATTCAGGACAGCGTGGCGGAACTGCAAGGTATTGACGTTATAGAGCATGCCGGGGACACTATTCCTCTGGATCTCTCTTTTACTGATGATAAGGGTCGCGCCGTTACTCTGGGTGACTATTTCAACAACGGTAAGCCGGTTCTGCTGGTGCTCGGCTACTACCGCTGCCCGATGCTCTGCAATCTCGTGTTCAACGGTGTTGTCGGCGGCATTCAGGGAATGGAATTGGAGCCGGGCAAGGATTACAGCGTCGTGGCGGTCAGCATCAACCCCGAAGAGACATATGACCTGGCGGCGGCCAAGAAGAAAAACTATCTGGAGAGCCTGGGGAAACCGGGCGCCGACACCGGCTGGGCGTTTCTGGTCGGAGAAGAAAGCCAATCGAAAGCTCTGGCCGATGCGGTCGGGTTCCAGTACTACTATGTCGAAGAGCGACAGGAGTATGCCCACCCGGCGGTGATCTACTTGCTGACCGAGGACGGGCGTATCTCGCAGTACATGTACGGCATTCAATTCAAGCCGCGGGATTTGAAATTCGGGTTGATGGAAGCGTCGGAGGGGTCTATCGGCAGTGCGTTTGAGCGAGTCATTCTGTACTGCTACCACTACGATCCCGACGCCGGCGGTTATGTCGTTTTTGCCCGGAACGTGATGGCGCTGGCCGGCGCCGTGACGGTTGGTTTTCTGGCTGTGTTCCTGGGAGGGCTCTGGATGCATGATCGTCGTCGAAAGCACCGTCGCACGGTTTACCATCCCAACCAACGGGTGAACCGTTAGGCGGACTATGGATACGACCGGATCCATTTTCATGCCTCCCGGCGGGTCAACGATAGCCGGCGACGTCGACGCGCTGTTTCATTTCATTCTCTATGTTGGAATCATTCTCTTCCTGATCGTTACTATAGCGTCGGCCTTTTTTGTGGTCAAGTACCGTCGGCGGGGCAAGGTCTCCCGGACTTACGGCAAGGCGTATAACTTACCCCTCGAAATAGCCTGGACGGCGATACCGACTGTCTTGATTCTGATTGTGTTCGTGTGGGGCTTTCGAACGTATATGAAAATGTCAATTGTTCCGGCGGATGCACTCGAAGTTAAGGTGACCGGTCAGAAGTGGTTCTGGACGTTTGACTATGCCGAAGGAGCCAGCAGTACGAACGAGCTGGTGGTCCCGGTGGCGACGCCGGTTAAGTTGCTCATGTCGTCCCAGGACGTAATCCACAGCTTCTTCGTTCCCAATTTCCGAATCAAGATGGATGTTTTGCCGAATCGTTATTCCGTTACGTGGTTCGAGGCGACTCGAGAGGGGGAGTACGATCTTTTCTGCACGGAGTTCTGCGGGAAGGGGCATTCGGAAATGATCGGCAAGGTGCGCGTGGTCAGCGACAGTGCGTTCAATGCCTGGATTGAGGCGGGCGCTACTTTGGGTGAAGGAATGACACTGGAGGAATTCGGCTCTGAGCTGTATGTCAAGCGGGCCTGCAATACCTGTCACTCTTTGGATGGAACCCGGAACGTCGGTCCGACATTTCAAGGGATATGGGGCCGTCAGGAGGTCATGAAAGACGGCACCCAGATAACGGTGGACGAAAACTATGTGAGAGAGTCGATATTGAATCCCCAGGCCAAAATCGTGACCGGATATGAACCGGTCATGCCGACCTATCAAGGTTTACTCAAGCCGAGAGAAGTTGACGCCCTGATAGCCTTTTTGAAGGGTCTGGAATCACAGTAGGATAGAATCGGAACCAAACATATGGAACATGCCAGTTACTTACAGGAACCCAAGGGTCTGAAGTCGTGGTTCTTCACTCTTGACCATAAGCGCATCGGGATCATGTATCTCTTTGCCATAATGACTTTTTTCGCCGTCGGCGGATTCCTGGCCATGATAATCCGGCTAGAGCTGCTGAGCCCGGAGAAGGTCCTGATGGACGCTGACACATATAACCAATTCTTCACGCTCCACGGCGCGATCATGATTTTTCTTTTTATTATCCCGTCGATTCCGGCTGCGCTCGGTAATTTTGTATTGCCACTTCAGTTGGGAGCGAAGGACGTGGCCTTTCCTCGGTTGAACCTGGCCAGCTGGTATATCTATGTCCTGGGAGCGCTGTTTGCGCTCTATTCCATCATAACCGGAGGTGTCGACACCGGCTGGACATTCTATACTCCGTATAGCACGGAAACGGGCACGGCTGTCATATCGATGACGCTCGGCGTTTTTATACTCGGTTTTTCATCGATTTTCACCGGCCTGAATTTCATTGTCACAATTCATAAGCTGCGTGCGCCGGGCATGACCTGGTTCAAGATGCCGTTGTTTGTCTGGGCGCTGTATGCGACCGCGATAATACAGGTCCTGGCGACTCCCGTGTTAGGAATTACGCTGGTGCTTCTGATAATCGAGCGGGTGGCGGGTATCGGCATCTTTGATCCGGCCATGGGGGGTGATCCGGTCTTGTATCAGCATTTCTTCTGGTTCTATTCACACCCGGCGGTTTACATAATGATTTTGCCCGGGATGGGAATCATCAGCGAAACAATTGCCGTTTTCTCCCACAAGAAGATCTTCGGCTACAAGCCGATTGCGTATTCCAGTCTCGGGATTGCGTTTGTAAGTTTTCTCGTGTGGGGACATCACATGTTTGTCAGCGGGCAGTCGGAGCTGGCAGCCATGATTTTTTCGTTCCTGACGTTTTTCGTCGGCATTCCGTCGGGGATCAAAGTCTTCAACTGGGTCACAACCATGTATAAGGGGCAGATTGATCTCAAAACGCCCATGTTATATGCGTTGTCGTTTTTGTTTTTGTTCACGATCGGGGGACTGACAGGGATATTCCTGGGGGCGTTGTCGGTGGACGTGCATTTGCATGACACGTATTTCATTGTGGCCCATTTTCACTATGTCATGATGGGTGGGACGGTTATGGCGTTCCTGGGCGGTTTGCATTACTGGTGGCCGAAAATATGGGGCAAGACGTACAGCGAGTTTTGGGCGAAGATGGCCTGCGGGCTCATATTCGTCGGATTCAACGTGACGTTCTTCACTCAGTTCATAATGGGCTCCCAGGGTATGCCGCGACGGTACTACAGTTATGTGGATCAGTTTCAGCCGCTGCACGCGTTTTCGTCGTTCGGATCGTGGATTTTGGGCGCCGGTTTCGTCATCATGCTCATTTACTTGGTGGAATCGCTTCGCACCGGCAAGCAGGCGTCCAGTAATCCCTGGCATGCTCTCACGTTCGAATGGGAAACGCAATCACCTCCGATCCCGCACAACTTCGAGAAGATACCGGAACTGAAGCACGGCCCGTATGATTTCGACACCGTTGATTTCAAGTCCATAGAGGAAGAAGTACGCACGAAGTCATGAGCACGGCAGAAGCACCTCACGTAGCGCACCATTTCAGCAGCGCGGAGCAACAGCGTGACTCCGCCAAGCTGGGTATGTGGGTCTTCCTGTTGACCGAGATCTTGCTGTTCGGCGGACTGTTCTGTGCGTATGCCATTTATCGATCGTGGAATCCGGAGATTTTTCACAACGCCCATGTGTATCTCGATGTGACGCTGGGAACGATCAACACGCTGGTGCTGATTACGAGTTCATTGACCGTGGCACTGGCTATACGATTCATTCAGGCGGGGAACCAGCAAGCCGCGATTTGGAATCTGGTGATAACGTTGACGCTGGCCGGTGTGTTCCTTGTCATTAAGTACTTTGAATACAGTCACAAGATTCACCTGGGGCAATTGCCGGGTAAATGGTATTCGTTCACGGGAATCGAAGGCAGCAATCCGCACGTGTTTTTCAGTGTGTATTTTCTCATGACCGGTTTGCACGGTCTCCATGTCCTGGGGGGGATGGGGGCGATCACGTGGGTGATTGTCAAGACGGCCAGGGGCAGATTCTCGCCGGAGTATTATACCCCGATTGAAATGACCGGTCTGTACTGGCACCTGGTGGATCTGATTTGGATATTCCTTTTCCCATTGTTTTACCTGGTAGGATAAAGAAGTGAGTACGAGCAGCTCACAGAGCGACCATCACCTCTTACCGTTCAGCGTCTACTTTGGCGTGGCGGTGGCGCTTTTGGTTTTGACCGGCGTGACGGTCTATGTGGCCTCGCTTGAATTCGGCGCTTACAATTTGGTGGTGGCGATGTTAATTGCGGCCCTCAAAGCCGGTCTGGTAGCGCTGTTTTTCATGCATTTGAAATACGACAATAAAATATATATGGTTGTCTTTCTTTCGGCGCTGGCGTTCCTGGCGGTTTTCGTAATACTAACCATGTTTGATACTCTCGGTCGGGGGGCCATCGATCCGCAGAGGGCCAAACCGATTCGGGAGCAGGCGGCCATGTATGACAGTCTGAAGGCCACTTCGCACGGTGAAACCGAACACGGTGAAGGGGATACGACCGCGGCTGCCGATTCGGCCGCCCACGATACAACCGTAGGGGATACGACTGTTCAGGACACCAGCTTACAGGATACAGCCGCACCGTCTGCCGATACCGCGGCCGCCGACCCGACTCATTAAATCCTTGCACCGGCTTGTTGCAGAGCCTATCATCGAGCCATGAGATCCTTTCGATTATCAGCCTTAGCCTCCACAATCGGGACGTATATTCTCATCTTTGTCGGCGGTTTGGTGCGTGTGTCGGGCGCCGGGCTGGGTTGTCCGGACTGGCCGACCTGTTTCGGGAGCTGGATTCCGCCGACGAGTGTAGATCAACTTCCGCCCTACATAGACCCCAGTCAATTCAATCTCACCCTGGCCTGGATCGAGTACTTGAATCGCTGGTGTGGCGTGGTGGTGGGCGTTCTGATTGCGATAACGGGTCTACTGGCCCTGAAGAACGTACGCCATATACCGCGATTGTTGTATCCGTCAGTGGCAGCCGCCATCTTGGTCGCGATTCAGGGCTGGCAGGGGAGAGCGGTGATACTGACGGAACTGGAGCCGGTGGTCGTATCGGTTCATATGGTGCTGGCGCTGGTAATTGTCAGTCTGCTGGTGTGGGTGATGCTGCAGGCGTATTATCTCGATGACAGAACTCGGTTCAGAACAGACCGTCTCCCGCCCAAAACAGCGACCTGGATGGGCATATTATGGGCTTTGACCATCGTCCAGGTGGTTCTCGGCACCCAGATGAGGCAGAAGCTCGAGGTACTGGCCGGCGAATTTCCTTTGGCTCATTCCCTCGAATGGATTACCAAGACCGGGGCGCTGGGCCATATTCATATGACGGTGGGTCTGGTGGTAGCGATTCTGACGTGGTGGTTCGGGTCGAAGGTCTTTTCGAAGACAACGCCGGAAGCCACTTTCGTTCGGCAGTATACGCTGGCTGCCATGTTCCTGGCGGCGCTGCAGATTGTCTTGGGTCTCGGATTCATGATTTTCGGCGTACCACCTATAATACAGGTGTTCCATATGTGGATCGCGAGTCTGTTTGTCGGCGTGGTGCTGGTGTTGTTTGCGCTGGGCCGATTGTCACGACAGGCGGCGGCAAATGGAGGTAGTGGATGATGCGTTTGATTGTAGTTTTTCTGGTTGTTGTTGCTGTTTTGACGGGCGTGGCACTGTTTGTTTTGGTACAGGCGGATAAGTCCCGTTCGGAAATGCCGGTACTGGGGCAGGTGCGGAATTTCGAGCTCATGGATCATACCGGTGAGCCCTTCACCGTGGCAGACTTCAAGGATAGACTCACCATAGTGGATTTCATTTTCACGCGTTGCAAAGGGCCGTGCCCGATTATGGGAGCCTGGATGTCGGAATTGTACGACTTGTATGAAGGATACGAGCATATACAATTCGTCTCTATTTCGGTTGAGCCGGAGTATGATACGCCGGAAGTGCTGAGGGAGTACGCCGAGGATTTGGGCGTAACCGATGGGCGCTGGCTGTTTTTGCGGGGGCCTATCGACACGGTCAAACGGATATGCGAAGAGGAGTTCATGCTGTCGGCCGATGATCTGCCGGGTGCGCACAGCACGAAGTTCGTGCTGGTCGATCAGCAGGCGCAGATACGCGGGTACTACAGCGGTACCGATGAGGCCAGCATTAACGTGTTGAAGTCGCATATCAAAGAGCTGTCCGGTCGTCTGTTTTGAGCACTTCCGATCTGCCTACTCTCAATGCCATTCTGAACGGTATCAGTGCCGTGCTACTACTGTTCGGCTTCGTTAACATCAAGCGGAACAAGCCCGACGTGCACAAGAGATTCATGGTGGCCGCTCTGGCATGTTCGGCGCTGTTCTTGATCAGTTATCTGGTTTACCATTATCAGGTAGGCTCGGTGCCGTATCCGTACTACGACTGGACGCGTCCACTTTATTTCGCTATCCTGATACCGCATATCATACTGGCCGGCATTATGGTTCCGTTCATTCTGCTGGCGGTGTGGTTCGCATTGCGAGGCAATTTCGTTCGTCACCGAAGAACGACCCGGTGGGTCTGGCCGGTCTGGATGTTCGTTTCGGTGACGGGTGTTATCATATATTTTATGCTCTACCGGATGTAACGTGAGCAACAGTGAAGGTACTGACTTCTGATGTTAAGTTGTTGTACTACAGTATAATATAATAGGCGGAATTGCTCCTGTCGCGCCGGGGCGCGGTTTGGACTTTGTGAAAAAAATCGCTTGACTTTTGAGCAAGCCCCGATATATTGGCAACTTAATTTTGAGGCAGGCTTGGTATGAGCTTGTTGACACCCCGCGACGACGATAAGTCACGGCGGGATTTGAGACAGATAGGATTGTATGCCGCTATACCGGGAATACTTCTGGCGGCGCCTTTGATCGGGTATGTTATCGGGTGGTGGTTGGATGGAAAGCTCAATACGGAACCATACTTGTCGGCGCTGGGGATATTCCTGGGAATTGCCGCAGCCGGAGTAGAGATATTTCAACTGGTTAAGAAAGCATCTTCGACTAATGACAATGGCAACGATGACCAGCAATCTCGGACTTGATTTCATAGACCGGACGATACGTACAACCGGTGCAGTGCTGCTGGTCGTTTTTCTCTTCGGACTCTACTATTTGGGATTCTATACTACTTTGGCCATTTTCTCCGGGGGTGTGTGGGCCATCGTCAATCTCATTTTTCTTGCCGCCTTTATCCGGACCGCTATTCGGCCCGGTGAAATCGACAAACTGGCCGTGGCCGGTCTGGCTCTGATCAAGTTTCCGGCTCTGTATGTGGCCGGGTATTTCCTCCTGACCGCCGGTGTTTTTGAGCCGTTACATGTTGTAATTGGCTTTTCTATTTTGATAGGGGTGATCGTGCTCAAGGTTATCGCTCGTGCTCTGCTGGGTCTTGATAGAAGCGCCTCGGAACGCAACGAGCTGCAAGAGGTGCTGTGATGCTGTCCTATTACGTCTATGCCGTCACTCTTGCGGTGGTCAAGTTTAACCCGTTTATCATCGCGCTGGCTTCCGAGGGCGGCGAACACGGTGCCAACGCACACGGAGATGAGCACGGCGCCCACGAAGGCCCGCCCCATCTGCCCAATCTGATAAGTCTGCTGGTCAAGTACGCCGGTCTGCCGCAATGGGCGAACGACTGGGTGAATGTGATTTTCGCGTTTTTGACGGCCATCTTTCTCAGTATCGTATCTGCTTCAGTCTATAAACGCCGCCAGATGATCCCCGGCCCGTTCCAGAATCTCGTGGAAATGCTGGTTGAGGGGATGTACAACTTCATCCATTCGATTCTGGGTAAGGACACACGCAAGTATGTGCCGTTTCTGGGGACGCTGTTTTTCTACATTCTGGTCAACAACTGGATCGGCATGGTGCCGTTGGGACACTCACCATCGACAAGTTTGAACATAACCGCCTCGATGGCGATACTGGTGTTCTTTTACGCGCAATACACCGGCGTCGTCCAGTTAGGACTAGGCGGCTACCTGCATCACATGGCCGGCAGTCCCCGGGATGTCATCAGCTGGTGCATGGTACCATTGATTTTCCCGCTGCACATAATCGGTGAGTTGGCCAAGCCGTTTAGCCTGGCTTTGCGACTTTTTGGGAATATTACGGGTGAAGACACGCTAATTGCGGTCTTTGTCGTGTTGGGTGTGGCGATTCTTTCGTTCTCGCCCGTGGGAATCCCCTTACAGATACCGTTTTACTTCCTGGGTTTGTTGCTCTCGACGATCCAGGCGCTGGTGTTCACACTGTTATCGACCATATACATTTTGTTGATGTTGCCTCATGAGGAAGGTGCTCATTGAGGTGAAGAATAAACGAGAAGAAAACAGAGAATAGTATAGGTAACGTAATTAGGAGGATGTAATGGATTATCAGACAGCCTTAGGTTTAGCTGCTCCCCTGGCCGTAGGTCTGGCCGCGATCGGCTCGGGTCTGGGTATCGGTCGCGCCGTCGGTTCGGCGATGGAAGCGATAGGGCGTCAGCCGGAAGCTGCCGGTAAAATCCAGACGGCCATGATTATCGGTGCGGCGTTTATCGAGGCTCTGACGATTTACGTGTTCATCGTCTACATTCTGGCCAGCGGCAAAATCGGTTAGGCATGCCGACCCATGACGTCCCCGCAGACGTGATGCGGGACGTTAAGCTGGAGGCTTGTTAACGCTATGGATGTATCGATACAGCAATTACTGACCCATGCGGTCGGTTTCCTCATCACGGTTTGGATACTCAAGCGGTTTGCCTGGGGTCCGCTGCTGGCGCTGCTGGAAGAACGGCGACGCAAGATCGCCGATGAATTCGAATCGATCGAAGACGAGAAGAAGAAAGTCGACGATCTGGCTGCTGACTATCAGGCGAAGCTGAAGGAGATCGACGATGAGCGTCGCGCCAAGCTGGTCGAAGCCGTCAACGAAGGCAAGAAGATTGCCCAGCGGATCGAAGGCGAGGCGCGCGACAGGGCTCAGGAGATCCATGCCAAGGCCAAGGCCGATATTGAACGCGATATTACCAAGGCGAAAGTCCAGTTGCGGGATGAGATGGTGGCGATCACGATGGGCGCTGCCGAGAAAATCCTGCGGGAGAAGATGGACGACGCCAAGCACCGCGATATGATCAACCGGTTTATCGAGGGTATTGAGAAAGCCTAACGACTGCCTATGATTGCTCAGGAAGTTGCCAAGAAGTATTCCAGGGCGCTGTTCCTGGCGGCTAAAGAAAAGCGCCTCGTTGATGAGGCTTACGAGCAGCTGGAGGACCTGCGCAAATTCGTGCTGCAGGACCGGACCCTGCTCAACTTCCTCAATGCGCCGCATGTGCTCGATGAGCACAAGCTGGCGATGATCCGCGATGTGTTCGGCGCGCGTTTGCACCGGTTGTTTGTCGAGTTTCTCGTTGTGCTGGTGGAGAAACACCGGGTCATGTATCTGCCCGAGATTATCGAGCAGTTCATTCTTCTCGTGGAGACCGAGAAGGGTATCGCGCGTGTGACGGTAGTCACCGCCCGGCCGCTCGGCGAAGACGCCGAGCGAAACCTGATCCGCAGCCTGGAAGCCAAGACCGGATTGAAAGTGCTGTTGGTGAAAAAGGTGGATCCCCGGATACTCGGCGGGATGATCGTAATGTTGCACAATGAGATCATCGACGGTTCCGTACGGTTCGGCCTGGATATGCTTGAGGAGCGATTGGCCAAAGTGAAGGTGGTGTAGAACCGGACGTGCTGTCAGGCGATTCCGCCTGACAGCGATGAGAGTCACCCTTCGACTCCGCTCAGGGTGACTTACATAAGAAGTTAACGCGTTGTGTTCGTCGGGTCTTCAGACCCGACGGCCGGGGCGATCTGAAGATCCCCCTGGCACATCGCCGGAGGATGAGGCGATCTGAAGATCACTTCATCACAACCAATAAAGACCAGCAGGTCGGGTTCCGAACGGAACGAAGTGACGTGAGAAACACGACACCGTGGAATTGAAAAGTAAAACCAAATCGGTTTCGGGAACGAACGAATTTAGTCGAGAGACCCGACACCTTGTCGTTGAGAAGTTCAAAAATGAAAAAGATGTACCTGCAAATACAGGAGTCCGATAATGGGACTTAATCCCGAAGAAGTTTCATCAGTTATCAAGAAAGAACTTGATAAGTATGAAACCAAACTTGAGATGGAATCGGTGGGGACGGTTCTCCAGGTGGGTGACGGTATTGCCCGCGTCTGGGGTCTGGAAGACGTCCAGATGTCCGAATTGATTCAATTCCCGGGTGACATTATTGGCCTGGTTCTGAACCTCGAAGAGGACAACGTCGGCGCCGCGCTGTTCGGTTCCGACAAGAATATCCATGAAGGCGACACCGTTCGTCGCACCGGACGAGTAGCGTCGGTGCCGGTCGGTGATGCCCTGCTGGGCCGCGTGGTCAATCCGTTGGGTCAGCCGTTGGACGGCAAGGGCCCGATCGTGACCGACGATTTTCTTCCCATTGAAGGCCGCGCCCCGGGCGTCGTGGACCGTCAGCCGGTGAAAGAACCCCTCCAGACCGGTCTGAAAGCTATCGACTCCATGATTCCGATCGGTCGGGGACAGCGTGAGTTGGTGATCGGCGACCGCCAGACAGGCAAGACGGCGCTGGTTATTGATACCATCATCAATCAGAAGGACAGCGACGTTAAGTGTATCTATGTCGCAATCGGACAGAAATCGTCGACGGTGGCGCAGGTGGTCGAGATCTTGCGCAAGTACGGCGCCATGGAATACACGACCGTCGTCGCTGCGAGCGCTACGGATCCGGCTCCTCTGCAGTACATCGCTCCGTACGCCGGCTGTGCCATGGGAGAGTACTTCCGCGACAACGGCAAGCACGCTCTTTGCATTTACGATGACCTCTCCAAACAGGCGCAATCGTATCGTCAGCTTTCACTGTTGCTGCGTCGTCCGCCGGGACGTGAAGCTTACCCGGGCGATATTTTCTATTGTCATTCGCGGTTGTTGGAGCGAGCGGCCAAGCTGAACGAGAAGCTCGGCGGCGGGTCATTGACGGCCCTGCCAATTATCGAGACCCAGGCGGGTGATGTCTCGGCGTACATCCCGACCAATGTGATTTCAATTACTGATGGGCAGATCTTTCTGGAAGGTGAGTTGTTCTTTGCCGGCGTTCGTCCGGCTATCAATGTCGGTATATCCGTCTCCCGTGTGGGCGGCAACGCTCAGACCAAAATGATGAAGCAGGTGGCCGGCACGCTCAAGCTGGATTTGGCGCAGTTCCGCGAACTGGAAGCGTTCACGCAATTCGGTTCGGATCTGGATGAAGCCACGTTGAAGCAGCTCAACCGCGGGCAGAAGATGGTGGAATTGCTCAAACAGGGGCAGTATATGCCCATACCGGCGGAGAAACAGGTGATGATTCTCTGGGTGGGCACGCAAGGTCATCTGGATGACATAGCAATCGCTGATATTTCCGGTTTTGAAGAGGGTTTCCTGGCATTCTGTGAAAAAGAATATCCGGATATCGGGCACACCTTGGAAAAAGATAAGAAGATTTCCGAGGAGCTGGAGACCAAACTGGAATCGGCGGTGAGCAAGTACAAGGAGAAGTTCAAAGCCGAAGCCGAAGCCGAAGCCGAAGCGAAGGCATAACGGGTAGAAGACAGCGATGCCGACACTGCGCGAAGTAAAGAAGCGAATCCGCTCGGTCAAGTCGACCCGGCGTATAACCGGCGCGATGGAGATGGTGGCGGCGGCCAAGTTGCGTCGGGCGCAACAGCGAGTGGAACAGTCGCGCCCGTACGCCCGGAAGATGGATGAGATGCTCAGTCATCTGGCAGCCGGCTCCCGCGGTGAAATCGTCCACCCGTATTTCGAGGAACGCGAGATCAAGCGGAAGGCGCTGGTTGCGTTTACATCCGACCGCGGTCTGTGCGGCTCCTTCAACGCCAATATCATCCGCGAAGCCAACAACTGGCTCCGCGAGAACAGTGAAGTCGAGACGGAACTGGTACTGGTCGGCAAGAAGGGGAATGACTTCTTCAAGAGGCGCTCGTACCCCATTGTCGGCTATTACCACGATTGGGGCGGGGTGCTGGATTACGGCAAGGCGCGTGATATCGTTGGTTTCCTGACCGAGCGGTTTGTGGCGCAAGAGGTCGACGAGATCGATCTGCTCTATACGCGGTTTCTGTCGATGGTGAAGTATCGCGTGACGCTCGAGAAATACCTGCCCATCGCTCGTCCGGAGACGGCCGAGGACGAAGGGACGACGAGTGACTACATTTTTGAACCGAATGCGGAACAGATTTATGCCGCCTTGATGCCCGGCTACGCCACGACGAAGTTGGTCACGGCACTCGTAGAATCATTTGCCAGTGAGCACGGCAGCCGCATGATCGCCATGAACAACGCCACTAAGAATGCCGGCGAGATGATAGATGCGCTGACACTTGAGTATAACAAAGCCCGCCAGGCGCAGATTACGAAAGAGTTGCTGGAGGTTATTTCCGGCGCCGAGGCCCTGGCCGGGTAGACATATAAATGAAAAGAATGCTGCAATATATGGAGTTAGCCTAATGGCTGAGAATATTGGAAAAGTGGTTCAGGTTATCGGTGCGACGGTCGACTGTGAATTCCGGTCCGATGCTTTGCCTGATATCTTAAACGCGATTGCGATCGTCGACAAAGAAAAAGGCATCGATCTGACGGTCGAGGTCGCCCTGCATATCGGTGACAACGTGGTGCGGTGCGTATCGCTGGCGACGACGGATGGTCTGGTACGGGGCATGCCCGCTGAAGACATGGGCAACCCGATTGCCGTACCGGTCGGGGACAAAGTGCTCGGAAGAGTCTTCAACCTGCTGGGCGATCCGATCGACAGCAAGGGCGACATCCCGGCCGAAACGGTGCGCATGCCGATTCATCGCCCCGCCCCGTCGTTCGAAGATCAGGCCACCCAGGCCGAGATGTTCGAAACCGGCATCAAGGTTATCGATCTGCTGGAGCCGTATGTGAAAGGCGGCAAAGTGGGCATGTTCGGCGGCGCCGGCGTCGGCAAGACGGTTATCATTCAGGAGCTGATTCATAATATCGCGACCGAGCACGGCGGCTATTCCGTATTCTGCGGTGTCGGTGAGCGCACCCGTGAAGGTAATGACCTCTGGCTGGAAATGACCGAATCCGGGGTTATCGCCCGAACCGCGATGGTGTTCGGGCAGATGAACGAGCCGCCCGGCGCGCGCTTGCGAGTGGCGCTCTCCGGCCTGACAATGGCTGAGTATTTCCGGGATGAACAGGGTCAGGACGTGCTGCTCTTTATTGATAATATCTTCCGTTTCGTACAGGCTGGTTCCGAGGTTTCGGCTCTGCTGGGCCGGATGCCGTCAGCCGTGGGTTATCAGCCGACCCTGGGTACGGAAATGGGCGGTCTGCAGGAGCGCATTACTTCCACCAAGGCCGGCTCTATTACTTCGGTGCAAGCGATCTATGTCCCGGCCGACGATTTGACTGACCCGGCTCCGGCGACGACGTTCTCGCACCTGGACGCGACGACGGTGCTTTCGCGTCAGATTGCGGAGTTGGGGTTGTATCCGGCCGTGGATCCGCTGGACTCTACCTCGCGTATTCTCGATCCGGCGATTGTCGGTGAAGAGCATTACAAGGTTGCCCGCGACGTGCAGAAGATCCTGCAGCGGTATAAGGACTTGCAGGACATCATCGCAATTTTGGGTATGGACGAGTTGTCCGAAGAGGATAAGGTTACTGTTCAGCGAGCTCGTAAGATCCAGCGTTTCCTGTCACAGCCGATGTTTGTGGCCGAGGCGTTTACCGGCAAGCCGGGAGTCTATGTGAAAGTCGAGGACACCATCAAAGGTTTCAAGATGATTATCGATGGTGAGCTTGATCACATCGGGGAACAGATGTTTTTCATGGCCGGACCCATCGATGAAGTACTGGAAAAGTTCGAAAAATCGAAGAAATAAGAGCGAATAGATGTTCCATTTGTCGATAGTCACACCGGAGAGGGTCTTTTACGAAGCCGAAATCAAGTCTCTTGTGGTTCCCGGTACTGAAGGGTATCTGGGAGTGCTGTCGAATCACGCACCGCTTATCACGGCGTTGCAGCCGGGCCGAATTGAGTTCAGCGATGCCAACGACAAGGTGGAAATCATGGCAGTGTCCGGCGGGTTTTTGGAAGTTTCCCACAACAAGGCAACAATTCTGGCCGATGCGGTGGAGGTTGCGGATGATATAGACATCGAGCGGGCTCAGGCCGCGTATGACCGCCAGCGGCAGCGTCTGGTGGAAGCCGGTAAGAGAGAGACGGACATCGACTTGCCGGCAGTTCGGGCGGCTTTAGAGCGAGCCAGGAACAGGATCCGGGTGTACAAGGAAACGCATTAGTCGGTCCCGCCGGCGCATTCGATAATGGACTTATAAGCTCTTACATTTCAAAGAGTTACCTCTCCTTTTTCCACTTGACTTTGAAGGCGTAGTTTTTTACTATAACAGGTTATGGTATTGTATCTGAAGCGGTTCGAGTCGTTTCCGGTTCGGACGCGTTTAGAGGCTGACCCCGATAGTTTTCATATCGACTATCAGGGGGTACTTGGTGTAAAAGACGCAACGGTTGACCTGACCATTCAGCAGACCGGCGAAGAATACTATTGTCAGGGAACCGTCGAGGCCGCTCTGGTGTTGGAGTGTGTTCGCTGTTTGAAGCATTTTGAGCGGCGTTTAACGGGAGACATGGATTTCTTCATATGCTCCCCCGAGCAATATGAGTTGGAACATCAAGAAGCTACGGACGACGAAGATTACGTATTTCTTGTAGGTGAGGAATTAAAGGCAGATATTTCGGATATGGTTCGTCAGGCGATCACTCTGACCATTCCGATGATGCCGTTGTGCAGCGCCGATTGTCAGGGTCTGTGTCCGCAATGCGGCATTGATCGTAATACGAGCACCTGTGAGTGCAAGCAGGACGACATAGATCCGAGATGGGAAGGTCTGAGAGATCTGCTGGAACGATAAGGTACATAATAAGGAAGGAAACTGATATGCCGCTACCCAAAAGACGACATTCTCGCGCCAGAGGAAGAAAGCGACGGACGCACTGGACCGTTACGGCCCCGAATGTAACCGACTGTCCGCACTGTCACCAGCCACGGCTGCCGCACCATATCTGTACTCACTGTGGTTATTACAACGGTCGTCAGATCATACAACCCAAAGAAGCGTAGGGGAGAATCGGTTGAAAGGACTGAGTTGAGCCGGCCGCATGGACGCTAGTCAAGGAATTACGATATACCTCGATGTCATGGGCGCCGATAACGGCCCGGAGGGGATAATCGAGGGCGGGCTTGAGGCTGCCGAGAAGCTCCGCGACAAATCTGAGATTGTGCTGGTGGGCAGGCAGGATAATATCGAGGAGGTCCTCTCCCGGAAGTCAGAAGTACCGTCGAACGTGTCAATTCTCAATGCGGAGCGGGAGGTGCCGATGCATATGTCGGCCACCGAGGGCGTACGTATCCGCGATAGCTCTGTATCGGTCGGGCTGCGACGGGTGAGGGAGGACCGTAAGAGCGCCTTTGTTTCTCCGGGGAACACCGGGGCGGTCATGGCTACGGCGCTCTTGACTCTGGGACGTATCGAGGGAGTCAGTCGACCGGCAATTACGACGATATTCCCCACTTCTTCCGGGAGACCGATCGTGGTGTTGGATGTGGGAGCCAACGTGGACTGCAAACCACAGCATTTATCACAGTTTGCGGTTATGGGCTCAGTCTATTCCCAGGTCATTTTTTACCATGAAGCGCCTCGCGTGGGGTTGATATCGATCGGGGAGGAACGCAGCAAGGGGAACGAGTTGATTTTCAACGCCCGTCGCTTGTTACAGGAGTCCACAATTAATTTCGTCGGCAATATCGAAGGCCGGGACATCCTTTCCGGATCGGTTGACGTGGCTGTTACCGACGGTTTCACGGGCAATATTCTGCTGAAGTTTGCGGAGTCCATCAAGCCCATGCTGGTGAGCGCCATGCAGCGGCAGATACAGACCAATATCTTTTCTCGGGTTGGCGCCGTCCTGCTGCTGCCGTTTCTGAAACGGATGAGAAACCGATTCGACTACGCGGAATCGGGCGGGGCGCCGTTACTGGGCGTCAACGGCAATGTGATTATCTGTCATGGATCGTCGAACGCCAAAGCGATCAGTAACGCCAACCTGGTAGCGTGGGAGATGGCGTCCAAAGAAATCACGAGTCGCATTCACGACGAATTGATAACTAATCACTTCAGACACGGAAATGGATCGAACAATAAGAGCAAGAATTCTCGGAACGGGATCGTTTACACCGCCTCGGCGAATGACCAACGCTGATCTGGAGCAGATGGTTGAAACGAGTGACGAGTGGATTGTCAGCCGAACCGGAATCCAGGAACGTCGTATAGCCGACAACGGTCTGGCCGGTTCCGATATGGCAGCAGCGGCGTGTCGTCAGGCCCTGGACATGGCCAATTGCTGCGGGGACGAAATCAATTTGCTCATTGTCGGCACGGTGACGCCGGATTATCGCCAGCCTTCGCAGGCCTGCATCGTGCAGGAGAAGCTCGGATTGCCTAATGTGGTGGCTTTTGATGTGGTGGCAGCCTGTACCGGGTTCATCAACAGTCTGTCCATTGCGGCCTCATTCATAGGGTCCCATCGCAACAATAAGGTAATGATATGCGGCGTCAAGAAGCTGTCCGCGATTACCAATTATCAGGACCGCAGCACCTGTGTTTTTTTCGGCGATGGTGCCGGGGCGGCCGTGGTGGGACCTGCCACGAACGGCAGCGGGGTGATCAGTTCATTCAGGCGTTCGGACGGCATCAGGAGTAAATGGCTCTGGATGGAAGCAGGCGGTACGCTGCATCCGATAACGCCCGATTACAAATTCAATGGCCGCGACAAGATAATGATGAACGGCTCGGATGTATTCAAGGTAGCGGTACGGGAAATGGTTGCGGCGGCGAAGAAGGTCGTCGCGGACGCCGGTCTGACACCGCGTGATATAGCCCTGGTTGTGCCCCATCAGGCTAACATCAGAATCATCGAGGCGCTGCTAAAACGCCTGGGTATAGGTAAAAACCGGGTGTTCTTAAATATAGACAAGTATGGAAACACTTCGGCGGCCTCCGTGCCGCTGGCACTGGATGACGCCAACCGTCAGGGCCGTACCCACCCGGGGGACTATATTCTTCGGGTGGATACGGCGGCGGCTTGATCTGGGGTTCAGTATTATTGAGGTGGTAAGGATATGAGTAAGACAGTGTTGTTTTTTCCCGGTCAGGCGTCCCAGTACGTGGGCATGGGCCGGGATTTGTATGACTATTCGCCGGCCGTGCGGGAATTATATGAGTTGGCCGCCAAGGAGATGGGCTTCGATATCGCCAGGCTGTCGTTCGATGGTCCGGCGGAACAACTGAAACAGACGCGATATACGCAACCGGCTATTCTGCTTCATTCACTGGCGGCATTGACGGTGCTGGGCGACGAGTTGCCGCCCTATGATTTCGCGGCCGGTCATTCCCTGGGCGAGTACGGGGCTCTGGCGGTCACCGGGGCGATGACCTTCGAGCAGGCGATCAAGGCCGTGGTCAAGAGAGCGGCGCTGATGGAAACGGCCTGTCGGGAGAAGCCGGGTACAATGGCAGCGATTATGGGTCTGGATGCAGACCAGACGGAGCAAATCTGCAGCGCCGCGTCGACTGACGGCGTGGTGATACCGGCCAATTACAATTCGGCTGTTCAAATCGCAATTTCGGGAGAAGTGGTCAGTGTCGAGAAAGCCATCGATCTGGCGAAACAGGCGAAGGCCAAGCGAGCGATGCTTCTGGAGGTCGGTGGCGCCTTTCATTCGCCGTTGATGGAACCGGCCCGGGACGGTCTGGAGGCCTACCTGGACACTGTCGTTTGGAAAGACCCGAGGCGACCGGTTATCGCTAATGTCACGGCTGAGCCCGTCACCAGCGCCGACGCCATCAAATCGTTGCTGGTTAGTCAGGTGACGTCACCGGTGAAGTGGGCCCAGACTATGTCGTATCTTGTGAAGCAGGATGTGACCCGGGTTATAGAAATAGGTCCGGGTAAGGTACTATCCGGTCTAGCGAAGCGAGACATGCGGCCGCAAGAGACAATTAACCTCGACAAGCTGGAAGACGTGCAGAAGATCATGTCGGTCCGGGTGTAGGAATTGCAAAGATGGATTTTTTGGGCAAGACAGTTGTCGTCACCGGATCCGGACGCGGAATCGGGCGGACGATTGCCGAGCGATTTGCGAAGCTCGGCGCCAGAGTCGTTATTAGCGATCTTGATCAGGCAGTCGTCGAGCAAGTGGCGTCGGAGATCTCTCCGGACGCGATCGGGATCAAGGCCAATGTCACGGAAGCCGCTGACGTGGAGCGTCTGTTCGAGCAGGTGCTGGCAGCATTCGGTTCGGTTGATGTGGTCGTCAATAATGCCGGTGTAACGCGTGATGGACTGGCCGTACGTATGGAAGAAAAAGACTGGGATATGGTGCTTGACATCAATTTGAAAGGGGCGTTCCTTGTGACCAAGTCGGCGGCACGAATCATGATGAAGCAACGTTCCGGTCGGCTGGTGAACATAAGTTCGATAATTGGTCTCCAGGGCAATGCCGGTCAATCCAATTATTCGGCGTCGAAAGCCGGTCTGATCGGATTGACGAAATCGGTAGCCAAGGAGTTGGGTTCGCGTGGTATAACCGTGAATGCGGTCGCGCCCGGTTTCATTGACACCGATATGACGCGCAGCCTGTCCGAGGCGGCCAAGAACTATTTTTTGGATAGAGTTGTTATTAAGCGGAGCGGAACCGCGGATGACGTAGCATCGGCAGTTCTGTTTCTTGCGTCCGATGACGCGGCCTATATCACCGGACAGGTGCTCTCGGTTGACGGCGGCTTGACAATTGCATAGAATCAACAAGAACGTATTACATAAGGAGTTGAGGAATGTCGGTAGAAGAAAGAGTCAAGGAAATCATCGTTGAACAGCTTGGGGTGGAGGCGAGCCAGGTTTCGGAAAAAGCCAAATTCGTAGACGATCTGGGTGCTGATTCGCTGGACACCGTGGAACTTGTGATGGCTCTGGAAGAAGAGTTTTCAATTGAGATTCCTGATGAAGATGCGGAGAAGATCGTATCGGTTGGAGACGCCGTTAACTATATCAATACGCACATGGCGAAGGCGAATTAGACTTTGGAGGGTTCCCGGGACGCCGGCTACGTGAAAAAGAGAGTTGTCATCACCGGTATGGGAGTCGTGTCTCCCATCGGGAGCGGAATCGAGGAATTCTGGAAGGCGCTGCTCGAGGGGCGGTCGGGAGTGGGACCGATAACCCGCTTCGACACCGACTCCTATCCGACTCGGATAGGTGCCGAAGTCAAGGACTTCGACAGCTCGGAGTACATCGACAAAAAAGAGCAACGTCGCATGGACTTGTCCGAGCAGTATGCCATCGTGGCCAGCGAGCGGGCGTTCCGGGACGCCGGCCTTGACAGAGAGGCGCTGGATCTTGATCGATGCGGGGTCGTGATCGGCTCCGGAATAGGGGGCATCTCGACCTTCGAGAAACAGCATAGTCTGTTGGAGAAATCGGGTCCGGGACGGGTTTCTCCATTCTTCATCCCGATGATGATTATCGACATGTGCGCCGGGTTGGTATCGATCCGATTTGGATTCCGGGGTCCGAATTATGCCACGGTATCGGCCTGTGCCTCATCGGCTCATGCCATAACGGACGCCATGCGGATCATACAGCGCGATGAAGCGGATGTCATGATCACGGGCGGCTCCGAGGCCACTATCACGCCGACTGCGCTGGCGGGGTTTTGTCAAGCCAAGGCGCTGTCGACGCGGAATGACGCGCCGGAGGCGGCTTCCCGTCCGTTTGATCTGGAGCGGGACGGGTTCGTCATGGGGGAAGGCTCGGCTTGCCTAGTGCTGGAATCGTATGACTTCGCCAGGGCCCGGGGCGCGCGTATCTATGGTGAGATTTTCGGCAGCGGCATGACAGCCGATGCTTACCATGTCACGGCCCCCCATCCTGAGGGACATGGGGCCATACGAGCCATGCAGATGGCCGTCAAGGACGCCGGCATCGCTCCCGAAGAGGTCGATTACATCAATACACACGGCACCGCCACCAATCTCGGAGATATATCGGAGACAAAGGCCATTAAAGTGGTCTTTGGGGAACACGCCTTCAAAATCCCGTGCAATTCCACGAAGTCGATGATCGGGCATTTGCTGGGTTCGGCCGGGGCGATAGAAATGATGGTGGCATTGAAGTCAATCGAGACGGGTATCATTCACCCCACCATAAACCTGGAGCATCCCGATCCGGAGTGTGACCTGGATTACGTGGCCGAAGGTCAACGTCAGTGCGACATCCGCTACGCCGTATCCAATTCGTTTGGTTTTGGTGGTCACAACGTTTCTTTGGTGGTCGGGAAATTGGATGGTCAACCATAGATGTAGATAAATGGGTCTCGGCAACAAGTTAATTCGCGCACTCGGCCTGGGCCGGAAAACGACCTCCGCCATTAACCCGGAAGAGGTGCAGGGACTCATTGGATATCGATTCAAGAACGTGCAGTTATTACGATTGGGGCTGACTCACCGTTCATACTCGTACGCGCAGGATGAATATTCGCAATCAAACGAGCGGCTGGAATTCCTCGGGGATTCGGTGCTGGGTCTGGTTATCGCCGAGTTTCTGTTCAAGGATCACCCCGATCTCCGTGAAGGTGAGCTCACCAAGACCAAAGCCCTGTTGGTTAGTGAGACGACCTTGGCGGAAATGGCGATAGACTCGGGCCTCAATCGTTACCTGCTGCTGGCGCCCGAGGAAGAACGGTCCGGAGGGCGAGAGCGAGCCTCGATTGTGTCCGACGCTCTGGAGTCGGTGATCGGCGCCGTGTTTTTGGATGGTGGGCTGACCGGCGCCCGAGAGGTCGTTCACCGGTTGATTTACTCCAAGAAGGAGCAGATCATATCCGATTCTTCCAAACGCAATTTCAAAGGCGAGTTACTCGAGCTCATGCAAGCCAGGGGGGACGGTATGCCGCGCTATGAAATTGTATCGGAGTCGGGTCCCGATCACAACAAACAGTTCAGCGTCGACGTCTATATCGGCCGGATACGAGTGGGGCTGGGAACCGGTCACACCAAGAAAGAAGCCGAGCAACAGGCGGCTTCGGCAGCTCTGGAATACTTCCGGAAGCACGAAGAGTAACATTCTCTTTCAGCATGTTCAATCCCTGCCTTTTGCTCCACAAATTACAGCTGGGTTTATCCGTTAATCGCAGAGACGGGTTTGTGGCAAGGGACATTCTCGCCGTATTCTCACCTTTCGACTCCACGCGGGGTGACTAAGCATGAAGTCATGGCAAGTCTGTCGATGGCGGAGACCATGAAGGCACACACCGTCACAAACTGTGGAGATGATGCAAGAGAACCGTGGAATGTTCTTGGCAACGCGCATTGACCGCCGGTGAGAAGATAACGACACGAAGTGATTTCGGCGTCAATAGCACTCGTTACTGAATTTCGCGGTTCGAATTACAGGGGATGTGACAACCGTCGTCGAAATCGTACGATGATGGTTATATTCGTGTTTCGAATTAGCAGTGTTTTTTCGCGTGTTTTATGTTGACAACGTTTAACATAAGTCGCGATTTTGAACAGAATGAATGCAGCAAGGTGACAATGCCATGAAGAATGTGAAGAACAATAAACTGAATCATTAACCTTCCAAAGGGAGAATCGGTCAATGCGCAAGACAAAAAAGAAAGCAACAAAGAAGAAAGCCACGAAGAAGAAAGGTCTGCGGCCGGGCGCCAAGGCCTGGACCGCTGCAGAGATTGCCAAGCTTAAACAGCTCTACAAGACGAAGACTGCAACTCAGATAGCGAAAACTCTGCGGCGTTCGCTGGCTTCGGTAAGTGCCAAGATCAATGCACTTGGTCTGAAGAAGCCGGCTGCACCAAAGAAGGCTACCAAAAAGAAAGCCACGAAGAAGAAAGCCACGAAGAAGAAAGCCACCAAGAAGAAGGCGACCAAAAAGAAAGCCACGAAGAGGAAAGCCACCAAGAAGAAGGCTACCAAGAAGAAAGCCACCAAAAAGCGGCCGACGAAGAAGAAAGCCACTAAGAAGAAAGCCACACGGCGTCGTCGTTAAGCGCTGAGACTGGTCGGCTTTAGACGTATTTGGGGAAGCCTGTCGTTACGACAGGCTTCTTTTTTGTGGAATCATCGATATCAGTCTCGGCCGGTACTTGACTTGAATGGGAGCATTGCAGATATTGTTTAACTGATTGATGAAGAATATGGTTTAAGACTGGAGTTGTTATGAACATAGTTGTCCTGGTAAAGCAGGTGCCGGAGATTGCCCTTATTAAGGTCGATGAGGCGGCCAACAAGGTGGTGTTGCCGCAGGGTCCCGGAACCGTGAATCCCTTCGATGAATACGCCGTTGAAGAAGCTTTGCGATTGAGAGAGAAGCACGGCGGTACGTGTGTGGTGATGTCGGTAGGCACGGACCGTACTGAATCAGCCCTGCGCAATTGCCTGGCTTTGGGAGTCGATGACGCTTATCTGTTGAGCGATGAGCTGTTTGAAGGTTCGGACCAGCAGGCTACGGGAAAGATCCTGGCGGCCGGCTTGAAAAAGCTGGACTCGTTCGATCTGGTTCTGGCGGGCAAGCAGGCGATCGATTCGGATTCGGCCCAGGTGCCGGGTGCAGTGGCGGCTCATTTGGATTTGCCGCAAGCCATGTTCGTAAAAAAAGTCGAGTCTATGGACGATAAAAAGGCGGTCGTCCATCGCACGACGGAAGAAGGTTATGACGCAGTGGAGCTATCCTTACCAGCGGTTATATCGGTGGTAAAAGAGATCAATGAACCGCGTCTGCCTTCGTTGAAGGGCAAGATGGCGGCTAAGAAAAAGCAGATCACCAAGTGGTCGGCTGCCGATCTTGGCCTGGATGGCGCGGGCCTGGGGGCCGATTCCGGGACCAAGACGACCCAAGTCGCTCCCCCGTCACCACGCCCCAAGGGCGAACTGATTGAGGGTGAGACACCGGAGGAAATGGCCGACAAACTGTTTGCCAAACTTCGAGAAAAGCAGATAATCTAAACCGACAAAGCCGCCCGCAGGCGGCTTTTTTTTTTGGCCGCTTCTTGTCAACAATCGGACACACAAGAGCTGGTTCGCGCTCCTGTCTTCGGTAGTCGCGGGAATCGGCGTAACGTCGAGTTCGGCAGCAGGTAAGAGCGGCAGGTCCTGCGAATCCACTTATGTGGATTCGCAGGACCTGCCGCAACAGACTTTCGGGCTTCTGCTGCAAACGCTCATGGAGCCGTTTTCATATTTGACATAGCCCTCCGGCTGCCGATATATATCTATGATGCGTTTTAGCCGATCAATCCGAGCCGCCGCGCTGGTCGCGGTCATGTTGGTGACCGTCCTCCCGGCCCATTCACAGTCCGTCGACAAGAGTACGATGGTCCGTTATGCGCTGTGTGACATCGAGCTTCTCTACATTGTCGACAGTGCCCGAGCAATCGACTGGCCGATCCTATATTATCTAAGCGACGTCTATGGAGTAGAGATCCAAATCGTGACGCTGGAACGAAGAACGGCTGTCGGCTCACAACGGCGACAGCTACCGGAGCGAGATTTCGTGTTAACCAGATTCTACGTACCGGACAGCGATTCGACTCAGTTTGACTCCATAACGACTCATCTCTTTTCGTCCAGATGGCCGGACATAGTAATAGTCGACAACTATTCCGATGATGCGCTGATGGCGTCATTTGCCGACCACGTACTATCCAGGCAACAACCTGGTGACAACTACTTTGGCATTGTCAAAGCGTTCAACCGGGCTCACAAAAAGCGAATCGAAACCGACATCGACGGTATGGTCATCATCAACACCCGTGAGTTATTCGGCATCTATGAGGAACGTATACGCGACGGTGTGAGGCGCCTGGGTGTCGAGTTCGAGGTTGATATACTTGATCGAGCGACCTTCTCCCGATACCGGCAATTCCGGGGTATGCATGATACCAGTCAGCCGACCGTCAGTATCGTCCAGGACCTGCCGTTGCTTCGACTTACGAGTATCCTTGAAGAGGTACTTCCGGATGGTCCGAAGAAGGCAACTCTGGTGAAGCTAGCGGAGGATTTCGTTTCATCGTTTCAAAAGGCGAAACGAACTTCCGGTCGGGAACAGGCGGAGTCTGTCCTGCGGGGGTATCGCGCCTACCTCGATTTATATGATGCTATATCGGGCGATCCTGCTGTTGCATCCCATAGAGACCTGAAAGCCTATTTCGATGAACTGGCAGATGAAGCTCAACGAGCGGCGACAAAAGCGGCAGGGCTGAACTGGGAAGGCAAGATCATCAACAGGGAATCCGCCCATGGACCCAAACTCAAGTATCGGGCGACCCTGTCTGTCGAAGGTCCGAGTGAGATACGGCTCAACTCGATCCTGTTCGGTCGACTGGAAGATACTACGATGACCGTTATTGATTCCGTGCCGAAGACGGTGTTGCCGCATCAGACCTTTGTGCGCGAATACCTGGTCGATCTTGACGACGTTACGTCGGCGCGACACGCAATTGATCCATTGGTCTTCACTGCGAAGCTGCAATATGGGCAAATCCCTTTGAAAATGAGAAGCGCTGTGCCGACCTGGGAACCCCCCGAACTGAAAATAGTATTCGAACCGGACTTCTATTTCGTACCGCCGTTATCGGGTCTGAACGTCGATCGCATCGTAACCTCAACAACGATCCATGCCGCTATCCGGAAACCTCTTTCTTATGCCGGGACGGTGAATCTCAATCTCGAGACGCCGCGTGGTCTCTTTGCCGGGGCATATCGCAAGGAACTCGAACTGGAGAATAATACTACGTACATTACGGTCCGCATTCCGTTTTCGATTTCGGAGCTGTTCGAGCCGGGGGTACAGCGATTGGTGCTTTCGCTGTCCACAGGCGGCCAACTGATCGCAGCGGACACAGCGCTGGTGAGAACAGTCTCCTGCCGGGTCGCCGATACGGTCAAGGTTGGGTTCCTGCCGGATACGTCGGGCCTGCTGGAGGATATTCTCGGCATGACCGATGCGGCTTTCCGGCCGCTCACCGATCGGGGACTGCTCACCGCCGATCTGGCCGCCTATAATGTTCTGATTATAGGCTCCGGTTCCTTCCGTCAATATGTATCGTTTCGTAAGATTAAGGATAGGTTTGCGGATTATGTTCGGCAGGGCGGGTCTATTGTCATTATGGGCCAGCCGGATGACTGGCCGCAAGGTGTATTGCCCTTGTCGCTGTACCCGGCTTTCGAGATGATCGACAAATCCAGAGTGGTAAATCCTCATCCGGAGGCTCGGGTTCTGAACCAGCCGTACGTTGTCTTGGTGAAAGACCTTCTCACGTCCTTTGAGCGGGCGCGGGGAGTGAGCTCGGCCCTGGCAGCGCCTGCCGAGAAAATACTGGAGACTAAAAACGGGGGAGCGTTGTTGTCGGTGTCTCGCTTCAGCCAGGGACACGTTGTCTACTGTGGTTTGCCCTTGCTGGAATTGGTCTCGGACTTGAATCTCGAGGCGATCCATCTGTTCGCCAATCTCCTGAACTATTAGGTTGTTTCGTTGTTATAACTTACCGATCTATAGGAATTACTCTTAGCCAAGACTGGTAAGTGATTGCATGACCACCGAAGCTTCCGGCTCCGCGCACAGAAAAAGCAGATTTTCGACGCTGACCAAGTACTTTCGCCAGTATCGCGGTTATTTGATATGGGGCGGTTTTGCCGTAGTCGCTTCCAATGCTTTGATGCTGCTGACACCGGCGATTATCGGGCGAATAGTCGATCGCTTGCAGCAGCACGCCTCTCTTTCGGAGATCAGAAATTACGCCCTGCTGACAATTGGTCTGGCCATTCTTTCCGGTGTCTTTCGGTTTGCCACCCGCCGCACGATTATCTGGATGTCGCGTTACCTGGAATACGATCTTCGCAACGAACTGTTTGTGCATCTGCTGCGACTGTCGCCGTCGTTCTACCATCAGAATCGCACCGGCGACATAATGGCGCGTCTGACCAACGATCTGGAAGCCGTAAGACAACTGGCGGGGCCGGCTATCATGTATTCGGCCAATGCAGTGGTCAATCTGGCGATTGGCCTGTCGCTTATGGTCTATTTCGCACCGGAGCTGACATTGTACGCTGTTCTGCCGCTCATTGTATTGCCGATATCCGTCAACAAGATCGGCAATATGATGCACAAGCGTCAGGCACGCATTCAGGAGCATTTTGCGGCTATCACAGCTACTGCCCAGGAGAATCTGTCGGGAATGCGTGTGATTAAGGCTTTTCTACAGGAGGAGCCGGAGATCGAAAACTACGACGGGTTGTCCCGCAAGTATATTTCGTTGAACATGGATCTGGCCAAACTTCAAGGTGTGTTCATTCCTCTCATGCGACTGGTAGCGGCTGTGTCTTATCTGGTTGTGTTCTATTTCGGCGGGATGAAAGTCATCAACGGGGAGCTCGGTCTGGGCACAATTATTGCTTTCTTCGGGTATCTCGGTATGCTGCATTGGCCGGTCATCGCCGTGGGTTGGGTGGTCTCTTTGTATCAGCGCGGTACGGCTTCGCTGGACCGGATCAATCGTCTGCTGTGGACCAGGTCCGATGTCACGAATGAGAGCGGCCAACCGCACCGTGCACCGGTTGTCGGTGATATCGAATTTCGAAATCTGCGTTTCGCTTATAATGGTCAGCCCGTACTGAAAGATATCAATCTCAGAATACGGGCCGGCGAGACGGTGGGGATAATCGGGTTGACCGGCTCCGGGAAGACGACTCTCGTCAACCTGATTGCGCGGCTGTACCCGGTCGAGAGAGAACGGATCTTCATCGATGGCGTCGATATCAACGATTGGGACCTGGAGAAGTTACGGCGCCATGTGGGTTTTGCCACCCAGGAAACATTTCTCTTTTCAGACACGATTGAAGAGAACATCCGTTTCGGCAGTGCGCGGGCGGATCGCAAGGCGATTCGGCAGGCCAGCGAGATGGCGGCTCTCCACAAGGACGTCGAGGACTTCCCGGAGAAGTATGATACTATGGTCGGCGAACGCGGCATTACGCTGTCCGGCGGTCAGAAGCAGCGGACCGCGATAGCTCGCGCCATACTGATTGAGCCGTCGATACTCATCCTGGATGACGCCACGTCGGCCGTGGATACCGAAACCGAACACGAGATTCAGCAACGTATCAAATCGGTCCTGGCCGGACGCACCTCGATGATAATATCCCACCGGGCGTCATCGGTGAAGGATGCCGACACGATCATCTATCTGGAAGACGGGCGGATTGCCGAGCAGGGCAATCATGAGGAATTGATGGATCGTGACGGATATTATGCCGAGCTGTACCGTTCGCAACTGTTGGAAGAGGAGCTGGAGCGATTGTGAGCGCCGTGAATTACCACGAAGAAGAGGCGCTGGGTAAAGCGTACGACGCTCGTTTGATGAGGCGGCTGCTGGGATATATGCGACCCTATCGCTGGGTGGTGGTCGCGGCCGCAGCCTTTATTTTCCTGGCAGCATCGGCTCAAATTTCACTGGCTTTCGTCACCAAACACGGTATCGACAAGTATATCGAGACGCAGACGACGGAGGGTTTTGGCAACGTCGCTCTCCTTTATCTGGGGATCATCGTCCTGATTCTCGTTTTCAGCTACGCTCAGGTGATGTCCACGGTCTGGCTGGGCCAGCACGTGCAACACGACCTGCGGATACAGATCTTCCGGCACCTGCAGAGACTGCACCTGGGTTTCTTCGACCGCAATCCGGTCGGGCGACTGGTAACGCGCGTCACGAACGACGTGAATACACTCAACGAGATGTTCTCGAGCGGGGTGGTATCCATTATTGGCGACATCTTCATGCTTTGTCTCATAGTCGGGGCCATGTTGTACATGAACTGGCAGCTGGCTTTGATTACGTTCGTCGTCGTGCCGCTCCTGGTTCTCGTGACTTTTGCATTTCGAGCTAAGGCTCGGGATGCGTACCGGGTGGTGCGATTGAAGCTGGCGCGACTGAACGCCTTCGCCCAGGAGCACATTACCGGTATGATGCTGGTTCAGTTGTTCACGCGGGAAAAACGGACACGGGTGCGATTCGATGAGATCAATAGGGATCTGAGGAAAGGTCACCATCGGTCGGTTATCTACTATGCCATGTTCTATCCGGCGGTGGAGATAATCGGAGCCGCGTCGGTGGCGTTGTTGCTTTACTATGGCGGTGTGCGGATCCTGGACGGTCGGCTGACGTATGGGGAGCTGACTGCTTTCATATTTCTGGTGGAACGGTTTTTCTATCCGATTCGTGATCTTTCGGAGAAATACAATATTCTGCAATCCTCCATGGCTTCCTCGGAACGGATTTTCAAACTGCTGGACACCGAACCGGAGGTGGTCGATCCGCCGCAGCCGGTGCGGGCGGCCAAGAAAGGCGGTCAGATCGAATTCGACCATGTCTGGTTTGCATATAAAGAGAAGGACTGGGTGCTGAAAAATGTATCGTTTTCGGTGGAGCCGGGTGAACGAGTGGCTATCGTCGGCGCCACCGGGGTCGGGAAAACGTCGCTGATCTCGCTCCTGTTCCGCTTTTACGATTATCAGCGGGGCAGCGTGAAGGTGGACGGTGTGCCGCTGTCCAATATGACATTGCACGATCTTCGCAAGCGCATGGCGCTGGTGCTTCAGGATGTGTTTCTGTTTGCGGGTGATTATGCCGGAAACGTCCGCCTGCGAAATTCGGACATCTCCGATGAGGCTGTCAAGCAGGCGTTGACACGGGTCGGGTTCGACAGGTTTCTCAAGAATCTGCCGGACGGCATCCATACGGAAGTCAAAGAGCGCGGCTCCACGCTTTCGACCGGGCAGAAGCAGCTCCTGTCGTTCGCGCGAGCACTGGCGTTTGACCCCGATATCCTGATTCTGGACGAGGCGACCAGCTCGGTCGACACCGAAACGGAAATCCTGATTCAGAAGGCGCTGGAGGAGCTGATGGCGGGTCGAACCTCGATTGTGATTGCGCATCGACTTTCGACTATCGAGAAAGCGGACAAGATTATCGTGTTACACCATGGCGAACTGCGTGAAATGGGTAAACACAAAGAGCTGTTACAGCAGCGCGGCATTTACCATACGTTGTACCAGATGCAGTACCGAGAGCATCCCGTGACGGATACGATGACACCTACTCCAAGCAAGTAACGGGATGGCGGTCTCGAAGAAACAAATTAAGCAGCTTCTCGTATCGGCAAGTGATATCGCCCTGGGCGCGGGGGAGATACTCAAGAAGAGATTCGACCAACAGCATAAGGTGCGTTACAAAGGGCGTATCGATCCCGTGACGGAAGCCGATCTCAAGTCCGAGAAGTTCATCGTTTCGGAGATCAACAAGCGTTACCCGGATCATGCAATACTGGCCGAAGAGGGCGGCGGTGACGATAACGGCAGCGTTTTTCGTTGGGTGATCGATCCGCTGGACGGTACCGTTAATTACGCCCACGGCTTTCCGGTCTATTGTGTGTCGATCGCGGTCGAACATGAAAACCGGATAATAGTTGGTGTTATCTATGATCCGGAACGGGACGAAATCTTCACGGCCGGTCGGGGGCTGGGGTCACACTTGAACGGTCACAGGATTCATGTATCATCGGAACGGAAACTCCAGCGCGCCCTTTTGGCCACGGGCTTCGCGTACAACGTGCGGACCGCGCGGAAGAACAACCTGGGTTTGTTCGCCCGGATGGTGAAAACGGCCCAGGCGGTGCGGCGGGCGGGATCGGCCGCGCTCGATTTGTGCTGGCTGGCTTGCGGGCGACTGGACGGGTTCTGGGAGTTTTACCTGCATCCGTGGGATACGGCGGCCGCGAAGTTGATGGTCGAAGAAGCAGGGGGCAAAGTGACGCAGGTAGATGGGAAAGCCTACTCCGTTTTTCACAAGAACATATTGGCCAGCAACGCCCGTTTGCATTCTGCATTGAAGAAGGCGCTGACGGGCGGGTAACGGGTCGCCCGCTGCTTGCGGTGGGGTCCTTAACATGTTCCGGAACGTCCTCGCTCTCTAACGGCAGGGTGTGACACGCCGGCGGAGGCAGCGTTTCGTTTGCTATTGACGTAGAGATCTATTTTGGTATATTGAGGCGTACTTCATACAACGGAGGAGGAAAAATCAAGTTTTTTGGAGCTTTGGCTATTCTCGTTTTCCTCACTGTGACCGCCGAGAGTTCAACAATTGATGTTCCAAATGATGAACCCAGTGTACAATCGGCCCTTGGAATTGCCGGCGCCGGAGATACTATTCTGATTGACTCCGGCACCTATTCCGGAGCAGGTTTCAACAGCATATCTTCTGCCGCCGGACCTATTGACGTCGCGGACTTGACCTATTTGGTAGATTTTATGTTCCGCGGTGGCCCGGCGCCCCCGGATTGCCCGTAGCCGGCATCAAAAATGAAGGGGCCGGCTTTTGCCGGCCCCGGATCAGCTTGCTTTGAATCCGCTGACCCTGCAGAGGATGTCTCTGTTTCATTCTGATCGACATCAACTCCTGTGCCAAATTATATGTGGCTGTCCGAGTTCAAGTTACAGTCAGCCCCATAGCCTTTAAGAGGGGGGCGCGGCATAGTCATGTAGGGCGTAGTGCCGTGTTTCCAGCTTGCTTCACAAAGCGTTGAACTCGACCGTCAGCGGCTGTTACCTATGTGTCCGGTTCGTACCCCGCGCCGGCTTTATGCTTGCCTCTGCCTTTCTCTCTGTTTACTTTCGCCAAGAGTTGGACATAGAAACAAAGAAAGGACCCACGATGTCAGATTATCGATATATCCATGCCCGCCAAATACTCGACAGCCGGGGGACGCCGACAATCGAGGTTGACGTTTGCCTGACTGACGGCACTTTGGGCCGGGCCGCGGTACCTTCCGGTGCTTCGACCGGCGCCCACGAGGCGGTGGAACTGCGCGATGGTGACAAGAAGGTGTATTTTGGCAAAGGCGTCTCCAAGGCAGTGGCAAACGTGAATGAGAAAATCGGTCCGGCGCTGATGTCGGATGATATCGATCCGTTCGACCAGATCGCGCTCGACGAGTATCTCATCGATATGGACGGTTCGGAAAACAAGGGAAAGCTCGGCGCCAATGCGCTGCTGGGCGTGTCGCTGGCCAATGTCAAGGCGGCTGCGGAATCGCGGGGCCGCTTTCTGTACGAGTACATCGGCGGCTGCAACCGCCGGGTATTGCCGGTGCCGATGATGAACATCCTCAATGGCGGCAAGCATGCCGACAACAATGTCGATCTTCAGGAGTTCATGATCATGCCGGTCGGCGCCGAGAGTTTCGGCGAGGCCCTTCGCATGGGGGCGGAGGTATTCGGGCATCTTAAAAAGGTCCTCAAGGCCAAAGGATATAATACGGCCGTGGGCGATGAAGGCGGCTTTGCACCGGATCTCAAGTCCAACGAAGAGGCTCTCGAAGTCATTATGGAAGCGATAACGGCTTCGGGCTACAAAGCCGGTGAGCAGATCCGCCTTGCGCTCGACCCGGCCTCGACCGAATTCTATGATGCCGAAACGAAGAAGTACAATCTGGAAGCTGAGGGCAAGGCGTTGAGTTCGGACGAAATGATCGACTTCTATGCCGGGTTGTGCGACCGCTATCCGATCATATCGATCGAGGACGGTTTGTCCGAGGACGACTGGAAAGGCTGGCAGAAGTTCACCGAGCGGATGGGCAGCCGGATACAGATAGTGGGCGACGACTTGTTTGTCACCAACTCCAAACGGCTGGCGCGTGGAATAAAGGAAGGGTCGGCGAATTCCATTTTGATCAAGTTGAATCAGATCGGTACCCTGACCGAGACCCTGAACACCATTGACATGGCGCACCGGGCGGGCTTTACGGCCGTCGTCTCGCACCGATCCGGCGAAACCGAAGATACGACGATCTCCGATGTCGTGGTCGCTACCGGGGCGGGCCAGATCAAGACGGGTTCGCTGTGCCGGACGGATCGGATATGCAAGTACAACCAATTGCTGCGGATCGAGGAGCAGTTGGGCCGCCAGGCGATATATCCGGGGCTGGGGGCGTTTGGGAGTTTAAAGGCGTCGTAGACGTTCGGTCGGACAGGTCGCGACCTGTCCCTACGAATGACAGGCAGTCAAGCCCCCGAGTGGGCCTGTCCTGCTTTCAGCATGTGGCCGGCAGATGTTCATATCTGCCGCTCATGTCGGTACTGGCCGGCCCTGCCTATCATCTCCCGGTTGAATCTATTTTTCCCTTGCCAAATCCCGAAAATATACTATACTTACCGATAATTATCGAAACCGCTCAAGAGAATCGTTGTTAAACGTATATGCAGAAACAAATATCGAATAACCTCTTTCGTGCACTGGTCGTCCTAGGACTTCTGATGTCTCTTTGCCTGGTATTTTCCGTTGAAATTCTGGCCGACGACTGCGGGGACGATTGTGAATGCGAGTGCGAATGCTCCGAGTTCTGTTTCTGTCTCAATTGTCTGCCAACGCTGATTCTTATGGATATGTCATACCCTGCGTATGATAACATCCCCCATGCGGTATCAGGTCTGATTGTCATCAAGCTTTGCAAACACGATCAGGAATGGTACAACGGCATCGACCATCCCCCTCAGAACTGCACCTGAGCGGGGTCTAATCCCCTCAATTCCGAATTGACGTACCGGAGCAGAACAGATTCTGTCGCCGGGGATCTGTCTTTCTACCAGAAAGACCATGTTAGAAGCTAATGAGTGAGGTGTAGTGCGTATGAAAACAAACAGCAAATTCATAATAGGCATTGTTGTCATCGTTGTGGTCTTCGGGGCCGGTTTTTACTTCTTCGGGGCAGGAGAAGCCGATTCCGACTCCGCAGCCGTTGCCACGGTCGACGAGCAGGCCGGTCACAATCATGGTCCCGGTGAACAGCATGGTCATGATCATGAATCTGAGGGCGAAGCTGAAGCGGAACTCCGGCTCGCGGGGTCGGAAAACCTCGACTGGTGCGCCGGCCACGCGGTACCGGAATCGGAATGCACGTTGTGCCATCCGGAGTTAATCGAAGACTTCAAAGCATTGGGTGACTGGTGCGCCCCACACGACCTGCCGGAATCCCACTGTCGGCTCTGCAACCCGGGAATCGAGTTCCCCCAGGAACGGATACTGGCTGCCGGCTCCAATTACAGATTGGAAGGGGACATGTCAGCTGCAGGGGAGCCCCTGGACTGGTGCGCCGGACACGCCGTGCCGGAATCCGAGTGCACGTTGTGCCACCCGGAGTTGATCGAAGAATTCAAAGCGTCGGGTGACTGGTGTGGCGGACACGGTATACCCGAGTCCCACTGTCGGCTCTGCAATCCGGGAATCGAGTTCCCCCAGGAACGGATACTGGCTGCCACGGCCGATGAAATGGTAGAGGACGACATTGAGATTTCATTGAACTTCCGTCCCAACGCCGCCGTTTGCGCCACCAACGGAGCCCTCATCCAGTTTGCCTCAGCGAGCACCGCGCATCGTATGGGGTTGTCACTGGCTCAGGTTCGCGCCGCCGCGCTGGAAGATGCTATCGAAGCTCCGGCCGAGGTCACGTTTGACGAGGCGGAACAGCACATAGTGACCACAACCATCCCGGCCCTGGTATCGCAGTGGCTCGTGTCGCCGGGCGATCATGTTGAGCGAAAGGATATCCTGGCCATTCTGCAGGCACCGGAAATCGCCAGACTGCAGGCGGATCTGCTGAAAGCTCAGGCGGCATACGCAGTGCAGAAGAAAGAGTTAGAGCGCCACGATAATCTCAGGTCGCGCAACCTGATCAGCGATGCCGATTACGAGAGGCAAGAAGCTCTCTCCGAGCAGGCGCAGGCGGAATTGACCAGCGCCAGAGGGCTGCTGCAGTCGGCCGGTATGACTGATGTCGATATAAGTTCCCTGCTGGACCAAAAGAACATTTCCAACCAGTTTCCTCTCAGAGCGCGTACGAGCGGAATCGTGGTAGAACGCGTCGCGCAACTGGGGGAAATGCGTGAAGCCGGCTACGCCTTTGCCCGAATAGCGGATCCGGAAGCGATGTGGATTGAGGCCCAACTGACCGAGCAGCAGCTAAGGGACGTGAGCGTTGGGCAGTCCCTGACGTTCACCTCTGATGGTCGCGGTTTGAAGCGCGTCGGGGCCAAAGTTATCTGGGTCTCCCGGTTTCTCGATCCCCATACTAGGACCGGTACGGTGCGGGCCCAGGTACTCGATCCCGATGCGGGTCTGCAGGCCGGAGAATTCGGTGTCGTTGCCATCACCCAGCCACTGGATCAGCCGGGAGTATTGGTCCCCCGTGACGCCGTACAGTGGGAGGGGTGCTGCAACGTGGTGTTTGTCCGGGAGTCCGATATGCGCTACCGTCCGCGAAAGGTGTCGTTGGTCGGCAGCAGCGGTGACTATTACCAGGTGACGGCGGGCGTCGATAAAGGCGACAATATCGTCGTTGATGGTGCCTTCCTGCTGAAGACCGAGCTGAAGAAATCCAGCATCGGCGCCGGCTGCTGCGCGCTGGAAGCGGCCGGCTAGAGCACCGATGCTGAAACATATCGTTGAATTCGTTCTGCGCTACAGGTACGTGGTACTGGTCGTGGCCGGCCTGTTGGCGGTTCTGGGGCTCATCGCACTTTTTAACCTGCCGTTTGATGCGTTTCCTGACACGACGCCGGTATTGGTACAGGTCAATGTGTCGGCGCCCGGTTGGTCACCGGAGGACATGGAGCGGCTGGTTTCTTACCCGATCGAACAGTCGTTGACCGGCCTGGCCGGTCTGACGGAGGTGCGTTCGGTTACCAAGTACGGGCTGAGTCAGATTACGACGATTTTCGAGGAGGAGATCGATCTCTATCTGGCGCGTCAACAAGTCAGTGAACGGCTCGTGTCGGTAGACATTCCCGCCGGCGTGGAGGCGCCGAAACTCAGTCCAGTCTCGACGGGGCTGGGCGAGATATTCCATTATATCGTTGTCAGCGATTCGGAGAACGAGTCGGAGGCTCGGACCGTGCAGGACTGGTTGATTAAGCCGCAGCTGCAGGCCGTACCCGGCGTGGCCGAGGTAAACAGCTGGGGCGGCTTCGTCAAACAATATCAGATTCTCTTTGAACCCTCCCGGTTGGCCCGGTACGACCTGATGCTCCATGAAGTGGTATCCGCGGTCGAAGAGGAACTGGGCAACGTTCCCGGCGGTCAGATCAACAGAGGCGGCGAGATGACTCTGATCAGGGGCATCGGCGTGGTGGAGTCGGTAGCGGAAATCGAGGATATAATTGTCGCCTCGTTTGAAACCGTGCCGGTTTCGGTTGCGGATATAGCCGAAGTCGCCATCGGTCACCAGATTCGACGCGGGGCAACAACGTACAACGGTGAGGGTGAGGCGGTGCTGGGGTTGGGATTCATGATTACCGGGGAAAATGCGGCTGAAGTCACGCGCGCCTTGGCCGAGCGGCTGGAACAGGCACAGGAGGGGCTGCCGTCGGGAATTATGGCTAAGCCGGTCTATGAACGGACGGAACTGGTCAAGGAGGTGCTGTCGACGGTGGAGCATAACCTGTTTTACGGGGCAGTCCTCGTAATTGTCATCTTGTTCATCTTTCTCGGAAATATCCGGGCCGGGCTCATAGTCGCTTCAGCTATTCCGCTGTCCATGTTGTTCGCTTTCGATATGATGTCGCGGGTAGGCATAGTCGGGAGCCTGATGAGTCTGGGCGCTATCGATTTCGGGCTGGCGGTCGACAACGCAGTGATACAAGTCGAAAACTCCGTTCGCCGATTGACTGAGGCGGGAGAAGGGATGACCCGTCTGGATGTGATAAAGGAGGCCATTCTGGAGGTGCGCAAGCCGACTTTATTTGGGGAACTGATCATCATTATCGTATACCTGCCCATTTTGACGTTGCAGGGGATAGAAGGCAAGTTGTTCCGGCCCATGGCGCTGACTGTCGTTTTTGTACTGACCGGGTCATTGATATTGTCGTTTACTGTCTTACCCGCGATGATAGCCACCTTTCTCACGCGGAGAGTGCGACATGAAGAACCGACATTCGTGCTCTGGATTCGTAATCTCTACCGGCCGATTCTGCAAAGGACTCTCAAGTATAGCCGTACTGTGATCGTTGCCGCGTTACTCCTGATCGTGGGCGGAGTGATCTTGTTCCGACAGTTGGGCTCCGAGTTCGTCCCACGTCTTAGTGAGGGGACGATAGTGATCAATCTGGTTCGCTTGGCCGGGATCTCACTGGACCAGTCGGTAGCATACAACACGCGGATCGAACAGGAACTGCTGGAAGCTTTTCCGGATGAGATCGAATTGATCTGGACTCGGACCGGTACCGCGGAGCTCTCCACTGATCCGATGGGTCTGGAGCTCTCGGACATGTTCATATCGTTGAAGCCCCGGGATCAGTGGACCCGGGCCGGCACGCAGCAAGAGCTGGTGACCGTGATCGACAACAAGTTAGCCGACCTGCCGGGCCAAAATCGTATTTTCACACAGCCGATCGAAATGCGCGTCAACGAAATGATCGCGGGTATTCGCTCCGATATCGGGATCAAATTGTTCGGCGACGACTTGTTTGTTCTGGAAGAAAAAGCTGAGGAAATTGCGGCGGTCGTCGAGCAGATCGAGGGGAGTGAGGACGTTTCGGTGGAGCAGTTGACCGGGCAACCACAACTGCGGCTGAGCGTTGACCGACAGCGGCTGGCCCGGTTCGGTCTTACGGCTCGCGACGTGCTCACTGCTATCGAAAGTATCGGCGGCATAACTGTCGGTGATGTTTTTGAAGGTCAGCGACGTTTTGAGCTGGCGGTCAGAGTGGATACGACCCGGATTGACGCATTGGAAAACATCGACCGTGTACTTCTTCGCTCCAGGAGCGGCAGTCTGGTGGGTCTCGACAGGGTGACGAAGGCGCAGCTCGATGAAGGGCCGGCGACCATCACGCGGGAATGGAGCAAACGACGCATCGTAGTCCAGTGCAATGTCCGTGGCCGCGATATCGGCTCATTCGTTAACGAACTGCGGGACCGCCTGGACTCCGAAATCACGCTGCCGGTCGGGTATTTTACTCGTCTTGGCGGTCAGTTCGAAAATCTGGAGCGCGCCCGCAAGCGGCTGATGATCGTGGTGCCGATTGCCCTGTTCCTGATTTTCGGATTGTTATACTGGACTTACAAGTCCGCACGGGACGCCTTGTTGATCTTCAGCGGTGTGCCTCTGGCGGCCGTGGGAGGTGTGGTGACGCTGGCGCTGCGGGGGATGCCGTTTTCCATTTCGGCCGGGGTCGGTTTCATTGCCCTATCCGGCATTGCTGTGCTCAATGGACTCGTGCTCGTGTCAACGATCAAACGGCTGCGTTCCGAGGGGTTCGATATCCATGCCGCCGTTCGAGAAAGCGCTGTCTCCAGGCTGCGGCCGGTTTTCATGACGGCCCTGGTGGCGGCGTTCGGTTTCGTGCCCATGGCGGTCTCGACCAGTGTCGGTGCCGAAGTGCAGCGCCCGCTGGCTACGGTCGTTGTCGGCGGTGTTCTGACTTCCATGGCGTTGACGCTGATCGTGCTGCCGTCGTTGTATCTCGTGTTCGGGAAGCGGACCGAGTCAGAGAGGTAGGAACGAATAATCGGGACCATCCTCGAAAACCATGTATCGCTTTTTCTGATCGTCCTAAAGAGACACCAGAAGGGAATGGTGATTCCGAAAGGGTGCGGAAATGAATGGAAGAAGTCGTGGAATCACGGCGGTATGTCCAGAAGGTAACTGGTGAGTAACGGAACCAGCACGGACAGTATGCGGTTGGCGGTACGATTACTTTTACCAGTAGCCCGCAGGACGACAGAGAGAAAAACGCCCTGGGAAACGGTAATTGTATAGAATGTCATCCAACCAGTCATGAAAAGGCCTCGACATTAAATGACCCCGGAACAGGCTGGGAGTTCGGATCGACCGGGATCCGGTTTCGGTCATCTGAATTTGCCGTTTGGGTTCCGGTCCAATCCGGAGCAGGGCCGGAGTATTCTCGTTCTCTTCGCAGGCGGTGAGAGCATCGTTGTTGTCAAGCCATCCTCCGAGAAGAAAAACACCGAGCATGAGAATCGGACATCTCATGTTATGCACCATACTCAGTGCAGGCAGGATTGGTTACAGGGAAAGTGGACTCCATTTGTCAATTACGGATTGAGATTCCCGGAGACGCCGGGAGTTTCATAGGAAACGGAGGGAATAAGACTAAGCAGCCTATTTAATAGGTGAATCCATATTATTGTTACTTTTTTCACATGATATGACATTAACGTGACAATTTTCGGCCTTGGTCGGCTTATTTTCAAAAAGTGGAAAGTGAGTAAGAATTAACTCAGGGAGTTATAGTACGTATTTTCGAAAACTCAGGCCAGCGACCCGAATTGCCCTCGATCACAATTCTGGCCGTAGCTACAGATACCCTATGTCGGGAAATCCGGTAGTGATTTGGGCCGAAATGGCGAGCAGGTCTGAGTTTGTTGAGAGGATCACGCAGATTAGGCATGAAGAGAATCAGCGTGTGATATACCCTTTGACTCTGCTGGTCGGAAGCACAGTGGCGATTTTCGGCGTGTCATCGGTACTCGGTGGAAAACTGCCGGACGATATAGCCGACACTATGGTGGATGTCATGGCCGAGGGCAGCGATACGTGGGTTTAACCGAGTCTTCATTTCTCAGGGCCTGTTATTGCCGTAACGACGGCCGTCTGCCCGTTTGGATCATGCGACAGGCGGGCCGCTATCTGCCTGAATACCAAAAAGTTCGTGAACGGGTAAGTTTTCAGGAATTGTGCCGATCGCCGAAGCTGATTGCAGAGGTTGTTCGTCAACCGATCGAACAATTCGGGTTTGATGCTGCTATTCTATTCTCGGACATATTGACTATGCTGGAGCCGATGGGGGTTAAAGTGACATTTCCTGCCGGCGGGCCGAAGATCAGCAATCCAATTCGGAGTTGCCATGATATAAAGGTGATGAAGGGGATCGAACCACAGAAAGATCTGCACTTCGTGTTGGACGGTTTGAGTGAGATCAGAAGAGTATTGCCAGATACACCGCTGATCGGGTTTGCCGGTTCCCCCTTTACGCTGACCAGCTACCTCATCGAGGGCGGCAGCAGCAAGACGTTTAATCTGCCTAAGCGTTTCCTGAACGAGCGACCCGAGGAGGCTCGAGCCCTATTCGATCTACTGGAAATTAGTTTGATAAAGTACTTACGAGCGCAAATTGAAGCCGGGGCGCAAGCGATACAGATATTCGAAAGTTCCGGAGGCGTATTGTCGCACGAGGCGTTCTATGAGTACGTTACGGTCCCCGTTTCTCGCATTTTCGAGTCTCTGAGTGACACGGGTGTGCCCCGCATTCTATTCGTAAACAATGCAGCTCCTTACCTCGATCTGGTTGGTGAAATTCCATGCGAAGTGATTGGGGTCGACTATCGTCTTCGATTGAGGACTGCGATGGAAGCTTTACCAGGCAAAGCAATTCAAGGAAATGTGGACCCATCGTTGCTTTTCGCGGGGCCTGAGGCCACTTCCGTTGCCGTGCGTAACATGCTCGACAGTATCGTTGATTTCTCGCGATTAATCGTCAATCTCGGGCATGGCATCCAACCGGAAACGCCTGTTCAGTCGGTTCACGCGCTGGTTAACACAGTCCATTCGTATCGGAGTGAATTATGACCGATTCTCCCGCTAACCGGACGGTTACAATCGACATGTTACGTCGCTATGACCGGCCCGGACCACGCTACACGAGCTACCCTACGGCGCCCATGTGGAACGACAGTGTCACTAATGAAGTATACCGTCAGGCGCTGGCATCAGCCGCCGCACGTGTCCGTCAACCGTTTGCTCTGTACTGCCACATTCCTTTCTGCCGCAGCCGTTGTTTTTATTGCGGCTGCAATACCTGCGAGACTAAGAACAACGATCAAGTGGACTGGTATTTGGAGTGTCTGTATGAAGAGACAGACGCCATAGCCCGTCTGCTGGGGAATCGTCGTACTATCAGTCAACTTCATTTTGGCGGCGGCACCCCGACCTTCATAGGTGTGGCGGGACTTCGTAACCTGGTGGGGTACTTTCGCACTGTATTCGAGTTTTCAGCCGAATGTGAAATGTCAATTGAGGCTGATCCGCGCGTGACCTCAGCGGAGGCAGTGGCCCAACTGCGGCAGGCCGGGTTCAACCGCATTTCATTAGGGGTGCAGGACTTCGACGCGGATGTGCAACTGGCAATCGGGCGCAGACAATCCACCGAACTCGTACGTGCGCTGCTGGAAACGGCTCGTCAAGAAGGGTACACCGGCATCAACCTGGACCTTATATATGGTCTCCCTCGACAAACACCGAAGAGTTTTCGGGAGACCATCAGTACCACGTTGGCCTTGCGCCCCGATCGCGTGGCCCTGTATTCCTTCGCCTATTTGCCGAAACTTCGTCCCAACCAGGTGCGAATTCGTAGCGAGGACCTTCCGAACACCGAAACCAAATATCGTCTCTTTTCCGATGCTGTGACTGCGTTTATGCAGGCGGGGTACCGCCAGATCGGTATGGATCATTTTGCCCTTCCCGAGGACGAACTGGCATTGGCGCAAGGCGATGGCCGGTTGCATCGTAACTTCATGGGTTACACGGTTCAGGCTGCTCCCGAGATGATCGGTCTGGGGATGTCGTCCATCGGATATATCGACAATACCTATGTGCAGAACGCGTCGAAACTGGAGACTTATCGGAGTATGATTCAGGAGTCATCGCTGGCGGTCTATCGAGGCTTGAGACTATCCGATGATGATCTCACCCGGCAGTACGTGATTACACATCTGATGTGTAATTTCACACTGCAGTTCAGTGAGTTCAGAGCGAAATTCGACAGATCATTTAGCGACTACTTCAAAGACGAAAGTGCCGCTCTCGAGCCGTTCATTGTTGACGGTCTTTTGGAGCGCGATGAAAATGGTCTCAGGGTGACACCGCGGGGACGCACGTTTGTTCGGAACATTGCAATGACCTTCGATGTCTACCTGCGTGATCCTAAAAGGGCGGTCACGTTTTCGAGGACAGTTTAGTGGCTAAGGAAGTCAAGCGTATCGGGGTCCTGTTGCTGGCAATGGGAGGACCCGATAGTATTCAAGCGGTGCCGCAGTATCTCACTAATATCTTCTCTGATCGAACGTTGATCAGGCTTCCAGGCGGAGCCCTGTTGCAGAAGCCGTTCGCTCATCTCATTTCACGGCTGCGAAGTAAGAAGGTAGCATCCCATTATGCGATGATTGGTAGCTCATCACCCTTGCTACACTGGACGGAAAGCCAGGCGGAACACATACGGCAGATGCTGACTGACCGAGGATACGCGGTGAACTGCTACGTGGGAATGCGATATTACGATCCGGACATTGCGGCCGCTGTGGCGCAGATGGTTACGGACCGGATAGAACACATTATCGTGCTGCCGATGTATCCACAATTCAGTACAGCCACCACTGGGTCGAGCGTTATCGAGCTGGAGCGCGTGTTACGCCGATATCCTGATATGAACTGGGACCTGATAAAGGACTTCCACAGCTATCAACCGTATATCGAGCTGCTTCGCAATTATATAGAGTCGTATACGGAGCCGGATGATCTGCTGCTTTTCTCGGCTCATTCGTTGCCGAAACGCTTTGTAACCGAAGGTGATCCGTATGTCGACCAGGTATTACGTACGGCTTCCCTGGCGGCAGGTGACCGCGAGTCTCATGTGTCGTTCCAGAGCCGAACCGGGCCGGTCGAGTGGATCGGGCCGGACACCGTCGATGAAACGAGACGATTGCTGGCGGAGTCCGAGCGTCAAATCTGTTTGGTGCCGATTGCGTTCGTTTGTGATCATATCGAAACGCTCTACGAACTGGATATCGAATTGCCGCAATTGGTCGGTTGTCCGGACCGTCTCTACAGACTACCAATGTTTAACGACGATCGGCGATTCGGTCGCGTCCTGGCCGATCTTGTTGCGGAGTGGATCCCCCGTAATGTCAGAACATGATGTGGTCATTATTGGTGGGGGTATTTCCGGATTGTCGGTTCTGCACTTCGTCCGGACAAGACGACCGGAACTTTCCGTGCGTCTGTATGAGGCCGATTCGAGACTGGGCGGGACGATCGGCACGGATGTCATAGATGGACATAGTTTTGACTGGGGACCAAATGGATTTCTTGATCGGGAACCCTTAACGCTGAAGCTTTGTGGTGAGCTCGGACTCGATCAGATGCTGGAGCGGGCGAACGCCAACGTCAGCAAACGATTTATCCTGCGCGATGGCCGACTGCGCGAAGTTCCCGTGTCTCCACTCCGGTTCATGGTATCGGACATCCTCAGTCTCAGCGGGCGGCTCCGCATCCTTCGAGAACCGTTTGCCAAATCGAGTGAGCGCGAGGACGAGTCAATCGACGAGTTTGCGAGCCGGCGTATCGGCCGAGAGGCGGCCGACTACCTGGTACAACCGATGGTTTCCGGTGTGTTCGGGGGGCTGGCCGACCGTCTATCGCTGAGATCTTGCTTTCCTGTTATGCACGAGATGGAATCCCGGTACGGTTCGCTTGTCAGGGCTATGATCGCTAAGCGGCAAGCGGCGAGGCAGGAAAAGAGAAGACGCGGGGGGCCAGCCGGGCCCGGCGGATGGCTGACCTCGTTTCACGGTGGGTTGTACCGTTTGATCGAGCGATTAGCCGAGCACTATGCAGAGTTTGTCCAAACTAAGACCCCGGTCGATCAAGTGAGCCGCAATGGCGCCGGTTACGTAGTCCAGATAGTCGGTGGAGAGTCCGTGTGCGCTTGCGAGCTGGTTCTGGCAGTTCCAGCTTATCGTGCAGCAACACTGGTCAGGGGGTTGTCGGCTGAGCTGTCCGAGCAGTTGGCGTCGATTCCGTATGCTCCGATCGCAGTGGTGTGTCTGGCATTCGATCGGGACGCGGTGGCACATCCGCTCGACGGTTTTGGGTTTCTCGTACCAGCCAAAGAGCGCAGGAGCATTCTCGGCTCTATCTGGACATCTTCCATTTTCTCAGCGCGGTCACCCGAAGATCAGGTGCAGCTTCGCACCATGCTTGGGGGTGACGGAAATCACGCAATCAAAGACATGACAGACCGCGAGCTCATCTCGCGTGCCTGTCAGGACCTGCGAGGTATTGTTGGATCACGCAATGAGCCCGGGCTCTCGAGAGTTTACCGGTGGCGCAGGGGTATTCCACAATTCGTCGTGGGACATAGCGAGAGGCTAGAAAGAATTGAAACGGAACTGAGACGGCTAGGGAATATCCATGTTGCCGGCAACGCTTATTATGGTGTTGGCATAAATGACTGTGTGAAGCAGGCCTCTCGCATCACAGAGTGGCTTACTTCGTGAATCGACTGTCCGGGGGGCTGTGGTATAGAGTGTCGGTCTCCGAGCGCGACTTGAGCTACAGTCTCTTTGAGTCAGCGATCCTGATTATGTGTGTCAACAGACAGGATTCTAAATCCTGAAAGTCCCCGCTTCACAGGGTGCGTACAACCGGCTTTTCCCGCCGGGCTACCAACCGGGGGCTATGACAAAACCAAACTGACCGGTTGTTTCCGGACGCTGAAACGGAAAGGCATAATAGAATTGTCCTACCAGATAGCCGAAAAAGTTTATGCGCAGGGCGGCGCCGGCACTGAACACCGGAATGCGTTCCGTGGAACGTTCTTTGAGCTTCAGCTCAACGGGCTGCCCGGAACTCCAGGCCGCACCGGCATCGAAGAAAGCCGTCAGCTCGGTCGGCAGATAAGGCCAGTTGACCAAGCCGTATCGTGAACTGCCGAGAAGCGGCAATCGGATTTCGGCGTTGAAGACGGCCAGCCGATTGCCGACCAGGCGGTCGTACTCCGGGCATCCGCCACCTTGGGGATCGTCGGTGCAGTCAGCCAGGTCAATCGACCCCACGGAATAGCCTCTCACGAAGGTTTGAAAACCCAGATAGAGCGGAGAAAGTCGGTCGCTGTCGGAATCTCCGAGGTACCGCCCGTGATGCCAACCGCGAAAAGCGAATGTCACCGGGTTGGCGAAGAAGTACTTTCGATAATCAGCCAGGAACGTGACAAACTGCAGGCTGCCGAACGTCGGTTCGGCTTCAAACCGATAGCGGCTGCCGCGAGCCGGTGACGTGAATCCGAAAAAGGAATAGTCGCCGACATAGGCCACCGACACTTGGCCAAGATTGAGTGACGACGGCGATGCGATGTCTTCCTCCTCTGTGCCGAGAATCACGCCGCCCGCCGCGAATATCGTTTCGCGTTCGGTGTCGTAGCTGATATGAGAGAACCCGGCGCTAAATTCGAAACGACGGTTCTTGGACAGCGGGTATTCGGCCAATCCAGCTGCTCGTTCGACGAAGACACGTTCTCTTATGAGGTCCTGACGCCGGACTTCGGCGCTGTCGCCGTTGACTGCGACCGTGTCGATACTGGTAATGACACGGCCGGTCAGATACGGTATGTGTCCTCCGGTTACACCCCAGTTCCAGCGGTTACGGAGATTTCGATAGTATACCTGCCCACCGATATCGGCAAACCCGCCGTTGGCGATGGCGGTGATGCCGAGCTCTCTGTTGCCGAGCATGTCCGAAAAGAGAAAGCTGGCGCCCCCGCTCAGGGAAGAACCGAATCGATCCACGGCGACGCCAATTGTGGATTGACCGGCATAAATCAACGACAGCGATGGATTGTAATCGCGACTGCTGAAGGCGGCGGTATCGGCAAGTCCGGAAGTTGGTTCATTCAGGAATTCGGTGACGACGGTGGGGGTGAAACGATCGACGGTCAACGCCCGCGTGGTTGATTCATCTTCGCTAGTGGTCACCGGTGAAGATGCGGTGAGAGACTCGGGCGACAGTACTCTGAGCTGATATCCGGCATTGTCGAATACGGAACAAACCATTAGTCCGGATTTCGATGCAATTGACATGGCGGGCGACAGAGAGGTCAACCCGCTGATACCGGTGGCGATATTCGTGATTGGAGTGAACGTATCATCGGCGAGGTCAAACCGATAGATGTCGGCGTAACCCCGGGGGTCGGCAATCATATACAAAGAGGCTCCATCATTACCAAAGGCCGGATTCGTGTGCCGGGTGTCAGTGGATATCGCAACCAGACGGAGATCCCGTGTATGCAGATCCAGCACGGCGATTTGCATCTTTCTGAAATGAAGGTTTTCGAGGCTGGTCGGCTCCCCTTGCTCTGTCATATAGGCGATTTTGGCTCCATCGGGGGACCAGGTCGGCTGCAACTGAGCGTAGCGGTCGTTGGTGACGGCCTGCAGTTCCGATGTATCCAGGTCATACAGATAGAGGTCATTGATGCCGCCGGCGTTGGCGGAAAGGGCAAGACGACTCCCGTCGGGGGACCAGCTCAGGTGAGAGACGGCGGCCAGTTCTTTCAGTTCGATTTTACGCACGATATCCTGACTCTCGACATTTATAATAACGACACTGTTGTCGCCGTTGTATACGACGACAAAGGCAAATTGCCGGCCGTCCGGTGACCATGTTCCCGAGGAATTCATGAACTGAATGGCATCGAAGTGGGCATCGGTGGCGGAACTGGCCAGTTCCTTGACGACTTCGCCGGTTTCCGCGTCGGCCAGATACAGATCGAGCGTGAAGACGTCGCGTCGGCCAAGATAGGCCACCCAGCGTCCGTCGGGGCTGACTGACGGTGACAAAACGGGACTGATTTCCTCCTGCAGCAACTTGCGGCCAAGGCTGTCCGGATGCGTGCGTCCCTCCAGATCATCGGCATAGACATCTTTTATCTTTTGCTGCCAGAGCTACGACAACGAGTCGACCGAGATACCCAGTAGACTTTCGAATCCCTTCCGCCATTCCTTGTTGAGTACTGCCCGGTACAGATCAGCCACGACCGCGTCTCCGTAGTGCCCGGCGGCATAGATCCAGAAGGCGTGGCCCCAGCGATAGGGGAAGTACTTGACGTTGGTGGACATGTCTTCCAGGCTCGGCACATCATCGTTGAGTACGGCATCGCGCAGCCACATGGCAGTCAGCGTATAGTCATTACCGACCGACAGGTATTCACTCATGCCTTCAATGAACCAGAGGGGAGCGTTTATTCGGCGGCCGCGACCGTCCTCTCCGGAGGCGGCGATACTGTACTGGAACGCGTGTACCAGTTCGTGACCGATAACGTGGTCGTTTTCCACATAGATACCGGTCATGGGCAGAACCACGCGCCGTTTGAGCCCTTCCGTGATACCGCCTGTGCCCTGGCTAATCTGTCCTGGTATGGCGTTTGTCTGTTGGAAGTCCGGGTGATTGGCATACAGAATCAGCGGTTGGCGACCGGCCAACTCGTGACCAAAAACTCGTTGGTATCGGTTGTACCACCGTTCGGCCATACGGGCGGCGTCCATTGCAGCCTGTCGGGCAGGCGGGTAATGGTACACATCAATGTGTTCGGTTTCTATGACTTCAAAATCGAACTGCTCGTACTGGACTTTGTTGCGCCCGAAATACTGGGCGCTCGAATTGTTCGGCCAGCCGGTTATCGATAATCCGATCAGGAGGATCAGCGAGACTGTAATGATGTCTGGTCGTTTGTTCATTTGTCGTTGTTGGTTTCAAGTCATGGTGTTCGCTTGCTACATGGTTCAGTGCTCGTGCCCGTCGTGCTGCGGGGAATCCTGCAGTTCCAGGTAATCGTAGTAGCCCATTTCCGGCATTTTGCGTATGAAGGCCACTATGGACCAAATCTCATCATCGGTGTGGGTGGGTCCGAAGGCGGGCATGCCCGTCATCTTGATACCGTTCTTGACGACCCAAGAAAGCTCCTGATCGGTCCAGTTTGGGACCGCGTCGTTCATGGTCGGTCCGAGGGGATAGAGCCCCTGGCCGAACTCGGCGCGCCCGATGCCGGGCGCACTGTGACAGTCCACGCACATGTGGTCGAAATGGGCAAAACCTGCGGTAGAATCAATCTGTTGGGGCACGCTGATTCCCTCGGCATGATTTTGAATCGACGCAGTTACCATCATATCCAGAAAGCTCTCGGTCAGGTTCATATGCGGTTCGGTGGCAGCGACGTTGTAGGCGCCCGAGTCGATGTACAGATATCCGATCAGTGCGACAATAACGAGTACAATGACGACGTATAGCAGCCTTTTTACCCAGGTGTGCGGTTTCATGTTGCGCTTGACTCCTTCAGGCTAAGCCGGATTCGATTCGGTAATCGAGAATCGGCGGCATGCCGATTCTCGAGAATGATCTTTTTTATTGATCATTGGTGAAGAAATAGTCATCGCCCTTCGCGGAGCTGTGACAGGCTATGCAGCCCTGATCTGCTCCCTTGGCGACGCGACCGGCCAGAGCCATTCCTTTCGGGTTCTTTTCAATCGTACCGTCCTTGCCGTACTTGACCCAGAACCAGTTGCCGTTTTCAGGATCGTATCCGGCTTCGCGCTGGACCATGACGGTGACTGCGGCCAGATAGTCCCCGGGCGCCTTTGCTACTGTTTCCTGTGCGGCTTCCGGTCCGCCATAATTGTCCTTGATGATGACATGATAGTTGGCGCCGTTGACCGGGACGATGTTGTAGTAGGAGCGCAGGAACTTGCCGTGGGGAGAACGGCCTTCATACAAACCGGTCTTTATCTGCCAGTCCGTGTACCCTTCCATTGCTTTCCAAAGGCTCTCGGCGAATTCTACGTCGTCCTTACCGCCAAAAGCCATGTCCTGGCTCTGCACGGCGAGCCCGAACAGGGTCGCACCGCCGATCAGGACTACGAGAGTTAAATACGCTGCGGATTTCATGTTATCCTCCTGTAGTTAGGCTGTGACTACAACCATTAAGTTTCGCAGGCGGCCTCCGGCCGTCAGCGCGGTTTCGCAAGTTTTGATTCGACATGTATGTCAACACTGTTCAGAGCTCTCGACACCGGGCAATTGACTTTGGCGTCCTCCGCGTATTTGTTGAGGCCAGGCTCGTTTATGCCCGTAACGTCGACCTCAGTACTCAGCCTGATGGCTTCAATTCGGATACCGTCATCGGTATCCCGCAACTCGACCGATGCGGACGTATCGATCTGCTTTGGTATATAACCGGCCTGGGTGAGAACATGCGCGAGCTCCATCGAAAAGCAGCTGGCATGAGCGGCGCCGATCATTTCTTCCGGATTGGTTCCGTCACCCCGTTTGAAGCGCGACCCGGCATCGAATTCCGCCCGACAATTGCCGCTTTCGGTTTCCAGGGACCCTTTTCCTTCTTTGAGTGAGCCTGTCCACTTTGTCCGGGCTTTGCGATTCAGCATGTTCATTCCTTCGTTCCGTTGAGGAACACGCTCCGGTTACGAGTCAACGAATTGTTTATTCTCCATATTAGACTATCCGGTACTTTACCAACCGGCCTTCAAACACGGTACCGGTATGGTAGAGGCGTCATTGTGTGGGCTGCGGTAGCCCACGCAACGATGTCACATGTGGTAGTCGTTATGCAAGTGATGTGCCGGGTTGTGGCGGGATGATGCGAAGCCGTTATCGTTCTTGATGATACGTTGAGAGGAAATGTTCGGGATGCGGATTCTGTCGAATTAAGGAGTGATCTGCTTCGCGGTGTGTGAACAAAAAGTACCCACGATCTTTTGGCAGCAAACGAGAAGTAACATGGGTGGGTACAGATTGCAGTGTTCGCGCCAGAATCTCGTTGATAGTCATTCCGTATCGCACCGTTGTTGTACGTCGGTTTCACACCGGTTTGATGGTCTATTGGGGTATCGTACCGAAAGATCACACTGACCACTCTGCTGTTGTATTCCGTTTCGCGGCGGGTGGTCGGGCGCTGACGTAACCTGTTTCTGTTTAATGGGATACGACTAGCGCCAAGTGATTGGCATTGTTTTTGATGCCACTGAGCTGCAGACGTAAGCGAGTAACCGGCGCAAAGACTGATGTCGGTTCTCGTTGACAGAATATGACAAGAAAGGAGATGACATCATACAAAGGAATAGCAAGCTAGTACAGACGACTTCCAGATGCAGTACTGTGTGTCCGGTTCGACCGACGATGCCGTTGCTGCTGGTCGGTGTCGTGCTGGCAGGGCTGATCCTGTCGGCGCCTGCGGGTTACGGGCAGAACGCGAATGATGTCGACGATATGGACATTACAGCGGCTATCGAGTCGGACCTGTGGATAGACGATGCCGTGAATGCGAATAACATTGATGTGAATACGATAGGTGGGGTGGTTACCCTGACGGGGAGTACCGATAACCTGCTCGCCAAGGAACGTGCAACCACTATAGCTTCGGCAGTCGTGGGTGTGCGATCGGTTGTCAATCGAATCGAAGTCGAACCCAGCTTAACAATAAGTGACAGTGAACTTGCCAACAACGTGAAGGACGCTCTCCTGACCGATCCGGCGACCGATTCCTATGAAGTAATGGCGTCGGTGCAGAACGGGATTGTTACGTTGACAGGGTCTGTGAATTCGTGGCAGGAAAAGCAGTTATGTGTTACGGTCGCCAAAGGAGTCGAAGGTGTGCAGGGTGTGAAGAACAACATCACGATCGATTTCAACAGAGACCGTCCCGACATCGAGATAAAGCCGGAGATCAAACAGAGGCTGGCCAATGACGTCCGAGTCGATGATGCGCAGATTGAAGTTGAAGTCAACAATGGCGAGGTCGAGTTGAGCGGTACGGTCGGCAGTCTGACCGAGAAGAACCGCGCCGTATCGGATGCCTTGGTCGGCGGTGTGATCTCCGTCAATGCGGACGATTTAGAAATTCGCTGGTGGGCGCGCGACGAAATGCGCCGAAAGTCAACGTACGTGACGCGCAGCGATGAAGAAATCAAGCAGGCCGTGGAGGATGCTTTTCTGTACGATCTCCGGGTGTTCTCGTTCAATCCGCAGGTGATGGTAGATGACGGTTCCGTGACATTGATGGGTACCGTTGACAATCTAATGGCCAAGGAGGCTGCGGAACAGGATGCGCGGAATACGGTAGGCGTCAGGCGGGTCAAGAACCTTCTCAAGGTTCGTCCGGAGACCATACCGTCGGAAGAGCAACTGGAAAAGCGGGTTGGCGCCGCTCTGACGGATAATCCGTATGTCTCGCGTTACGACGTTGTTGTAGACGCACATCCGGGTGTGATTACGCTGATCGGTACTGTGAATAACTCGTTCGAAAAGTCGGTGGCTGCTTCCGTGGCTTCTGGGGTTAAAGGTGTCACCGGTGTTGTGAACAACCTTGATTACGAGTACGTCTGGAATTGGAAGCCGGACTGGGAGATCAAGGAAGATGTCAATGACGAGTTATTCTGGAGTCCGTTTGTCAATGAAGACGACGTAAACGTTACGGTTGACCGCGGCATTGTAACTCTGGACGGAAACGTGGAGACGTGGAGTGAACGGATCAACGCGGAGAAGTCCGCCTGGGAGGGAGGCGCCAAAGACGTCCGCAATGATTTGACAGTCAGCCATCGCTACTACGGGCCGTATCCTCCCTTGTGGCCATATCTCTCACCGGATAACACGGCCGTGGACTATCATGCCTGGGCCTGGCCGCCCGGCAAGTAAGAAAAGCCCCCCAACACACTCTCACGACAGTGCTGCGATGTGCGAGGCTCTTTCTCAAAGAGCCTCGCACCACTTTATGCAGGGACGACGACCAATAGGTTTGGCCCCATTAAACCCGCGGTCGCCCACGGTTCTAGTGTCCTGTCCCGGAAGTGATTTTCATAATACGTCGAACACTTTTATCCGGTTGTCTTTTTTAACCAAATCTCTCATATGACCTTGCGGCAATGCTGACTGTGACTATTGCAGGTATAAAGCCAACATTGTGTAAACCCGGATTTCCCATTTGAATCTGGGTTCTGGGATCAAGATGCGTTATTT
>CAZLBP010000022.1:52832-63664 GCA_964557855.1 uncultured Ignavibacteriales bacterium | reverse complement strand
ACCTGGACGGTTTTAACCCGACCCGCCGTGGACGGTTTTAATCCGACCGGTGGCAACAGGTGTTAGGACTAAGACTGCGTTCTCCTTGGAGAACTCATTCTATATCCTCGTTTCCGAGCAGATTCACGAAGATTCCCTTCAATGGGGGCAGGAAATATCCGGCAACTAGAGTAATAAAGGCGAAGACGGCTACGCAGAAGGGCCACGCTTTGAGGAGCTTCATGAAGAAAGTAGGTTCAACTACCTGCTCATCAGTAACCCAAATCAGCAGTAGAAACACTCCGGAATAAATGAAAAGCAATACCGGAATGTAGTACCAGTCTATTTCAAGATAAACAGTGAGCACTCCGAAATAGAAGGAAAGCCCAAGAACACTATACCCGCATATTCTCATAAACTGAAGTGCTGGGTCATGACTCGGTGCCGTGCCCTCCTCTTCCACTGCCTTCTCATCCGACAGTCGAAGGAAAGGATCAACCCTCTCTTTTTCGTCACTTAGGCCTGGATCGTCTGCGCGTTCGTAACTTCCCTTATCTACTCGCGAACTACTGTCTTTCGATTCGCCCATGATATATCTTGCTGTGAAGGTATCCCGGTTTCGCCCACTCCATTGCTACGGAACAGACTCCGTACTCTCAGTGTCGTTTTCTCCATTAGCGCCTTGCTTATGCCGGTCTGATTCAGAACGGCCGTCGTTCTGAAAAGCTGTGTTGGATGTAGATCGAGGTCTTCTCTTGATGGGGGAAATCACTATCTTGTATACGGCAAATGAGATCGATAAGTTGATTATCAGAGTGAAGAACAGAGAGTAGAATAACTTGATGGGGTCTTCTGATATATCTCTAATGATGAGGACAATTGCGGCAGCGAAGATAACGAAGTTATAGATCAACAACAGCGACGCCAGAAAAATCTTATCCCCGCGAATCCTTCGATCCAACAGCGACACAACTAACTTGGATATAATACTGACACAGATAACTACGGCTACAGGAAGGCCGAAAAGAACATAATCAGACATATAGCGGGATCTAACTTCAGTCGCCCGAATCCTGCAATATCTCCTTTTCTCGCCGCCTGATGATCTTCATCATGACCACTGATTGAAGAGCAACCATCCCACCCGCGAAAAACAGAACAAATCCCAGCGGCGTCCCACCCAGCTTCACCAGCCCCAAAATGCAGGTTACCAGCCCCACTATCAGCAGCGGTAAACCTAAATATCTGATAGTCTGCCGGGTCGTGATGTCCCATCCCACCAACGGCAAATGCACTTTCGGCAGTCGGCTCTTGTCATCCACAAACGCCTTGAGGTGATCGGACACCCTCTCAGATAGTTTCTCTACACCTGTTTCTTTGTATAGACGTTTCGCCATAACCAGGGATTCCAGCTGTTCATCCTCGGTGTACACCGAACTACGACCACATGTCTCCAGTGTCAAGGCTTCTTCGTACTTCGCTCCGGTCTCATAGAGAATGGACTTCGACCGATCCAGAGCCTCTCTTGCCAACTTCTTATCCCCTTCGTGCTCATAAATCTGACCCAGCGCCCTGAACAGTGCACCCAGCTCTATGTTTTCGTTGACCTGCCTGATCACTTTTTCTGCCTGCATTGCCGTCTTCTTCGCTTCACCCCAGTCCTGTCTGACAATGAGGATATCAGTCAGCAAACGCAGGGTCTGAGCCTCTGCGGAAGTCGTTATCTCACTTCTACTTAGAATCTCTCGGCAGAATTTCTCGGCCTCGTTGGACTTTTTTAAGTTGTAGGCCAGGATAGCTCTATACTCAAGCCCGACCACTTGCTCGCGTAGGAGATTCTCCTGTTCAAACACCGCTTGCGACTCTTGCAAGTACTTGTCGGCACGCTCCGCGTCTACCAGATATGTGTAGATCATACCCAGAGACTGCTTGACGAAGGCCCTGTCATAGGTGCTGACAGAGTCGTCATCCAGATACGGCACAAGCATCAATTCCGCGTCCCTAAAACGGCCCATCAGAATCAAGACACGAGTTATGTTAGTTTCGCAGAGCCTGATTTCCTTTTCTGTGTTGTATTGCTTCGCAAAGGCCAACGCATCTTGGAGTACTTCCAGGGACTTCTTCAGGCTGCCGTTCAGGAAGTGGGCGTACGACCTGTTCACCAGAGAACTATAGATTTTGTCATTCTCTCCGGCCTTCTTTCTATACACGTAAGCCTCGGTGTACTCCTCGATGGCATCGGTGACTCTGCCTTGAGATATGCTTATCAGACCGGATAGGTGCTTCTGACTGGCGACTAAAGAGTAATTACGGATCTTTCTCGACAATTCCAAAGCTGCGTTAATCACTCTACGAGCGTCTTCATATTTCCCGAGAGCCCGATATGACTTGGCCTTGAGATGATAGTACCTCGAACGATCTTCGTCAGACTCAAGCTGACGTACATCGATATCGTCTAGTGTTGCCAGGATTTTGTCGTACTCTCTACTCTCCAGCAACGAGTCAAGCTCATCGAGAATCTGAGAGAAACTTGCTTTCATACGCAACGCCTTATCTGTTTGTACTCAACATGTTATGAGAATTCACAGCTACTCAAACCGCCTCATTCATCAACGTCGTTCCAGCCGTGATCCTCTATTTCGGGTTTAGCCCAGTCAGTTCTATTATCGGTAGGCGGGCCAAAAAAAATAGGCCCATCCAAGAACCGGCCAAAGAGATCTGTGATCACTATATTGATGACGCTTCCGGCGCCGATTCGATGTAGGGATTCTGAACAGTCCTGAGAATGGCCGCCACTTCGGTATTCAACCGGCACAGACTCCAGCGCGGCCAATTTCTTTTGCGTCAATTCGCTTGCTTGCACGCTCGTATCAATAAAAACAACCACAAGCAACAAACACAATCCCTTGACGATCCCTCGAAAACGTTCCAGCATTCGCCCGCTCCTACTTAGTGGGTCCAGCCCAGTTTCAACACCTTCTTCCCTGCATTTCTGTCCAGAACTCCTACAAAACTAAGACGTCCCCATGCCTTTGTGTGTTCAAAGACAAAAGGAAACATCAATTTACTGTCTCCCTGCCGACAACCTCCAATACGAATTGTTGCTCTCGTAGAACTATACGTAATAGTGATTTAAATGTTTGTCAAGCGAAAAAAAACTTTACCCTTGATTTCCTGCGAAAATCCCGGTATATTGAGTAATTCTGCGACAAATCCTGTCACTACCACCCCAGTATCTGCTCCAGATTCTTATTGAGCTTCTCGATCCGCTGCGTGTAGTCGGCCTTTTTCGTCTTCTCTCGCTCGATCACGTCCTTCGGAGCATTGGCCAAAAAGTCGGCATTGGCCAGTTTCTTCGACGTCTTCTCCAGTTGCGCCGTCAAATTGCCCAATTCCTTCTGCAAGCGCTTTTTCTCGACCTCGATGTCTATTAAACCCTCCAGCGGCAGGAAGATCTCCGCCCCGGAAATCACGGTCGACGCCGACAGCGGCGGCTTTTTCGTAGCCGTTCCCGTAAACAGCCGCTCCACCCGGGCCAGTGAGCGGAAGTACTCCATATGATCCTGCAGCAGCTCACCGAACGCTTGATCGGCCACACGCACATATAAATCCGATTTCTTGCCGGGCGGCACGTTGAGCTCGGAGCGCACCGAGCGCACCGCCGTCACCACCGTCTGGATCTGCTCCAGCTGCTGCTCCAGGGCGTCATCCCGGTAATGACCGTCCGTCTTCGGCCACGGACCGTACATGACGGTGGCGTCGCTGTCGAATTCCCGATTGAGCATATCAAAGTAGATTTTTTCAGTCACGAACGGGATAAACGGATGCAGCAGCAGGATAATCTTGTGGAGGACATACGTCGCCACGTTGACCGAACCCTCCCGGATCGGCACACCCGGCGTATCGGGTTTGATCAACTCGATATACCAGGAGCAGTAGTCGTTCCAGACGAAATTGTAGAGTGTCTTGGAGGCGGCCGACAGACGAAACTCCTCGAAGTTCTTGTCCACGGCCGCAATCGTCCGATCCAGCCGCGACAGAATCCAGCGATCGAAAATAACCAGGTCATCTTCATCCACGCGATCGATGACGGGCGCCCGGCCGTCGAGCCGCAGCATCACGAACCGCGTCACCTGATGCAGCTTGTTGACGAAATTGCGGCCGATTTCGAACGTATTCTTGCTGATCCACGGGTCCTGACCATCCGGCGTCGCCAGCGTCAGCGAATATCGTAACGCATCACTGCCATACTTATCTATTATTTCCAGCGGGTCAATGCCGTTGCCGAGTGACTTGGACATCTTGACGCCGTTGGCGTCCCGCACCGTACCATGGATATATACGTCGGTAAAAGGGGCCTGGCCCATGAATTCGAATCCCGCCATGACCATCCGGGCTACCCAGAGAAAGATGATCTCCGACGCAGTCACAAGCACCCGTGTGGGGTAGAATTTGTCCAGCTCCGCCGTCTTTTTCGGCCAGCCCATAGTCGAAAACGGCCACAACCAGGATGAAAACCAGGTGTCCAGCACGTCCTCATCCTGAACCAGAGTCTCCGGGTCATAACCGGGACACTCCGCCGCGGTCGGCCGATCGTGTGAAACGAACATGGTGCCGTCCTCGGCGTACCAGATGGGAATGCGGTGGCCCCACCAGAGCTGTCGCGAGATACACCAATCTCGGATGTTTTCCATCCAATGCAAATACGTCTTGGACCAGTAGTCCGGATGAAAGCGCAATTGGCCGCTTTTGACTGCCTCGGTCGCCGGTTTGGCCAGTTCCGACATCTTTACGAACCACTGATCCGACAGATACGGCTCCACAACGTTATGACAACGATAGCACGTCCCTGCCTTCAGATCGTACTTCTCTATCTTTTCCAGATACCCTTTCTTCTTCAGGTCTGCCACGAGCTGCTCGCGTCCCTCGTACCGATCCATCCCCTTATATTTCCCGGCGTTTTCGTTCAGGCTGCCGTCCGTATTGAGAATATTGATCTCCTCCAAATCATGCCGCCGACCGATATCGAAATCGTTGGGATCGTGCGCCGGAGTCACTTTAACCACCCCCGTCCCGAATTCCGGATCTACGTACCCATCGGCAATAATCGGAATCTCTCGCTCTAAAATGGGCAATATCACCGTCTTGCCGACATACTTCTTGTACCGGGTGTCCTTGGGCGCGACGGCCAGCGCCGTATCGCCCAGCATCGTCTCCGGTCGGGTCGTGGCCACTGTCAGGAATTCATCACTGCCCTTAAGCTTGTATTTGATATGCCAGAGAAAACTGCCTATATCCTGATGCTCGACCTCATCGTCTGAGAGCGACGTCTGACACGAAGGACACCAGTTGACGATCCGATGCCCCCGGTATATCCAACCCTTGTTGTACAGGTGAATGAACACCTCGGTTACCGCCCGCGACAACCCCTCGTCCAGCGTAAACCGAGTCCGACTCCAATCACAACTGCAGCCCAGTTTCTTGAGCTGATTCAGGATCTTGTCCTTGTTGGCGTAGGCCCATTCCCGCGTGCGCTCCACGAACTTCTCGCGGCCCATTTCGCGCCGCGTGGTCCCTTCCCTGGCGATCCTTTTCTCCACCACGACTTGCGTGGCGATGCCGGCATGGTCCGCCCCCGGTATCCATTCCGCCTCGTACCCGTCCATGCGGTACCGACGGATCAGGATATCCTGAATGGTATTGTTCAGGGCATGACCGAGATGGAGCACGTCCGTGCAATTGGGCGGGGGGATAACGATCGAGTACGCTTCTTTATCCGAATCGACCCGGCCGACGAATGTCCCTTTATCGAGCCAGGCCTGGTACAACCGGTCTTCGACCTCCGCCGGTGAATAGGCCGTCGCTTTCTTCTTATTCTGCAAGTTCTGCTTGTTCATTACACTCTATTTCCCTATAATCGTCGGACCAAAAAAAAAAGGCCGGATCGTGTTACCAAGCCTGTATAGTATATCGGCGCGAGGCCGCTTTGTCAAGACACCTCCCAACATCGGGATAAACGCGGCCCTGGTTAGAAAAGACTGGATGCATCCCATGTCCGAACTGAAAGATAAGGTCCTCGATAAGAACACCCCTCCGTTTGAACGGCTGACGGCCCTCCTGCAGGTGCTTCGGTCTCCCGAAGGCTGTGCCTGGGATCGCAAACAAAGCCACCAGAGCCTCTTGCCCTATCTGATCGAGGAATCATACGAAGTAGTCGAGGCTATCGAGTTGGGGGATCCGACCGCCCTGCGCGAAGAACTCGGCGATCTCATGTGCCAGGTCGTATTTCACGCCCAACTGGCTCGGGAGGCAGGCAGTTTCACTATCGACGATTCGATCACACATATCGTCGAGAAGTTGATCGCCCGCCATCCGCACGTGTTCGACGAAAACAAGGACTTGACTCCCGAACAGGTGCGGGATCAATGGGAGCAAATCAAGGTCGACTCCGGTGAAAAAGAGTCGGTCCTCTCCGGAATACCCAAATCGATGCCGGCCCTGACCATGGCGTTCCGCATCGGAGAAAAAGCCGGCGGAGTGGGTTTCGACTGGAAGAGCGGGTCCGAAGTCCTGCCCAAACTGCGTGAAGAAATCGAAGAAATAGACGACGCCGTTGCCTCCGATAATAAGGAACGCATTGCCGAAGAAATCGGCGACCTGCTCTTCGCGGTGGCCTCTTTCGCACGGAAACTGGATATCGATCCGGAGCTCTCTCTCAAGAGAGCGTTGCAGAAATTTCAGTCTCGTTTTCACCAAATGGAACAGCACATCAAAACCTCCGGTAAGCGCTTTCAAGACTTCGGCTTAGACCAGCTGGAGCAACTCTGGCGGCAAGCCAAGTGACACGTTTCCAGAGCGCCTGGCGGTGCCTCCATTTCAATCCACTCGCAATCAACTTGTTGTTTTTATGTTGTTTTGAAAAATCCCCTGGTTTAGAATCCCAGTGAATATCTGAGCAATGCGGCTATGGAAGCCGGCAAAATATAAATATACATATACGGTCAAGGCCGGGAACGGCCCGGAGTCGTTGCAACTGGATTAGATGTTGTGTCACCTTTTCCAAGGAGGTTAGCCTATGGTTTGAACATGGTCCATATGACTTTCAACGTGTCACTGGTAAGCTTGAATACGATTACAACCTGTATATAAAGAAATGAGGATTTAAGATGAAACGATCTCTATTGATGACGGCAGCACTGCTGCTCATTATGGCGCTCAGCGCCTTCGCCACCGACACCCGGGTGTTCACCATGGGGCAGAATAACAACGTCCTGTTGGATGAAGCCAACATCGCGTTGTATCCCTCACGTATCAATGACTACCCGAATCTGGCTATCGGTGAATTCGCCCGATTCTACGAGGGCACTGACGACTTCACCGACTTTGGGATTCACTGGAAGTTTGACCGTGACAATCCGTGGGTCCTGGGGACGTATTTCTCGGTCCTGCCTGCCTACTATCCAACGGACATCATGGGTGATCCACTGGTGCCGTTTGATGACACCCTGCAGGACAACCGGCGTATAGACTTGTTCTATGGCCGTCAACTGGGTACGCACAATTTCGGACTCAGCCTCGGGATTATTCACTCCAGTCGGACGAGGGACGATGTCAGCCAGGAAAAAGAATCGCTCGGTCAGTACCGGCTCGGTCTGGGACTCACCCCGACCAGCGGCGTCTGGGACCTGGCCGCCCATTTATCCCTCGGCACATGGACCGATGAGGATTTTGATGGGGCCACCGAAACGGAACCTGACGGTTTCTTTGATATCACACTCCAGGGACGCGGCTTCTGGCTCATCAACCCCAACTATACCGTCATTCCGCACGCCTCTCTGGGCTACCATAAACGCGGGATCAAATTCTATGCGCTGAACGGCGACCTGAGCGATCTGGACCAGACCGATGAACACAAAATGACCACCGTCGATGTCGGCATGGGCGCCAACTACACGCCGGCCAGCAATGTCCTGGCGGTCGCCGATTTCGGCTTCATGTACAACAAGAAGAAGGCGGAATTGAATCCGAGTGGGGGGACGGCTACGGAAATCAACAACACCACCTGGTTCTTCCCGTACTTCAAAATCGGGCTGGATGCCGACATTTTCCGCTGGCTCGACGTGCGCCTCGGCGCCACCAGCTTCTGGACCAGCGAATCGGAGGAAGTCAAGGGCGCAACGAAGGCCAATTTCCGCTATCCCGACAACGACACCTACCTCGGCTTCGGCTTCCACTGGGGCCGCTTCCATGTCGACACCTACACCGATCCTGATCTTTTCCTGAAAGGCCTCAACTTCATTTCCGGCGGTGTAAACGATATGAACTTCCGCATCACCGCCCTGTATGAGATGATGTAAACGACCTGACTCGGTTAGGAAAGTACGGGCCCGGTTCAATCAGATTGAGCCGGGCCTTCTGTTTTTGTGACCGGCAGATGTCCACATGTCTAATCTCACCCTGTCAACCTCAACGGAGTCGCATGGCCAGGGAAGAAAGATGTACTATCTAATCCCTTCTTGAGAGGGGTGCCCGAAGGGCGGGGCGTGTCGGTTCCGTCACCTCCTGCCACCCGTCAGCGTGGTGTGACCTGACTACGGGTGGCCACCCCAAATCCGGTTTTGGGGTGGTGCGCCGTTATGATCATAAAGAAACGGGCGCGACCGAAGTCGCACCCGCACATTTAAGCGCCTATCGATAGGCGTCTACCGAGAAGCGGATTCCGTCGACTGGTGATATTCGATAATATTGTCAATGTGCTCCTCGAACTTATCCATCGGGTACTGGGTCCCATACAGATAGGTGCTCCAGCCCATTGTCGTCTTCGAAAGCTGCGCCGCACTGGCCAGCTCCTGGTCGGTCGCGCCGTGTAATCTGGCGAACTGCGTGTGATAGTACGTGCAGTATTCACACGCGCGCGCTGCCGAAACGGCCACGCCGATCAGCTCCCGGTACTTCGGCGGAATCGAACCCGGTCCGGCCTCGACCGCCTTAAACGCGTTCCATTCCGCTTCCAGTGAGACGTCCGGGATGGTCTTGAAAAAGCCCGGGACCGTCCCCATCATCGACTTCATCTCGTTATAGACTTCCTGACGATCCGAATTCTCGGTTACCGTCACCGGCTCCGGACCGCCGGTCTTCATCGCACCGTAGGCTACCGCCACGGCGATAAGTGTCAGCGACACAAAGGCCAAGGAAATCCACTTCCATCTGGTCTGCATGATGTTCCTCCTTCATCTTGAAGGTTCAAAAAGATTCCGATTGTTTTGCCCCCTGGTAGTTACTTTTCCAGGTGCGCGGCAGATGTCCTCATCCGCCCTACATCCCGTCTAACCCTTTTTGCGCGGCTTGATATTCGACGCTCCCTGGAAGAAATTGTCCGGGTCATACTTTGTCTTGATCTCTTTCAAGCGGCTGTAATTCGCACCGTACGCGCGAACCAGCATCTCCTCACCCTCCTCCGCGAAGCCCGGGAAGTTGAGATAAGTGGAACTATCCGCCGCCTTCATCAATTCGTCACAAAGACTGCGCGCCCACTCCACGTTCTTGTCGTTGTCGGCCGCGTCGTTCCAGTTGGCCTCGACTCCGATCAGGTAAGGCGCCGTTCTTTCGTGAAACGCCGTCGCATCCGCGGGCACCCGATTCACGGCGCCGCCCAACCCCCAGATATCGACCGAACTGAGCGGTGACGGCCGCGACCGGGCGTATCGCTTTAGAAGCCCCAGCACGTCATCGTTCAACTCCCGGACATAAACGGATTTCCAATAGTAGTGCCGTCCATCCGGATAGTCCTCATCCAGCACCTGCTGCACTTCGGGGAATGTCTTCGGCTGGCTCAGGTCGACAATCGGCCGGGCAAACTCCCGAAACGGTTTGAGCACCTTTTCACCCTCTTCAAGAGTGCCGGTATACGTTCCCAGAAAGACGAAGATCGGTTGGCCGCGATGTTCCTCGGGAATAAACTCTTCATCGGGCGCACTCCAATATACACCGATTACTCCCAATTCTTCCGGGGTAGTAGGATAATGCTCCCGGAAGAACTTCAGCGCCTCTTTCCCCACATCCGCTGGAAACATCGTCAACATCAGCCACACTTTCTCCGGCATCGGATGCAGCTTGAACTCGAATGACGTCACCGCCCCGAAACTTCCGCCGCCGCCGCGCAAAGCCCAGAACAGTTCGCTGTTTTCCTTTTCACTCGCCCGGTGCAACTGACCGTCCGCCGTGACAACTTCCGCAGCCACGAGATTGTCCAGAGCCAGTCCGTGCTTGCGGCTCTGATATCCGAAACCGCCGTGCAGCGTCAGACCGGCCACACCGGTCCGCGATACTACTCCGAGCGCCGTTGCCAGACCGTGGGCCGCCGTCGCCTTGTCCACGTCACCCAGCCTCGCCCCGCCGCCGACTTTGGCGATCCGGTTTTCGGCGTCCACTTCAACGCTGTTCATCTCGGACAGGTCAATCACCATCCCCCGGTCGCACAGAGCCTTGCCGGCCACGTGATGCCCGCCGCTGCGGATGCTGGTAAGCAGGTTGTGTACGCGGGCGAACTTGACCGACTCGACAACGTCGTCGGCGCTCCGGCATTTGGATATTATCGCCGGTTCGGTCTCGATCATACCGTTCCAGAGGGCGCGATGCTTAGCATAAGCGCCATTGTCCCGCGTAAGCAATTCGCCCTGCAACGACTTCGCAAAGGCCTTCATTTCTTCCTCGGAAATCGTCTGCTGTTGATCGGTGAGGCTAACAGCCGTCACATCAGCCATCTACTGTCTCCTTTCGTTCCCTGTCTGGGGGCTCTTGACTGTCCGGTTTCGCACGCTGTCAAACAACACAACGATTCTCATGACAAACGC
>CAZLBP010000022.1:0-52732 GCA_964557855.1 uncultured Ignavibacteriales bacterium | reverse complement strand
TGACTGTCCGGTTTCGCACGCTGTCAAACAACACAACGATTCTCATGACAAACGCGCGGTTCATGCCGCGTCGTTCCGCGCCGTTCGGACGCACGGAAAACTAACGCTCATGCCGTATATACTTACGTATATGAGACTAAATTGGCCAATGTTCCGATTTTTTTGAACGTGCCCTGGATGCTGCATTTCTGCAGCAGGGGTCGGTCCGCTTCAGGTCTGCCCTACACTATCGTCTGTGTGGCCGGGATCTCCGATACCGTATTCGCTCCGCGAACGCAACTAGGGTCGCCCACCGGTTGCGGTGGGGTCCCATCATCTCTTAACCGACTCTCAGAGTCACTGTAGGTCGAAATCCCGCTTCAGGTTTCGACAACAAGTCCGTCCCGCGTCGCGGCCCCCTATATCTCCTCCACCAACTCCAGCAGCCGCTTGTACGGAATCGCCAGGATGCTCTCCGCCTGGAAGGCTCCTTTATCCATGCTGATCATCGATACCTTGGCCGCCGATTCTTCATCCGGCGCCTCGTAAATGTCGACAAAATCGTATTGGCCGAACAGGGCGTAATGACCGATGAACTTCACTTCCGGGCACTTCTCCTTGACGCGTTCCAGCCATTTGCGACCCAGCTTCGCCCGATCCTTCATTTTGGAACCGACCTCCGGCCCCAGCTTCGTAAACAGGAAAAATGTTTTCATGCTGGCACTCCTTATTGTATGTATCCGATTAATTGATCATGGTTGTCTTTGTTGTCGAAACCCCTTCGGGGATTTCGACCTAACTGCCGTAGGTCGGGTTCCGATCCGCCGCAGGCGGGAGAAACCCGACGTCCTCATGTCGTGGGCGGCAGATGTCCACATCTGCCCCTCTACCACGACCGTGCCGCCGCATTAACAAGATAACCTCTCCGACTTGTTTTCACACCTTTTTATTGCCGCGGCGTTATAATGAATCGGTAACCAGCTAACCGCAACTCAGGAAGCGAAGATATGACTACCAAGCGATCCGGTGAAGAAATCAAAAAGGCCGTCAAGAAACACTACGGCGCCGCCATCACGCAGAAAAGTTCCTGCTGCAGTCCGCAGCCGGTGGAGTTCGACTCCGAAGCCGCGGGGCGGTTCGTGCAACTGGCCGGCTATTCCGACGATCAGATAACCGACGTGCCGGAAAGCGTCACCTCGTTCGGGTGCGGCAATCCGGTCAGTTTTATGGAGGTCACGCCCGGCCAGGTAGTGCTCGATCTCGGTTCCGGCTCCGGACTGGATTTGATCCTGGCCGCGAAAAAGGTCGGCCCCGAGGGCCGCGTGATCGGTTTGGACATGACGCCCGAGATGATCGATACCTGCCGCAAGAACCTGCAGGCCGCCGGCATCACCAACGGCGAGGTACGCCAGGGTGAGATGGAGCACATGCCGGTCGCAGACAACGAAGTCGACTGGATCATCTCCAATTGTGTCATCAACCTGTCGCCGGAGAAAGAGAAGGTCTTCGCCGAAGCCTTCCGCGTGCTCAAGCCCGGCGGCCGGGTCATGATCTCCGACATCGTGACGCTCGACCTTCCCGATGAATACCGCGACGACATTACTGCCTGGGTTGGTGGCATTGCCGGCGCAGTGGAAGAAGACGAGTACCTGCGCCTCATGCGTGAGGCGGGTTTTGAGAAGGTCGAGATTGTCGACAAAATGACCTATACTACGGAGTCACTGGGTACATTGGCCAATGACGCCTGCGGCTGCAGCGCAGAGGGTAACAGCATGGATCAAAAAATGGTCGAAAAATACGCCGGCCGCGTCGCTTCGGTGAAAGTCTCCGCCCATAAACCGGACTAGAATTTCTATCATACTGGAAGCAAAAATACAGCCACCTCAGTATCCGAGGTGGCTGTATATGGTCGCGGACGCGTTGAGGGAAGCTTACGGACAGGGCGCCGGAGCAGGGCCGCCTTTGAATAGGTAGTCAACTAGATACGTTAAATCAACCACATCTGTGGCTCCTGAGGCATCGACGTCCGCTTCCTCCGGACACGGCGGAGCCGGCCCGGAGCGGAACAGATAGTCAACCAGATAGGACAGGTCAGCCACGTCGGATCCTGAGAAATTGTAATCGATGTCGCCCCGCATGCCGTCATGATTACAGCAGTTGCAGTCGGGGTCAAAAAAGATATCCTGGTCCAGACCGTTGCGACCGTCATTCCAGATTCCGCCGAAGACACCACTCAGCGTACCGCCCGTTGCGGTAACATCGGAACTCAAGTAGTCGCCCACATATGGACCGGGCAAGGGAGCAATTGACGTCACGAACGGCGTCGGTCCGGCGTCCGAAAGAACCGTGAGCCTCCAGGAGGCGCCGCAGTCCACTGACATGGCGCGCCATACTTCTACACCGACACCGGGTGCCGTCTGCTGAGAATAGAACATGATGCAAATGTGGCCCGTGAGGGGATCCACCGTAATGGACGGCGCCCATTGGTCGCCTATTAGCGGTCCGATAGGGAGGGAAGGTGTCCACGTGACACCGCCGTCGAAACTTCGGCTGTACATGATTTCCGTGTTGCCGTCCGCCCAAACCAGGTACAGATTGCCGTCACAGGGTGAGCCCGGTTGGTTATGGACAGCCAAATCTACACTGCCGGCAACCTTAATGCCGGGAGCAACGACCGGTCCCAGAGGCGCGTAAGGGACAGAGCCGATAATCGCCCAGGGTACGGCCGCCGAAACCCGCTCTGAGGCCCAAATATTAATCAAACCGGGCCCGGGATCCATATGGGCCATGTAAGCCGTGCCGGGAAATGGCATGGCCGCTGTACCTGAATGTGAGACATCGATCGCAGCACGCTGCATCTGCATCGCATTCGAAATCGGAGTCGGTCCGCCACCCAGAGGGAGAGGTGGGGCAAATCCCGGAAACGGAAACGGCCCGGCGCCAAAACTGGTGAAAGTTGACCAGATGACGTAGCCGTCTCCGAGGTCATCGTAGAAATTGCCGTTGCCGTCCGGATCACCGTCTCCGTCCAGAAACTCCGTCCATACGATGTGAGCCGTACCGAAATTCGGTGATGCGGCTCCTTCATCGTAGTCCAATACCGGATAATCCAGCCAGTTGACGGGAGGCGTGTTCATCATGATTGGCACCGGTCCGGCAAACGGCGCTCCTCCGCCCGGCGAAGGCGTCATGAAAATACCATCCGGCGCACCCGCACCGTATGGCGGGAAAATGTAACCGGTACTGGTCATCAAATATCCTCCGAAAGGGTTGGAGGCCAAATCCGGGTTCCATTCGGACTGAAACGGTGGCGGCGGCGGATTGAGTGGGCTGGGCAGCCAGGAACCCGGGACACCGCCGCCGAAGGAAGGCGACCAGCCGATTTGTGTCGGGCTCGGCCCAACGGTCAGGTATTCATTCCACACACCGTACACTTCGCCAGGTACGGCATCACTCAGGGCCACACTGCCATTGACCTGTTCCGTAGCCGGGCCACTGGCTAAGTTTACCTGAGCATTTGGAGTAGCCGCAGCTTCCCGAGACGCTTTCTCTTTGTGTACGTTGGTCTCCTGGATTACCGCTCGGTCCTCATCATTCTCAGCGACTTCTGATGCTGCATCAAACGCCACTGTGAAGAACAACAGAAGTCCAACCGCCACCACGGCAGTTAAAGATAGTCTCATCATATCGTTCCTCCTGTTTCTGTGAAGTTAGTTGGCACTTATCGGACGGATTTGATATCTTATCAGGTACGAGCTCTCGGATAAAAGAAATGTCAACATAGCCATTGAAAGATCAACTGCCAGTAGTCAGTAGATAGCCTTGCTGTGCTGACCAACGACGATAATATACATATCATTAATCTATTTTGTCAAGTTTATAATAAGCGTCATCCGGCCACCCTCACATACGGTGAGAGTGACCGGATTGATTTGCATCCTGCAAAAGCCCTTTACAAACACGGTGGCGGAGCCGGGCCGCCGCGGAAAAGGAAATCAACCAGGTACGACAGGTCCGCCACATCAATCGGCCCGCCCGCACCGACCACACCGTCAACGTTACCTTCCTCCGTACAAGGTGGTGGCGGGCCCCCACGGAACAGATAGTCGACGAGATACGAAAGATCGGCCACATCAATCGGCCCGCCCGCACCGATAACGGCATCGACATTGCCGCGGTTGACACAACAGGTCTGACCGACCTGGATATCCACGGTGGCGTAGTCAGTGGCGCCGTTGGCGTCAACCACTTCGAGAATGACCGTGTGTAATGCCGGCGGCAAACCGGTTTTGCCAGTGTCACTCAGTGAAGGCACTAAGAGATTGGCGCCGCTGCCCAGATAATCATCGATTTCAGAGTACCAGTTATAGGTATATGGCGGAGTGCCGGACGTGGCCGACCCCGCCAGCGTGACGGGCGTACCGGGATCGATCGTCGTGTCCTGACTCGGGGAATCGATCATCCCATGTGGCGCCGAGTAATCGGCCGGGATCCACAACTGATAGAAACTCGTATCAATTCCGAATTGATCATCAATAAGGCACCACCCGTCGACCGCCCAGATTGGTTGCAGTTCAGAAATGGCGGTATCACCATCCGGTTCATAGTATCCCAGCATGGCCGACTCGACGAGAAAAGAATCGCACAGTGGCATACTGCCGATTGCGACCTCCGGTCCGCTGGATGCTACACTCTGCAACGCATCCCCCAGACTAACAGGGAGGATCTTGCCGGTCATGTTCACATCTCGCCAACCGCCATAATAGGCACTGTGCAGCACATTATTGTCACCGAAGTCAACTTCGAGACATGCCCCCGGGCCGATAATCGGATAGGTGCCGATCCAGCGTTCATGTGAGGCGGTGATACTGAGATTCCATGAAGAATCGGGATCTTCCTCGCCGGTGTCTGCATTGCGAAGCCCTTTCGTCAAGTAAGACGGCTCTCCGGTCGAAACGGCATCCAGCGGGAGTCGACCAACTGTATTCCAGAAGCCATCGGCCAATGCCGGCGTGATGCTGGGTGACGGCAAAAACGGCGGTGCAGTCGTCGGGGCCGCATCAATAACCGTGTGGCTGTACTCCCAACCACCGGTTACTTCACTCACATACAGTTCATGCGGACCGTCAATCACCGCGTACTCAGCACCGGCTGTATCATGAATGAACTGATAGGTACAGAAGAAGCCGTAGTTGGCACAGAATTCATCAGCCAGATTATCCACATACGCAGAATCCACGGTGCGCAGACTAACGGCATATACCGGCAAGCTATCTTCCTGCTGCTTTGTCAGCAGGTGATCGGGCACTATTATGGCTGGACTGTTTTGCTCCCTGACCTTTATAAGTGAGGCGTTGTCTCGATCGACCTCTACAATATTGTTTTCGTATTTGTCATTAAGGGCCTTTGTACCGGAGAACTGGTACCACCAATAATAATACCATCCATTATTGGAATAATCAGGAGATACGTATCCGGCGCCATGCAATTGGTCATTCATGCTGTTTTCGGTCTCAGCCAATACTACGATACGTCGCGTCTTACTCCCCCAACCGGCGCCATGTGACTTACGAGCGGCGCTTTTGAAGGATGTAAATATGCGCCATTTCTTCTTGGCAGCGTAATTACCGAAGTGCTTCCCCAAATTAACATCCTTCATATTGGAATGCCAGCCCAGGACTTGATGTAAACCGTTAAAACATCCATGCCAGGTACCCCAGTTATCCCACCAAATTGACGAACGTAATGTCTGACAACTGGAAAAGTATATCCATTCCATATCCTGGTTTCCCCATGCACCCTGACACTCAGTATTGTCCAAGTAACAGCCGTTGTTTTTGTGTGAAAACTTCACATACCCGTCATCACCATGACCTGAAAAAAACACAAAATCGACGTTATCTGCATAACTTGGATTGTTACTAGTAAAGTCGGTTTCGTATGCTGCAGAGTTGCCATAAGTAAATTGTCTTGCCCACCCCAGATGATCATTCAGTTTGTCGCGAAAACTCCTCGCGTCGTTCTTGGTACCCGTGATATTGCTCGCATCGCACGGTTTGTTCTTGTAGTACTGCACGTACTCCACGCCGATTTCACCGGCCGCGGCGCCCTTCAGACCATCATCCGCATCCAGGCTCTCGTAATACGCCTCGACTTCGTAAAGCGTCGTCGCCTCCTTGGATCCTGATTCCTCCTTTTCTCGCGGTCGGACCGTGATGGTGGAAATTCTCATGTCATCAAAACGCAGGGTAGTCTGCATTATGCTGTCGACATATGGCACTGTCGATACGCTGAACTCGACCTCGGCCGGCTCTTTGTAGACATCATGCACGCCAATCCAAACGTCCAACTCACCCGTGTGTGTTATCAGGATGGCGTTCGCCCACGACGGGCTGCCGTATATTTCCATCAGCATGCCGCTTTCGCCAAGAGCCGATGTCTCCATCCCGGTTGTCCGGTTGCCATCGGCCACGAGTGAATACTCGCTCGCCCCGGCTGCCTGTCCGGCCGCCGAAATAATGGCTCGGTCACAAAGATTCCTGAATATGGGATACCCCTCGTCCTGCTCGCTGTCGATCCTCGTTCGTGACTCATCCGCCGTGGCGACTATGGCCAGCCAGACCAGACCGAACAGGATCACGAGTGCTTTGACACTGGTCCTCATTGTTTTTTACTCCTCCACTGAGTAATGTTAAGAGTTATCGTTCGAATGATTAGTCTGCCCGATACTGGATTGGTTCTATCTATTTTGAGGCGGCTCTTGTGAAATACCATGACTGCGGCGTCGTCGCCGCTGCAATGTGACAGTAAGGTGTTGCTGTTAGCTGTGTTAAGCGCTTACTCGTAATGCAGCGCCACGATCGGATCCACGCGCGCCGCTCGCCAGGCGGGATAGACGCCGGCAATCATGCCGGTGCCGGCGGAAATGACGAGTCCAATCAGAATCCAGAAGGGAGAAAGAAAGAAATGCCAATCCTGTGAAGAGGTGATGAGGAAACCGAGCAGGGCACCGAAGACGATACCCACCAATCCTCCGAGACCTGTCAATGTCGCGGCCTCAACTATGAACTGAAAGAGAATGTTGAACCGCCGCGCCCCGACGGCCTTGCGGATGCCGATTTCACGGGTCCGTTGCGTGACCGCCACCAGCATGATGTTCATGACCCCGATAACACCGACCATGAGCCCCACCATTGCTACCGCCGTCGCCCCGAGCTGCACCTTGGTCGTTATGGCGCTTATTTCATTCTTGAACCGGTCCTGGGTCAGGATACCGAAATTGTTCTCTTCATCGGGCCGCACCTTGCGCACCCGACGCAAGGCATTGACCACTTGATCCAGCGCCTCGCCGAACAACTCCCGCGAAACGGCGCTGCACATCAGAACCACCCGTTTCGTGTCCGGGTACAAACGGTCAAACGTCGTCATGGGAATATAGATGAAGTCGTTCTCACTTATGCCGAAAAGATCATCGATCCGCTCCTGCACGCCGATAACTTCGAATTTGTACCCGTTTATACGGATTTGCTTGCCGACCGCCTCGGCGTGCTCTGAAAACAGCGCATCGGCGATTTCCGGTCCGATAACACAGACCATGGCGCTCCGCTGCATGTCGTACTCGTCGATGAACCGTCCGTACGCCACGTCGCGGTCGGTGACCATGGCCAGTTCGGGCCAGCACCCCCGAAAGTCATCCGGGTTGCGTACTTTTTTGTCCTGATATTGAGCGACGTTGTCGAAGGCTCGTTTCTGAGGGGAGACGGCTTTGACCAGCGGGCACATGTCCCTGATTGCCTGCGCTTCATCAATGGTGATGTGTTTGCGCCGCCGTTCCTGATCGGTCAGATTGTCAAAATCCGTACCGGGAGGCCAGCGTGTGATGTACATGACGTTACTGCCGATCCGGTCGATAGAAGACTCGGCGTATTGTGTGAAGCCGTCCATGATCGTATTGACCAGAATAACGGCACCGACGCCAATCATAACCCCGATAATCGTCATGAAACTCCGGAACTTGTTGGCCCGCAAGGCCCCCAGGGCCAGCTTGATCCCCTCCCGCGTCTGTGCCGCCGATCGCCGCCATCTATTCATAACTCAGCGCCTTTATCGGATCGAGTCGCGCCGCTTTCATGGCCGGGAAGATGCCGAAAAACAGCCCGACCACCGTCGATATACCGAACCCCAGCACAACCGCCAGCGTCGTCGGAGTGATATAGATGTCCATGACCGATGTCAAAATGAGTTTGCCGAAATAGACTCCCAGTGCGATCCCGATTACACCTCCCACCAATGAGAGAATAAGAGATTCATACAAGAACTGCGTCAGGATATTGCGCTGCTTGGCGCCGATCGATTTGCGAATCCCGATCTCCCGCGTGCGCTCCGTCACCGAGATCATCATGATGTTCATAATCACGATGCCGCCCACCACAATGGACAGCAACGGCAGCGACACCATCAATACGCGAAATCCACGGGTAATGTCATTGATGAAGCTCAGCACCGCATCCGGGGTCATAATAGTGAAGTCGTCCTCATCGCCGTAGGGAACCCGTCGGATGGAGCGGAGGACAACCCGGACCTGATCCATGGCTATTTTCCGCCGATCCAGCGAGACAGCGCTGATAAACAGATTGACCGGATCGCCCGGACGGGGAAACACTTTCTGCAGCGTGGACAGCGGAATGGTCACGAATTCATCCATATCCTGACCGAAAAGACCGCCCAGCTTCTCGGCCACTCCGATCACGGTGAACTCCCGCTGTCCGATCTTGATTTTCTTGCCTAAAGGATCTTCGCCCATAAACAGCTTTTCGCGGACCAGATCACCGATAAAGGCCACCTGCTTGCGTCGACGATCATCCTCCCAGGACAAGAACCGACCCTGCGCGACGTCGAGATCCCGCATGGCCAGGATATTGGGCGTCTGACCTTCGATTTGTACCCAGCGCATACGCGCCGAGCCGTATTTCACGTGTTCCGATGAGTAGCCCTCGGCGCCCACGTATTCGCAATCAGGACAACCTTCCTGGATCGGTTCGATCAGATCCCGAGTCAGTTTCTTGCGGCGCAGCCGCTCCAGATATTCGTTCATAGTCATGCCGAACCCGAAACGCGTCACGATAAACGTCTTGGGACCCATCGATTGGAAGACCTGTTCCAGGTTGCCCTGCATCCCTTCGACCGTCGATACGATCGCAATAACCGAAGTTACCCCCATGACCATACCCAGGATAGTCAGGAATGATCGCAGACGATTGGCCCAAAGTGCGGCCAGAGCTTCTCTGATTAATGTGAGGGCTACCATGGTTGTATATACGATCGGGGGTCTAATCCGGATACCGCTGTACCTATTCGTCCTCGTCGCGCATCTTCTTCATGGAACGTTCATCAATGCTGACTTCGTCACCATCCTCCAGCTTGCGCAACGTCTGGAAGGAGCCGGAGATAACGGTGTCACCCGGGGAAACACCGGTGAGCGCAACCACATTGAGATCATCCGCTATGCCGGTCTCGACTTCGACGAATTTGGCGACGCCGTTTTTAACTACATAGACGCCGGACTTTTTGACCTTCTCTTTCTTCTCCTGGTTGTCACCTTCAGCCGCCTCGGGCTCTTTCGCGGCCGTATCCGCGTCTATTTCAGCGGCGTTGACTCCGCGAACCATGCCGTTGTTCTGGTCTGCAGCTTTTGGCTCGCCTTGCAGAGAATCCGTATCGAACTCACGAACAACAACCGAGGCGTACGGTATCAGCGTTGCGTTTTCCTCTTTGGCGGTAGTGATGTCTACCGTGGCTGACATGCCGGGCCGGATATTGGCCTCCGGTTTCGAAAAACGTACTTTGACGCGAAATGTCGTGGCGTAGTTCTCCGTACCCTGCCCTTCAACTCGAGCTGAATTGCCGATTTCAACCACCGAGCCCTCGAATGTCGTGTCTCGGAAAGCGTCCACACGGATATCGGCTGGTTGGTCCAGACTGACTTTGGCGATCTCCGTCTCATCGACATCGACTTCCACTTCAAAGACGGACAGGTCGGCGATAGTAGCCAGGGTCCGTCCCTGGGTGAATGCCGTTTGCGCCTGAGCTATTTCGCCCGCCTCGGCATCCAGGTACGTTACGATTCCTTCCATGGGCGCCACAATGTGTGCCTTGCTCAACTGGTCTTGAGCCTTCTCCAGGCGCGCCTGTCCGGTTTTCTGCTGAGCCAACATGGCTTCATAATTGGCCTTCGAGCTTTCGTAGGCGAACTGGGCATTCGTGTATTCCGTCTCTGAAGTCAGACCCTGCTCGTACAGGCTCGACTGCCGTTCTGCCTCGAGCTTGTCTTTTTCGTATTGAGTTTTGGCGGCCGCCGCGCGGGCTGTTATTTCGTCCAGCGAGTATCTTGCTTGGGAGACGTCAGACTTCAACTGCACCGTATCCAACAGGATGAGACTTTGACCGACCATGACGTAGTCACCTTCTTTGACGAACACACGGAATATCTGGGCCGACACTTCGGCGGTAATATCCACTTTGGTTTGCGGCTCGATTCGCCCCGATGCGGTTACCAGTTCCGAAATTTCGTCGTTGTAGACCAGGTCAGTCTGCACCTGCGTGCTGTCATCACCGTTACCGGCCCAATTGGCCCCGATAATAACAACGACCACGATTGCTATGACCGCTATGATAATGATCTTCTTCTTTGATCGTTCCTTTGTCATATAGACGACCTCATATTGTTGCTTGACGTGATTAGAGACTCCAAGCTTTGATAACTGCCACACACGCATCCTATCTTATGACGTGATGGCGCCAGTTTTCCTTTGCATATGGCAAGACGAACTTTCTCCATAGGTTACCATTATCTGACGGTTCCCCCGGCTTAATGTTGCACTTGATACCGAGAATCTTCCCGGCCATAGGTCCTCCTGGCAGAGGTGTTTCAGTCCCCAGCGCGTTTAATACAGGGAGTGAAACCGCCAGGCGTCTCGTTTACGTTAACCGTGCGGGATCGCGATGCAAACTAATTGGGTTCTTCAGCCTGCTCTTCCTGCAACGCCAGGTCACCGGTTTGATGGTTCGAATCACTCTCCTTGACCAGGAGTCGGTTCACAATCGCCTTCAACTCCGTAATCTCGCTGCGGAGTGTTTCAAGTTCCAGGATCTTCGCGTGCAGATCCTCATTTGACTGTCGCAACTCGGTTGTCAACTGACATAACTGCTGGACACCGATCAGCGCTATGCCGGCCGGATCTCCAGCCGCCAGGTAGTTTGTTTCTCTCTGGCCGTCTTCCTGCAACGTGCCGACATCGAACAACTGATGAAATTCCTCGGCACAGGGCCAGATGTGCCGTTCACCGGTACCGATATACTCCCAGCTCTCAATAGAGAGATTTCGCACTTTGTCAAGAACGTCCTTTCCGTCCAATGGCTCAAAGTTTTCCTTAAACTCCCGGCTGCTGGCGTTAGTCCAGGTTCCCCCGGCAGAAAGATGAGCCCCATTGCCGTTGCCGGCTCCTGTACCCACGTGAATCGGATGATCAATCGTTCCGTCGTGATTATCTCGATTGACTGCCAGGCGTCCCGGATTGCCGCCCTCAAACAACATTACCCGATTAGGTTCATTCACATATACGAGCCGCCCGAACGCCGCCGAGAAATGCGCACTGAACGTCACGGTGTCATTGTAGCCGCCCCAGATAGCGGAATAAGAGCTGGAATCGCTGTGCGCCAAGCCGCCAAATATAACACTGTTGTTTCCAGCGCACGTGTTGCCGTAGCCGCCCAGAACCGCGCTGCCGTTACCACTCGCTCGATTGCCGCTGCCGCCGCCGACCGTACTGTTTTGGGCCAGGGCGGAATTGCCGGTGCCTCCGGCTACGGTACCGGCCTGTCCCGCAACTCGATTGTGTGTGCCGCCGCCGATTGAGCCGTAGTGACCGCTAACGAAATGACCGTAGCCGCCGCCGACTGCAGAATGATAGCTGTCATCGATTGCCGTCCCGGTTGTGCAAGCCGTGCCCAGATTAATGATCGTATGCGTGCTGTCACCGTGCAGCACGTTCCCGGCTGAGCCTCGGGAAATACCAACATAATCAGCAGTTTCAATGACAGAATCCGTAGCCGACCAAAGCCCGCTCCCCTGCGATTCATCGGCCGTTACCCAACGGCCACCCTGCCATTTGACTATCTGGTCTTGAGTGGCTCCGTTCTGTCCCAAATCACTCAGCTCAATACTCCCTGCCAAAATCTGGGCGCCCGTCACGGCGTCGGCTGAGAGTTTTTCGGTGGTAACGGCGTTTGCGGCCAGCTTGCTGCTGTCGACCGCGTTCGCCGCGATCTTGTCAGTCGTGACCGCACCGGACGCAAGTTGGTCGGCAGTGACAGCGTTGTCCGCAAGCTTGGCGGTATTGACAGAATTATCGGTGATTCTGTCCGTTGTGACGGCTCCGCTAGCCAGCTTGACGGACGTAACACTGCCGTCGGTAAGCTTTTCGGTTGTCACCGCACCATCTCGAAGCTTGCTCGTCGTGATGGAATCATCGGCAATCGACCAGGACCAGTAAGAACTGTCACTCTGGAGCGCCGTAAAACTGTGTGGCGCGGCTCCTAACTTCGTTCGCGGCTGGATTTCAGGATCGGTACCGACCGTAATCCCCAGAAATCTCTCTTCGCGCGCCACAAAAAGACCGTTGGGGAGAACAACTCGCGAACCCAGCGCATAGCTGAAGAGCCCGTTCGTTGCGTTCAAATTTTGAGGACCGCTTGACCACAGAGCCACGCCGCCTACGGAGTCGTCATAGATGGCAAAGGTGACCGGATAGGTGCTGTCCGGAGCCGGGTTACCGGTAGTGTCCGTCAACCGACCTTGATATGATATCGTATGACTGGCCCGACCGGCATCGGGCAGCGCCGCCAATAACGGGCCGAGCCAAACGAGAATAAGGATCTGTCTGAAGTTCATGAGATATCTCCTCGGTGTATATGTCTGCTTATGCGGTAAATTCCGTCCTGCTCAAAAGATGTATGTTGATCCGGCCAGTATCGCCCGTGTTCTTTGGGTTTGACATTTGCCCGAAATATGCCTTGTTTCCGCCTGAAAATCAAGTCCCGACCACCGATCGGCGGTCGCCATACCGGCCGCGCAGCCGCTTCATCCCTTTTATATACTTGACTAGATGTATCTACGATAATATTTTAACTCTCACTTGAGAATAACCCACGCAGAACAAAACCAAGCTTGGCAGGTAAAGCAATGACGTTTGAGGAACTGATCGAGACCAAACCGAGAGAGTTGGACCGACTCATGAAGCAGGGCGCGCGGCCGCAGTTCGACGAAATCGTCGGCTACGAGTTCAGAGGACACAAGAATTACGCCTTTCGCAAGCGGGCGCAGGAGCGGAAATTCATCCGCGGCTTCTTCGGTCAACCACAAAAAGACCACCTCTGGGGATACAACGTTCCCACCGTGCAGAACGCCCTCGGGGAGAAGTGGATTCCCGAAATCGACGGCTCCCAGCCGGTCCGGCACCTGTTCTTCAAAGTCATCCCTTCCGAACGGTACCGGGACCCCAAATGCGATCCCAGCCTCGTCCTGGATTATGCTGCCTCCGGTGAATACGAGTTCTGGGACTACGCCAAGAACATGGTTGATTACATGGTTTATCCGGACCCTGTCAACAAGGACCTGATTCTCGGGAAACGCTATGAAAAGGTGTCGTTTATCTTCATTTCGGTCATGATGTTCACAGGGTACTTTGTTCTCGAACGTTTTCAGGCGGCGGACTACCCTCGCGAGTCGCACTACTTCGTCTCCCACGAACTCCGCACTCTGGAGAAGTTCGCCGAAGCCTTCTATCACAACTGCGACACGGTCATATCACCGCAGCAGGTGGCATTTAACGTGGATAAGCAGGTAGAGCAAATGACTTCGAACCGGCGCGACTCTTTCAAGCTCATCCTCAACGTGGTCGAGCACGTCCTGCCGCTGCTGACGGGTAATCCCTCGTTCTCGAAAATGGATGTGGCACGGCGCAAGCAGTTCTTGCGGGAGGTCTTTCAGAACACGGCCGACAATGTCATCGGCGACGTACTGCGCGATTTATCGCGGTTCAAGGTCCTGATCACCATGGGCTATTATGCCGACAAGAAAGTACACGAAAATGTCGGCTTCACGCCCGTGGCCGACCGACTGCGCCTGCAGCCGGACGATCTCAAGCCGCTCGGAGTGCCGCGCGTCACCGTGCACGAGCCGAACAGCACCGAAATCCAGGCCGACATCTGCGTCATCGGTTCCGGCGCCGGCGGCGCGGTCATGGCCTTCAATGCCGCCCAGGACGGCAAGAAGGTGGTGTTAATCGAAGAAGGCCCCTACGTGCCGGCCGATCAGGTCACTCACGACGAAGGGGCCATGAGCGCCAAACTCTATAAAGAAGGCGGCCTGCAAACCACCGTCGATTTCGACATGACCATCCTCCAGGGCAAATGCCTCGGCGGCACGACCGTCATCAACAACCTCATTTGCTTCCGGCTGGAGGATGCCGACCTGAACGAAAACGCCGAATCCGGCCTGCTCAAATCCTGGCGCGACCTGGGCGCGCCGATAGACCAAGCCGCTCTGGGCCAGTCGTTCGACCGAGTCGAGAAAGTAATCGGTGTCAGGAGAATCGAGCAGGACATAGCTCTCGGCAATGCCTCGGTGCTGCTGAAAGGCATCGAGCAACTGCGGCAGATCGACAGCAGCACCGGCAAGTACCGCTCCCAACTCTTCCGAAAGAACCTTAAAGACTGTCTCGGCTGCGGTTACTGCAACTTCGCCTGCCCCTACGAACGCAAACTCTCCATGCTGGAAACGTATATCCCCGAGGCCGTCAAGCACGGCGCCCGGGTCATTGTCAACTGCCACGCCGAGAAGATCGAGGCCGAGGCGGGCCGCGTGAAAGGAGTACGGTGCCGCGTCAACGGCAACCAAGACTTGTTTGTCCAAGCTAACAAAGTGGTGGTTGCCTGCGGCGCTATCGGCTCGAGCAAGCTGCTGATGAAGAGCGGGCTGGGACGCAACGTCGGCAGACGCTTCTCCTTCAATGCCGCCACTCCCGTCTTTGCCCGGTTCCCCCATACGGTGGACGGGTTTGACGGCGTCCAGATGGGCGCCTTCATTGACTGCGATGATTACATGCTGGAGTCGTTGTTCAATCCGCCCATGAGCTTCGGTATGACCCTCCCCGGCTGGTTCGAGGACCATTTCATGCGTATGAAGCAGTACCGCAACCTGGCCTGCGCCGGGGTGCTGGTCGGAACCGACAACGAGTCCAGCGTCAAGGGCTGGAGCCTCATACCCGACCTGGTCGGACCGGTCGAGCTCCGCCTGACGCACAGCGATATGATGAAGCTGAAACGCGGTATGACCATGCTCTCACGTGTCTTCTTTGCCGCCGGCGCGGAGGAAGTCTACCTGACGACCTTCAAGGATACCGTCATACCCCGCTCCATTTACGAAAACGATCGCAACAACGAGAAGCGGGCCATCTGGAGTATTATCGATAAATTGGTAACCGTTACCGATGATCTCGTCCTGAATTCGTCGCACCCGCAGGGAGGCAATGTGATCAATGATGATCCGGACCAAGGTACGGTTAACAGCAAGTTCGAAGTTCACGGCTGCCGCAACCTGTACGTCTGCGACGCCAGCGTGTTCCCGACCACTATACGCATCAACCCGCAACTGACCATCATGGCCATGGCCGACTACGCCTGGCACACCAGCATCGGGAAAGAGTAGTGGAGTGTGGTGCCGGGACAAGTCCGTGAGCGGCAGATGTCCGCAAATGCCGGCATGGTCAGCCGCAGTTATTTGGCAGGTCGAACCCCCCGCTTCGGGTTTCGGCATCCTGTCTGAGACTGAAAGGAGAAAAGTATGACTACCAGAAGATCATTTCTCAAAAGCGGCCTGACCGGCGCAGCCGCGTCAACGCTGATCATTGCCGGCAGTATGGCACAGATAGTCATTCCCGACTCCGTGGCCGAGAAAAACAGGAACTTTGTCGGCGACAAAGGTCCGCAGTTGGAACCGGCCCTGGTTCAGGAGTTCGTGCGGCTGTCGCATTTCGATTTCGACAGCGTGCGGAAGATGATCAAGGAGTCGCCGGCGCTGGCGTTGGCGTCATGGGATTGGGGCGGCGGTGATTTCGAAACCGGGCTGGGCGCGGCTTCGCATGTCGGCAACCGCGAGATCGCCCTGTTCCTGCTGGAACACGACGCCAGACCGAATCTGTTCTCGGCGGCAATGCTGGGGCAGCTCGACATCGTAAAGGGATTCCTGACCGCCGACGCGTCACTTATCGACTGCAAAGGGCCCCACGGCTTGTCACTGATGCACCACGCAGTGAAAGGCGGCAAAATGGCGGAGGCGGTGGTTGCGTATTTGGAGAAAATATAGGTCAGGTCCGGTGCGGGCCTGCCCTACAGTACTATCATGTGTCGAAACCCGAAGCGGGATTTCGACCTACCCCTTACCCCCGCGGGCCGATCATCTTCTCCGGACGCACCTTCTCATCAAACTCCTTCCCCGTCAGCAGCCCCAATGCCACCGCCGCTTCCTTGAGCGTGCTGCCGTCGGCGTGAGCCTTTTTGGCGATCTTGGCCGCGTTGTCGTAACCGACGTGCGGGTTCAGCGCCGTCACCAGCATGAGCGAATTGGTCAGGTGCTTCTTGATGTTGTCATGGTTCGGCTCGATTCCCACCGCGCAGTTGTTGTTGAACATCTCGCAGGCATCGGCCAGCAACCGCACCGACTGCAGCAGGTTGTAGATCATGACCGGTTTGAAGACATTCAGCTCGAAATTGCCCGAGGCGCCGCCGACATTAACGGCTACGTCGTTGCCGATTACCTGCGCGCAGACCATGGTCATCGCTTCGCACTGCGTCGGGTTGACTTTGCCCGGCATGATCGATGAGCCCGGTTCGTTGGCAGGGATATTCAACTCGCCGATTCCACAGCGCGGCCCGGAAGCCAGCCAGCGAATGTCATTCGCGATCTTCATCAGTGAACAAGCCAGCGTCTTGGTCACGCCCGACGCTTCCACGATAGCGTCGTGAGTCGCCAGGGCTTCGAATTTGTTCGGAGCGGTTACGAATTTCTTGCCGGTGAGCTCGGCGATTTTGGCGGCGGACTTAACGGCGAAATCCGGGTGCGTGTTCAGGCCGGTGCCGACAGCCGTGCCACCCAACGCCAGAGGATACAGCCGCTTGAGAGCATCGTTAATCCGATCCAGACCCAGAGTCAAAGCAGCAGCATAACCGGAGAATTCCTGACCCAGCGTAAGGGGAGTGGCGTCCATCAGGTGCGTGCGCCCGATCTTGATAATGTCCTTGAAATCCTGGGACTTCTTCGCCAGGGTATCCCGCAGCTGCGTCACCATCGGAATCAACCGCCGGTGAATCTCTTCGACCGCAGCGATATGCATAGCTGTCGGAAACGTGTCATTCGAGGACTGCGCTTTGTTGACATCGTCGTTCGGATGAACCGGTTTTTTCGAGCCCAATTCACCACCTGCCAGCTCGATAGCCCGGTTGGCGATCACTTCATTGGTGTTCATATTGGTCTGGGTGCCGGAGCCGGTCTGCCAGACAACCAGAGGAAAGTGATCATCGAGCTTCCCGTCAATGACTTCATCGGCGGCTTTGACGATCAGATCCCCCTTCTCTTTCGGCAGCAGGCCAAGCTCCATGTTGACCAGTGCCGCCGCTTTCTTGAGAATGCCCATAGCGCGGATCAATTCACGGGGCATGCGTTCGCCGCCGATGCGGAAGTTTTGCAGGGAGCGGGCGGTTTGGCAACCGTAGTACTTGTCGGCCGGGACTTTCATTTCACCCATGGTATCTGTTTCAATGCGGTAATCCATGATTCCTCCAGTATGACTATTATGTCGCAACCCAAAGCGGGATTTCGACCTACTTCATGGCGGGTAATATATAATGAAGTTGGCCGGGGCGGCAAGCGGGATGTGGAGCGCTCTGCGCCTGTTAGTTGAAGGTTCAGATCGGTATGGGCGGTGCGTCTCTATATCATTCAAAACGGGAAGAAGTTTCGGAAGTAATCCTGTGTCATCAACTTCTTCCCGTTCACTACCTTGAACTACGGACACGCCGGGGGTTCGGGGCCACCTTTGAATAGATAGTCGACCAGGTAGGTCAAATCGGCCACGTCTATCGGCCCGCCGGGGCCTTCAAGGCCATCGACGTTGCCTTCGTCCTCACAGAGAGGGGCAGGTCCCCCCTTGAACAGGAATTCGACCAGATAGGTCAGATCGGCGACGTCGATTTCACCGCCGGGGCCGCTCATCAAGTCGACATTGCCGCGGAGTCCGTCTCCGTTGCAGCAACCCCCGGAGCCGCCACTAAAGCTCTGCCAGTAGCCGTGGTTGATATTGTGGTTCGTCGATGCACCGGGACCGACGGCGGTTTGGCCGACAGTGCCCATCATCTGGTAGCTGGTCGATGCTCCGTTGGTACGGCCTCCGGACAACACCTGCCAGTTGATTTCTTCACCGGCAGCTGAGGTGGAAGCGGACCGGCCTCTCTCTTTCTGGCGCGTGCGGAAGGCGTCGTAGGCCCCTTGCTGCTCGGCAGTAAGAGAAAGACTCGATCTGGTTTCTGACTCTCCGATGGTTTCTTTTTTGACGGTCGGCTCAGCTCCGGCACCTTGCGCCCTTCCGACAAAGACGGCGCCGATGAGGACCAGGCAGATGAAGCCGAGTCCAAGGATATATCGTGTTTTCATTGCTGCTCTCCATTTTGGTTATGATGTGTCTTTCCTCTACGATGGTCCATCTTGACTCTCGCACACTCAAAAATCACTGGCATTTGGCGTCGTATTGCAAGGTCCGATTTCGGCTCTGAAGTACGAGTTGGTTTCGGCACGGAAGTCCGGCTGCAATGTGATACTACCACCGGCATGAAAGACAACCGACGCCGAATCCTGGATAACGAAATCATTGGCGTTGGTGATCGTATTGTCTGCCTGAAACACTTCGAACGTGCCGAAGCCGCTATAAGGTGAAAACGTTAAAATGTTCTGTGTCGACGAACAGCCGGAAGTGGAACAATCAGCGCCTGTGTAGTTCCCACCATCCGCGAAAATGTTGTCGCTTATGCCGCAAATCATGGGATTCACGAACTCGTTGGTGGAGAAACGTCGCACCTCCCAGTGCAGGTGTCGGCCGCAATTGCCGGCGCCCGCGGGTACTGATGGAATGCAAGTGCCGGCTGTCGGTGCGCGTCCCCCACCGCAGGTCCAGCCCACGTCACCCTCGGTCGCAATGGTCTGACCTTGAGTAACTATGTCGCCGGGGTTGACCGTGGCGCTGTTCTGGGCGATGTGCAGGTGGACCGTCATTTCATTGTTGGCGTGGAGGATGCGTATTGTATTGGCACATCCGCCGTATGCACCGTCGCAGCCGCAATCATTGCCTAAATCGTTGACCACGAGCACACTACCGGCGGCGGCGGCAACCAACGGTTGATTGGCGGCACTGCCCACAATGTCCATAGGCCCAATGTTTCCGGCCGGCGTGGCGCCATGATCAACGTAGTCACGGTTTACGGTTATTTGAACGGAATCGCCGTAGGGAATGCGATAGAAATTCTTCGAGATGGTTCCTCTCGCCTGGGCCTGCAATAGATCACAGGCGAAAAGAACCATGAAAGCCGCAATGTAGAGTGATAATTGCGCCTTCCTTCTGCATTTATCTGAGTATCTGTTCATATATCGTACTCTCGTTTTGATGCCGACCTGACTCAGCCGACAGTCAGAGCCGGGCCATCTTCCTTGTTTCTGAATTATGGCGGTGGGCAGCCGTCATTACCTCCGTTACAGGGTGCGATCTTCGCATGAAAGTACGCGTACTTCTTAGCGGCAAAGCCCGGTTTCAGCGTTATCCGATTGCCGGCTCGAAAAGTTACGCTGGCCGTACCTTCAACGCGATGAAATCCGGCAGCTGCAGTAGTGATACTATTGTCAACTTGCACCACTGCTATTTCGTTGCCGTCATAAGTGTAGGTTGGGACCGATAAATCGGTCGGGCAACTGTTCGAGCTGCAATCCGAGGCAGTATCCAGGTCACCTTGTCGTAGTACGTTGCCGGGAACATCGCAGAAGAGAGGTATGCGTAGACCCGAGGCGGGGCCTGTTGTGCGTACTTCGAAGTGCAAATGCACAAAGCACTTAGCCGACGGATTCCAGTTGTTCGCCGCGCAATCATTGGCCTGCCCGCAGGTCTTCTGGTTGCGCTGAAACGAGCTTGAAGACCCGGTGGTAGCGCCGACATCGCCTTCTTCACCGAGGTAATCTCCAGCCGACACACAGCTTTGGGAACCGACTGTATCGACGACGACCGAAGCTTGCTCGGGATGGCTGTACTTGGTCCATTCGCCGTTGGAATGTCGGATGCGGATGTGATTGTTGCATGCCGAACAACCGCTGCAACAGGTGCAGTTGGTATCGATGATTTCTTCGACTCTGCCGTCTGCGGCCGCCGCCAGTTGGTACTCAATGGGAATGCTGTCCGAGCCCATGAATTGAGGCGAACCGAACAGATCTACTTTGAGAATCGGTCGGTGGCTGAGATGGTCCTGGGCAACCCGAACGGGCGTGCTGTTCGTATATCCCAGTCGGTATATTCCGTGGGAGAGCGGATAGGCGGCGACCAGGATCTGAGCCGTATCGGTATCGGTCCCGGTCCCGTCAAACGCCGTGAAGCGCGGGTTGTAGAAACCTAGCTGTCCGCCGCTCGGCGCCCAGGACATGATGCCTACTCCGTTGCCACTGTCGACAAAGGAAGCCCCGGCCGGGAGATTGGCGGCACTTAATGATGGCGTGGTGCCGTCGGGATCCGTGCCCGTTATTTGTAGCCGCATCGTATCAACCTGAGTAATGTGATGAAAGGAGTAACTTTCATGAATGTACTTCGTGTTGATACTGACGCTTGGTGGGGCGGCCTGGACTGCACTGCCGGCCGTTACCAGGATCATGGTTGCAAGGAGAGCGCCTGCCTTCGACTTTGAGGATGTAGTCTGTCTTAGCATAGTAATATTCCTCTTGTATTCAGACTATAGCTTCTCAGTTTCGAGCTCGATCAGTCGCTCCTCGAGGCGGGTCTTTTCGGCCCGAAGCTGGTCAATCTCCTTGTTCATATTAATGACATAGAGCGTTAACTCTTCGACTTTTTCCAGAAGTTTGGTTTGCATTTCACCGATGGCAACTCGCTTGTCCTGTTCCATTTGGTTGGCGGACGGAATGCCGGGCAGATGCTTATTCTCTTTGATCGTTCGCTCTAATTCGGCCAGAGGAGTGAGTTTATAGTCATCTTCGAATACGTAATCCGGCCAGGCATTGGATAGCTGAACCTCGACCTCTTCCAGAATGGCTTTGCCGTCGACAACCAGAATGTAGCCGGACGGCGGAGTAATGCCCTGAGCGCCGATCGCCACCGGGCCGCCTTCGGCCTGAAGGTGCAGCACCGAAGATGTCCCGTTGTCGCGAGCGATGATTTCATTGTTGTCCAGAACGATGTTTTCTGCACCAGCATCCCCCAGGACCAGATAGCCGCTCGCGCTGCCGGAGACAGAAGCATCCGAAGCATTGACCACAGCCACTCGACCGCCGGTGAAATATCCCGAATGTCCGGAGCTGGTCTGGCCATAAAGCCCGATGCCGTTATCACTCTTTCCGTAGATACCTCTGGCCAGTACGCCGTCGGCGCTACCGTAGACCCCCCAGCCGGAACCACCCTGCGAACCCCAGACGCCGATGCCGTTGAATGATGTGCCTCTGTTCTCACCGCGTACAGCCGCCGAGAACGACCCGGGCGACGTGCTGTTCATCAGACCGTGCACCGCTATCGCGTTGGACGATGTGCTGTGCGATATGCCTCTGACGCCCGTTCCAGTATTGCTCGATCCGTCGACGCCGTAACTACTCTCGCTGACCCCGTAAACACCGCGGCCGTCGCCGTTGTGTATACCCCACACTCCAACTCCGTTGTCGGTCGTACTCAAGTTCTCGCCTTTCACGGCGGCTGCGAACGAGGCCGGTGCCGAACTCGTGATCGTTCCGTAAACCGCGGCGCCAAAGTCATCAAATCCGGCCGTTTGAGCTTCCAGCGCCGTCAGCCCGTTCTCTTGAAAAAAGTACCCGGCCGGGCCGGAGCCGTTTGTGATACCGAGCAGAGCTGCTTCGGGATTGCCCGGATTGGATATCTGCAGGTAACCTGCGCGTCCGAACCCGGACTGGGTTACCTGGAAACCATTGCCCCCGCTCGAAGTGAGAATTTTCACGTCACCCAGGATCGTGCCGCCGCTGGCGGAATCGACAGTTGAGACTCGAAACGAGTAACCTGTCGATACCAGCCGGGTTCGGGGGACGATCATTTCAGCGTCAATCGTAATCTGCAGCCAAAGTTCTTCGAATTTGGTGAAAAGTGTGTCCGGCAAGGGGACCGATGATCCCAGATTGTGGTTTATCAACCCGTCAGTCACGTCAAGCGTCGCCGATTCGGCCCATAAGATCGATCCGCCGGTCGAATCGTCGTGGAGACCGAACCGGAACATTATACCGGTTCCATTAATGGGATTCCCCAGGCTGTCACGCACCAACCCCTGATAGCTGATCATCCGCGGTATATCAGCCGCCACATCGCCGACAGCACAGACCACTATCACGGCCATGATAACAGCCGTCGCCGCACGGTTCATTCGTGCCTTCATAGCGTTTCTCCTTTGAGCTATGCGTAGATTCGGTTTTATTTCGTTCGCGCTGCGACCATATAGAGATTATATGGACCCGTATACTCTATCTTAAGGTAGCGCGTTAAGATTGGATTGGCAAGAAGAATTTCGTGTTTTTTTCGTGCGAATGGGATCTGTCCGGCACGTACTTACGTACCGATAAATACGGTTTGGCCCTTGGTGCTGAAGACTACGCGATAAGACTTGAGGCAGGAGGCCCGGGGTTTCTCAGGTTGACAAAAATCAAATGCCGAAGGGGGGAGTCGAACCCCCACTCCCGCTAGGGGAACTGCGCCCTGAACGCAGCGCGTCTACCAGTTTCACCACTTCGGCATTCTATATTCGTTACACACTTCCGACCTATCAGGTCCTGCGGTGGCCGACTCTGTCCAAAACAAAGCCGCCGATGGTAGAAGCCACCGCACTATGTGTAACCCGCCAAGATGTACTCAGAATTCGGCTCTGTCAATAGCGTATTTGACAGGAATCTTCCTGCGGTAGGATCAATGTCCGGTATACATCAGTGGTTTGGCCCCACTTAGTGGCTCAGTCGGGCTTTGGCCTTACCCAGCAGATTGTAAAAGCTTACATAAGCCACCGGGATGAGTACCAACGTAATAAAGGTAGAGACCAACAGTCCGCCTATCACGGATCTGGCCAAAGCCGCCTGAATCTCTCCGCCGGAACCGCCGCCCAGGGCCAGGGGAAGCATCCCCAATACAGTAGTCGCACTGGTCATGAGAATCGGTCGCAGCCGTAACCGCCCCGATTGTACGACGGCATCTCGGATCTCGAGATTCTGCTCGCGCCGCATGAGGTTTATGTAGTCGACCAGTACGATCGCATTGTTCACGACAATGCCGATCAGCATGATGATACCCATCAGGCTCTGCATGTTCAGGGTAGTTCCGGTGACCAGGAGTGTGGGTACCACGCCGACAAGCGCCATGGGTACCGCGACCATGACGATCAACGGATCCAGGAATCGCTCGAATTGTGCAGCCATTACCATGTAGATTAAGACCAGGGCCATGATCACCGACAGAAAGAAGTCAGCCTGTGCTTCCTGCTGTTCTTCGTACTCACCACTGAATATCAACGAAAAACTCTCAGGCAAGGGGAAGTTGTATAGTCTGTCCTGGAGTTTCTCGACTACATCGCCCAGAGCCGCCCCACTTTCAAGATTGGCGGTGATGTAAGTGACACGTTGTCCGTCTTTGCGTTCAATCTCCGTGGGAGAGCGACGTCGTTCGGTTGATACGACCGCCGAAACCGGTAAGATCTGGCCGCCGGCCGCGCGAACCGTCACATTGTTGAGATCCTGCGTGCTCAACCGATCTTCCGGTTGCAGGCGAACCATAATCGGATATTCCTCACCGCCCTTGCGGAAGACGCCGGCTCTGCCGCCGCCGACGTTGGTTTGAATCACGTTCGCAATCTGACTGACTGTCATACCCAATTCGGCAATCTTTTCGCGATCTATTATGATATTTTGCTCAGGGCGTCCCTCCCTTCGACTCAGTCGCACATCGGCAATTTCGGGAACTTCTCTGATAATATCGCGGATATCCTGAGACAGCCGATCGGCCAGGGCCAGATCATAGCCGCGCAGTTCGATTTGGATGGCTTCACCGCCACCGGACCCGAACAGTCGCCGCAACATCCATAGGCCGGATTGGGCGTCGACTCTCACATTGGCGCCGGGGACCTTGCCGCTGACGTGGCTGCGGATGCGATCCGCCAGTTCAAAGCTGTTGACCGTGCGCACGTCGGCGTTTTCCAGCGAAATCTCAACTTCCGCATCGCCCGGGCGGATTTCCACGGACACATGCTGAACCTGATCTTTTGGAATAACTTCATTGACAAGAGCTTCCATTTTGTGCAGGTATTCATTCACGACAGCGATGTTCGTTCCCTGCGCCATCTCCAGCTCGACGTCGATCTCGTTGGCATCGGTCTGAGGTGCCAGTTCCACCGGCAGCAACTGCCAGAGGAAAATGGTCACGACCAGCACCGTGCCTGTCACGATGAAGACAACCGATTTGTGATGTATGGCTTTGTCGATTACGCGTATGTAGATGTTTTCCAGTTGTTCGGTCCAGCGGGCAAAGCGGGATTGCTTCCTGCGGGCGGCATCCTCGCCGCCTTTGATCGTGAGATATCGACTTCCCAGCATCGGCACCAGCGTCAGCGCGACCAACAGGGAACAGAGCAAAGCAAAGACCACGACCAGGGCCAACTCTTTAAACAACATGCCGGAAATGGTCTGCATGAACACAACCGGCAGGAATATCACCGACGTCGTAAGCGTCGATGCCACGATGGCTCCGGTTACCTGTCGGGTACCGGTCAGGGAACTATCCCTCAGGTCTTTTCCCTGTTCTCGCAGACGCACGATGTTTTCCAATACAACTATAGAATTGTCGACGATCAGCCCGATTCCCAGCGCGAGGCCGCCAAAGCTCATTTGATTGAGCGAGATATCGTTGAAGTACAGGAGACCGAATGCGGCGATGATTGATATTGGAATCGACAGGGCTATGATAAACGTGGTGGAGCCGTTTCTGAGAAACACGTACAGCACGAATATAGCGAGTAAGCCACCCCAGAGCGTGGATTGTTTGACGTTATTAATAGAGTCCTGGATGAAGTCACTCTGATCAATGACCATCATCAGATCGATATCGTCCCGTTCGCGGTCGATTTGTTCCATTACTTCTCGCGCCGACTCGGCTACGGCTACCGTATTGGCGCCGGACTGCTTTCTGATACCCAATCGAATCATCGGGCGGCCGTCTATTTGCACCAACCGATTCACGTCTTCAAAACCATCCACTACTTCCGCCACGTCGCCGACTCGTATCGGCTTCCCGTCCACGACCGTAATGATCGTGGCTGCAATCTGTTCGAGCGACTGGAATTCTCCCTGCGTTCGTACGTACATGTCGGCGATACCCTCGCGCATGTCGCCGCCCGGCAATGTGACGTTTTCACGCTGCAGGGCTTGCTGCACGTCGGTCGCCGACAGGCGGCTCGAGGCCAGGCGGTCGCGTTTTAACTGAACCTGAATTTCACGATAGATGCCGCCCCAGACATCAACGGAACCGACTCCCGGGATTTGCTCGAAACGCTGTGAGATTTCGCGTTCCAAAGTCCGCGTCAGTTCTTCCATGCTGCGGTTGGACTGAGCTCCGAGAATGACAACCGGGAAGTTGTCCGGATCGAATTTCCACAGTCGGGGAGGTTCTACTTCGGGCGGGAAATCGTCACGGATGCGGTCCAGGGCTGCGCGCACATCATTGGCAGCAGCATCGATGTTCGTGCCCTGTGAGAATTCCAGCGTGACGCGGCTGCGGCCTTCCTCGGAACGCGACCGAACTTCTTCTATATTCGGCACACTGGCTATGGCGTTTTCGACGCGGTCGGTGATGATAGTTTCAATCTCTTCTGGTCCGACATTGGGATAGCCGGTGGTAACGCTGAGCATCGGGTATTCGATAGCGGGCAGCAAATCGACCGGTAGAAAGCGAAACCCCATAATACCGATAATGATGATTATCAGAAACACCATGGTGGTGGCGATTGGTCGATCTACTGCTGTCTTAGTGATATTCATAACTTCACCGTTCGCCGACCGTATTTTAGATACCGGCTGCCGTGGTGTCCTTTCCGGATAATCGTCGTTGCTCCTGGGTTAGTTCCTCCAGCAGGTCTTCGCGCTGGAGGTTCTGGAGATATTCGACCCAGGCCCAATCCACCGGCCGAACCCGGGCCTGTCCGGACTCACCACCGAAAAGGTCCTGGCCGATCGTTACTATCCAACTTTCCGGCTCTACGCCGCTGATCCCGGCAGTCATCCGTCCTTTGGCAATGATTTCAACCGGCACGAAATCGAACATTACCGGCCGGGTCAGACTTGCGTTTTCGCCTGTTTCTCCCGGTTCGTTTGGAATCTGGTTGGATGTATCTCGGCCGACATAAATCCCGGTTGCACCGGTCAGTGGATTGTCATATAGAGCGCTCAAGGGAACCAGTGTCGCCTGTTCGCTTTCGCCGTAGTAGATGTCAACAGTAACAAACATGCCGGACTTCAGCGCGTGATCCGGGTTGGCCAGATCAATCTCGGCTTCGGTACTGTGAGTAACCGGGTGAAGAAACGGCGAAATACGTGACATTTTGGCTGATATTTCTCCCGAAGGCGTATTGGCGGACCGGATGCCGGCTCTTTGTCCGGTTTCGATATAGTTGAGCATACGGTCGGTCAGGATAACCTCCACACGCACGGTGTCCAATTGTCCCAGCGTGAAAAGACGGGTACCGGACCCGACCATCATTCCGACCTCCGCATTTCGGTTCCCGATCGTCCCGTCGACCGGCGCCCGAATCACCGTCTCCGACAAGGCATCTTCACGTTCGGCTACCGTGGCCTCCGCCTGTTCCACCCGAGCCCGAGCCAGATCGACATCGGCTTCGGCCGACAAGGCTCGTGTCTCTATCGTTTCCAGTTCCGCTTCACTGGATAAGTCACGCTGCGCTAATGCTTTGGCGCGCTCGAATTCTGCCCAAGCTTCTTTCAGCCGCGCTTCAGCCTGACGCACTTGTGCTTGTGCGATTCGGAGATCAGCCCGAGCCTGGTTCAATCGTTCCTTAAGCTCTCTGTCACGCAGATGCACCAGAGGCTGTCTTTGCGTTACGTCATCGCCGTTTTCCACATGGACCGCTTCAATGATAGCTGTGATTTCAGGGAATATTCCGACCTGATTCTTGGCTTTCACTACCCCGCTGAGTCGTTCGGTGAGCGGAAGCGAACCATACTCGGCCTGGACTGCCTCCACAGCCGGGATCAAACGTTCGCGGCTATTGCTGCTCTCATTTGATTCACCCGAACATCCCGGAATGCAGGCTATGAGAGTGACGGTCGGTATGAGAATGCAGAGTAGAAGTCGTTTAGTCACTTTGGCTTTTCGATTTAGGGTTGGAGCCGCAAGCCAGCAACCGAACGAGGACTCTGGTTTTATGGCCGCTCTTCCGGAGAGTTGCAATCTTACCTCTATTACACCATATACCGGATAGTAGCATCACAAGTTCCTCCAAATCTTTAAAAATAAGATAAATTAAGTCCAATTTCCAAGGTGACAGTCTTCGCGCGTCCGGTCTTAATCGTGAGTGGCATTATCATCTCAACAAGTCTTGGGGTCCGGAATACAAAACGCATCGACTTCTTCTGCTTCGACCGGAACTCCGCCAGAATAGAAACGGGATACCGACTGTCAGCTACAAAAAACCCCTCCAGACATGGGGAGGGGTTTTTCATTAAGCCCGAAAAGTACCTTAGGCGTAGATTTCTTTCTCGTTACACTTGCAGACGCCCACATTTTGGGCACGATATTTCCAGCCGCCGTTTTCGGCCCTGATGGCTTTTACGTGCTTGACGTACTGGATATCGCCGGAGCAAACCGGGCAAGTGTCAACGTGTGACTTCTTCGAAGCCTTGTCTGCAAAACTTTGTCTTTTCGCCATATTACTTGATCTCCTTATTGTCTATTCCGTCAACCAGTAGTACAAATTCCGGACGGATTTGTTCTGGTGATTTTCGGCCCAATATACAGAGATTATCGAAATGCGCAAGGGGAAGATGAGGCGCTTCCGGTGTCGTTTTGTGTTTGCCTGGGTGTCCCCAAAACCGTATCTAGTTTGCTTGTGAATGGGTTACCAAGTAAACTGAAACGTGGCAGTTGGGGATAATGACCGAGCAGATCCGATTAGAAAAGATAAAGCGGTCAGGCAGGACCGTTTCACTCGAATTATCGACTTCGGCTGAGCCGTTGCGGGTGACCGAGGAAATCGTTTTCAGACACCGGTTGGTGGAAGGAGTCGTGCTGACCGCTTCTCAGATTGACCAACTGAGGCAAGAAGCCGATTATCTTCGTTGTGAAAACGAGGTCGCCCGGCTGCTTGCGACTCGCCCTCATGCCTCGAAAGAACTAGGGCTTAAATTGAAACGGAAGGGCTTCAGCGAAAGCAGTATCGACAGGGTGATTGCGAAGTATACCGCCAACGGTCTGATCGATGATGCGGCGCATGCACATAATCTCGGCCGGCAACTGCTTCAGCGTAAACCGTGCGGCCGGCCGTATCTCCTGGCCCATCTGCAACGGAAGCACATAGACCGTCAGCTGGCCGAACAGGCGGCGGACTCCTGTCTTGAGGATCAGGACGAACACCAGCTGGCCCACCGGGCGCTGGAAAAAAAGTGGCGCGAATTGGGCCAGTTTGGGCTTGAGACTGCCAGAAAGAAGGCCTATACTTACCTTGCCGGACGGGGGTTCAGTCTTTCCGCTGCGAAGGCTGCCGTGTCCCGTGTGCTGAACGACAAGAGCGAGGTAAAGTACGATTAAAACTTCCGAAATCCGTCAATCATTCCTGGATTACTTCAAGCTATGCGACCACCGGATTGTCCCGTCGTCGCCCGTGATTCCGTTCCATGATCCGACACTGCTGTTCACCAATGCCGGTATGAATCAGTTCAAGGACGTGTTTACCGGTCAACGCAAAGTACCTTATTCGCGGGCGGCTACTACCCAGAAGTGCATTCGAGCCGGCGGTAAACATAATGATCTGGATAATGTCGGGTTCACATCGCGGCATCTTACTTTCTTCGAAATGCTGGGGAATTTCTCGTTCGGAGATTACTTCAAGGAAGAAGCGATTGCCTATGCCTGGGAGTGGGTCACTAAGGACCTGGGATTGGCCAGGGACAGACTGTATGCTTCAGTTTACGAGGATGATGACGAGTCTTTCGAACTCTGGTGCAAGGTCGCGCCGGAACTGAAAAACGGTCGGGTAATGCGGTTCGGTAAGAAAGACAACTGGTGGGCGATGGGCGACACCGGCCCGAACGGCCCGAACAGCGAAATCCATTATGATCGCGGTGAGAAATACGGCACCGGTCCCCAGGACGTGGTCAATGGTGAAACGGAGCGGTTCGTTGAGATCTGGAACCTCGTCTTCATGCAGTACGAGACTCGACCCGACGGCGACACCGTACCGCTGCCGAAACCGTCGGTCGATACCGGCGCCGGACTGGAGCGATTGGCCTCAGTTATGCAAGGAGTGTCTGATGTCTTCAATATCGATATTTTTCAGACTATCATAAAGTCCATTTCCGACTTAACCGGCAGCAGATACGAGGATAACATCAGTTCGCATCACGTAGTAGCCGACCACATTCGCGCTCTGTCTTTTGCCATCGCCGACGGGGCTGGGATATCGAATGAAGGTCAGGGGTATGTCCTGCGACGGATACTCCGCCGAGCCTCCCGGAACGGGCGGCTGCTCGGTATGCATGAGCCGTTTATCTATAAGTTGGTACCCATTCTCATCACGGAAATGGGGAATGTGTTCCCGGAGCTGTCAGAAAAGCAGGATCATATCGAGAAGATCATCAAGGCGGAAGAAGAAGCGTTCGGTCGGACTCTGGACACCGGTTGTGATTTGTTCGAGAATATTTCAGAGAGAGCTAAGCGGTCCGGGCAGAAGGTGGTTGAAGGTGATGATGTCTTTCGCCTCTATGATACCTACGGTTTTCCCTACGATTTGACAGAGGTCATGGCGCACGAAAGGGGGCTAAGCCTCGACCGGGAAGGGTTCGAGAAGGCGATGGAACAGCAGCGGCGGCAGTCGAAGGCCGGGGCGCGGTTCGATACAGTCCGTGAGACAGAACTGAACGAACTCATAGCCGATCTGCAGAAACAAGAGTTGGAGTCGACTCCGTTGACCGATTTTGTTCGAGAGAGTCTGGTAATCCCGGCCCAAATCGAGATGGTTTCATGTCTGCATGAGCCGAATGTGGCTGCAGTGCTGAACCGGACCCCGTTCTATGTCGAGGCCGGCGGGCAAATCGGTGATACGGGCAAGATATACAACGACGCGTTCACGGTTGAAGTGACTTCGGTCTACAATCACCAGGACCACATAATCCACTTTGGTCGACTGACCAAGGGCTCGGCCCGAGATCTTAAGGTCGGGACTGATGTCACTGCCGAGGTGGAGACCTCTCGCCGCTGGGATATCATGCGCAACCATACCGCCACACACCTGTGTCACAAAGCTCTACGGACGGTCCTCGGTGAGCACGTCAAGCAGTCCGGATCATACGTGGGACCGGATCGGCTGCGCTTTGATTTTTCGCACCATCAGCCGATGACGGAAGATGAAATCGCCCGGGTGGAAGAAATCGTGAATACCGAAATATTGAAGGCCACGCCCGTTTCGACCGAGACTATGGATATTGAATTAGCTCGAAAATCCGGTGCGATGGCGCTGTTCGGCGAGAAGTATGATGAGAAGGTTCGGGTGGTTTCGGTCGGTGACTTCTCCAAAGAGTTGTGCGGGGGCACGCATGTCCAAAATGTGTCACAGATCGGACCGTTCTTCATAACGCTCGAGACCGGCATCGCCGCGGGCGTGCGGCGGCTCGAAGCGATCACCGGGCTCGAGGCGATCAAATACATGCTCGAGGCCAAGAAGTTTCGGACCCGGATCGCAAGTATACTCAATCGCCAGGAAAGTGATGCTCTGGAAGGAGTGAGGCAGCTGCAGCAGCAGAAGCTGGAGGCGGAAAAGGAGATCAAGAAGATCAAGGCGGAGATGTTTTCAGGAAAATCCAGGGATATTGGTGACAGGGATCAAAAAGGACCGATCGCAATATACTACTATGACTTTGATGACACAGACAGCGATACTGTAGGGGCATGGATAGACAAGAACAGAGACAGAAATGAACCGGCAGTTTCTTTTGCCTTGGGAGATGTTAACAACAAAAAAATCTATATGGCTTCGGCAAGTGGATCGGCAGTGAGGGATTATGGGATCGACATAGGGAAGATCACCAGACAGATATTGCCGCAATATAGCGGGAGAGGCGGCGGAAAGGTGAATTTCGCTCAAGGATCAGTGGCTCCCGGCACGATGATTATGGATTTGAAGAATACAGCTAAGGATTATTTGCCAAATGACGAGGAAGACGAGCCGGTGTCGGGATAGATACCACCAATCCACAAGGATGTGACATGACTTCACGAGGAGTTTGGGAGTACTTGCTCAAGACAAGAAAAGACCGCGGCGGCGGCTTCTTACTGTTGCTGGATCCGGACCGGATGTCTTCGGCACAGTGTGTCGACCTGGCGGAGCGTGCGGCCGACTGCGGAGTAGATGCGCTTCTGGTGGGCACATCCTTTATGCTGGATAACGACTTCACTAGCACCGTCGGCAGGGTGAAGGCGGCCACTTCGATACCCGTAATCATCTTCCCCGGATCTTTCGCTCAGCTCACACCCGATGCGGACGCGGTGCTGTTCACGTCACTTATTTCGGGCCGTAACCCGGATTATCTGATCGGTGAACAGACTCGCGGGGCGCCGCTGGTCAAACGGTTCGGTTTGGAAGCGATCCCAACCGGTTATATGTTGATCGAATCCGGCCCGTTGACTTCGGTCCAGTACATCTCGGGCACATTGCCGATTCCGAGGGCCAAGTCCGACATCGCTTGTGCGCAAGCTCTGGCGGCGCAATATCTCGGTATGAAGCTGGTCTATCTGGAGGCCGGCAGCGGCGCCGCGCAGCCGGTACCGCTGGATATGGTGCGAGCTGTCGCTGAATATGTCGATATTCCGCTGTTGGTAGGGGGCGGTTTGCAAAAGCCCGAGGATTGTCGGCGGAGAGTTAAGGCGGGAGCATCATTCATCGTGGTTGGAAATAGTATTGAGAATGACCCCACGCTGGGGCACCTAAGAGAACTGGCGGAGGCCGTCCACGTCAAAGAGCCGGTGGAGGTTTGAGTAACTGTGCATGGATGGAGCCACCAACGAGATGTTTCAAAGGAAATCCGCCCGGGCGTACACCAGCCGAATCTACTATACAGGGTGAGTTCCGGTCCCCGTAGCGGGCGGCCTTGTGCCGCCCATTATACCAACCGTCTTGGGCAGGGGCAGGCCCTGCCACTACGCGACCTGGAGAGATAAATGAATGACCTATGGGATAATCTCCGAGATAGCAGTAAGGCCGTTACTGATTTATGAAATCACGAGAGAAATTGCACTACTTGAAGAAACTGGGTGCGGACACCGCTCTCCTGCGCAAGTCCGTTATCGAAAAACTGGGACCGAAAGTACTCGAAACGGCGGCTGTTATCTCGGGCGTAATTGGATCCGGCGGCAAGTTGCTCATCGCCGGCAACGGTGGTTCGGCGGCTGATGCTTCCCATTTTGCCGCGGAGATGATCGTGCGCTTGACCGCCGATCACAACCGCCAGTCGCTGCCGGCTTTGGCCTTGTGCGTTGATCCGTCGGTTCTGACCGCGGCCGCCAATGATTTCGGATTCGAGAAGCTCTTCGCCCGACAGGTGGAAGGTTTGGGGCAGCGCGGTGATATGCTGTTTGTCATTTCCACTTCCGGCAATTCAGCCAATCTGGTCAATGCCGTCACTGCGGCCAGAGAACGAAAGCTGCTTACGGTCGGACTGCTCGGGAACGATGGTGGCAAACTGGCTGGAATGGTAGACCGCGCACTCGTTATTCCGCACCCATCCACGCAGCGTATCCAGGAAGAACATATCTTCGTTATACATCTGCTGGTCGAACTGATTGAAAGCGATCTTGTGTAGATCCGGATGATCAGTAAGACTGCCGATATTGCCCTTTTCTTCATCTACGCTGTATTCTTGTTCGGTTCAACGTTCTCGATAGCAATCGCGCAGATCAGCCTGGGGGTCGCACTGGTTCTTTATCTGATCATTGCCGCAGCAGGCGGGTGTTCGATTTTTGCCGGGTTACGGCTGAAGAGATACTACCTGCTGGTCGGGTGCTTTGTCGTGTGGTTGGCGGCTTCGGCTGCAGTGCATGATGGGTTCGCCGGGGCTGTACGGGTAATCACGGAAGAATGGCTCTTCTTGATAGTTCCAGTGGGTATTTACCTGAATCGCCGGCGGGAGTACGGCCGTCACCTGGCTACGGTGTTCGCTTCAGGCACACTGGTTGTGGCGATTTATGGGATTCTACAGCATTTTACGGGCGTGTCCTGGTTCAAAACGGATCCGCTTCTTCCCGCGCCGGATTTCGGGTATTTGGTTTGCGGCCGGTTCCCCCACCCTTTGACGTTCGGTAATTACTTCGCCACGGCTTCAGTTTTTCTGTTGGGCCTCAGCCTGGCGTCAAAGATCAGTTTCCACCGAAGCTATCGGATGTTGTTTGCTTTCGCTTCCGTGATGGCAGCGGCCGCAGCCGTTCTCAGTTACAGCCGCGGCTCCATCCTTGGCCTGGTTATCGGAGTTGTCGTTCTCGGGCTCCTGAAAGAAAGAAAGTACGTGCTCTTCATTGCAGGCATCGTGGCAGTCGCGGCCGTGGTAATGGTTGCCGCTGATCCTGACAGTCCAAACCGAATCGTGAAGAATCTCGAGCGTGAATACAACCTGGAGGATCCGATGGGCAGACTCTTCATTTGGAGCACGACTCTTGATATGGTTGAGGACCACCCGATACTGGGTGTCGGTCAGGGGAACTACAAACCAGTTTATGGTGAAACGATGCCACAAAGCACGCGCCGGAAGCAAGCACACGCACACGCCCATAATGATGTCCTCAATTTCGCCGCGGTGTCAGGGGTTCCGGGGATGCTGCTGTATCTGGTGGTCTGGATTTACTCGGTCAGACTGTTCTGGATGGGGTGGCGTGCAAATAAGCAGCCGGCTATGTATCGGACGTTTTCCTTAGCCGCGCTAGCGGGCTCGGTCGCGTTTTTCGGCACTTCACTGACTGAGGCAACGTTTGCGGACGATGAAGTTCGCCAGATGTTGATGGCTCTTTGGGCCTTTGGCCTGACCGGGTGGTATAATCGAGAAGAAATGCCCGTTGGGCGATCGTGAAAGTACTTGACAAAGCATCACATTTGGATCGATCTTGAAGCTTATAGTATGAGTGCCAAAGAAAGAAAACCGGAAGACTTGTCGCGGTCTGAATTTCGCTGGCCGTTCGGCAAAAGAAACTACATCTTTTCCGCGCTGGCCCTGGCCGTTATTATTGTGGGCTATATTCTTCTGGGGCAGGGCTCAGTGACGTTTGCCCCGTTGCTGCTGGTGATCGGTTACTGCGTATTGGTACCGATTGCACTTATCGTCAAAGACCCGGACAAGCAGAAAGAAGTCTCGAAAGAACAGTCTCCCTCGAGGCAGGCGTAAGGCTGCCGCACGAATTCATCTTGGACTAATAGCGAAATCAGTAATCCCCGGTTTAACCGATTGAACTTTCAGCTGCTGAAGTCGTTCTAGCAGTAGAATTAGTTTAGATGGCCGATAAGTACATAATAAATCCTGATTCTTATCAATAAAGGAGTGTATCCATGGCTGTGAAGCGCAAGAAGAGCAAATTCGGTTTGGAGAATCATGGTATTACCAATGTTAGACGAGTGCATTGGAATCACAATACCCCGTTGCTGTACGAAGAGATCATTCGCCACGAAGAGGGCTATATCGCCCATCTGGGCCCGGTTGTTGTTCGTACCGGCCTGCATACGGGCCGTGCGGCCAAGGATAAGTTCATTGTCGAAGAGCCGGCCTCGAAGGCGCATATATGGTGGGGTAAAGTCAACAAGTCCTTCAGTGAGGAAAAGTTCGAGAATCTGTTCAGACGCTGCTTGGCTTACCTGCAGGGACATGAATTATACGTTCAGGATTGCTATGCAGGCTATGATCAGCAATACCGACTTCCCATCCGCATTATCACGGAAAAAGCCTGGCATAATCTCTTCGCACGCAACATGTTCATTCAAGCTGACCCTGAAGAGCTGGAAGACCATGTGCCGGAATTCACCGTCCTTCATGTCCCCGACTTTCAGGCAATTAAAGAGATCGATGGCACCAATTCATCCGCCTTTATTATTCTCAATCTCAAACGTAAACTGGTGCTGATCGGCGGAACGGCGTATGGTGGTGAGATCAAGAAATCCATATTCACTATCCTTAACTACCTCTTGCCGCAAGACAACGTATTATCGATGCACTGCAGCGCCAACGTCGGTCCGAAAGACGACGTTGCACTATTCTTCGGGTTGTCCGGGACCGGGAAAACGACACTTTCCGCCGACCCGAACCGGAAATTGATAGGCGACGATGAACATGGTTGGAGCGAAAATGGGATATTCAATTTTGAAGGCGGTTGTTACGCCAAGGTTATCAATCTTTCAGCCGAATCAGAACCGGAGATCTACGGGACGACGCGGCAGTTTGGGACTATCCTCGAGAACGTCGGCATCGATGACATCACGCGGCGACTGGACCTAAACGACGCCACCCTTACGGAAAACACTCGTGCGGCTTACCCGCTCGGGCATATACCCAATGCCCTTGAGGAGAGTATGGCCGGGCATCCCAACAACATTGTCATGCTGACCGCCGATGCATTTGGGGTCATGCCCCCAATCTCGAAGCTGTCACCGGAGCAGGCGATGTATCACTTTATATCCGGATACACGGCCAAGGTCGCCGGTACTGAGGCCGGTGTGACCGAACCTCAGGCGACGTTTTCCGCCTGTTTCGGTGCGCCCTTCATGGTATTGCACCCCTCCCGCTATGCGGAATTGCTGGCGGAGAAGATAAAAAAGCACAAAGTCAAATGCTGGCTGGTCAATACCGGCTGGACCGGGGGCCCGTACGGGGTCGGAGAGCGGATGTCCATAAAACATACGCGCACCCTGCTGAATGCCGCCTTGGAGGGAACTCTGGACAATGTTGCCTACGAAGCCGATCCGGTCTTCGGCGTCCAGGTCCCGGCGGAGTGTCCCGGCGTACCGTCCGAAATTCTCAAACCGAAGAACACCTGGTCGGACAAGGATGCTTACGACAAAAAGGCGCAGCATCTGGCCAAGCTGTTTGTGGAGAATTTCAAGGACTATGAAGAAAAGACACCGGACGAAGTAAAGGCCGCCGGTCCCCGGACTGAAGTCGGCGTGGCTTGATCTATCTCTGTTTCGGTTAGTTCGGATAAGCGAGCTGTTCTGTCAGGTCGTGCCGCAGACGCTGTCTGTGGTGTGACCTGACAGACTCTGATACGGATAACCCCTACGAGCATTCGGGCGGCTGCGGACCGCCTTTGAAAAGATAATCGACCAGGTAGGTCAAGTCGGCAACATCGATCTTGCCGGCGCCGCCGCTCAGGCCGTCGATATTACCTTCCTCTTCGCAGAGCGGCATGGCGCCGCCCTGGTACAGATACTCGACGAGAAACGTGAGATCGGCTATGTCTACGGGTCCGTTCGGCCCGGTGAGCCCGTTTGCGTTGCCCCGGTGCAGGCAACACGGGAGACAACCGGCGCCCAAGGCCCCGATTAGAACGCTACAGCCGTTGTTTTCTGCCAGACAGGGCGACTGATCGCGAATAAAGAAGTCGCCATTAGCAAAATGACAGAACATAGGGTCTACATTCAGATTGCCCGAGTTGTCGGCCTGGTCGCCGATACAGTCTGTCCAATCACCGTTGTCATTGCCGAATATATCCGTACAGGACAGAACCGGCGAACAAGATGAATCGAGACAATCAACGGCTCGACTGTTGACAGAAAATGCCAGGATGCTGTTTGAGATGTGAGGGGATGATTCCCAACATGCAACAAGACCACCTGCACCGCCGAAATTGCCGGCCATCGTGCAGTTGACAAGATCGGTCGAGCTTTGATTCAGAAATACGCCATTGCCCGTACCGGAGTCGATCCGGTTTTCGTGAAACAAGGAGCCGGTTATGATTACCGAACAATTATCGCTCACTATCCCCCCGCCCCAGTTGGCGGCATGATTGCCCCGGAAAGTGCAGGAAGTTACCTCGGCCTCGCTGTCAATCAGAAGCAGACTGGCGCCCGCCACAGCTTGGTTGCTTTCGAACGCGCAATTCGTCAGGTCGACATCGATACTGAATATCCAGGCGCCGCCGCCGTCTCGGCCACAGGAGTTGCCGATGAACTGGCACGCATCGATTGTGAGAGGCCCTGATATGAGCCTGATCCCGCCGCCGTCTACCTGGGCCGAGTTATTGCGAAAGGTACAGTTCTCTATGGGAAAGGGATAACTGGCCGAACCGTAGATGGCGCCGCCGTGGTTAAGGTCGGCCCTGTTAAATGAGTACGTCTCAAGTGTTCCGAAGGGAGTGGTTCTGCTTAGCAAGGAATGATCAACAATAGAGTGTCGCACATATCTCGACTCGGGATTGACATTGAGACTGTCGGACAGTCGAGTCGCCGGCGTCTCAGCGGAGAAGGCCAGATTGCTGTCAAAGACGCAGCCCGAGATGCCGACGAAGGAATTGTCGAAGTCCATGGCGCCCCCGCGGTTGGCATAATTGCCGTAGAAATACGAATCAGCCAGATCGATTGTGGCATAGAATGCTTTTATGGCTCCGCCGCTGTTGCCGGAGCTGTTGCTCACAAAGGAGCAGTCGAGAATTGCGATCGAATCGGGCCACCGGCAATAAATAGCGCCGCCCTGGACTTCGGCGAAATTGCCGTCAAACGTGCTGCTGTCAATCCGGTCTTCATACCTCCAGAGACAGGCGACCGCCCCGCCCCAGGCCGATACATTGTTGTTGAATGCACACCCCACAATACGTACAGCGGATGAGTCTGAATAGACGGCGCCTCCATATACTTCGGAGAAATTGTCTTCGAAGATGCAATTGCGAAACGTCGGCGACGAATTGCCGACACAGGCCACGGCGCCTCCATGCTGCCAGGAGGCATTCGTGTCGGCAGACACATACCCTCCACGTAAGGTGAAGCCCTCAACTGTCGCGGTGGAGTCCTCACCGCTGTGAAAGAAGAATCCGCGACGGGGACTCTCGACGGCACCAGCAATATCTATGATTGTTGAGGCTGGACCAGTTTCTGATACCAGATAGAGATTCTTGCCGCCGAAATCGATATTGACGTTGCCTGTATCGGAATAGACTCCATCGGCAACAACAAGGGTATCACCGGCCGCGGCAAAGTCGACACCGCTTTGAATAGTCGGCTGGTCGGCAGGGATTTGAACGATAGCGGAATATCCGTTCAGGCAGACGCCGAGAACGACAACAGTGACAAGGGCGTATTTCACCAGCTTTCCTTTATCAGAGTCTTGAGGTTGGACCTGAACGAAGTATAACACAAAATCGCGATTTGGCAAGACAGGCATCACCCAGGCGTACCTTGCTCGCCTGTAATTCATTGATGCGTAGAGAGTTGAAGGTGGAGTCAGCGGGGACTACCCGGCCTGCCAATCCTTCACCAGAGCCCGATACCGGTCGATCAATCGGATGGTTTCTTCCCTGGAAGGTGACTCGGCATGAATACCGAAAGCCGCCTTTTCACGGTCAGGTATGACCAGCACCCAACCCGAGTTGTCGCGTATTCTCACGCCGTCCACCAGTTGTCGCTCTTTGTCGTCGGAACTGGTGATCAGCTTTCTCATAACCAGGCCTTTCTTGGTCCACGGGCAGGGAACATAGACCGACTGACGGTTGAAGTGCTCGAACTTCTCGCGGAGACCGCCGAATCGGCTTTTGGTTCTGGCCATCATCTCCAGAACTTTGACCAGCGTGAACATGGCGTCGGCGCCCATTTGGAAGCCGGTGAAGATGAAGCCGCCGCGAGTGCCGCCGACAAAATCAACATCGCCTCGTCGGTACACTTCCATCATCGACAGATGATCGTTGGCCACTCGAATTACCTCGACTCCATAGTTTGCGGCTATGTCCTCGACTCCCATTGAGGCCGCCACCGGTACGGCGATTTTACTCACTTTGTGAGCGATGGTGCGCAAATAGAGATCCAGCACTATGAGAAGAAACAACTGGCTGTCCATCGGCTTGCCGTTCTCATCGATGATGGAGAGTTTTTCGGCGGCCGGGTTCAACAAGAAACCGATATCGGCGTTCAGCGATGTAACAATTGAGGACAGCTGTACCATGGCCTGGGAGTATTCTTCCTGTGAGCTCGAGAATTTGCGGGGATTGAGATTGGCGTTGAGCTCCACCGAAGACACACCCAGCTCGCTGAACAAAGTGGGGAATATCTGACTGGACGGTCCGTTGGAATGATCGATGATGACTTTGAATCCGGCCTTCCGGATCAGATCGATATCAACATGTTTCAGGAAATCCTCCTGGTAGTCCTCGAGCACGTGCTCCACTATGTCCAGGTGTCCTATCTGATCGAGGGTAGCGCGTTCGAAATCTTCCCCAAAATAGAGCCGTTCGATTTTTTTTAGTTTGGCCGTCGGCATATCCATTCCGGAGCCGTCGAAGAATATACAGTCTATCCGTCGAAAGTCGTTGGGATTATGTCGCACATAGAGGCCGGCAGCATAAGTACCATGCTTCAAGCCGTACCGCACAACAGGGATGGGCTGGGTTTCCAGGTCGGCGACGTCAACACCGGCGGCCAGCAGACCGGACATAAGACCCCGCTTGATCAGACGGGAGCCATCGGAGGCATCCCGGCTGGCCACCACCTTCGTCCTTGCCCCCAGATAGGCGCCAAACGCTGAACCGACTTTAACCGACATTTCGGGGGTGAACTCAGTCAAGGCTAGGCCGGTAATCTTCGAATTGGTGAACAGTTCCCGGTTCCAGCGGTCACCCCAGACGATTGATGATGACACAATGGCGCCCGGATCAACCTCTTTGTTGGGCCAGATTTTGCAATTGGCTTTGACCGTGGCATGTTCACCGATGGTGGACCCATCCGAGACGATAACATTGTCCATCAGCTGTACGAAGCGTCCTATACGGGCATCATTGCCGACAATGCAGGTCGAGAGTTTGCTCTCAGCACCGATCCGGACATTTTCCCACACGACGGTGTTGGTTAATTCGGCGCCGCTTTCCAATCGCGTATGTTTGCCGATGACACAGTTGTGTAGTTTGACGCCCGGTTCCAGATGCACGTTGTCACCGAGCACAACGCGGCCCGTCAAGAAACCATCGTTGCCGATATGGTTGCTGGCGCCCTGGTAGATTTCGCCGGACGGAGTCCGAGTTTGCTTCCCCTTGAGATCGAAACTAAGCACCTCGTTGAAGAAGTCAGCATGCGCCAACTGGTATTCATCGACATTGCCGACATCCTTCCAGTAGCCTTCCATAATCCGGCCGTACAAAGGCATCCCCTTCTCAAGCATAAGCGGATACAGGTTCTGGGAGAAATCGAAATTCTCGCGTGGCGGAATCAATGCCAGAGCTTCGGGTTGCAGAACATAAATGCCGGTGTTGATCGTATCTGAAAAGGCCTCACCCCAGGACGGCTTCTCCAGAAATCGGGTAATCCGGCCCTGTTCGTCCGTAATGACGATGCCGTATGCCAGGGGGTTTTCCATGCGCGTCAACAAGATGGTTGCCGCCGATTGTCGCTCCTGGTGCCAGCCAATGGCCTCGGACAGGTTGAAGTCGGTTATAAGGTCTCCCGATATGATCAGGACGGGTTCGGTGGGATCGCCGACCGCATAACGCACGGCTCCGGCCGTACCGTAGTCGTCCTCAGGATGAACGTATGTCATGGTCACACCGAAAGCGGAACCGTCCGCGAAGTAATTGCGGATGGTGTCGGCCTGAAAATAGACGAGCGCGGTAACGTCCGTAATCCCGTGCGTCACGAGCAGCTTGACGACGTGCTCCATCATGGGCAGATTGCAGATCGGCACCATCGGTTTGGGCCGATTGATAGTGAGAGGACGAAGACGAGTGCCGAACCCACCCGCCATGACAATAGCTTTCATCAGACGACTCCTGATATGGTGTCAGGTCAGGTTAAGCGTAAATATCTCAAGTTGCACGAGCTTCCGCGTGACCTCGTAGAAAGTATCATACGGAATATACTCAATATGATTCATTTGGCAGTACGCTTCAAGGTCTTTTTTGGCGAAGAGCCAGTCGGCGGCGGTAGTCGCGCAAGCATCGGAATAGCCGTCACCCACGAATACCACCCGGCTGTCACCGTCTTGCCGGTCCCGGTACTCCTGGATGCGCTCTCCCTTGCAGCTGCCGCACCTTTCGCATTCCTCGTTGTCGAAGGGGAATTCGATACGGATATGATTATTCTCAATGACGCCATGGTTGGCCAGCACCGGCAGATCGTCTAACCCGAATTTCTTTAGAAGGTGCCGGATATACAGGTCCAGTCCGTCGGATATCACGAAAAGGTCCAATCCCTCCTGCCGGCAGCGGTTGACAAAATCCGGAAAGCCGGGGTCGAGCTTGAACTGCTCCAGAAAATCCGTCAATTCGTCGGATGAAACGGGCGACATGGCCGCCTCGCGAACCAGACACTCGCGCGTGGATATGCGGCCTGTTTTCCAGTCCGGCAACAATTCATCATTGCGGCCACCGCTGAAATGGTTGAAAATGCTGTAGCCGACGTCGCGGCGGGTCACAGTACCGTCAAAATCGCAGAAAACAGCTGTCCTTACCTTACTCATGTGCCCGAATATAAGGGATTAATGGATGCAAAAAAGCGAAAATGGGATACGGAGCCATATTGAGCAGAAAGAGCGGACCGCCTTTGCAATTCTGAATTATAGTCGTATATTATTCAGAGATACGTTATTGCGAACTCAAACGGGAGCGTTCCCTGATGGATGAAAAGAAAGTTGCGCTTAAGATGGTTGTCAACGGCCAGGAACGGGATGTCAGCTACGAAGAATTGGCCCTATCCAATAATCTGGCCCAGGAAGCCCTTGTCAGACTGCTGATCGACAAGAAGGTGATCACAGCCGACGAGCTGATGAAGATGCTGGAGACGGTGAAGAAGGAGCGCTACCGGCACATCAGTGAGAAATGACGTGGCCGATTCTTCCCCAACGCCGCAGCAAAATAACATGGCTAATGATAAGGCCGCCGCGCCCGGTCCGTACCTTGAGTGGCGGTGCCATCCGGCTCGGCGCAGAATCTGGGTGACAGTGGGTGTGACGCTGCTCATTTTCGTGACCGGCGGGTTGGTGTTCACCGCAACCTCGTCTAAGGCGTTCGGGGTGATTGCCATGGTGGTTATGTTCATGTCGCTGGCAAAGTTCTACATGCCCACCAAGTATCGTCTGACAGATGAACATTTCATGGTCAAGACGACGACTCAGACACTGCAGAAAGAGTGGTCGTTATATCGCTCGTATTACGTCGACAAGAATGGCGTTCTGCTTTCACCATTTGTGCGGCCGAGTCGGCTGGAGAATTTCCGCGGCCTGTATTTAATGTTTAACAACAACCGGGACGAGGTCGTTAGGTTTGTGAAGGATCACATAACGCCGATTGAAGAAGCGGCCGATGGGTCGAAGGAAAAGCAAGAATGAGTCTCTTCCAGAAAGATCCCGATTTTTCCCAGCACGAGAAGGCACCGCTGCCGGAGGAAGAGTACGCCGTTCTCGATAAAGTGGCGAAGAAAGTTGTCGAGAAGAGTATGGCGGTGCCGGCGATTGTCTTTCTGGAATCGGTTAAGCCGTTAAATTTCATCGGCTCACAGGCATTAGTCTTTTTCGAGCCGATCGTGCAGACAGTGTTCAATTTTAAGGACTACGATACGTTCCGCAGCGCACTGGAAAAGCGCGAGACGATAGAAATACTCATTCAGAAGATTGAAGCCTATGATGCGGTGTATTACGCCCGCGAGAAGCGCATTAAGAAGTTCCTGAAGCAGGAGAAGAAGAAGTGGAAATGGTACCAGCGCTGGCTGGGTGTTTTCACGCCGAAGGTGGAGATTCCGCCGGAGGTGCTGGAGGGGCCTGAGGGAGAGAAAAAGTAATCAGAATCGGTAGATTCGCGCTCCACGATCCCTCCGAATAACGGACCGACTCGCCGGATACAACAGGGGCATTCGAAACACCAATCAATCTTGTCCGATTTTATTCTTGCATTAGTGGACCCGATTAGTATATTATTGTCGACTGAGCACGGGACAGTATGCACAATCTAGAGAGTCAAACTGCTGCAAGGCAGTGATGAAGCAGCGCACAGCAGGTGCGTTTTGTGAATTAAACTATTGCAAGGCAAGCGGATGAGATAAACCTGACACCAATTCAGGAGAAAGGAACATCTTCATGACACCACAAATGAACGGAACAGTGGCACTGGTGGGCGTTTTGTGCCTACTTTTCGCAGTGTCCGATACCCTGGCAGGGCCGAACGAGGTTCTTATTCTCGAACCCAGTGTAACTTCGCCGGCCAGCAACAGCCGAGAGTACCACTGGGTGCAGCAACTGGGTTTCACCCCGGTGGTTGTCAACAGTGCTACATGGTCATCCATGTCAACAGCGCAGTTCTCCGATTACGAGGCCATCGTGCTGGGTGATCCGAATTGCCAGACTGACACCAATGTTATTCTGGCGGCATACCAAAATCAGGCGACGTGGAACAAGGCAGTCGACGGAAATGTGATCCTGATTGGTACAGATCCCGCACTTCACTATACACAGGGAGGGGATACCCTGATCAAATACGGCATAGCTTATGCCACCGAGGACGCCGGCAGCGGGATAACCGGCGCCTTTGTAACTCTGAGTTGTTACTACAACAATACGACGCCGCTTCAAGTCACGATGCTCGATTCAATCAGTTCACAGGGGACTTTCAGTACGTACACGTCCCAATGCCACAACCTGGTACACATAGTGGCATCTCATCCGGCGCTCACGAACCTCACGGACAACATATTGTCCAACTGGTCGTGCTCGACCCACGATGTTTTCGATGACTGGCCGGATGACTTCATTGTACTGGCGATTGGGAGAAATCTGGGATCGTATCAAGCCGTTGACGGCACTATCGGCCAGCCATATATTCTGGCGCGCGGAGACGGATTGCATTCAACTGACTGTGTTAATGCACCGCCGGGAATAGTCAACTGGTGGCGACTCGACGAGGCCACCGGACCGACGGCGGCGGATATTCGCGGATCGGCCAACGACGGTGCTCATGCGGGGGTGACACCGACCTCGAGCGGTAAGGTACAGGGCGGACTCGTATTCGATGGTGTAAACGATTTTGTCGAGGTGCCCGATGACCCGGAAGTCAATTTCGGCGCTTCCCTCGGCGGCGGACAGGGTGACTTCAGTATCGATGCCTGGATTAAGACCACCGATTCAACAGGGATCGCCGCTCTGGTCGACAAAATGGACGCCACATCGTCGGTAGGGTATTCTTTGCTTCTTGAAAACGGTATGCTTGGGCTTGAGATCGCCGATGGAACAGTATCATCCTACACTTCCGGAGTCTTCGTAGCGGATGACGAATGGCACTTTGTGGCGGTGGCGGTGGATCGAGATTCGCCTACCGGCATTACATTTTATGTAGACGGCTCCCCAGTGGCAACCGCCGACCCGACCGGCAGGAACGGCACATTGACCAATAGCTTACCGCTCTACCTCGGCGCTCGGACACCCAGCGGGGGTGACTATTTCGGCGGCACTTTGGATGAAGTCGAGATGTTCGATCAGGCGCTGACGGATTTCGATTTGTTCACCGTGTATTTCGCCGATTCGCTGGGAAAGTGCTCGCTGGATATTGTCGCAGGAGCCTGTTGCACGCAGCTTTACGGCTGCATACTCACATTGGATGAAGTAGAGTGTGACAGCCTGAACGGGTATTACCTGGGTGATGGATCGGTTTGTAATGACAGCATTTGTCAGGACTCGGCATTAGGGGCTTGCTGTCTACCTGATGGTTCCTGCGTGGACAGTGTCACCAGCTCATATTGTATCGACAGTCTGCAGGGTCTGTACATGGGACACGGCGAAACGTGTGATTCTGTGGAATGTCGTCCCCAAGGTGCTTGTTGTGCACCTGACGGTCCGGGGACGGGTGGAGGTAGTGACACCTGTATCATGACCATGGGCGAACAAGATTGCCTGAATTTGGGTGGTACATACTACGGTGATTTCACTTCATGTGACACCATACCCTGCGATACGTGCACCTGCGTTGCAACAGGCGACGTGAACGGTGACGGTCTTACGCTGACAACAGCCGATTATGATGCCCTGTTCGCATTTGTAAACGGATTTGGTGATCTTCCGGACAGTGCCTGTTTCGCCGATTTGAACGGCGATTGTGTCATTGATCAGGCGGACCTTGATCTCTTCCAGTGCTACTTCACCTACGGTCTGTCCTGCTTCACTTCCTACGGTGGGTATCCCGTTACTACTTGCTGCGATCCGACCACCGTGACAGGCGCCTGTTGTGTCGACGACACCTGTTACCAATATGCGGCGCAGAATTGCGTTGAGGGGACCTATCAGGGGGACAACCAGAGTTGCGATACAATATCGTGTCAACCCGATACTGTAGTGGTTGTGATTTGGGATGACATCCCCATTATCAAAGTGCCGCCGATCGAGGCGGATACCGTGGGTGATATCGTTATTATCGGACCATTTGATCCGGGTCCCGGCGGCATCATAATCGGGATGACGGACTCGATTATCACCGGCTGGAACGGCAAATGGCAGGAACTGGAACAGCCCGGGACAATCCTCCCGCACGGTGCTTTCATCCAGGTTAAGGCGTACCAGCAGATGTCGGGTGCGGCCGAGCAATCGATTGGCACCGGTCGAGCGCAGAAGATCGGCACAAAGTGGCGACTTGAAGCTGACTTCATGTCTATTGGCGCGGAAACACACAGCGTGCAGGTGTTCCACAATGATCTGCTGATCGCCACCCTGCAGGAGCATTCCGGCCCGGCCGGTTATGCGGCCAAACCGCCGGACGACTGGCACTGGAAAACGCACGCTCCGGGCGCCCGCATTCAGCACGGATGCACCGGAACGTGGGGAGTTCCGGTCGAGTTTGAACTGGATGAACCGACTCGCGACGGTGTGCACCATGTCATGGCTGATTCGATCAAGTTCGTACCGGAGAATCAATCGGTGCAGACAGATTACTTGTCGAAGGTGGTCTTCTCCGCAGGCGGTATTCCGTCGATCACATTCACGGACATGTCGCTGGAATCCGAATCCTGCTGTGAGAACCGAGGCAATGTCGACGGCGTTATCGGTGCGGCCGGCGCCATCGATGTGGCTGACCTCTCGTACCTCGTTGACTATCTCTTCCGAGGCGGACCGGCGCCGCCCTGCCTCGACGAGGGCAACGTTGACGGTAGCACGGGCGCAGCGGGTCCTATCGATGTGGCGGACCTGTCCTATATCGTTGATTTTCTGTTTCGAGGCGGTCCGGCCCCACCCGGTTGCTAATTGAACCGATCAGATCGTAGCAAGGGAGAGCCACTGTTTAACTGCAGTGGCTCTTATATTATGGGGCCATCTCGAGAACAGCTAAGTTCTCTTGATATATGGCGGCGACTCCGTTACTATCGGGGATGAGAATGAAAACACCAGGTTCGTTCCGGAAATGTGCCCACCTGCTCATCTTGTTTCTTCCGGAGGCGGCAGAGCGGATTCTCGTGGTAGCTGATGAAAACGCGGCTGCGCAGGACTACGGTTCACTGCGGGGCCGAGACCTTACAATAGTAACCAACAGGATCAATGTGGCGCGGGATTTTGAAGCGCTGGGCGGTAGCGTAATACTGAATGATTTTGATTTCAGTGAGTTGGCGACGGAGTCGTTTGATCTCGTTTTGTTTCGCACGGCCAAGGAGAAGACGGTCACGCATCATGTGATAAACGGCGTATTTCCGTTGCTGGAGAAAGCCGGCAGATTGCTGCTGGCGGGGCGGAATCAGGAAGGGATCAAGACGTATGCAAAGAAGGCCGGCGATCTGTATGGATCGAAACCGCAGGTGCTCGAGATCACCAAAGGTGCGCGCTGCATAGCGATTGCCAGGAATCGAGATGAACTTGGGGGTGAATTGCCGACTGAGGACTATGCTAACTTAAGACCGATACAGATCGATAACCTGGCATTCTATAGCAAGCCCGGCATATATGGCTGGAAGAAGATCGATGTCGGCAGTTCTTTGCTGATCTCCTCTCTTGAATATCTCGACGGCAAGCGAGTATTAGATTTCGGATGCGGTTACGGGTATCTGTCGATCATGGCTCAACGACTGGGTGCCGAACAGGTTACCGCCTTCGATAACAACGTTGCGGCCGTGACAGCGACGCGCACAAACTTCGAGCATTTCGGCATCCCGGGGGAGGTGGTTCTTTCCGATGCCGGTGAAGGGATCGACGACTGTTTTGACATCGTTGTGTGCAACCCGCCGTACCATGTTGGGTTTGCGCGGAGTGCTGAACTGCGGCGGAAGTTCTTGCAGCAGATGTCCCGGCTGGTGGCCGATCCCGGTGCCGCGTATATTGTAGTCGATCGGAAAATGCCGTATCATGAGTGGGCCGCGGAGTATTTCGGCGCAGTATCGCAGGTTGGCGCAGGTCATGAGTTTAAGGTGTTGCGGATGGTGCGGTGACGTGCGCTGCGTGGGGGCAGATGTGGACTTCTGCCGCCCACGATTTAAAAAGAACCATCAGATCACACCCCGCCGGAGGCGGGACAGTCAGGCAGGTCGAAATCCCGCTTCGGGTTTCGACAACCGGCATCCGTAGGGGAAGGTCGCGACCTGTCCGCATGTAGTGACAAGATACACGTACGACATAACACTTACTATCGGAGGTAATCATGCTGGTGACAACAACGAACACGGTTGAGGGAAAGAAGATCGGTCAGTACTACGGTCTGGTCAGCGGTGAGGCGATTATGGGTGCCAATATATTCAAGGACATTTTTGCCGGTATTCGCGACATTGTCGGCGGACGGTCGGCCTCGTACGAGAAGGAGCTGCGGCGCGCCAAGGAAACGGCGATCAACGAGATGTGTCAACTGGCTCAGGGCATGGGCGCCAATGCGGTGATTGCGGTCGACCTGGATTACGAGACGATCGGTTCCGGCGGCGGCAACATGCTGATGGTGACGGCGAGCGGTACGGCGGTAAGGTTGGAGGGGTGAGGACCTACCGACATATTGTAGCACCTTGATCAGGCAGGGCGGGTCCGCAGCGATCCGGCCCTGCAATAGATGAAGCCGCGATCTTCGATCGCGGATTTGGAGTCAGGACCAAAAAGGTCCGGACTAACGTTCCACAGTGTCTTCCCTGCTTGTATTCAACGAACTCCCTCTGTATATTCCCCCCAACTATGCCACACGCCGAAAACAATCAAGCCGACGCCCTCCTGGAGAAGGAATTCAAGGTCCTGGACCATGGCTTCGTCCGGCTCTTGGACTATATGGGTGACGACAGTGCCATTGTCCAGGCGGCCCGGGTCAGCTACGGCAAAGGGACCAAGAAAGTCTCGGAGGATCGCGGGCTGATCCGCTATCTCATGCGGCACAGGCATACGTCGCCGTTCGAAATGGTCGAGTTCAAGTTTCACGTCAAGCTGCCTATTTTCGTGGCGCGGCAGTGGATTCGTCATCGGACGGCCAATGTCAACGAATACTCCGGCCGGTATTCGGTCATGAAGGAGGAGTTCTACCTGCCCAAACCGGAGGATATCCGCTATCAGTCGACCGTCAACAAGCAGGGGCGCTCGCCCGAGGAAGTGCCGGCGGAGCTGAAGGGGAAGCTGGTCGAGATCCTGAAGAAGACGCAGACGGAGACCTATGCAAAGTACCGCGAGTTAATCGAGGATGACCTGGCGCGAGAACTGGCGCGGATCGGGCTGCCATTGTCGCTGTATACGGAGTGGTACTGGAAAATCGACCTGCACAACCTGTTTCACTTTCTGCGACTGCGGCTGGACCCGCACGCGCAGGAGGAAATTCGCCAGTATGCGGTCGTCATGGCCGATATGGTCAAAGCGGTCTGCCCGATAGCCTACGAGGCTTTCATGGATTATCAGTTCCATTCTCTTTATTTCTCCGGACCGGAGCTCACGATTATCAAAGAAGGTTTGGCCGGTCTGTCACTGTCAAAGGACGATCTGATCGAAGAAGGCCTGTCCAAACGCGAAGCGGTGGAGTTTCTCGAGAAGTTACGGAAAGTGCGGGGGATGTGAGCGGAGGCATACCATGTGGACATCTCCCTGCCGTGTCTGTGGATGATGATGACAACATTTACTGCGGGCAGAATAGTTCCGCATCAGAAGCGGTGCGCCACCCGTCAAAACGGGTCAGTCAGTGGATTCACAAGATCTGCCACAACCGGCAAACAGAGCTCTTTCAACATTCCCGAAAGCCGGGGCCTGTCTTACTGGGAAGTGAGGATTGGATTCCTGCCTTCGTAGAAACAACAGGTTTCAGACATTCACCTGAAGCCCCGGATTATTGCCGCTCAGCGTACGCCTTCCGTTTGATCCCGTTCCAGAGGTCCAGCGTCGGCAGGTCGTTGTGGGCCTTATTGTCCGTGTCCTCGTCCTTGCGATAAAAGAAGAGCATTGTCATGCGATGCGCGGAGCTGAATCCGGCGCCGTCTCGAGTCTGCTCGATGAGCGGCTGGTAGGTGCCGGTATTGATATACATGCGGACGCGCCCCGATGTATCGGCCGCAAAGCACTCGTGTAACGCGCGGTGTGTGTGACCGTAGACGATATACTGCAGGCGTTTGAGATCGGTCGGGTCCATGGACTTCCATTCGGCGGCGGCGCCGTTCAGAAAGTCATCCCCGGAGCCCCCGATGCCTTTGAAAATACTCACGCCGGTCTTGAGGCCGGAAAACCCGAGGACGGGCATAGTGGTCCGCAGTTTCGAGAGCGTGTCCGTTATGTCGCCGGTAAAGAAGAAATCGCTTTCGGTTTTATCCCACAGACGGGCGAAGGATGAGTCGAGCACGGCCCCCAGTGAATCCCGGAGTGCATTGAAGATTACGTCATTGTCCCTTTTAACGGAACTCCCCGCAAACCAATCCAGCCAGGCGAACAGATCGGTCATGGGACGGACGTTATTCGCGTCCTTCAGATCATGGATAATCATATCGTCTAGTTTGCCTTCCACACGATGGATGAGCCCCGACATGAGTTCGGCGGTGATGACTTCCCCTATGGACATCACCCGGTTGACGGTCGGATCGAAGCGTTGGACCTGTTTCCTCCGGTTCAGGACTTTGTTGTAGAGTTTCAGGGCATAGCTGTTGTCATCCCATTCGTGACCGTGCCGGGCCAGGACGCCGTATTGCGGGAGTTTCAGGTGATCGCAGAGGGCAAATCTCTTGCCGTTTTTGCCGTTGAGTGTCACTTCACTGAACGCCGCTCGCAGTTTCTTTTGCAGAGACGGGAAATTCCAGAAAGCCCGGTCGTGGTTGCCGACCACGTAGCTGACTCTGACGGGAATGCCAGTCTGTCCGTGATCTCGGGCAAGGCGGTTGCACATGGCAACCAGTGCCTGTGCCGAGCGCGTGGCGAGGATGTCCGTAAGCACCTGTTCGAAGTGTTTCTGGACCTTGTTTGATGTATTCATGCCGGTTGTCTTGTCAAGTTTGCCGTACCACGGCCTTTCGTCTTCAGGAACTGTCTGCCAATACGCAGTCCGAACCAGGTCGAAGATGTCGCCCAGCAGCATAATATGGAGTTCCCTGGCGTCGTTGGCCTTCGCGTTGTCATCGATCTCGTGCTTCAGGTGTTCCTCGAACGCTTCCGGCTTGACATTGAACGACGTGGTCTCGTCGGTCAAATGAATATCACTCAGAATAACCAGCATGGTAGCCTCACGGGTCTGACGACTAAATGAATGATGTCCTCCTGTTTATTCGTTACGGCTAATACTATACCGGATGAATCCACGAACGGCAATACTAAACCGCATGGCGACGGACCAAAGATAAACAGGAAGACGAAGAATGACAGTTTGTACAACGGGCCATATTAGCCTGCATTATCCGTAAACTCGAAGAAAGAGGCTCGCAGTCCGTATAGCAAGTCCAGATTGCTGGACTTCGTGGTTTCCGCCTCGGGCCGACTCACCCTGATTCAAACCCTGTCACCCGGAGCGAAGTCGCAGGGTGAATCAACGTAACTAACCCATAGATCGGCAGCTGTTTCGAGAATTCTTGAATAATCCGGGATATTGAAGAATACGGTCATTACTCGAACGATGAAGGTCGATGTTTTTTTGAATGCACCGACCTTCATTACGGAATAATTTCGTCTCTTATTGTTAGAAACCGCTGACGAATCCGAGCACGACTCGGTTTTCTTCGTTTTCGATATCGTAGGTATTCTCGATATAAAGTCTTAAGTTCGTGCGCAGGATATAGCCGGCCTGGCCGGTGATGGAGTGATACATGGTCTCACTGTCAAAAGCGGCGCCCCGATCTAACTCCAAATAGTTGTACAAGCCGATTGCGTACCAGCGGCTTTGATCGCCGGCAGGCCAGAGGATAGCTTCCGCAAAGCCGCCCCGGATCTTGACATCGGTTTCGGGCTTGGTGAATGCAAAGAGGGGATTATCGTCTATGCGCTCCAAATACTGCACATTCAATTCGAGTTTGTCAATGGCCAATGTCAGGTCGGGTCCGTAGTACGCCGCGCGGTTGGTTCGGAAGGCCACATCGGTGGTATCATACTGACCGGTACCCTCATTGAACGTCCACTGGTACGCCACGGCATCTTCTTTGCCGTAGTAGCCAAAGGCGCCGAGGCGGATGTTCTCGGTGAAATCATAGCTGATTCGACCGGCGACAGTTTTGTACTTGTCGTCATCAAATGTGCGGAAAGCATCAGCCTCGCCAATGCCGTTGCCGTTGAGTACTTCGAAAATGAGATCCGGGCCGTTTTCGATGCCGTAGGTCAACATGAGGCCCCGATCATACGTAAGATCGATACGGGTATCCCCGTAGGTAGTCTTGTAGATCATGTAGTCTTCGTACGTGAGCCGTAACTCCCTCTTAAAGAGCGGGTCGGAGACCTGAAACTGTCCGACATAGAGATCAAGATCCTGTCCGAGCAGGTTGTTGAACATGATATAGGCGTCCTCGATACCGGCCACCTCACCTAGTGTCGTGTCCCGTCGATAGCTTTACAAAGTCGGCTGAGTTTTTTGAGGAT
>CAZLBP010000021.1:0-64920 GCA_964557855.1 uncultured Ignavibacteriales bacterium | reverse complement strand
GCAGATGAAAATGATTTTCAATTGCATTTAGGCCGGGCAGATGACAGAAGTCAAACATGTTTGTTGCTATCAATTACATCGAGTGCCAGGAGCATTAACGCACCCGGTTCGAGGAGCTGTTTCGGAGCCGAGCTGGCGCCATCGACAAAATGCCGGGGTTTCATCGTATGCACGTTCTGCGTCCTCGTGATGGCGAGGCCACGTACCTGGTGGTGAGCGAGTGGGATTCCGAGAAGCACTTCAAAGCCTGGACCAAATCGGATGCTTTCGCCGAAGGGCACCGTCGCGGATTCGACGACCTCAAGAAAGCCAAGGAACGCGGCGAACCGGCCCTGATGACTTCGAGATTCGTAACCTACTACGTGATAACGACATGAAGGACTAACTCAAGAAACTTGGAATCGAAGGGTTCGTAATTTTCACGCTGAAAGGACTGGCATGGTTGCTGCTGCCGTTCTTGATTGCCAAGGGGTGTGTTTGACGCCGCCAGCGTTCCCCTGTGCAACTTGGGAACGAGAAGGAATTATACCTCGTGCCCGGAGTTGGTTTGGGCGCAAGGCGTAGTACAGGTAGTTTTACTCCTTACCATTCTTTCCTTTGCCTTTGTCTTTCGGCTGCAGCATGTCACGCAGGCCGACCACTTCTCGCAGGATATTGAACCAGAACGGCGCGCCCAATGACAACAAGATAATGGTCATCAGTACACCCAGAACATGGTCCTTGTTGTTGTAGAATCCCCACCCGTGAGGCCAGATGCGAATGTCGAGAGTCCCCAGATCGGCTGTATACCCCTTCGCCGTCTGCAATTTGGACCGGGCAATCTCCAAATACAAACTGTCCAGGACCACACTGGCAGAACTGTCCCCGGCAGCCGCCCGAACAGTCAATGAATCAATCAGTTGCTTGGCGGCTGCTTCGTTCTCTTCGGCAACAGTCCCCGGAGATCCTGAAGCCAGCATTGATTCGCTGAGCACCGCTGCACTGGCCCTTTGCCGGGGGCTGCTGGAAAGATCCTGCAGAAGACCGGTTGCACTGACTTGAAACAGAATCGCTACCGCCGCCCCGATGGCCACGGTAATGTAGCGCATGTGGAGCAGAAACCGTTTCCTCAGGTAATCGCCCATGCGGTCAAACTTCTGTTTGATCTTCTCTTCGTCAGACACACCTTTGTCGGCGGCAATCGTCGTGAGTTTCCTGTAGAATTGATCGAACTCCATCCAGGTCACGTGGGGTTCAGAAAATCCGACAGCCTTGCCTGCGGCAACCAGGGGTCGCTGCAGAATCCCTTTCGCGTATTTCTCGGCTGTGGACGTGTCTATGCCCTCTTCTTCCAGCAGATGTTTGATACCTCCCATAAGGTTGCGAGTCCTGATACGCAGCAGGCTCTGCAGCACTTGAGCCACAGTGGTTACAATGAGACTGAGCAGCAACATCACGATGATAAAACCTACAGCCGTTCCCAACACATCGGTTAACATACCATGTCCTCCTGTTATTGAAGTGATTGTGAGTGGTTATGATGATGGATTAGAACCGTCAGCTCCAAGTAAAAACGTATGCGGAACCTGAATACTCTCTGTTACATAAGGGTGCTATAAAGGATTCTGCTACGATATTGTAGGGAATTTGGGGCAACAAAGTGCGGAAATGGTTCTTTTAGAGCCGACTCCACGTCAGTATGGAGCCGAAGCGGATTCGCGGGAGTGTTAGCCAATCGATAAAAGGAGCTATCAATCACTGATAGCTCCTTCATCCCCACCAATTAGATACCCTTCACCGCCATACTAACATGTTGAGTAACTAACTACGCTTATCTTATATACAATGATTGTGCCAAGATTTAAAAAAAACGACACTGACGGGTAACTCATTCTTACACAGACGAGTACAGCACATCCTCGCTATAGGAGTTCTATGTCGAGCTATGTGTTTACGCAATTACTGCGCCCCAAGAATCCATAGAGAACCGTCACTTTGATGGTAAGCTATTAACTCTTAAGAATTTAACAATCCGCACCGATTGCGGGTGGAACAAGAGAATTCTGTTGCTTTTCTCGGTATTATGCTAAAATCTGCGCTATTTCTTCTTTCTGGCCAAATGCACGGAATGCCCGTGAAGGTCATGGGCAGCTTCCATTATCGACTCCGAAATGACCGGATGTCCGAAAATCAAAGAGCCCAGTTGCTTGACGGTCAATTCTCGATTGACCGCCAATGCGGCGGTGTGGATTATCTCAGTCGCATGGGCGCCGATTATGTGTACGCCCAGGATCTTATCCGTTTCCTTATCGCCGATAATCTTGACTTCGCCGGCAATCTCATTCTCGGCGTGAGCCTTGCCGAGTGTTCGAAGCGGGAAATTGCCGATGGCGATGTCGTGTTTCCCGGCAGCTTCGTGTTCCTTCAGTCCCACCGAGGCGACCTCCGGGTGCGTGAACACTACCGATGGTACACCCAGGTAGTTTTTTTGGGCTTCTTCGCCCAGCGCGTTGTCCACCGCCACAGAGCCATCATGGACCGCTGTATAGGCCAACAGGATTTCGCCGCGCACGTCGCCGATGGCAAAGATGTGCGGGACGTTGGTTCGCATGTCGGCATTCGTCTTGATAGACTTGTCCTTGTTGAGTTCGATACCGATTTCTTCCAGTCCCATCTCTTCGGTATTGTACGCGCGTCCCACGGCTACGAGCGCCTGGTTGGCGTTAACGGTGCTGCCGTTAGACAATTTGGCGGACACGCCTTCCGGTCCGGGTGTGAGTTCTTCGACCGATGTCTTGGCGAAGAACTTGATCTTCATTTTCTTGAATTCGCGTTCCAGCGCCTTGCCGATACCGGCGTCCTCCAGCGGCAGGGCGTGGTCGAGGATTTCAACCATCGTGACCTCGACATCGAGTAGCGAGAGCATACAAGCCCATTCGCACCCGATAACGCCGGCGCCGATAATGAGCATCGACTTCGGCAGATGATCCAGGGCCAGCAGATGATTCGAATTGAGCACCCGATGGCCGTCGACCTGAAACATCGGCAGATTCCGGGAACGAGAACCGGTCGCTATGATGATGTTCTCCGTCTGGATCTTCTTCTCGGAGCCGTCTTCGGCAATGACTGTGATTTCGTTCGAGCCGGTGATTTTGCCGAAGCCTTCGAAATGCGTCACGCCGTGAGATTTGAAAAGCTGCCCGATACCGCCCACCAGCATGCTGACGATTTTGTCCTTCCGTTTGCACATAGCCGGCCAGTCGTAAACCGGCGGCGAAGCCAACTTGATACCGTAGTCCTCGGTTCTTTTCATTTTGTCATATTGCGCTGCTGAGGCTATCAGTGTTTTGGAAGGAATGCACCCGCGATTGAGGCAAACGCCGCCGAGTTTGTCGGTCTCGACCACGGCGACTTTCGCCCCTTTTATGGCGGCACGAATGCCAGCCGTATAGCCGCCCGGTCCGCCGCCGATTATCACGATATTGAACTTATCTATTTGCGACACTCCATGTTTATACGGTTCTCGATAGTAAGCGTGTAATGTAATGGATTTCATGCGATTGGCAAGTGGGTTTGTGGACAGTCCGCAGATCCCGAGACCCCTTTTTTAAAAGGACACACTTCATACTGTTCGCCGCTACCGCAATTCAGATCGCTACCACTCCCTGGTTGGGCAAGGAAGATAATATTGATTTATTTAATACAGTTTTGCATACTCGATCGTACAAAGTGACAGGCGGCTTCGAGTACGCCGCCTTGAGGATTTTGCCATGGATAAAACAAAGTACATAGACGCGGCCGCGGTGCGTATCTTTCCCCCAGCGGTACCGCTTGCTACGATTTTAGCCGGAGTATTGCTGGATTACTGTTGGCCCATTACACTCGGCTTCGAAATTCCGGCGCCTGAGCGCTACTGGGTCGGGGCGGTTGCTATTTTGGGTGCCTTTTTGTTTCTGGGTCTTTGGTCGGTGATCCTCTTTCGCAAATCCGGCCAGAACGAAAACCCGTGGAAACCGACTCCGCAAATCGTGGAGCGGGGGCCATTCCGCGTGACCCGCAATCCCATGTATCTGCAAATGATTCTCATCTGCATAGGAGTCGCCATTCTCCTGACAAATATCTGGATCGTGATTCTCACGCCACTCTGCGGCTGGCTGCTCCAACGACTGGCAATCCTTCCCGAAGAAGAGTATCTCGAGCGCAAGTTTGGCAGTAGCTACAGTAATTACAAGGCCAGAGTCCGCCGCTGGATTTGAGTTAAACCACGACGGCTGATGTTCTCTGCTCAAGTCCCTGTTGAAAAAACCAGGATTTGTCATTGAGAGGAGCGCAGCGACGAAGCAATCGCCTCGCCATCAAAGGGAAGACATCGCTTTACAAAGGACGGCGCTGACGCTGATGCGACTTTTTCAACAGTCCCTGAGGATTGGGCATATGGTAAGATCAGTAGATATTGTACCGCGAGATCCGGTCGCGGAGTGTGTTGCGGGAAATACCGAGCGCCTCCGAGGTCTTCACCTGGTTGCCGTCGAACTGCTTGAGGCAGGATGAAATAACGGCCCGTTCGAAGGCTGATTCCAGGCAGTGGAAGATCCGGCCATACGACCCGGCGATCAGTTTGGGCATGACAGGTTCGACAATACGACGGAATGTTTCCGTGTAGTCGTCCTGAAGGTCATTGAGGTCAAGCGCAGGTTTGCCGGCGTCTTCGCTGACGATCGGGAAGTCCTCGGGTTGCAGCTCTTTGCTCTTGGACATCACGAGAGCGGTATGAACGTTGTTTTCCAGTTCGCGGACGTTTCCCGGCCAGTTGTATTGCGTGAGCAGCTGCAGCGCACCTTTCGAGACGGTCTTGGCGCCTTGCTCCATCTGGCTGGTATATTTATTGACAAAATGATCAATTAACAGTGATATGTCGGTCTTTCGTTCCCGCAGGGGCGGGATATAGATCGAGAATACTTTCAGGCGGTAAAACAGGTCAACGCGGAATGAACCTTCCTTCATTGACTGCACGAGCGATTTGTTGGTCGCCGCAATAATGCGCACGTTGACATTGATCGATTCATTCCCGCCGACGCGTTCGAAGCGACGGTCCTGCAGCACACGAAGCAGCTTGGACTGGGTCAACATCGACATGTCCCCGATTTCATCGAGGAACAATGTCCCTTTATCTGCCTGTTCGAATTTGCCGATGCGCTTGAAATAAGCCCCGGTAAAGGCGCCCTTTTCGTGACCGAACAGTTCCGATTCCAGCAGAGTCTCATGCAAGGCGGCACAATTGACCGACAAGAACGCATTGGACCGGCGGTTGGAGTTACGATGGATCGCCCGTGCGACAAGTTCTTTACCTGTTCCCGATTCGCCGAATATCAGAACGGCGGCGTCGGTCTTGGCAACCTGACCGATCATTTTGGCTATTTCGACTATTTCCGGCGACTGCCCGATGATCTCATCGGCGTACTGGCTGAAAGAAGGTGTGATCTCTCTGGCAGGCAGCGCACTTCTGCCCCTCGCAGAATAGCCGCACGCCTTGTTGACCGTGTCGATCAGCTTGTCGATTTCGAAAGGCTTGGTGAGATACTCGAACGCGCCCTCCCGCATGGCTTCCATGGCGTTCTCGGTCGACACGAAGCCCGAGATGACAATAACCGGCAACTGGTCTCGTACCTGCCGGATTTCCTTGAGCACTTCCAGTCCGGACATGGAAGGCAGGTTGACATCGAGCATCACCAGGTCGATGTCTTCTTCCGACTGGACAACCTGGCCGACTTCGGTGCCGTCCTCCAGAAACCGAAACGCAAACTTGTCGCTGTCAAACAGATTTGCCAGGGACTTGGAGAGTTCTTTGTCGTCGTCAACAAGCAGTATATTCTTCATCAGCCTTTTTACCCTCTACTGGTATATGGGTATTATCGGCGAATGGGGGGATTCTTATAGAGGGTAATCGCTTTATTCAGCGTTATTTTGGGAATCCTGGGGGTTCTTGAGACCGTACTTGTCAATGAGTTCGTAGAGGGTGGTTCGACTGGCAGCCAGTTGACGGCTCACCTGCGAGATGTTCCAGTTGTTGGCAATGAGCGCTTTCTTGAGATGCTCCTTTTCGGTTTGTTCCTTGACCTCCTGGAGAGTCGCCAGTGGTTGAGCTGCTTCTTCTCCTGTTCCCAAGCCCAGCACGTCCGGATCAACCGTCTTGTGTTGCGCCAGAATCACGGCCCTCTTGATCTTGTTCTCCATTTCCCTCACGTTGCCCGGCCAGTGATACTTGTCCAGGGCTCGGATTGCCTCGCTTGAAAATTTCAGTCCTTTGCGGTTGTTGTCCTCGGAAAACTTCTTCAGGAAGTAATTTGCCAGAAAGACCTTATCTTCATCGCGGTCCCGAAGCGGCGGTAACTCTATATGCAAAACCGACAGCCGGTAGAACAGATCTTCTCTGAAATTCCCATTCTTGACTTCCTCTTCCAGATTACGATTAGTTGCTACCAATATCCGAACATCCACTGCAATCGGCCCTGTCCCTCCCAGGCGCTCTATCTTGCGGTCCTCGAGAAAGCGCAGCAGCTTTACCTGAAGTTTGAGGGACATCTCCCCCATTTCGTCCAGAAACAGTGTTCCTTTATTGGCCTGCTCCAGTTTGCCGATCTTACGGCTGTGGGCGTCGGTGAACGCGCCCTTTTCGTGTCCGAACAACTCCGACTCCAGCAGCGTCTCCGGGATAGCGCCGCAGTTGATCGGGATGAAAGGAGCGTCAATGCGTTTCGAGTTCTTGTGTATCGCCCGCGCGACCAGCTCCTTGCCGGTACCTGATTCTCCTGTAATGAGAACCGTATAGTCGTTCCCGGAGACGGTCTTGATGAAGTCAAATACCTGCTGCATCTTTTCGGAGCTGCCGATGATATCCTCGAACCGCTCGCGGGCGACCAGCTCATCATGAAGCTGCCTGTTTTCCGACTCCAGCCGAAATAGATGCAGCCCCCGGTTGATGACTACTCTCAGTTCGTCGATATCAACCGGCTTGGAGAAGAAGTCATACGCTCCACGTTGAATGCTCTCAAGGGCGTTTTCGCGCTGGCTGTGGGCGGTGGCCATGATGATCTTGGTGCCGGGATTGATATCCAGTATCCGCCCGATCAAGTCAATACCTTCCCGTTCGTCCTCGGCGCCCGTCAGAGAGATATCGAGGATCACTACCGCCGGCGAAGAATTCCTGACTTCCTCGATAGCCGATTTGGAATCAGCCGCCTGCTTGACGTCAAAGGCATCGTTCAGCGCCCAGTATAACTGCTCCCTGATACCCTGCTCGTCATCTACGACAAGTACGCGTTCTTTGTCCATTTCTTACACCGGCAGTTTGACCCGGAAAGTCGATCCCCGACCTTCCTCCGATTCTACTTCGATATCACCGCCCATCTGTCTGACCGCTTCATACGTCTGGTACATGCCTATCCCCAAACCTTTCTTCTTAGTCGACGTGAACGGGCGAAAGAGTTTGTTTTCCATAAACTCACGGCTCATCCCTTTGCCGGTATCTCTAATTGAAACAACCACCCGGTTTTTACCGGGGCTGCTCTCTTCTCCTTCAACACCCGCAGACAGGCTGAGCCGGCCGCTGACCGGCATGGCTTCTATGGCGTTTACGATAAGGTTTTCGAACACCGATTTCAACTGCTGTGTGTTGCCTTTGACAATCGGTACCTCGGTGAGTCGTTCCTCATATTCTATCCGTTCCACCTTGCGGACCTGGACTTTGTCAACCACCTGCTTGAGCAACTCGACGACGTTAACCTCCCCCATCGCCACCGACATCGCCTTTTCCGGCTCGGACAGCCGCGCGATAATGCGCCGCTGCCGGGTGACGGCATCGGCAATTGTCCGCTGCATGGATTCCTGGAATTGGGGGTTGTCGATGTTCTTGCGGGCGTTGACCAGAAGCATATCCAGCATGCCGACGGAGTTTTTCAGGTCGTGCAATACGTATGATGATATCTTATGAAACGACTCCATCTCCCGGGCCGTAATAAGTTGCTCCGTTATGCGGCAGTTCTGTGCGGCCAGGGCGAACGGCGACGCTGCCATTTCAAAGAACCGGGTCAGCGGTTCGAGTTGTTCCGAAATGCTTGATTCTCCGCCCAGCACCAGTATTCCCACAATCGCCTGACGGCCGATGACGGGGATAACCAAAACCGGGTCGAACGGCAGTTCATCTTCAAGGCCGGTGCGGTCGCCGGTTTCCGCCATTCGCTCTGCCAGGTCCGAGTATCGGATCGGCTTGCCGTACCGGTGGAGCCATTCGAAGGTGTCGGCCAGTTCCGGTTGCGTCGATTGTCTGGTTGATCGATCGAAATATCTAATATAGTACCTCGAGTTTTCGAACCGCTCGACGAAGGCGCCCGTGGTCACGCCGAAGTTGCTCCTCAGGTAGAGCCGCAGCCTTTCGAGCAGATCCTCCACACTGCGGTCCAGCGCGATTTCTTCGATCAACTCGCGCACGCCCTCGATGGCAGACCCGCCGGCTGCAACAGATGATTTTGTCCACGGTAAGGAGCCGATCTTGCCGGTTACGACGACGGTTAACAGCAGAGACATCGCCAGCAGCCCGGCGACCACCGTTATCAGGAAATCGGCCGTGAAAGCAAACGACGCAATAGCCCGCGAGAGCAGGCCGATCACCAGAAAATAGACCGCACCGGTGAGGATAATGGTCGATGATGATGCTATCTGCCGTGTGACCACGACGCCGTCACGGGAGGGGTCGACCCTGACCACGTGGACAGCCAGAATCAGATAAAGCACGGGCAAAGCCACAAAGACTCCCAACAGCGCCCACACCGGCAGCCGTCCCGCGAGGATCCCGAGCGTCGCCGAGGCAAAAGCCGTTCCGGTCAAAATCAAGCTCGCATAGAAGCCGATTCGCAGTCGTTGTTTCAATGACCCGAGAGCGGAGCGATAGCAGTTTTCAATGTTGAACAGGCCAAACAGGTAGGCGGTGAGGAAGAACACGAAGACCGGGAAGCTGTAGCCGGCCATGAAGAACTGTGATTCGTGGAGCGGGCCAGGATGATAAGCCAGGAGCGGATACTTGAGCGACAAGCCGGCCAGCCCCAGCGCAACCAGCAAGGCCAACACGAACCAGCCTCGGGTGCGGACCAGGAGTTTGTCGTTCTGAGCGTCCCGCCCCCAAAAGGCGCAAAACAGCAGCCACAAAAACGGCCCCAGCGGCGCGCCGACAGCAATCAGGTTCAGTCCCAGTGCGAACTGCGGTTCCTCAAGAGACAGACAATTGGCGAAGCCAATCACAAGAGCGGCCGAGCTGAGAAAGAAAAGGGCCAGGGTGAGGGCGTCCTTGCGGCGAAATCCGCTTACGAACAGGTAGAGCGCTTCCAGCAGGATAATCGCCCCGGAAATCCAGAAAACCGTCTGTATGGAAGCCAAGGACTATTCCTCTTCGTCGATAAGCACCCGCACCGATGTGCCCATCCACAGGAAATGTACGATAACCTCGGCGACTAAAGCGATGAGAAGGAGCCAGTAGACCAGCTCCGGTGAGAAATTCCTGATCAGTTTGGCGGGGCTGCTGACGATGTTCGAGAAAATGACCGGTGCCGAAAGGACGATCGCCGCCAGCACCAGACTCGTGATCGGGTTACGGCCGAACAGGCGCAGGGAGCGTCCGAGCGCCCGGATGATGTTATCCCGGTAAACGGCGATCGAGGAATACATATAGAAGAACAGCGCCAGGACAATCACGTAGACCCCCGGCATTATCACCCACTGAAAGAACAGGATACGGCGCGGCGAGTATTCCAGCCAGCCACCCAGCAGATTCGGCAGCAGCAGATTGAACCCGACCAGGATGGCGTTGATGATGACAAAGGCCAGGACGAGATGAATCCAGGAAGGCAGCAGCCTCTTGAAAGAAAAGCGGTCTTCGCGGTCCACCTCGACAAACGTCTCGTAAAACAACAGCGCCGCCGCACCCAAAAGCAGCCCTTCGAATATCACCCCCACCACCAGCTTGCCCCAGTCATAAAACGTCGGCAGCAGCAAAAAATGACCCGGATAATGCGTGAACCCGGTCGCCTGCTGGTCGCTGAACAGCCCGGTCCAGAGGTTGATCACGCCGTAGAAAATCGGCGACGTGAAATCATAGTGGGCATAGAGCACGATGAAGTCGATCACGAAATATATGAGCAGCCACAACCAGATCCGCCCGCGCGGGATCTGACGCAGGGTATCGACGATAATCCCGATTAGTCTGTTTATGCCGGCAGCGATGGACATATCATTGGATTCCCTTTTCAAACTTCAAAGTTTGTCCAACTTCCTCCACGATAGGGGGCAAAGTTGTGTCAACGGGCAATCGCAGTGAATCCACATTGCTACCTTGCGATTGCAGACCCTGACGATCAAAAACATAAACACGATAGTATCTATAAGTGCCTACTTCCTCACCGCCAATTATGTGACGCGGTACAAACGGAAGTAAAAATATGTGCGTGGTGCTGATACGCGATCTTTCTACTTTGATCGGCTTACTATTGAGGGCGACATTGGAAGTTGTATCTTGATACAACCTGTAAGATTCGAAGTCCTCAGCGTTACTCAGCCCCCATTCTATTTGAGCCAGTGTTGAATCGTTGTTCTCGATTATTAAGAGTTCAACTGCATCGGGCGGCTCATTCACCAATGTTCTTGCACTAGCAACCTCGGAAGAGGCACACTGGGCACTGCTGTTGCACACAAACAGGCGGTAGTAATAAGTCGTCTCGGGATTCAGCGTTGTATCTGTATAGCTTGTGATGCCTTGACTCGTAATCGACTCCACCAGTCGTGAGGATTCTGTTACGTTTGGTGTCAAGTCTCTATAGACTTTATATCCCGCGAAACTTCCTGGACTGACAGTCGACTGTGTCCAGTTTAACATTATCTCGAAGTTTGATAATGCAGTGGCCGTAAGTATTACCGGCTCTGGTGCCGTGTAAATATTGATGGTCTGTTGTGCCTGCAAAGGATCAGCCGTTATTCCAGCACGGTCAATGAACTGACCCGTGACTACTCCTTCATTCAAATAAAACTGCGCCGGTACACGCCAGGAGCCGTAGTAAATACCGTTTCCCGAATCCGGGTCACCGTGCGTGCCGTCATCGAAAAGCGTAATCGCCTTGCCGGTGATGACCGCTGTCGCCTGACGGCCGCCGGTTTCACCGGTGATCATCCCGAACGTGATCAGGTCCCCGGCCTGAAAGAATTTCCCGTTGGACGGCGGCTGGAAAAAGACACTGTCAATCTCGGCCTTCGTGTCCAGGATGATGGAGTCCGACAGGATGTCGCCGGTTCCGGAACCATCGGTAAACTGTAACTTCGCATAGACAAACTTGGTGCCGTCCCCTTCCGACAGTTCGAACGTTGTCGTAAGTCCGCTAATATTTCGAAACGTGTCGCCGGCAAAGGTAGAGTCTTCGGATAACATTATATGGGAGACGGTTAACGGACCGGTTACGTTCACGTCAACTTCCCGGACCGGGGCATACATATCGCCATCGTTGAGACTGACGGACAAAAAGGTAACGACCGCTTCCTCGGGCTGCGAACGCTCCCACTCCCAGCCCTCGGTCGTGACCGCCGCTACCTGGAAGAGATACCGTTTGTTTAACGTCAGGCCGTCAATCGTGGCCGTGGTGGTCGTGGAGGAGTCACGCAGCTCATACACGGTATCCGGTTCGTTGGCGCGGGCGACGTAGATCCGGTACCGCAGGACCTGTGAGGGATCATCGATCTCCCAGGTCAACCTCACCGAACCATCGTTGACAAACACCTTGATATTAGTCGGGACCGGGCCGTCCTCCGGCACGGAGCGCACCGGATCGCGCGAATCGACATAGCGGTCACAGCCCGTCGCAACCATCAGCATCAGTCCGAGTGCCGCACACCCGATACGTAACATCATATCCAACCTGTCTAAAAGTCCGTAGTTATCGTAAACCCGACTTCATCCGTCGAAAAAGTCGGTTCCATCGTCAGCCCTTTAACGGAAAACGTCCCCCGGTCCTCCGGGAAGAAGAAAATAACATCCAGGAAATTATACGCCCACAGCGCCAGCCCCACGCCGATCGTTATCCGACGCACCGTCTCGGCGTCATACGCCTTGCGCTGCGCTTCGATCAGGGCGTCCTCGCGACGACGCAGTTCGTTGATATCGGTCTCGCGGTCGAACTCCGCTTTGAGATCCAGATACCGGTCATGCCGGTCGTCGAACCATTCATCCACAAAAAAGTACGTCACGCCGGAAGCGGCAATGAAAATCGCCAGTACCGAGGCTTTCGTCTTCTGGTCGGTGTACCACTGGCCCCAGCCCGGTATAAACAGAGACCGCAGCCCGGCCTTGAACCGGGTTTTTTTCGCCATCTTCACATCAAGTGTGGTCTGCCTGCTCGGATCAAGTACAACGCGAGTGGTGTATGTCTCGTAGCCGTATTTCTCCAGTTTGACTTCATAGTCACCGATCAGCATCTGTCGGAAATGAACGGGAGTAATGCCGGACACAACGGCTTCACCGGTCAAAGTCGCCTGAGCCCCGGGCGGCTGCGACTTCAGCACCAGCCCCGCCGATGTCGGACCCTGTCCATAGGTCGTCGAAACACCGGCCATCACAAGCAAAAGGCCTGCCAGTATTCGTCTCTTCATCTTCTCCATACGTTACTGAAAGTGGACTCCAGCTAATTATCGGCAAGGATAACAGAATTCCCAGGGCAACACAAGATTAAAACAAAAAGGCTGTGAAGAATCACAGCCGTTATTTTGATAGGGATCGACAAAATCTACAAATCGATTTTGTGCGGAGCAACAGTCTTCTAGCAGGCGCCTTTGCCGGTGAAGACCACTATCACGGTCTTGAACAGAATCTTGACATCGGCCCAAACTGACCAGTTTCTGATATACTCGAGGTCGAGCCTCACTTTGCGGTCGACCGAGTCGACGTCGGCGTCGTAGCCGTTTTCTACCTGCGCCAGTCCGGTGAGACCGGGCTTGACTTCAAGTCGACTGGAGTAGTTATCAACTTTCGTGGCCAGATCGCGAACGAAATTGGGACGTTCCGGACGGGGACCGACCAGCGACATATCTCCCTTGAGGACATTGATGAACTGCGGGATTTCATCGAGTCGTGTCTTTCTCAAAAGGGCGCCGATTCGGGTAATCCGCGGGTCGTTTTCCGTAGCCCAAACCGGGCCGCACTTCTTCTCGGCGTCGTTGATCATCGTGCGGAACTTGATGACTTCAAACGGACGTCCCATCATGTTCTCCTGGCGGCGATCCCGTGCCCGATGGTCCCGGACATTGGCCTTCTGATGGAAGCGTCTGTCTCGTCTACGGCGGTTCTCACCCACCCTGACCTGGGTGTAAAACACCGGGCCGCGCGAATCGAGCTTGATCAGGACGGGTAAGATGACAAATAAGGGTGAAGTCAGCAACAGTCCAACCAAGGAACCGAATACGTCTAATGATCTCTTGTACGCGCGAATCACCATAGCCTTTGCCTTCTCCGGCTTTGTCAAAACCAAAGGAACAGCTACCGCAAACAAAACCGAGAGCGCCACGAATAATATGCCATGAAAGTACTCGGACGCAAGATATTTGATTTGTTCGACGAAATTCAAGTAGGGAGCGGTGGTTGCCTGGGGACGCGCCGCGGTAACATCCGCTGCCGTGCCATAAACGAAATCACCCCTGGTTAAAACAGCGGCGTTTTCGCTGCTAACCTCCATTTTGCTGCGCATGCTCTGATTTTCCATAGAATTAACTGCCCTGCCAATTCCTTCTCGTTACTTTTCTTTTCTTCTCTTCTTGGTCTTATTATTTCAGGTTGTACTAAACGTCGTAACTTGTCTTCCTTCTTGAGCAAAACCATTGCCAAAAACCGATAAGAAGACTAGATGGGTACATGTTAATCTGATTGGCTTGTAATCAGTTGGCAAACAACAACTTACCAAAACAAGACCACTGGGGTTTTCTATGAGTATTTGATGAGATTTGTCCGCTTTGGATAAATGCACGCAACTGATTGCGGACTCTTGAGAATAGTGTGCAAGTGGTTGCGCGATGACCAAATTTCGGGTACAAAAAGAACCGGCCCGTCGGGCCGGTTCTTTTCTAATTAACAAGAGTAATACTATCTAATTTATCGGCCGAACTCGAACATCAGCGAAAACCGGTGGAGGTCCTCAGAGGTGTATTTCTCTTGAGTCGTGTAAGCGTAGTCGATTTGGACATGTTTGAAACGGACACCGGCTCCCAGAGAGAGTCCCGTGCCGAAGGTCCGTGAGTCATCTCCCGGATAATAATTGTACCCGGCTCGAAGGAAGTACTGGTCCTGGTAGCCGTATTCAAAGCCATGTCGAATAACACTGCTTCCGTAGAACCGCTTTTCGAACTCGAGCGAGGTCAGGAACGACTCATTGAAGGGATAGAAACCGAGGCCGATTCTACCCGAGGAAGGGATGCGTTCGTTGACGCCCTCAAACTTCATGTCCGGCCCTATATTGGCCATAACCAGGGCCACGGTGAAACGATCATAGTAGTATTTTGTCGCCAGGTCCAGGGCATAAGTCGAGCCGTTCAATTCATCCAGCTTTTGATTGATGAATTTTCCGGTCAGACCCAGTGTGAGGTTTGAGCCGGCATTGAATCCGAGAGAGACGGCTCCGAACCAGTCGTACGCGGTGATTTCACCTGTTTCCTGTCCGTTGACGTCTCGTCCGTCAATAGAACCATAGCCCAGATAGTTCATGGAGAACGCCACCGACGTCTTGTCGTTCATGCGGTAGGCCACCGCGCCGTGCTGCATGGTGATGTCCTGGAACCAGGAGAAATGTCCCAGCAGGACTTCACCTTTTTCCAGTTCGGTCAGTCCGGACGGATTCCAGTAGGCCGCGTTGGCCCCGTCGCAGACGGCCGTAAAGGCGTTGCCCATGCCGGCGGCTCTGGCGCCGACGCCGATCAAGAGGAAGTCGGCCGCGGTACGACCGGCATTGGATGCAGCCATCGATACCCGTCCCAGTATGGCAATCACGATCAGGAGGATGAACCAACCCAGCAAGATCCGTTTGAGCGTTCGTCTATACATCTCTCATTCCCTTCCGGTTATCCTTCGCAACTGCCCGGTAAATGGCAAGAGAGGTGCCGAGGCGGTGTTTAATTGGCGGTATAAGGAGGAGTTTCCCTAATTCCGATTCACACGCATAACCCATTTTGTCACAACCCATTCCCACTGTCTGTCGGCTGTTGAAGTAAGGGGTCCGGCCGATTCTGATTTGCTTCGGCGGGTCCGGACTTTGGCCGACAGCTCGATATTTGAGCAGCTTTTCGCGCCGCCTTCTTACGCACGGTCATAAGTGCTTGGGAAGAGCGGGGTTATACCGAGCTGCTCGATTCCAGAGCATCTTTACTATTATTGTCGTCAAACTGCCCATTTTAGTTAGCTAAGGCGGCAGTTTTGATTTATGAAGGCTGAAGTACCGTATTCTTAAGCTACTGTCAACAAAAAAGTTACAAAGGTCGATTTGTCTTCATAATTCCCACAAAATCCTAACAGTTTCAGTCAGCATTCACAGGCCAGAAACTTCGAATAAGGCGAAACCGGTGCATATGCCGGCCGTCCGGAACGAGGAACTATTGTAAACGTTCCAGCATATTCCGGTAACGGTCCCGGCCGGTCGTGAGACCCGCCGGCAGGGGCTGCATTTCCTGAATCTGTTTCCTGGCGTTGGCTATACGTTCCTGTGTCTCCGGGTGCGAGGCCAGCAACCCTTCAAAGACGTTCGAGTACCCGGCGCTGCCCAGGGAAGCCAGGGTTTCGAACATCTGGAGGGCGCCCTGCGGATCATAGCCCGCTTTGACCATGTAGTGTATGCCGTAATTGTCGGCTTCGCGCTCGGCGTCGCGAGAATACTTGGAAAAGGCGAGGTTTAGACCTATGTTAACCGCCAGTTCCTGATACTGGCTGGAATTCTCACCGAAAACCAATTCGTACGCCGCCGCCACGCCCATGGCGGTTTGCAGACGTTTCACGCCGTGACGGGCCACGACGTGGGAAATCTCGTGGGCCATAACGGCCGCCATTTCCGCTTCGGTATCCATATGTTTGAGAAGACCGGTGTAGAAGTAAATGAAGCCGCCCGGCGCCGCGAAGGCGTTGACCTGGTCGGAATTGATCACGGTAAAATGGAATTCCAGGTCCTTTCTGTCAGAGACTTTGACGATTTTCTGCCCGACCTCGTCGAGATAGCTCTGCCACAGCGAATCCTGCAGGACCTGTTCCGTTTCGCGGACCTGTTCCGCCATCCCCGCACCGATCGCAACTTCCTGGCTGGTCGGAATAATGATGAGCGATTTTTCTCCGCCGGGGCCGGTGGTGGCACAGCCGAGCACCAGAACAAGGGCGGCACAGGAGAGCCAACGAAGGATCTTATACTTGATTGTTCTCATAACCTCTCTTTCGCTTTCACGTCTTGTGCAACGATTGACGCCTTCACATCCGGCTCTTGTCGGCCAGGTCACCTATAATCGGTAAGCGGTAATTTCGGCCCTGCAATGCGAAGATGATACCGGCAATAGACAGGGCGGCCGCCAGCACGAGAACAACCTTGAACACGAAATCCGATATGCCGTCGATCAGGAACAGGACCGCCAGAAGTTCGATCAGAAAGAGCAGTACCCCCTGGCGGGCATGAAACTGTGCTTCCCGGCTTTCCCTCATGTTGAGCAGGGGGATAAAACACAGGAAGGGTATGTAGGCCAGAATGGCGGCCATGCGGCCTTCTTCCGTCTTGAAGCCATCCTCTCGATATGACTGGTTGTCGGAGTGCTTTTGAGAGGAATCATCCAGATCAGGTATGGCTTCGCTTGGTTCTTTTTCTGGCTCTTGCTTGAAAAAGCTGTCTGTCATGGTGACTCCTTCCGAGTATTCCGCCGGCGTCTAGGACGGCCAGAATAACTCCTTGAACTTCTCATATATGTCAAAACGAATCGAATCGTTGTCCGGCCACATTTCTATTTCCGACGATCCGTCATACAGGCCGACTCTGAGATTGACGCGACCAAAGCCGGACGGCCAGAGCTGCTTTCTTTCGATAGCGATTTCGACGACGTCTCTCGAGGCGTATCGATAAGCATGCAGGACGTTCCCAGATCTGCTGTCGTTCCCTATCCTGAAATTAACCTCCACAGGCGTCGTCCCATTGCACTTCACCGACACCACCGGCTCTTTCAGAGACTGTAGCAGTTTCTTATCTGCAAAGTCAAGCCGAATATACAGGCAGTTATGATCGTATCCAAACAAGATCCTGGAGACTATGTGCTCGGATCGGTGCATGGCGCCGCCCGTGCCGGCACAGTCAAAATGTCCGGCTCCGGCCCACTCATAATAATGTGTCACCACTCCATCGATTTCCGGGGTAATAAGATCATCGGGTTCGACAACAAGAGGGAGGCCGGTCCCGTGAAGAAGGGGCCGCAGAAGATCGGGTGGTGTCTCCAGACCGAGAAGTTCATAGACTCGACTTAAGTGCTTGCGATAGATCATATCAAACTGGCGGATATGAGAAGTCCGGTGTTCGTCGCCATACCACCAGCACCAATCCGATCCCTCGGCGATATAGATCTCCCGCCAGGCCTGTGCCAATAGACCGGGTGAGGCGCTCGGGTTCTCTTTCCGGTATCGGACCAGCGTATCTCTCGCCGCAGACAGGCGGTCCCAGGCGGCGTTGTCCTCGCCGTGTCCGATCCAAATGCGGAAATTGTGATTGATCCAGGAACCGGCGAAGAGAGACGGCAGTTTTTCGGGCCGCATACTTGCCGCCGTCTCGGAGAACGTCACCGTCTGAATCTGGGGATCATGGGTGAGTCGACGGTACAATTCGTTGAGAAAGTCGTGGCCGTCGTTCGGGAAATACTCCCAGGCGTTCTCACCATCCAGAACAATCGGTACAATGGTGGTATCGAGTCGGTTTATCAGCAACTGCCTTAGCTGTTTCAGGTGTGCCATACAGTCTTCGGCAGCCCGGTCAGCATCCCACCCGGCATAGACAAATCCGATCCGATCCGACAAGGCATGATCCCTGAAAAACAGCTTCAGTCCGGAACCATATTCATACAGAGTATGGGGTACGTACTTACTTCGATCCAGTCCGGCCTTGGTCAAGGAAGCGTAAAGCACCTCTTCGTCGGTAGCGATCCACCGGATACCGAGTCGCAGGCAGATTCCGGCTACCTCCTCTGAAACCGACCCTTCCGACGGCCACATACCGATCATCGGACGGTCAAACAGTTCTTCATACATTCTCATAGACATGGCGATCTGCCGTTCCGCATCCTCGGGGTGAGCAAACCGCTGTTCCGGCAGCTGTATGGTCGGCAGGGCTTCGCGTGCAACGTGCGTATCACACAGCAGCGGCAGGATAGGATGATAATACGCTGTAAACGAAACGTCGACATTACCCTGCTCCAGAAGCCTTTTGTACGCGGGAACGATTTGGGCGAGAAGTTTCCACTGCCATTCCAGAAGTGCTCGCTTATCCTCCTCTGTGAAGTGCTTGCCCTTGTTAAACAAGGAACGCACGGGTTCTTCATCCCGAAACATGGGATCGATCCAGGTAAGGTTGGACCAGACCTGAATGTCACGCATCTCTTCCGACGAAAATAGAGCCGGCAAAACTGTCTGCTCAGCATTGGCCTGCAGTTTCCTGTAGAGCTGGGAAAAGTGATCATACGGATCGATCATATGGACCGGGTTGGCGGAGAAGAAGGTGTTGAGAATCTCCCGCTTCTGATTCTCGGTCAACTCCTCCGCCCTGATTCTCGTTAGATCGAGATGATTGTCGCTGCCTCCCTGCAAATAGACCTGTAGTTGTTCGAGCAAACCCGGCACCAGGTTGAACGTCACCTTGAGGTTCTCGTACCGGGACGCCAGCAACGGCATGTCTAGATAATCCTTGAGAGCATGCAGCCGTACCCAGGGCAGTAAGAGGTGATTCGTACCGGGTTCCTGGTAGTTCGGTTGATGCATGTGCCACAGGATGGCAACTTTTAACGGTGTGTGCTCACTCACCGGTTACAACCGCGCAGTAGTTTTCCGGGGATTTAAGATCGAGCTTTTTCGCTGAAGTATCGGGCAGCTCGGTTATACAGGTCGGTGTCTTCGTATTTCAATTTGAGCGTATCCAGTTGCGCCTGGGCGCTTTCCGTCAGCCCGGCGGCGAGGAAACTCCTCATGGCGCTCTCGCGATAGCTGCTTTCCATAGGACCGTTGGGCAAGGCCGCTATCGCCTCAACATACTTCCGGGCTGCTTGCTCGAAACTGCCTTGATTTTCATAAGAGGCGGCAATCCCGGCCAATGAGGCCGAGCACCTCAGTGAATCCGTCTTGTATTTGGAAACGTACATCTCCCAATATCGGATCGCTTCGGAGTAACTGCGAATGTCGAAGTTCACTTTGCCAAGCAAAAACGTCGCATGCTCAGCTGCCTTTGTCCCGGTATGTTCTTCCAGTATCTGATTCAGGGAAGCGATTGCCACCTGGTTGTTGCCGTTGCGGTACTCCATCATGGCTTCCGCGAACCGGATGGCGCTTTCCTGCTTGTGCGCTTCCTGGCTGTTGACATAATACACGCCGGCCGCAATGACCAGGGCCACGATGACGACAGCGATAACGATGAACTGCCAGTTCTCCAGTATCTGCTGTTTCGAGCGAAGAACAAAAGCCGTAAACCGGTCTTCTTTGATTTGTCGTTTACTGAGTCTTACTTTGCTGTACATTCATGTCTCTCCAAAACAGCTAGCATGTTATTGAGTATCGGCACGTACTCGATCAATCACCCGTGCCTTCGATGCGATGCGGGGCACTCGCACCACCCATCATCCGCGCAGAATCAACCGCCATAACGCACTAGAAATAGCCGGTGAACGCGAAGCTCAGGTTATGAGCCTTGTTCTCCATTTCGTAGGTGCCGTTTCTGCCGAAATTGGGAACGAAATTCTGACCGGTCGGACGAAGTGTCGTTCCACCCGGTTGCCAGTCGTAGGTCGTGTAAGTATAGGCCCAATCCAGGTGAATCTGGCTCCACCAAAGCCCGGCTCCCAGCGACAGGCTGTAAGAGGTGGTCCTAGACGTATTTCCATCCTCATCGTAACTGGGCGCGGGCAAGGGAACGTAACCGAAACCGGCTCTGATCGGTATATCCCCGATCCCCGTGTTCTTTATGTACTCAGCCCCCGCTCGAATTGACAAAACGTTGTTCCATTCCGGATCTTCGGTCGTGAAGAACTCGGTATTGTCACCCCCGGGATCCAGAAAGACGGAATCGCGCGACTTGATTTCGGTGGCTCCGAATCCCCGGTATTCGGCATCTAATGCCAGGAGGAAGTTTTCACGCAGCCGATAAGCGATGCCGCCGCCGATCACCAAAGGTATTTCGTACTTTGTTACGAGTCCATCGAAAAACGTCGTATCGGACCCAGACGCCGAAGCGAGGCCGTTCACTTTCGAAACAGCGAATATGGACCGGCCGGTGCTGGTCTTAAGAGAGAAGGGGGTCCTTACAACCAGTCCGGCGCCGAGCTTCTCACCGCTGTGCTTCATTCCTACTACGAAATTGAAGCCGGAGAACTCGATGGAATCCAGGACAAGTATGTCGGTCGCAAACCGCAATATCTGAAAGTCCGGAAATGAAAGTAGTGAATCGGTGCTTTCAAATTGATCAATCCGACGAATCGTCGTACCGGTAAATATGTTGAGAGCCACTCCGAATGAATAGTTTTTGTAGACTCTGGTGCCAAAACTAAAATTGATTGATTCCAGTCCTCCTTCGAGCTCTGTTTGAGCGTAGCTGCGCCAATAGCTCGAATCAACAAATGAGCCGCCCAGTGGAAGCGGGATCACTCGCAGATTCCAGAAGTCGAACGATAACGACAACGCCTGGTACTCGCTGAAATTCCTGGTGAAGCTGACGGAGCCAACAAAGGGATGACCTTTTATACGAACAGGCGCTACGAAACTTGCCGACGTCAGATTATTCAGAGTGGCGTTGTGGTCGAGCTGTCTGCTATCGAGTGTAAACAGCGGTTCAGTCAGAGTCCGGCCGGTCGGGTTATAGGAGCTGTAGCTTAAAGAGAGGATCGGTTTCTCCAGTTCGTAGAGCCCCGCCGGATTCCAACTGCCGGCTGTATTGTCATCGGACACGCCCAGATACGCCTTACCCATACCCTCGGCACGCGCCCCACCCCCGGTGAATTCCAGCCGATAAGCTTCTATGGGCGGATTATCCATCATCATCGATTGCTGGCCAAACGCGGTGACAAACATGCCCAGCACAAACACCAAACCACACACCAGTTTCGATACCATAACTCTAGAACTCCTTATGCCAAATCTTACACATCCACCACATAGACGCATCACCCGTCCAAAATAATTAACAAATATATTCCGCCCGTCCGGTTCTGTCAAACTATTTCGCCTGTTATTTGATATTGTATCTCTTTGATTTTAAGGAACTTGGCACACCACACCGTTTTCGACTGAAAGATACTGAGAAGTCGATTCACTTTTTTGACCTTGATGGCTACTCTGGCTGCCTTTCGGAGATCGGGCCTATTCACACACCGGCGGCGGGCCGCTCTGGAACAGGAAAGCGACTAAGTAGCTGAGATCGGCCACGTCGATCGGGCCGCCCGGACCGATCAAGCCGTCGATGTTGCCCGATACAAGTACTGCGGGCGGCGGTCCCGCTTTGAAAAGATAGTCAACGAGGTGCGTCAGGTCCGTCACCAACGGAATGCCGCCGGAGTTATCCACGTCACCGCAGACGTAGTATACAACCACGGGTCTTTCGGCTAGAAGAGTAGTTTGAACACCGCCGGCGTCGACTGTTACGATCACCGTATCTTCCCCGGCATCCAGCGGTGCCGTCAAGCTTGCCGAAAACGTGCCGTTGCCGTTGTCGACTACGGCCGACAACGTCCCCGGGCCGGTGTGGGCGATTGATACCTGTGCCCCCATAGTAGGGGGTTCGCCCAGACTGTTGAGCGGCGTCACCAGAATGTGGGCGGTATCGTCGCCGTCAGCTTCGAGCGTATCGGGCGCCACAGCCACCGTGGAGAGCAGCGAGTCCGCCTGCTGGGTGGCGGCCTTCCAGGCATCGTACTGACCCTGCAGCACATCGATTGGATCGGTGGAGCCAACCGTATTGCCGACGACTTGCTGCAAATACGGCGTGCCACCGTCGCCGGGATGTACGACCTTGATGAAAGCGGAAATGGCCGACTTGCCGGCCGCCAGACATCTGGTATCGGCGCCGGGAACCCTGGCTGCCTGCAAGGCTGCCATCAGCCGTTCTTCCAACGGACCGGGCGTGTTCAGGTACACGAACTCCATCGAGTCGATGATTTCCGGGCCAAGCAGAATGTTGCCCTGAATGGCGTACCCGGGACCGGTCAGATGACCTTTCCAGTCATCGGTCCATGAGCCGGTGAATCCCGCCGATGCACCCTGGCCGGCCAGGGTTACAACCCCGTACTGCCGAAGCTGTGGGAAGCTCTCGGCATCATTAGCTACCAGCCAGCCGATTATGGAGTCCGGGTCCAGTCCCGAGGCCAGCAGGTTGTGAGCATTCTGCTGGTTCTGTGAAATGTACCAGGCCTGGGTGTGCGCTGCCCCGATCCCTTCGATGATGTCGTTAATAATGAACGACCCCGAAATGCAGGATGCACCTGCGCCGCCGATCGCGCCGGTAACCGTATCAACAGCCACGATGGAGAAGGTGGCATGAGCGGGTGATGCCGCCAGTCCCAATGCGATAACTACTACGAGGCAACCGAATATCGTCTTCATAACTGTGCTCCTTGTTTAGCAACCGCTGGGAGCGGCGGCTGGATACAAGAGTTGTGTAGATCTCTTTTGTAATATAATGAGAAATGGCGAAATACAAAGGGTAAATCGACGGAGCCGAGAGCCGGGGAATAGGATTGACCCGGGCTAGAGATTCACATACCCCCGGCAGGAATCGAACCTGCGGCCCGCGGTTTAGGAAACCGCTGCTCTATCCTACTGAGCTACGGGGGCATTTAGCTTCTGCTTGTGAACTTACATAAGGGTAGTGACCGTGGAATGTCAATCGATTTTGAGAAATGAGAACTGTCGAAACCCGAAGCGGGATTTGGACCTATCGCACAGCAAAAGGGAATTGTAAACTCACGCTAAGTGGTGCGCCACCCTTTCGGCTACATCGTCTCCGAATCGTACGAAACCAGATAATTGACATCATACCCCTGCAGCTTCTCCCGCCAGGGAAGAAACGACAGCTCGATCACGGCCGAAATCCCCGCGACTGTTCCGCCCAGCTTTTCGACCAGCTTGCAGGAGGCTTGCAGCGTCCCGCCAGTCGCTATAAGATCATCAATTATCAAGACGCGTTGGTCCTTGTGGAGCGCATCCGTGTGGATTTCGAGCCGGTCACTACCGTATTCCAGCTTATATTCGGCCGAGATGGTCTTGTACGGCAGCTTGCCGGGTTTGCGGGCCGTCGCGACACCGAGGCCCATTCTGTCAGCCAGCGCGGCGCCGAAAATGAAGCCTCGCGATTCAATGGCGAGTATGATATCCGGTTTACGTGACCGCGCGTACTGCTCCATCCGGTCCACCGCCATGCGGAAACCGTCCGGGTCCTGAATCAACGTCGTGATGTCATAGAAGACGATCCCCGGTTTAGGGAAATCGGGAACGTCACGGATGTAATCCTTCAGCTGCGGCATGCCGTCCCGGTCTTCAAAATGCCACTTTGAATTCGGTGAACTCACCGGTGAACCTTTGCCACTCAACGTCGATATTCGTCACATTGGCGCTTGGTGGTCCGGCTTTCAGCTCACTGATCAAGGATTCTATCCCACTGCGATCACCCTCGACCCGCACAGCAACTGTGCCATCGGGGTCGTTCCTCACCCACCCGTTCAATTCCAGGGCGCGGGCGCGATCGTAGCAGAAATAGCGGTACCCTACGCCTTGGACCATTCCCTGAATGTGTAACCTGGCTCCGGCCGAGCTCATTCCTCACCGGTTGCCAGCTTTAGTGCGAGTTTCGCTGCTTCAAGAGGATCATCCACTTGATAGATATCATCACCCAGTTTCCAGGCCCCGACCGAGATCACGGGAATTCTGGCCTTGAGGGCAAAGGCCATTTCCGACAAGGTGCCGAATTTGCCCGGCAGCGCGATGACGGCATCGGCCGCACGAACGACCAGGATGTTGCGTGCTTCGCCGAAGCCGGTCGGGATAATCAGGTCGATGAACTCGTTGGCATCTCCTTTGTTGTCGGTCGACAAAATACCTATGGTCATGCCACCGGCTTCTTTGGCCCCACGGGCGGCTCCTTCCATGACGCCTCCCATTCCGCCGCATATCAAAATAGCCCCGTTTTCGGCTATATACTTGCCGATTTCAGCAGCTACATCCCTTAGTTTCTTCGAACACTTCCCAGCCCCAATAACGGCAATTATCGGTTTGTTTTCAACCGCCATGCGGGCCACCACCTTTCCTAAACGCAAAAGTTGCTGTTAAATCCTGATGTCTTCGTCAAAATCTTTGTTGAAGCGTGCCACAAATAATCGGGGCGACTGGATTTGAACCAGCGACTCCTTAGTCCCGAACCAAGTGCGCTACCAAACTGCGCTACGCCCCGATTTGTGACTGTTTTCAGCAGTCCAAGTAAACCCATTTACGGCAAATGTCAACAGATTTCGGCAAGACAATAACAAGTTACCTCATAGGGATTTCTTCAGTGCCTGAAGTCGATCCAAAGAATCTATATCCGTGAAGTTCAATTTTAAAGGCGTTACGGAGACCATCCCCCGACTCACCGCTTCGAAATCGGTTCCCTGATCGGTTTGCCACTTCGGCCGGCCGCCGATCCAGTAGTAAGGTTTGCCTCGCGGATCGACCTTACGAATGATTATGTCCTTGTACTGGCGAATCCCTTGCGCCGTAAACTCGAACTTCTTGTAGGGTTTCCCGGAGTCGGCCGGAATGTTGATATTGAGGAATACCGAACGATCGAGCTGCAGGGAGTCATAATTCCTGACGAACTTCACCACAAACGCCGCGGCACGGGTCATGTTCATCCCGGGCACGTACCTGTCCATGGAAACCGCCAGAGACGGAATTTTGATTATGGAACCTTCAATGGCGGCCGCCACCGTGCCGGAGTACGTGATATCGTCCCCCATATTGGGGCCGTGATTGATGCCGGAGATAATCATATCCGGTTTCTTCTTTTTGAAGAACAGGTGCACGGCCAGCATCACGCAGTCGGTCGGAGTGCCGTCGATTGCGTACCGTTTCTCATCCAGCTTGTGAACCCGCAGCGGACGGTTAAGTGTCAGCGAATGGGAGCTGGCCGACTGCTCTCGGTCGGGCGCGACCATGTAGACTTCGGCCGATCGGCTCAACGCTTTGTACAGGGCGGTAATGCCGTCGCTGAAGTAGCCGTCGTCATTGGTGACGAGAATACGCTTCTTCCTTATGTCGCTCGAACGCTTGACTGGATTCATGGCGTGTAGTTTAGTGCATCTGTAGCGGCCAGGCAAGCAATGTATGCAGTATCATGGGATTTCTGGTACAATTTTTCCCGTTGCGTCGAGTCCTGCTCATCTCCGGTCCGCCCGCGGCAGATAACCCGGCGCATCGTTATCATGTCCAACGAGAGCGATCAGTTTGTACAATGGGCCAAATCAGAATACCTCATACTTCGACTCCGCTCAGTATGACTTAATCTCGTGTCACGTTAAACAGAGAAGGGTGAAGAAAGATAACGCTCGATAAACTAGCAGTCGTAGCCGTTGCAGCAGGTCTTGCTCGCTATCGGCGAGTGTTTATGTGGTGTCAGGCGACCCCGCCTGACACTCACCTTCGGTCGGGCAGAGTCGCCCGACCTCACAACAGAAGGGTTTCAACTACAGGAGTGCGGACTTACAGGACTACGCCCAGATCCGCCGCCAAATCTGCCGAATGAAGCGACCGGTGTCTATGAACGGATTGATATACGAATGCGAACCTTCATACACGGTCGAGACGGGCACTTCCACAATGCGACATCCGCCAGCACCGGCCTTGAACAGCATCTCCGATTCCAGATCGTAGTTGATCGTCTCGAGTGAAATGGCCCTGAGCACGGTTGTTGGAATGAGGCGGTAACCGGACTGACTGTCTCGCACGCGCTGTGATGAAAAGACCGATATTATTAGCGATGTTACATTGTTGGTCAGCCAGCGCGCGAACGGCATGATCGATAAGCTGATATGACGGGTGCCGATTACTATCCGGCGGCCGTTATCCTGCGCGAAAAAACGTGGAATTTCCTCGGGTAAATGCTGCAGGTCGGCATCGATTGTCAGTACTGAGCGATAACCTTCTTTGATAGCATACGCAAATCCGGCCATCAGCGCTGCTCCTTTGCCTCGGTTCTGCGGAAACGAGATATGCTTGACGCCGGAAGATTTGAGAATGTCGAGCGTGTTGTCGGTAGAGCCGTCATTGACGATCAGTAGATTTTCTTCGCAGACGTACTCACGACATCGGCGGATTAGCTCGTCGAGGTATCGGCCGGCGTTGTAGGCGGGCACGAGCACGAGTACGGCGTGTCGGTTGAGGTTGGGCATGGGGGTAAGATGTGAAGAAGCAATTGCACAAGAAAGAAGAAAAGCTGACATCGAACTATGGTCGGAGCGAGCCGATTTGAACGGCCGACCTCTCGCACCCCAAGCGAGTGCGCTAACCAAGCTGCGCTACGCTCCGACCCTCACGCTCAATTCGGGAAATGTACCTCCCTGACCCATCCATGGCTTATTGTCAGGGGCAGAATGAGGCGCTCTTCCTGATTGTAATGTAAGGTCTTACGGCCGATCGTTCAAGGGAAATCTGGCGGCGTTCCGACCGTCGATGTCGAAACCCGAAGCGGTATTTGGAGTTTCGTCATACTGACCTGTAAGTCTTTATACCCCACTCAATGGGTGGGATTTCTGGATTCCCGCGTTCGCGGGAATGACAGAAAAAGGGACGGGAATGACGGAAAAAAGGTGCGGAAGTGACAGAAAGCCGCCGAGATCGGAGATGCGGGCACACGGGCGTACCGAACATGTACTATCCAGTCCCCTCTTGAGAGGGGAATTCGCAGGACGGCGTGTGCACTTCACCATGCCGGGATACCCAGCGCAAGCGGTAAGCGACTCGCCCTGACGGCACTCTATTTCTCTTTGTCGATGATCTGGAGGAGGCCTTTGATCTCGGTGCGTATTTGGCCGATCAGAGTTTTGACGCGGGCGTTGTTGGCCAACGTGGCTTTTTCCTCCTTGTGCCGTCGCATGGTCAGCTTGTTGCGCGCACCGGCGATAGTGAGTTTCTCCCGGGTGCGCAGGTGCTTGATGCGATTGATGATCTCTATGTCTTTTTTCGTATACGTCCGGTTGCCGCCCCGGCTCTTTTTCGGCTTCAGCATCGGAAACTCCTTCTCCCAGTACCGCAGGACGTACGGTTTGAGTCCGGTAATTTCCGCTACTTCGCTGATCGAATAGTAGAGTTTTTCTTCGTTATTCTTTTTCTTAGGCATAGCTTCCCCGCGCTCTCATGCTTACCGCCAAATCTCGGATTTCAGTTCTCGTCCCATCAGCTCCGCCACAGCTTCGGCCGGCGCCTGCTCTTCGAAGAGCACCTGGTGCACCTGGCGAGTGATGGGCATTTCCACCTGATGTAGTTTGGCCAGCTCGTATCCGGAACGAGTCGTCTCCACCCCTTCGGCTATCATGGTCATCGTTTCCAGGATCGTTTGCAGCGATTCTCCCCGTCCGATCCGTTCCCCCACCTGTCGATTCCTGCTGTGGCGTGACACACAAGTCGTGACCAGATCACCTACCCCGGAGAGACCGGCGAAGGTCAGCGGGTCGGCGCCCATGGCCTCGCCGAGCCGGGTGATTTCCGCCAGACCGCGTGTCAGAAGCGCCCCGAAAGTATTGTCACCCATTTCCAGACCGGCGCAAATACCGGCGGCTATGGCTATGATGTTTTTGAGCGCTCCGCCGAGTTCGACGCCGATCAGATCGCAGCTGTTGTAGACCCGAAAATGCGGGCCCGAAAACGTCGCCTGAATATCGGCCACAAAGTTTTCGGCAAGGCCGGCCGCGACAACGGTGGTCGGCATATCCAGCGCCACTTCCTCGGCGTGTGACGGTCCCGACAGACTGACTACCCGGTCTTCCGCGACATCCACTACTTCGCCGATCACCTCGGACATTCTCTTGAGTGTCCGTGTTTCTATACCCTTGGCGAGATTCACGATGCCCTCCGGGGCCGATCCGGATTTGCGGAGTCGGTGGAGTACCGAACGGAGGAACTGAGCGGGGACAGCCGACACAATCAGATCATGGTGACGTACGGCCTCGACCAGATCGTTCGTTATGACGACCGATGGGTCCAGTTCGCATTGCGGCAGTTTCTTCGGGTGCGTGCGATGTTTGACCAGAAGCTGATACTCGTCCGGGTGGTGTTCCCAGATCCTGACCGAGTGCCCGTTTTGGGAAAGAAGGCGGGCGATCGCGAGACCCCAGGAGCCGGCCCCGAGTATAGCGATTCTTCTAGGCATGCGAGTTGGCCTCCTTCGACGATGGTCCGCGGGTCAATTTGTTCTCGGTCCCGTTTAGGAGCCGCACGATATTGCTGCGATGGGCGACGATTATCAGCGCAGCGATCAGCGCCGCGACCACCACGTACTCGGTCGGCACCGGCTGCTCTAGCGAGTACTTTTCCACCAGAAGGATAAGCAGAAAGGCAACGGCGCCGGCTATGGAACCGAGCGACACGTATTTGGTAGATATCACCAGCACGAGAAACACACCAAGGCTGAGCAGAGCTTCGATCGGCAACAGGGCTACCATGGCTCCCAACGCGGTATTAACACCTTTTCCTCCCTTGAAGCCGATGTAGATGGGAAACAGGTGTCCCAGGACTGCGGCCAGGGCACAGAGAATCAGGAAGCTTTCCTGGTTTATCAAGGAGATGGGATATTGTTGAGCGTACAGTCGGGCCAGGAGAACCGCCGCCGCCCCCTTGCCGATGTCGCCCGCAAACACCCATACGGCCGCTTTGAGTCCGGCCACTCGCCAGACATTGGTGGCGCCGATATTGCCGGATCCCTGTGTTCTCAGATCACCGGCGCCAAAGAGGCGGGCCACAATCAGGGCGAAAGGGATACTCCCGACAAGATAGGCGATCAATATGGGAAGCAACAACATCATACAACGAGTAAATAAGCGATTATCGCGACCCGAACCCGCGTTCGGATCACATTACCTGTTTCCAGCCAAAAGTTGTTTCCGTGCTACACTAACCTGCGGATACCGTATCTTCAATAGTCAAACTCGTATCCGAAGGCATAGGGGAATCCGGGAGATGCAGATTCGGATAGAAGCTCCTGATCGATTCCATCAGCTGTCGGGCTTCCGCCGAATCCAGCTTATTGTCAGCGGGAATTGATTGTAGTGACTGCATGAAGAGACCGATTTGCTGCATGTCGATTCCTTCGTCAGCCCGAAGTCTCTCAATATAGTGATCGATGGCCTGTTTCACCTGAGTGGTATCGACCCCTTCCTGAGGCGAAGTCACAGCGATACGCTTGACCTCTTCCAACAGCGTGACCGTGCCGTATTCCGCCAGTTCCTCTCGTTTCACGTAACAGGTGACGGCGGCAATAACCACCAGAATAAGCAGTATGCCGACAATTATCAGTGTTATCAGACAGCCTTTCGACATCCCGTTCCTTTCTCCTGCAATATTAACAAACGGCTACAATCCTAACGTCTCCCTAACATACCGCATTTCGTCAGCAGACAATCTAATCCATATTTGAATTCGGAATTAACATGATTGTACTCAACCATTTCGTTCAGAGAGGCTCATGCTACGCTTTAGGAGAGTATAGCGGAATCGGAGCCGCTTGGCAAGTTTTTGGAACAAAAGACAAAGAAAAATCCGCCGGCATGCGGCGCTTCAGTGCTTGGTCAGAAAACCCGTCCTGGATGCCGGAACCGTCACGAATGGGGAGGCTGTCCCATAAGTGGTAAATCGGCATTGAGGCTTGCCGACTGTGTTCTGCACGCGTAGGGCGCGGCCCAAGGCGGCACCGTCTTACCGGATCGGCGGGGACTAGCCCCGCTTCTACGCGACACCGATGTTGACCGAATATAACCTTTTCGGACAGCCCCCAGGTTCGTGACGGCGCGTTAAGAAAATCGGATGGGATGCGGCGGATATGACTCGATAACGGGCAAGACCACGCGCGGTGGTCTGACGTCTGAATCTCTAGGCTTCTTTTTTGGCTTTCTTTTTCTTCTTGCCTTTTTTGTCCGTCTCTTCGACTGGCTTTGCGGTCAGCAGTTCCACGACCGAAATGGGGGCGCCATCTCCCCGACGCACACCGAGTTTGACGACCCGAGTGAAGCCTGAGTGGCGTTCTTCGAACTGCGGAATGATCTCGTCGTACAGTTTCTTGAAGACCTCTTTCTGGTGCACGGTTTTGGCTACCTGCCGTTTTGACGCCAGCGTGCCTTTTTTGGCGGTCGAAATTATGCGATCAACGACAGGACGCAGCGCCTTGGCTTTGGCATCGGTGGTTTCTATTACCCGATGTTGAAACAGCGACATAGCCATATTGGACAACATGGCCTCACGGTGTGCTTTTGTTCTTCCCAATTTTCGTACTTTGTCCTGATGTCCCATAACTCAACCTATGATTTAACCTACTTCTTCTTTTTCCATGTACGGCTCGATATCCATTCCGAATGACAGCCCCATCTCGTCGAGAATAGTGCTGATTTCATTCAGCGACTTACGGCCGAAATTACGGTATTTCAACATTTCTGATTCGGTTTTGGTCACGAGATCCTGGATGGTCTGGATATTCGCGGCCCGCAGGCAGTTGGAGGATCTGACGGAGAGCTCTAATTCGTCCACTCGCGTTCTCAGCAAGTTACGAATGCGGATGGTTTCTTCATCCTCTTCCGGTGCTTCTTCAACCATCACTTCTTCGTCAATATGGATAAACAACTGCAGGTGATCTTTGACAATCTTCGCAGCGAAGCTCAGGGAGTCTTCCGGAGTGATGGAGCCATCCGTGGTCACCTCAAGGATGAGGCGATCGTAGTCGGTTTTCTGGCCGACACGGGTGTTCTCAACCAAGTAGGAGACCTTGACAACCGGCGAAAAGAGTGAATCGACATATATAGTGCCAACCGGAGCGTCCTGACGTTTGTTTTGTTCGGCGACGACATAGCTGCGTCCGGAATCGATGTCCAGTTCCATCTCGAACTCGACGTCATCCGTGAGCTCGCAGATATGTTGATCCGGATTAAGGATTTCGATGTCCGGATCGGCCTCGATCATACCGGCGGTCAATTTGCCTTTGGCGTTGGCCCTCAGCATCACCGACTTCATTTCATCAGCGTGCAGGCGGACTCTGATTCTTTTGATGTTGAGGACGATATCAGTCACATCTTCATATACACCGGGGATCGAGGAGAACTCGTGCAAACAGCCTCTTATACGCGCTGAGACTACGGCTGCCCCCTGGATCGAAGACAGCAAGACTCGACGCAGGCTGTTGCCCAGCGTTGTACCGTACCCTCTTTCGAGCGGTTCGACTATGAAACGTGAATAATTCTCAGTTGCTGAGGATTGGTCGATAACGACCTCTTTCGGCATTGTCAGTGGTTTCCACTTCATATGGTGAAAAAGCCTCCCATTGGAGTATGTCTTTACTTGGAATACAATTCCACGACCAACTGCTCATTGACTGTCAGGGGGATGTCGGTTCGTTTGGGGATTTCCAGCAGTTCCCCTTCCAGAGCAGCCTTATTGAGTCGTAACCATGGATATTCGTCGCCACGCCCGACTTCCTTGAGCGAGCTGTGGATCATATCCAGATTCTTGGATTTATCTCTAACCCGAATGACTTGTCCGGGACGTACGTTATACGACGGGATGTTAACCGTGTGGCCGTCGACCTGCACGTGCCGGTGCAGAACAAGCTGACGAGCCGACTTGCGAGACGGTGCGAACCCCAATCGGTAGACCAGATTATCCAGTCTCGTTTCGAGAATTTGAAGGAGTATTTCGCCGGTTACACCCTGTTTGCGGTCCGCTCGCTTGAAGTAGTTGCGGAACTGTCTCTCCAGGACGCCATAAATGCGGCGAATCTTTTGCTTTTCTCTTAACTGAATACCGTACGGCGAGATCTTCCTGCGGTGACTGCGACCGTGCTGACCCGGTGCGTACTGGCGCCGTTCGATAGCACATTTGTCACTCAGGCAGCGAGTGCCTTTCAAGAATAATTTTTCGCCTTCACGACGACATAGTTTACAGTTCGCTTCACGATATCGAGCCATTGATACTCCTGTTTACGTTTGAAATACTCAAATTCACTATACTCGGCGGCGTTTCGGAGGCCGGCACCCGTTATGGGGGATCGGCGTGACATCTTTTATGAGGGAGATCTCCAGACCGGCAGCCGACAAGGAACGAATAGCCGCCTCGCGTCCCGATCCGGGTCCCTTGACCCAAATTTCGATCCGACGCAACCCCGCGTCCATGGCTTCTCTAGCTGCCGATGTTGCAGCTTGCTGAGATGCAAAGGGGGTTGACTTTTTGGAGCCCTTGAATCCCACTCTGCCGGCGCTGCACCAGGAGATCACCCGGCCGGCCGGATCGGTCAAAGACACGATCGTATTATTAAAAGTGGCCTTAATATGCGCTACGCCGTTGGCCTCAACTTTGCGTGCTTTCTTGCGTGTTTTAGATTTTCTCTTCGGGTCAGCCACGTATTACCTCAAATATCAGGTTTGCTCTTATTTCTTGCCGGGCGGTTTTCTCTTCAGGCCACCGATCTGACGTTTCGGGCCCTTGCGGGTACGCGCGTTTGTCTTGGTTCGCTGTCCGCGCACGGGTAAACCGCGTCGGTGACGCAATCCCCGATAACTGCCGATGTCAACCAGCCGTTTGATGTTCATCTGGATCTGACTGCGGAGTGATCCCTCGACGTCGTAGTCACTTTCTATGGTCTGTCGGAGCTTGGTAACGTCCTCATCGGACAGACTGCGCACGCGGGTATCTGGATTGACGCCGGTCTTTTTCAGTATCTGGGAGGCACGAAACGGTCCAATGCCAAAGATGTACTGTAGACCGACCTCGACCCGCTTTTCTTTCGGTAAGTCAACTCCTGCTATTCTCGCCAATGCTATCTACTCCTCATGGAAAACATGTTGCAGCCCGTTCAGCCTTGTCGCTGTTTGTGGCTGGGGCTTCGCGAACAGATTACTCTTACGATGCCTTTGCGTTTAATGATCTTACAGTATTCACACCGTTTTTTGACTGCGGATTTGACTTTCATTTACGTCACCTATTTGTACCGATATGTTATCCGCCCCCGGTTGAAGTCGTACGGTGACAGTTGGACGGTCACCTTATCACCGGGCAATATCTTTATAAAATGCATTCTCATTTTGCCTGATATATGCGCCAGAATCACATGGCCGTTATCAAGTTCCACCTTAAACATGGCATTGGGCAACGTTTCTATCACTTTGCCTTCAACTTGAATCGTCTCTTCCTTGGCCATACTCTCCTAAGCTAACGTTAGTATATCCGGTTCTATTTCCGTTACCGCGACGGTATGTTCAAAATGCGCCGAGGGCTGTCCGTCGGCAGTAACCACCGTCCAGCCGTCCGGCATCGTCTTCACCCGGTAGGTGCCCGCATTTATCATCGGCTCAATAGCAATCACCATCCCGACCTCAAGCATCGGACCATCGTCGGGTGATCCGAAGTTGGGGACCTGTGGTTCCTCATGCATGGCGCGGCCAATACCGTGACCTACCAGTTGGCGCACAACGCCGTATCCCTGGCTTTCAGCAACCTGCTGAATGGCTGAGGATATGGCGCCCAATTTATTACCTTTTCTGGCCTTGTCAATACCTGTCTGCAACGACTTTTCCGTCCACTCCAGCAACCGTCTCTTTTCTTCCGATATTTCGCCAATGGCAAATGTGCGGGCCGAGTCACCATAAAAACCGTCAACGATCGAACCGACATCCACCGACACAATTTCGCCTTCTTTCAGGACTCTTTTTCCGGGAATACCGTGAACTACTTCATCGTCGACCGAGATACAAGCCGATGCCGGGAAACCCTGATACCCTTTGAAGGCGGGTATCGCTTCGTGCGAATGCAGGAACTCCTCTATCAGCCGATCCAGCTCCGCAGTCGTCATGCCGTCACGAATCGACTCGCCGACCATATTGAGGGTCCTGGCCACGACTTGTCCGGCGCGACGCATGATTTCGACTTCGTCTTTGCTCTTCAATACTATCACGAGTATCGGTTACGTTCCTTTTACCACACTCAGTAAGTCTTCAAACACCCGGTCCGGGGGTTGTTCGCCGGTTACTTCGTTCAGCAGCGACTCATTTCGATAGAATTCCTCGATCGGTTGCGTTTGTTTCTTGTACACTTCCAGCCGATTACGCACCACGTCTTCTTCATCGTCGGGGCGACGTTTCAACTCCGTCCCGTCATCATCACAGACGCCCTCCTTTTTGGGCATATTGGCCGGGAAGTTGTATGTCCGTTGGCAGGTGGGACAAAACCAGCGGCCAGACAAGCGGCGCACGACTTCGTCATCGGACACTTGCAGTAAAACGGCGGCATCGATCTGCATATCGTTCGCTTGAAACATATCCTTTAGGCTTTCCGCTTGCGGAACCGTTCTGGGAAAGCCATCGAGGATGAAGCCACCGTTCAGTTCGCCGCCGGTGACCTTATTCTCAATCAGACCTATAAGCAGATGATCGGGGACCAGTTCTCCCTTATCCATGTATTCTTTGGCCTGCTTGCCAAGTTCGGTGCCCTCTTTAACGGCATTTCGCAGCAAATCGCCGGTGGATAGATGCTTCACACCGATCTTGTCGGCCAGTTTGACCGCTTGTGTGCCTTTGCCGGAACCCGGAGGACCCAGGAAAATCAGGTTCTTCATCACATCGATCTCCCTCTAATCTTGCCTTTCTTCATGAAACCTTCATAGTGACGCATCATCAGGTGCGATTCAATCTGCTGCAACGTATCGAGGGCGACACCAACTACAATGAGCAATCCGGTACCGCCGAAGAAGAACTGAACGTTGAATTGTCCGATCAAAACCCAGGGCAGAATAGCTATGCAGGCGAAGAATATCGCACCTGGCAGGGTGATGCGGGTGAGAATTCGTTCAATGTATTGGGACGTGTTCTTGCCCGGCCGAATCCCCGGTATATAGCCGCCGTTTTTGCGCATGTTGTCGGCTATATCCATGGGGTTGAATACGATAGCCGTATAGAAGTAGGCGAAGAACACAATAATGAGTCCGTAGATAATCGAATACCACAGGCCGCCCGGCGCCAGCCAGACAGCTACGAGGTTCTGTACCCAGTCGGTATTGGGAAAGAGCTGAGCTGCGGTCGACGGTAAAAACATGATCGACTGGGCGAAAATAATGGGAATGACGCCGGCCGAGTTTACGGACATCGGCAGGTGTGTCGTGGCCCCGCCAAAGACACGTCGTCCCACGACCTTTCGCGGGTACTGCACCGGTACTCGCCGCTGTGCCCGGGTGACCAGAATAACGGCTGCGATTACCAAAACCATCATGCCGCCCATGATGATGGAAATGAAGAAATCACGGCTACCGTGCCACACGAGGAGAACTTCCTGAATCACAGCATCCGGGAAGCGGGCGATGATGCCGATGAAGATGATGAGCGAGATGCCGTTGCCGATACCGCGCTCCGTGATCTGTTCGCCGAGCCACATAATGAAGATGGTTCCGCACGTGAACGTGAGGATGGTCAGGGGGATGAAACCGGCCGTATCCATGTGGACCGCCGAAATGCCTCCCTGGCTTTTTACTGTAGTCAAGTACCCGGCAGTACCCCAAGCCTGGAGTGCCGCGATCAGGACAGTCAGGTAGCGCGTGTACTGGGTTATTTTTCGTCGGCCTTCCTCACCCTCGCGCTGCAGACGCTGTAAGTACGGAACCACCGCACCGAGAAGCTGCAGCATAATCGAGGCGGATATATAGGGCATGATACCGAGAGCGAAGATGGTAGCCTTGGCGAAGGCGCCACCGACGAACAGGTCAAACAGCCCGAAGATCGTGTTATTGGCCAGGGCTGAAGCCAGGATACTGCCGTCGATTCCAGGAGTGGGTATATGTCCGCCGATGCGGTACACGACCAGCAACCCAAGGGTAAACAGTATGCGCTTGCGGAGTTCTTCGACGCGGAATATCGAACGGAATGTCTCGAGCACTATGCCACCTCAGCTTTGCCGCCGGCTGCTTCGATCTTGGCTTTGGCCGATTTGCTGAACGCTGCCGCCTTGATCGTGTAGGCCTGTTCCAGGTTACCGTTGCCGAGAACTTTCACGGGGACGTTGCTCTTTTTGACCAGACCGGCTGCCTGGAGACTCTCGACCGACACCTCACCCGGTTCGCACTTCCGGGCTATATCAACCAGATTAACAATTTGGTATTCTTTTTTGAAGATGTTGGTGAAGCCGAATTTCGGCAAACGTCGATGCAGCGGCATCTGGCCGCCTTCGCGACCGGAATTCTTGTTGAAGCCGCTTCGAGCGCCGGCGCCTTTATGGCCTCGTCCGGACGTCTTGCCGCTTCCACTGCCGGGACCACGCCCCACTCTCTTACGGGTTCTTTTCGACCCCGGGGGTGGTTTTAAGGTATGTAATTCCATATACGCCTCAATACTCTCTATTCAACTTCTTCGGTCGTTACCAGATGACTGACCGCACGTATCATCCCCCGAATCTGGGGGGTGTCATTGTGGACTACGGTTCTCCGTATTTTTCCTAAACCGAGCGCTTCCAAGGTTCGCTTCTGCGGTTCCTTGCGATGGATCGCGCTTCGAATCTGAGTCACTTTTATCCTGGACATTATGTTTCCTGATCCAGCGTATCGACTTACGCCTCGGTTCGCTCTTCAATTTCCTGTTTACGGGTGCGCAGCCGCAACAACCCATTCATGGTTGCTTTGACTACGTTGTGGCGATTCCGACTGCCCAGCACCTTGGCCAGGATATCCTGAATGCCGAGTGATTCCAGCACGGCTCGGACCGGTCCCCCGGCGATAACTCCGGTTCCCGGAGATGCGGGTCGCATAACGACGGTGGTCGCGCCAAAGACGCCGTCGATGCGATGGGGAATGGTACCCTTGATAATGCTGATATCCGTCATGCCTCGCTTGGCGGCTTCGGTTGCTTTGCGGATAGCGTCGGACACTTCTGACGCCTTACCGTGCCCGATACCGACTTTGCCTTTTTTATCGCCGACCGCCACGAGCGCCGTAAAGCTGAACCGTCGCCCGCCTTTCACGACCTTGGCGACACGATTGATTTGAATTACTTTTTCCTCGAACTCGAAGGAGTCCATTTCGAACCGTGCCAATATGTTACCTCTTATTCTTTATCCAATACGTTTCTACAGCTTCAAGCCGCCTTCGCGAGCGCCTTCCGCCACCGCCTTGATTCGCCCGTGATACCGGAACCGGCTTCTATCAAACACGACGTGCTCGATGCCTTTCTCTTTGGCTTGAGCGGCGACAATCGAGCCGACTTTTTTGGCGATTTCCGTCTTTTTCATGCTGTCTTTCAAGTCGCTCTTGACGTTCTTCGAATTGGAAGCGGCCGAAACCAGCGTGACTTTGTTTTCATCGTCGATAATCTGGACGAAGATGTTCTTGAGCGACTTACACACCGCCAGACGCGGCCTTCCCGCCGTGCCGAACACCCGGCCGCGGACGCGACTTTTGCGCCGCAGGGCCCGTTTCGCCTTTTCAATGTTCTTATCTGCCATGGTACATCATTCCACTAACTGACTTATGCTCCGCTAGCAGCGGCTTTGCCGGCTTTGGAGCGAACGTGTTCACCCAGGTATCTGATGCCTTTACCTTTGTACGGTTCCGGCTCTCTGAACGAACGGATCTTGGCCGCTGCCTGACCCACCATCTGTTTATTGATACCGCTGACTATTATCTTGTTTTCCTTCGGCAGCACTTCAATCTCGACCCCCTCGGGCGGAGTCATAACAATGGGATGCGAGTAACCGAGATACAGGACCAGATTCTTGCCCTTCATTTCCGCGCGGTAGCCGACTCCGATGTAAACCAGCTCGCGCCTGAAACCCTCGGTAACACCGACCACCATGTTATTTATCAGGGCGCGAGTCAGGCCGTGCAGAGCGCGGTCCCGTTTCTGTTCGGTGCCCCGAGTAACGGTAATGGTGTTATCTTCCATGGCGGCCGAAATGCCGAACGGAATTTCAAACGCTTGCTCGCCCTTGGGACCCGTGACACTGACCTGCTGTCCGTCAATCGCCACTTTGGTCTTTTCGGGAACAGGGATCGGTTTCTTTCCTACTCGCGACATCGTCCTATCCTTTCCTACCAGCACCGCATAATAGCTTCGCCGCCGATTCCTTTATTGGCCGCTTCGAAGTTCGTCATTACGCCGCTGGACGTTGTCAGTACAATGATACCGCGGCTGTTGAACTGCGACCGCTTCACCTTTTCCGCATCGAAGTAGCGGCGGAGTCCGGGGCGCGATACGCGTTGGATTCCCTTCAAAACGGGCCGATCATCTTTGACATAACGAAGATACACGCGAAGAATACCTTGTTTGTTATCCGGCAGCTCCAGGAAATCTTTAACGAACCGGTGTTCTTTGAGAATGCGGACGATTTCCCTTTTGAGATTGGACGCCGGTATATCGACGGCATTCTTCTGTGCTTTGGAGCCGTTTCTAATCCTTGTCAGAAGGTCGGCTATGGGATCACTCATGCTCATGCAGCTTCTACTCCAACTATCTCCAGCTTTGGGCCTACCAACTGGCCTTTACCACGCCGGGCAGTTCACCAGCCAGGGCCATCTGTCTGAAACATATACGGCAAAGTCCGAACCGGCGCATGTAGGCCCGGGGCCGGCCACACCGGCGACACCGATGATAGGCCCGCACACCGAATTTCGGTTTGGACTGTTGCTTAATAATGAGACACTTTTTGGCCATACAACTCCTATTTGCGGAACGGCATTCCCAACGCTTCCAGCAGCTGTCGACTCTCATCGTCGGTCCGAGCCGTGGTTGTGATAGAAATGTTCATTCCGCGCACCTTATCTACTTTATCCAGGTCGATCTCGGGGAAAATCAACTGTTCTTTCAGTCCCAGGCTATAATTGCCGCGACCGTCGAATCCCTTGGCGCTGACTCCGCGGAAGTCTCGAATACGGGGGATGGCGACATTCACCAGTCGATCCAGGAACTCCCACATGCCGTCGCGACGCAGAGTCACGCAGCAGCCGATCGGCGCTCCCTGCCGGAGCTTGAAGTTCGAGATGCTTTTCTTGGCGCGGGTGATCTTGGGCTTCCGCCCGGTAATACGCACCAGGTCTTCGACCGCAGCGTCGAGCGCTTTAGTATTCTGGGTCGCCTCGCCCACCCCGATATTGATCGTTATTTTGGAAAGGCGAGGGACTTCCATGGGCGACTTGTATTGATTGTCTTTCCTCAACTTGGAAACAACGTCGTTGTCATACATATCTTTCAGGCGTGCCATGCTTTGTTTACCTCAGATCTCTTCACCGGTTTTGCGACACACACGAACCCGTCTCTTGCGACCATCCTCGTTCAGCACTTTCGTGGATAAACGGGTCGGACCGGAGAGGGTCGAACTGTACAGGGCGACGTTACTGATATGGATCGGGCCTTCGATGGTCAAAATACCGCCTTTGGGGTTTTTCTGAGTCGGCCGCTGGTGTTTCTTCTTCATGTTGATGCCTTCGACAACAACCTGTTTCTTGTCTTCGTTGACATGCAACACCTTGCCGGTTCGTCCCTTGAATTCACCGGTACGGATGTACACTGTATCACTTTTCTTAATACGCATTACTCACCACTTCCCACTACAATACTTCCGGCGCCAGAGATACGATTTTCATGAACTTCTTGTCCCGCAACTCTCGGGCGACGGGGCCGAATATGCGGGTACCGCGCGGCTCCATCTGCTCATTGATAATGACGGCCGCATTGTCGGCGAACCGGATCAACGAGCCGTCGCGCCGTCGCAAGGTCGACTTGGTCCTCACGACCACGGCTCGGCAGACTTCGGACTTCTTCACCGTCCCGCCCGGGATAGCTTCTTTGACCGTGACGACAATAATATCACCGATAGAGGCGGTTTTCCTCCGTCCACCCAGAACACGAAAACACATCGCTTTCTTGGCGCCGGAATTGTCGGCAACGTTAAGTATGGTGTACTCCTGAATCATCTATTCATACCTTCATCCAAAACAGGACAACATTCTCGTCTCATCACTATCTGGCTCGCTCAACTATTTCCAGCACACGCCAGCGCTTGGTTGCGGAATACGGCCGCGTCTCCATAATGCGGACTACGTCACCCGCTTTAGCGTCGTTCTTTTCGTCGTGCGCATAGAACTTCGTGGACGTCCGGAAGGTTTTGCCGTACACCGGATGAGCCATCGTCCGATCGACCCGCACCACCACGGTCTTGTCCATCTTATCCGACACGACAACACCGGACCGGATTTTGCGGTACGCTCTCTTGGTCATCTCTGCCATCAGTTTTCCTCTATTCGGTTTCCTTCTTTTTGGCTCCGGACTGGGGCAAAATGGAGGTGGTGCTTTCGGCCAGCTTGCGAATGCCCCGCTCATCCTCTGTGAGGACAGTGTTGATGCGGGCGATTTCTCGCCGACAGGTTCTCAGTCGGAGGGGATTATCGAGCGACTTGATAGACTGCCGCATTTTCAAGTTGAACAGCTCGTCCACCAAATCCGACTTCTTGTGCAGTAGTTCCTGTCGCGTCAATTCTCTTAGAGCCTGTATCTTTAGCACGATCACAGTCCTTCCGTATCGACTCGGGTGACGAACTTCGTCTTCACCGGCAGCTTGTTGGCGCCCAGGCGCAGCGCTTCCCGCGCCATCTCCGTACTGACGCCTTCTATCTCGAACAGCATGCGTCCGGGCTTGACGACCGCCACCCAATACTCGGGTGCGCCTTTGCCTTTGCCCATACGGGTTTCAGCCGGCTTCTTGGTCACGGGCTTATCCGGAAAGATACGAATCCATACTTTACCACCGCGCTTGATGGAGCGAGTCATAGCGATACGGGCGGCCTCGATCTGCCGGTTGGTCAGCCAGCACGGTTCCAGAGCTTTCAGCCCGAACTCGCCAAAATCGACTGATGAGCCACCTTTGGCTTTGCCCGACATGCGACCGCGCATCTGCTTGCGGTGTTTGACTTTCTTCGGCATCAACATAAGCGCTTACTCCGTATCCTTCTTCCCACCTTTGTCCTTTGGCCCGGGCGACTCAGCCGGTCCCGCCCCAGGCTTTCCGGAGGCTTGCGGTGGCGTCTGTTCCCGTCTTGATCCGGCTTCGGGACGGCGTCCTCTCGGGGCCGGCTCGTCGCCGGCCGGCGCGCCGGCTCGACGCACGCGTCCACGCGGACGTTTCTTGCGGCCTTTCTCCGGTCGGCGGCCACGACGCTGCTGCAGCGGTGCGGTCGTATCCTGTTGCTTCTCCTCGCGATCGCCAAGGTCCGACATGTACTTTCCGCGCTCGAGGATTTCACCGCGACAGATCCAGACCTTGACTCCGATACAGCCATAAGTCGTATTGGCGGTGGAGGTGGCGTAATCGATATCGGCTCTCAGCGTATGCAGGGGCACCCGGCCTTCATGATATTTCTCGGTTCGGGCGATTTCGTGTCCGCCCAATCGGCCGGAACACTGCAGGCGTATGCCGACGGCGCCCATTTTCATAGTGGCCGCCAGCGCTTTTTTCATGGCGCGCCGGAAGGCGATACGACCCTCCAGTTGGCGGGCGATGGCGTCAGCCACCAACTGAGCATCGAGTTCCGGTTTGCGGACCTCGACGATGTTCAGCATGATATCTTTTTGGGTCAGCAACTGCAGCTCTTCTCGCAGCTTATCAACCTCGGCGCCTTTGCGACCGATAACGATTCCCGGCCGTGATGTATGGATATCCACTGACACCTTTTTGGGCGCGCGGGATATGGCCACTTTGGCGATACCGGCATTATCGAGGCGGCGGTTGATGTAGCGCTTGACCATCATATCCTCGTGAACCAGGTCCGAGAATTTGCGGTCCGAGGCGAACCACCGGCTATTCCATGTTCTCGTAATGCCGAGCCTTAATCCCACCGGGTTGGTCTTTTGTCCCAAACGAAACTCCTTAATTCCAGATTCGGTCTATCTAATCAGGCCTTTTCTTCCGCATCGTCGGCATTCGACGCCGGCTTCTCGGCAGAAGGTTCGCCTTTGGGTTGTACCTGATTCTTCTCATCTTCAGGCGAGGCCTTCGTTTTTACCTCAGCCGTCGCAGCGTCCGACGCATCAATCTCAGTTTTCCCGGCGGCGGTCTCCTTGGCGGCGGACTTTTTCGTGACAGCTTTCTTGGTGCGCGCGGATTTAGTCTTCGTCTTCTTGCCGCCTTCCGCTGTCTCTTCCGGCCCGGCTTCGACCTTCTTTGACTTTCCGGCTCGGTGCTTCGCCTCGTGGGCCGATTCGATATCCGCCTCCAGGTTCACGGTCAGGTGACAGTAGCGCTTCCGAATCCGAAAGACGCGGCCCATAGACTGAAACCGGATTCTTTTCGCGGTCGGCGCTTCGTCTACCCTGATATCTTTAATGACCAGGTCTTCCGGCCGGAGATGGTCGGTTCCTTCGGTCGACAGGGCATTGGCGGCGGCCGACTTGAGCGTTTTGGCCACATGGTGCGCTGCTATTTTCGGTGTGAAATTGAGGATGTTAAGTGCGTCCTCCACCGGCATGCCTTTGACCATATCCGCCACCAGGCGCATTTTGCGCGGAGGGATACTGACATAGCGCAGTCTGGCTTTGGCTGTTACGAGCATTCTCGGTTCCTACCCTTTCACTGAAGACGAGCGTTCCGCCAGCTTGCCGCCGTGTCCGCGAAACGTTCTTGTCGGGGCGAATTCGCCCAGTTTATGGCCGACCATATTCTCGGTAATATAGATGGGGATGAACTTGTTACCGTTGTGTACGGCCAGTGTCAATCCGACGAATTCCGGAATAATAGTAGAGCGTCTCGACCAGGTTTTGATAACACGCTTGTCCCCGGTATTCAAGACCGTTTCCACCTTCTTCTGTAACTTCTCGTCAATATAGGGGCCTTTTTTCAATGATCGAGGCATGCGTTATTTCTCCACCATCATTATATCTTGGTTCTCCGATCCTGGATGAGATGATCGGTTGATTTACGTTTTCGGCGTGTCTTGTAGCCCTTGGTCGGCTTGCCCCACGGCGTACAGGGGTGTCGCCCGCCGGAACTGCGACCTTCACCGCCGCCCATCGGGTGGTCGACCGGGTTCATCGCGACTCCGCGAACGGACGGCCGCCAACCGCGCCAGCGCGCAGCGCCGGCCTTCCCCCAGACAACGTTCTTGTGGTCGACATTCGACACCTGTCCGAGGGTACCGTAGCACTGGGCCAGTACAGTGCGAACTTCGCCGGAGGGCATTTTCAGAATAGCTTTGTTGCCGTCTTTGGCCACCAGTTGAGCGAAAGACCCGGCCGAGCGCACCATCTGGCCGCCTTTGCCGGGCCGCATCTCGATGTTGTGCACGTTGGTACCGAGCGGCACTCTGGCCAGCGGCATGGCGTTACCGACCCGCACATCGGCGTTTTCTCCGGCCACGATGACATCGTCAACCTTGAGATGGGCCGGCGCGAGGATGTAGCGCTTTTCACCGTCGGCGTAATGCAGCAGGGCGATCCTCGCCGACCGGTTGGGGTCGTATTCGATAGAGGCCACACGTGCCGGGATATCACGTTTGTTGCGCTTGAAATCGATCTTGCGATAGCGCCGCTTATGCCCGCCGCCGCGACAATAGGCCGTTATGCGACCCTTATTGTTCCGCCCGCCGGACTTACGCAGAGGCTCCAGGAGCGACTTCTCCGGAATGACCGAAGTGATATCTTCGAAATCCGGCACGGCGCGAAACCGCAGCGAGGGGGTAACGGGTCTGAACTTCTTAACAGCCATATATAACTATAACCTTTGCCTTAAATGTTCTCGAAAATCGAAATCACTTCACCCTCTTTGAGCCGCACGAACGCTTTCTTCCAGGTCGGCGTCTTACCTTCATTGCGACCCATGCGGCGAAGCTTACCGGGCATAATCTGTGTCCGGACAGTGTCAACCTTGACGTTGAACGCCTCCTCCACGGCTCTCTTGATCACGTACTTATTCGCCCGCCTGGTGACTTCAAACACGTATTCGTTGTTTCGCTCCCGCAACAAGTTGGTGCGCTCGGTGTTGATGTGAGATTTGATTACCTGACGTATGTCGTGACTCATGAAAACACCTCGCTTACCTTCTCCAAACCGGCCCTGGTGAACACGACATAATCGGCATTCAACACGTCGTAGCCATTGGCCAGTGCCGCCCGACAGTACTTGATCTTGGGCAGGTTGCGGCACGACAGAACGAGATTGTCGTTCCGACCCTCATCAACAATGAGACATTTGCCGGTGTCGAGATTCAATTTCGACATCATCGAAACGATGTGCTTCGTTTTGATTTCGGGCAGCTCAATCTTGTCCAGGACCGTGATGCGTTCAGACTTTGCTTTATCGGACAGTATCGACCGAATCGCCAGTCGTTTCATTTTTCGCGGCATTTTGTCGCCGTACAGCCTCGGTGTCGGCCCGAACGTGGTCCCGCCGCCCCGCCACAGCGGGGAGCGAATGGTACCGACGCGAGCGCGCCCGGTACCCTTCTGGCGCCACGGTTTGCGACCGCCGCCGCGGACGAAGCTTCGCCCCTTCGTAGCGGCGTTACCCTGGCGCTGACGCGCCAGGTAATTAACTATATACTGATGGACGGCCGCTTCGTTGGGCTCGATACCGAATACTTCCGGCTTCAGGTCAACCGAGTCGACTTCCTGACCTTCCTGATTCATTATTTTGACATTCATATCCACAATCCGTTATCAGCGACGATTCGATGAACGTATTTTGAGAAAACTCCCTTGCTTACCGGGTACCGCGCCCCTGACCAACATGAGGTTTTCATCCTCGATAATCCTGACGACTTTCAAATTTTGCACAGTGACTTTGTCTTTGCCCATGCGGCCGGACATTCGAATACCCTTAAATACTCGAGACGGGTAGGAGGACTGGCCGATCGAGCCGGGCGCCCGCCACCGGTCGGATTGACCGTGCGTCTTGTTGGCGCCGGAGAAATGGTGCCGTTTCATGGTGCCGGCGAAACCCAGGCCGCGGGAAATCCCGCTAACATCGACTCGTTCACCGGGTTTAAACATGCCCACTTTCAATTCCGCACCGACTTGCAGATCATCAGCCTGCGTCCGCACTTCCCGGAGGTATTGAGTCGGCTCGACGCCGGCCTTGGCGAAGTGGCCCTCGATCGGCTTAATGGTACGGCTCTTTTTGAGCTTGCCGAACCCCACCTGCACGGCCGAGTAGCCGTCCTTCTCAACCGTTTTCACGGCCACAATGGGACACGGTCCAGCTTCTATGACCGTCACCGGAACGGCTTCACCGCTCTCTTCGAAGATGCGAGTCATACCGATTTTTCTGCCAAGTATTTCTCTCATGGTCGTATTCCCGATCAGGTCCTTATCTCGACATCAACACCGGCCGGCAGGTCCAGTTTCATCAGCGCATCGACCGTCTGCGGGGTCGAGTCGAAAATATCTATGAGTCGCTTGTGAATGCGTGTTTCAAACTGCTCACGAGATTTTTTGTCGACGTGCGGCGACCGCAACACCGTATAGACCGTACGCTTGGTCGGCAACGGTACCGGGCCGACGATTTTCGCGCCCGTCCGAAGCACCGTTTGAGCTATTTCCTTGGTCGACCGGTCGAGGGCGTAGTGGTCATACGCTTTCAAGCGGATTCGTATTTTCTGTACATTCATCACGACTCTACGTCCTTACCTACTCGAGAATATCCGATATAACGCCGGCGCCGACCGTGCGACCGCCCTCGCGGATCGCAAACCGCAGCTCCTTCTCCATCGCGATCGGCGTGATCAACTCCACCGTCATCGCCACGTTGTCACCCGGCATCACCATCTCCACGCCATCCGGCAACGTCGCCACCCCCGTCACGTCCGTCGTCCGAAAATAAAACTGCGGACGGTAACCCGTGAAAAACGGCGTGTGACGACCACCCTCTTCCTTCGTCAACACGTACACCTCCGCCTTGAACTTCCGGTGCGGCATCACCGAACCCGGCTTCGCAATCACCATGCCCCGATACAAATCTTCCTTATCCACACCGCGCAGCAACAACCCCACGTTGTCACCCGCCTGCGCCTGATCCAACAGCTTCCGGAACATCTCCACACCCGTTACCACCGTCTTGCGCGTCTCCTCAAAGCCGATGATCTCCACCTCCTCACCCTGCTTGATGATCCCCCGCTCCACGCGACCCGTACCCACCGTCCCGCGGCCCGTGATACTGAACACGTCCTCCACAGGCATCAAAAACGGCTTGTCCGTCTCACGCTTCGGCTCCGGAATATAATCATCCAGCGCATCCAGCAACTCGATGATCGACTTGAACGTCGGGTCATCCAGACTCTTCGACTCGTCCGAACCCGCCGTCATCGCCTCCAAAGCGCTGCCGCGGATCACCGGCACGTCGTCTCCCGGAAACTGGTACTGGCTCAGCAAATCGCGAACCTCTAACTCCACCAAGTCCAGCAGCTCCGGATCATCCACCTGATCGATCTTATTCAAGTACACCACAATGAACGGCACGCCCACCTGACGAGCCAGCAAAATGTGCTCACGCGTCTGCGGCATCGGACCGTCCGCCGCACTCACCACCAATATGGCCCCGTCCATCTGCGCCGCTCCCGTAATCATGTTCTTCACGTAGTCCGCGTGACCCGGACAGTCCACGTGCGCATAATGCCGCTTGTCACTCTCGTACTCCACGTGCGCCGTCGCGATCGTGATACCGCGCTCACGCTCTTCCGGTGCATTATCGATCGAGTCAAACGACCGCACTGTCGTCCCCGTCTTACGCGACAACACCATCGTCATCGCCGCCGTCAACGTCGTCTTGCCGTGATCCACGTGACCGATCGTGCCCACATTTACATGCGGCTTGGTTCGCTCAAATTTCACCTTCGCCATCGTATCAGGATTCCTCCCTTATATTCTCACTTTCTCCAACATTTTCTTCGACACTTCTGCCGGCACCGGTTTGTACTTCGAGAACTGCATCGTAAATACGGCTCTTCCCTGCGAGATATTCCGCAGGGTGTTGGCGTATCCGAACATCTCCGAGAGCGGCACGCTGACCGCCACCACCGTAGCTTCCGCGCGCGGCACCATACCGTTAATCTTGCCCCGCCTCGAATTGAGGTCGCCGACAATTGCCCCGGTATACACCTCCGGTACAACTACTTCAACATCCATTATAGGTTCCAGCAGCACGGCGCCCGCCTTTTTCAGGCCATCCTGAAAGGCAATGGAGCCGGCCACATGGAAAGCCATTTCATTGGAGTCGACCTCATGATAGCTGCCGTCAATCAACTCACAGTGTACCCCGGTCACGGGATACCCCGCCAGGCTGCCGCTGTCCATGGCGGACAGAATGCCCTTCTCCACGGAGGGGATATATTCACGCGGCACAGCGCCGCCGACAATCTTGTTTTCGAAGCGAAAATGAGTATCGTCAGCAGTGGGGCGCATACGCATAACGACATGGCCATACTGACCCTTGCCGCCCGACTGACGGACGAACTTGCCTTCGCATTCGACCTCTTTGGTAATAGCTTCCTTATAGGCCACGGACGGTCTGCCCACCGATGCGCCCACGTTGAACTCGCGCATCAACCGATCCACCAATATCTCAAGGTGTAATTCGCCCATGCCGCTGATAATAGTCTGGGCGGTATCTTCGTCTTGCTTAACCTTGAACGTGGGATCTTCTTCGGAGAGCTTGATAAGGGCGTCGGTCAGCTTATCCTGATCGGCCTGTGTTTTCGGCTCAATAGCAACCGAGACGACGGGCTCCGGGAATTGCATTTGTTCCAGTACAATCGGGTGCTTCACGTCACACAACGTATCACCCGTGGTGGTTTTGCGCAGTCCAATGGCCGCGACAATGTCCCCGGCGTAAGCAATCTGAATGTCTTCCCGCTTGTTGGAGTGCATGCGCAGCAAACGGGCGATGCGCTCTTTACTACCGGTGCTTGGGTTTAGCAGATAGGAACCGGCCTTGACGGTACCGGAATAGACACGTAAGTAGGTCAGACGACCGACGTATGCGTCCGTGACTATTTTGAAAGCCAGCGCAGCTGTCGGTTCGTCGTCGGACGGCTTGCGCACCGCGATCTTCTCGGTGTTGTCAATTTCGTGTCCATCGACAGGGGGTTTATCTAGCGGTGACGGCAAGAAATCGACCACGGCATCGAGAAGTTTCTGAATGCCCTTATTCTTAAAAGATGAGCCGCACAGCACCGGGACCATATGAATCTCGGTCGTGGAGTGCCTGACCGCCTCCATCACCTTGACGGGATCGAGAGGCTGATCATGGAGGAACTGTTCGAGAAGATGGTCATCATAATCGGCCACCGCCTCGAGCAGTTTCTCGCGATACTCATTAGCCAGCGGAAGCATGTCTTCCGGAACGTCCAGGTCGTCATAGGTGGTGCCGGCGGAATGCTCGTGAAAGACACGGAACTTCATGGTCATCAGATCGATGATGCCGCTGAACATTTCGCCTTCACCGGCCGGAATGCAGATCGCCACGCATTTGTCGCCGAACCGTTCGTTCATGGCGTCCAGCGTGTGTTTGAAGCTGGCGCCGGTCCGGTCCATCTTATTAATGTAGGCAATTCGCGGCACCCGGTATTTGTCGGCCTGGCGCCAGACGGTCTCCGACTGCGGCTCCACCCCGCCTACGGCGCAGAACAGCGCGATGGCGCCGTCCAGCACGCGCAGCGAACGTTCCACCTCGACGGTGAAATCGACATGGCCAGGCGTGTCTATTATATTGATAGTGTGGTGGCGCCAGAAACAGGTGGTAGCAGCCGAAGTAATCGTAATACCGCGTTCCTTTTCCTGCTCCATCCAGTCCATGGTGGCCGCACCTTCGTGCACCTCGCCCATCCGGTGCGTCTTGCCGGTATAGTAGAGAATACGCTCCGTAGTGGTCGTTTTGCCGGCGTCGATGTGCGCCATAATGCCGATATTTCGAACGTTTTTCAGATTCATACGTCAGACAAAAAAAATCCCTGATTTCAGACAACGATGTTCATCTTGGATTATCAGGGGGCGAGTTCAAGGCTGATATTATCGTGAGCCCGTCACCGCCACGTTGTTTTATCTCTCAACTCTACTTCCTTAACTCTAACTCCCAATACTTCTTCCGACAAACGGCCCGGTTACCATCGAAAATGTGCGAAGGCCTTATTGGCTTCCGCCATTTTGTGCGTGTCTTCTTTCTTCTTGATAGAGGCGCCGTCGTTGTTGGCTGCCGCGATAAACTCGGCCGCCAGCTTTTCCGCCATCGAATTGGCGCTTCGAGTCCGCGCGTACATAATGAGCCAGCGAAGCGCCAGCGCCGTTCGGCGCTCCGGCCGCACCTCGACCGGCACCTGGTAGGTGGCGCCGCCGACCCGGCGTGAGCGAACTTCCAGAACCGGCTTCACGTTGTTGACGGCCTTGTGGAAGAAATCCAGGCCATCCTCGCCGGTCTTCTTTTCCGTGGCCGCCAAGGCAGAGTACAAGATGCGTTCGGCTGTGGACCGCTTCCCGCGCCCCATCAGGCACGAGACAAACTGGGTGATAAGTTTGTCGTCGTATTTGAAGTCACGAACGACTTCTCTCTTTTCGGCACTCGTTCTTCTGGACATCGCTTGCTGCTCTTTACGCTTTCGGTTTCTTGGTTCCGTACTTCGAGCGACTACGCTTCCGATCAGCCACACCCGAGGTATCCATCGTGCCGCGGATAATATGGTACCGAACGCCCGGCAGGTCTTTGACACGACCACCACGAATCAGGACGATGGAGTGTTCCTGCAGGTTGTGGCCTTCGCCGGGAATGTAGGCAGTCACTTCGATCTGGTTCGTTAACCGGACGCGGGCGACTTTGCGCAGCGCCGAATTCGGCTTCTTGGGCGTCGACGTATAGACCCGAGTACAGACTCCCCGTTTCTGGGGGCAGGAACCCATCGCCGGCGTCTTGGTCTTTTCCTGGACGACCTTCCGTCCCTTACGAATCAACTGCGTTATAGTCGGCAACTATATCTCCTGTTCACGATTCTCCAATTTCCAACACAGACTCGTAAAATTACGTCCGGCATTCCAGATGTCAAGCGTTTTTGTCAAAAATATCGGCCATTGGCTTTTCTTGCGGCACAGCCGTTTCCTCAACCGGCTCGCCTTCTTCTTCCCCTTCTTCCCGAATCACGCCGATCGTCTTGTACTTCTCGATTCCGGTACCGGCAGGGATGAGATGGCCGATGATCACGTTTTCCTTGAGACCGAGCAGGTAGTCGACCTTGCCGGAGATGGCGGCCTCGGTCAGCACCTTCGTGGTCTCCTGGAACGAGGCAGCCGAGATAAAGCTGTCCGTGGACAGCGACGCTCGTGTAATACCCAGCAGGAGCGCGCGGGACGTAGCGGCCTCACCGCCTTCCGCGATGACGCGCGAGTTTTCTTCGGCAAACTTGACCTTGTCGACCTTTTCGCCTTCCAGGAAGTTCGTGTCGCCTACGGCATCGATCTGCACTTTCTGCATCATCTGGCGGACGATAGTCTCGATGTGCTTATCGTTAATCTTCACGCCCTGGAGACGATAGACCTCCTGGATCTCATTCACGAGGTACGACTGAGCTTCATTAACACCCAGGATGTCGAGAATGTCATGCGGGTCAATGGCGCCTTCGCACAGCCGATCACCGGCTTTGACGAAGTCTCCGGAATGAACCATGAGATGTTTGCCGTGCGGGATGAGATAATCACGAGCTTCTTCATGCTCACCCTTGACGATAATCTGCTGCTGACCGCGGACGATCTTACCCAGCTCGACACTACCGTCGATCTCCGAAATCACGGCAGGATCGTGCGGACGGCGGGCTTCAAACAACTCGGCCACTCGCGGCAGACCACCGGTGATATCGCGCGACTTGGATATGACACGCGGCATCTTGACCAGCGGATCGCCCGCCTTGATAGACTGGCCGTCGGATACCTGAAGCTGGGCGTCACTCGGGATGCGGTAACTGGCCACAGTCTTGCCGCCCTTGCCGATGATAATGATGGTCGGAAAGAGCGTCTTATCCTTGGTGTCGATGACAATCGACTGGATAAGTCCCGTCTGTTCATCGATGGCTTCCCGGAAGGAAACATCCTTTATGAGATCCCGGAACTTCACCGTGCCGTCCTTTTCCGACAGGATGGTGCCGGTGTAGGGGTCCCATTCGAAGATGATGTCGCCCTTTTTGATTTCCAGTTGATCTTTGACGAGCAGGTGCGCGCCGTACGGGATTTTGAGGCGAGAGCGGACACGGCCTTTGTCATCTTTGATGAATGCTTCGCCGATGCCCTCTCGGCTAACCACCATCACCGTGCCGTCTTCGCGATCGATCGACTTGATGTTCTCAAACTCGATGATGCCATCGTATTTGGACTCGACCTGTGACTGCTCCGCGATACGGGCGGCGGTGCCACCGATATGGAACGTACGGAGAGTAAGCTGCGTGCCGGGTTCGCCGATTGACTGAGCCGCAATGACACCAACAGCCTCACCGATATCGACCATTCGCATATTCGCCAGGTTGCGACCGTAGCATTTGGCGCACACGCCGTACTTCGATTCACAAGTGAGAACGGAGCGAATCTGGACCGATTCGATCCCGGCCTCCTCGATTCTCTCCGATTCTTCTTCACGGATCTCGCTGCCGGCGGCAACAACCCGCTCATCGGTAATTGGATCATAGACGTCTTCCAGTGCCACGCGACCCAGAATACGGTCACGCAACGACTCGATGACTTCCTCACCTTCTTTAATTGCGGACACCTGCAGGCCGAGAATGGTGCTACAGTCCTTTTCGCGGACGATAACGTCCTGCGCCACATCAACCAGGCGCCGGGTCAGATAGCCGGCATCGGCCGTTTTCAAGGCCGTGTCAGCCAATCCCTTGCGGGCGCCGTGCGTCGAGATGAAGTACTGCTGCACGGACAGACCTTCTCGGAAATTCGATGTGATCGGGTTTTCGATAATCTCGCCGACGCCGCCGGTGATCTTCTTCTGGGGCTTGGCCATAAGGCCGCGCATACCGGCCAATTGGCGAATCTGCTCACGCGAGCCACGGGCGCCGGAATCCGCCATCATGTAGACCGGATTGAAACCCTGGTCCTGGGCCGCGAGATTTTCGAACATCATGTTCGAAATATCGCTGGTGGTTCTGGTCCACGTATCAATCACCTGATTGTAGCGCTCACCGTTGGTGATAACGCCGCGCTCATAACGCTTCAGGATTTTAGCGACTTCGCCACGAGCCTTTTCAATCAGCTTGGTCTTTTCTTCGGGAACGACCAGATCATCGATCGAGACGGTTATGCCGGCCCGGGTGGCATACTCGAAGCCGACGAATTTCAGGCGATCGAGGAAATCGACGGTCACTGTCTGACCGTGCGCCAAATAAACCCTGCTGACCAGAGACTCAAGGCTTCCGCGCGTTGCCACCTCATTGAAGAACGACATCGCTTCCGGCAGAATGGCGTTAAAAATCAGCCGTCCGGGTGTTGTTTCCAGCAGTTGGTTTTCGATCCTGACCATAATCTTGGTGTGTAATTCGAGGTGGCCGGCATCATAAGCCGAGAGAGCTTCGTCTTGCGAATAGAACGCCATCCCTTCACCGCGACAGCCGGATTTGGCTTTCGTGAGATAGTGGCACCCGATTACCATGTCTTGAGACGGTACCGCTATGGGTCGGCCGGACGAAGGGAGCAGAACGTTGTTCGTGGCCAACATCAACACCTTGGCCTCGAGCTGCGACTCGAAGGACAGCGGCACGTGAACAGCCATCTGGTCGCCGTCAAAGTCGGCGTTGAACGCCGCACAGACGAGCGGGTGCAGTCGAATGGCCTTGCCCTCGACAAGCACCGGGTAGAACGCCTGAATGCCCAACCGATGAAGAGTGGGAGCGCGATTGAGCATGACCGGGTGGTCATCGATGATTTCCTCGAGTATGTCCCACACTTCCGGACGTTCTCGTTCCACCAGTTTCTTGGCTGATTTAACGGTTTGGACGTACCCCTTCTCTTCCAGTTTCATGATGATGAAGGGCTTGAACAGTTCCAGGGCCATGTTCTTGGGCAGACCGCACTGATGCAGTTTCAATTCCGGACCGACAACAATAACGGATCGGCCCGAATAATCGACGCGCTTACCCAGCAGATTCTGTCGAAAACGTCCCTGCTTGCCCTTAAGCAGATCGGACAAGGACTTCAACGGGCGCTTGGAATCGCCCCGCACGGAATGAGTCCGTCGGCCATTGTCGAAAAGCGCATCCACCGCTTCCTGCAGCATTCGTTTTTCGTTGCGGAGAATAACTTCCGGGGCTTGAATATCAATGAGCTTCTTGAGGCGATTGTTGCGATTGATGACGCGACGATACAGGTCGTTCAAGTCCGAGGTCGCGAACCGACCGCCCTCAAGCGGTACGAGCGGACGGAGATCGGGCGGAATGACCGGGATTACTTCCAAAATCATCCACTCCGGACGGTTGTCCGACTGGCGGAAGGATTCGATGATGCGGAGACGTTTCAGCACGTCCTTTTTGCGCTGTACCGAAGTTTCCACTTTGGCCTGAGCACGAAGGGTGATGGCCATTTCGTCGATGTCCAGAGTCTTCAACAGTTCGCGTACGCCTTCGGCGCCCATTCGGGCATCAAACGACTTCCCGGCGTCTTCCAGCTCCATAAACTCGTCTTCGGTGAGCACGTCACCGGCCTGGTAGGAGGAGTTGCCGGGGTCGATCATGAGGTAGTTTTCGTAGTAGAGGATCCGTTCCAGTTCCCGCATGGACAAGTCGAGCAGGTGTCCGATTCGTGAGGGAAGAGATTTGAAGTACCAGATATGTGACACCGGCACCGCCAGCTGGATGTGGCCCATGCGTTCGCGTCGCACTTTGGATTGGGTGACTTCAACGCCGCAACGGTCGCAGACAATACCCCGGAACCGGATTCGCTTATACTTGCCGCAATTACATTCCCAGTCCTTAACCGGGCCGAAAATACGCTCACAGAACAAGCCGTCACGTTCCGGCTTGAAGGAGCGGTAGTTGATGGTTTCGGGTTTGGTTACCTCACCGTACGACCAGGACAGGATCGTGTCGGGCGAAGCCACTTGTATCTGGATCGCGGCGTACTCGGCCGGACCCTTTTTCTGGACCATGGTCTTTCTCGTCGCTTCGATCATGGCTCTCTCCTCATTCTGCCATTATGCCAAACAAAAGGTACCATCATTACACCGGAGACTACTTCTCGATGAGCTTCACATCCAGCCCGAGCGCCTGCAGCTCCTTGATAAGAACATTAAACGCTTCCGGATAGCCCGGCTCGGGCGAGTTTTCTCCTTTCACGATTGCCTCATAGACGCGACTGCGCCCGACCACGTCGTCGGACTTCACCGTCAACATTTCCTGGAGGGTGTAGGCCGCACCGTACGCTTCCAGCGCCCAGACTTCCATTTCGCCGAAGCGCTGACCGCCGAACTGGGCTTTCCCGCCGAGCGGCTGCTGAGTCACCAGCGAGTAGGGCCCGATCGAGCGGGCGTGTATCTTGTCATCAACCAAATGGGACAGTTTCATCATGTAGATGTAACCGACCGTGATTTCATTGTCAAATGTCTCGCCGCTCATACCGTCGTACAGCGAGACTTTGCCGCTCTGGGGTAACGCTGCCGACTCAAGATGGGCCTTGATTTCCTCCAATTCGGCGCCTTCAAATACCGGATTCGCGACATACTCATTCGATTTCTGCACCGCCCAGCCAAGATGTGTCTCCAGGATCTGGCCGACGTTCATTCGAGACGGCACTCCGAGTGGATTAAGAATAATGTCAACCGGCGTTCCATCCTGAAGGAAGGGCAAATCTTCGATCGGCACGATCTTGGAGACCACGCCTTTATTGCCGTGGCGTCCCGCCATTTTGTCCCCGACCGCGATCTTGCGTCGGATGGCGATCGTCACTTTGACAAGCTGCTTCACGCCCGGCGACAACTCCGCACCACGAACTATTTTGTCGACTTCGATCTCCATCGCCTGCTTCTTGGCGTCGATCAGCTCCGCGGCCTCTTCGATCACCGACGTGACATGCTTATTGATGTTGTCATCCGTACAGTAGCCCTCGGGTGCAACCGTGTTGTCCACATCGAAATCGGCGAAGAAGTCGGCCTTGAATCTGTGTCCGGCTCTTACCGTGACACTGTTGTCCACGGCCGACCGCAGGGTCTGTGACGTCTGTCCGTCGAGTAACTCACCCAACCGCTGGTTACGCAGGGACACAATCTCGTTAATCTTCTTGTTGTATTCCTTCTTGATAGCGGCCACATCGGTCTTCTCTTGCTTTTTGGCCTCCTCGGTCCGCTCCTTGCGGCTGAAGACCTGGGTCTTGATCACGACCCCGCGCATACCGGGCGGCGCTTTCAGTGACGCATCCCGAACATCGCCGGCCTTTTCACCGAAAATAGCCCGCAACAGGCGCTCCTCCGGCGAAAGCTCCGTTTCCCCTTTCGGGGTCACTTTGCCCACCAGTATGTCGCCCGCTTCGATTTCGGCGCCAACGCGAATGATACCACTTTCATCCAGATTCAACAGCGCTTCTTCGGAAACATTGGGAATCTCCCGGGTGATTTCTTCGGCGCCCCGTTTCGTGTCGCGGACCTGGAGCTCGTACTCTTCGACGTGAATCGAGGTGTATATGTCTTCCCGCACCAGGTTTTCCGATAGGATAATGGCGTCCTCGAAATTGTACCCACGCCACGGCATGAACGCCACCAGCACGTTGTAGCCCAGGGCCAACTCGCCGCGGTCGACGGCCGGACCGTCGGCAATGATATCACCGGCCTGCACGGTGTCACCTAGGGAGATAGCCGGCTTGAAACTGATGCACGTGTCCTGATTGGAGCGGCGGTATTTGGTGAGCGGATATTCTTCATCCTCGACATACCCCAACTTACCGGAGCGGCTCCGTACGGCAGGCCGAATGACCACCTTTCGAGAATCAATATAGACCACTTCACCGGCATTACGGGCTTTAATAACGGCTCCGGCGTCCTCGGCCACTTTGCGTTCCATGCCGGTCCCGACCAGTGGCGCCTGCGTCTTCAGGAGCGGTACTGCCTGCCGCTGCATATTGGAGCCCATCAGGGCGCGGTTGGCGTCATCGTGCTCGAGAAACGGAATCAGCGAAGCCGCCACTGACACGATCTGACGAGGTGAAACATCCATATATTGCACGTCCTCGGGCGGAATGGGCGGATATTCGGATCTCCGTCGAGCTATTATGCGTTCGTGCAGGAAACGCCCTTTTTCATCCATCGGCTCATTACTCTGCGCGATGAAATACCTGTCCTCCTGGTCGGCGGAAAGATATTCGATCTCATTCGTCACGCGACCGTTTATCACTTTTCGGTACGGCGTTTCCAAGAAGCCGTATTTGTTAATGCGGGCGAACGTCGCCAGCGAGGTAATCAGGCCGATATTAGGGCCTTCCGGGGTTTCGATAGGACACATCCGACCGTAATGCGTATGATGGACGTCGCGAACCTCAAATCCGGCCCGTTCTCTGGTCAGGCCACCGGGTCCCAGCGCGGAGAGGCGTCTTTTGTGAGTCAATTCCGACAGGGGATTCGTTTGATCCATGAACTGGGAGAGTTGTGAAGAACCGAAAAACGTCTCGACCACCGTCGATACCGTGCGCGCATTAACCAGCAGCTGCGGTGTGACATTATCCTGATCTTTGAGCGACAGGCGCTCGCGAATGGTACGGGCCACACGCGACAGGCCGACCGAGAACAAGTTGGACAGCAGTTCACCGACCGTCCGGGCGCGTCTGTTGCCCAGGTGATCGATATCGTCCGTGAAGCCCTGGTCATTTACCAGATCGACCAGGTATTTCACGATAGCCACGAAATCCTGGGTGGTAAGCGTGAATTGATCGAGCGGGATATCCAGATTCATCCGGTGATTGATCATATACCGGCCGACATCGCCCAGATCATAGCGCTTGTTGTTGAAGAAGAACTTTTCCAGCAGGCTCTCGGCCATCTCCAGCGTGGGCGGTTCGCCGGGCCGGATCAGCGAGTAGATCTTCATCAGCGCTTCTTCGCGGGATTTCGTAGGATCTTTCCGAATCGTATTGAGGATGACGAACACTTCGCGTTTTTTCGGCTCGCGCTGGATGACCTTAACGGACTTATGCCCCAGGCCGGTTATCTTCTCCACCGTGGCTTCGTTCAGCACCAGTCCCGGGCCGAAGACGACTTCGCCGGTTTCGGTGTCGATAATATTCTCTGCCAGCACGCACTTAGCGAGCAGTTCATCCGTCTTTCCCCGCAGACTGAGCTTGGTAACTTTGTAAAAGAGGTTGATGAGGTCCTCGTCGGTCGAATAGCCCAGAGCCCGCAGCAGCATGGTGGCCGGCATTTTGCGGCGCGAATCGATGTAGACATACATGATGTCATTGATATCCATGCTGAATTCCACCCAGGACCCGCGATAGGGAATGATGCGGGCCGAGTTGAGCCTTTTGCCATTGGGATGAACGTCTTCACTGAAGAAGACGCCGGGACTGCGGTGCAGCTGACTGACCACGACGCGTTCCGCGCCGTTAATAATGAACGTGCCCCATTCCGTTATCAGCGGCAGTTCTCCCAGATACACATCCTGTTCAATGATATCCTTGACTTCCTTCTTGTCTCCCTCACCCTCGCGGCTGATGAGGCGCATGGTGACGCGCAGCGGGGCGGCGAAGGACATATTTCGGGCGCGGCATTCATCGATCGAGTAGCGGGTCGGTCCCAGGTGATACCCCATGTATTCCAGGGAGAATTTCTCGTGAATATCACTGATAGGAAAGATTTCGGTGAAGATACGATGCAATCCCTGGTCAAGCCGTTGATTCGCCGGAATGTCCGGCTGCAGAAAATCAAGGTAGGACTGCAGCTGTACATCCAGCAAGTTCGGCATCTCGGTCGCATCGATATGCGAACCGAAACTCTTTCTTTCAACCATCGCTGTACGGGTCAAAACACTACCCTCCTGTTAGAAAACAAAGAAAGGCCACTATCACGGCGCAAAACCGCGACCGGCCACATTAAGGGCGAGAGCACTATCGCTAGCGGTGATCCTGTCATCTATTTCATTAGTCTCCCGACCGTTGGGTACGGGGAGCAAGTTCGGTTCGGTTCACCAGCCGCAAAAACAGAATTGGGAATAAACCTCAAACTATATTATTGTCCACGCAATTTTAACCGGGCAGGACGGCATAAGTTCCCCAACCGGTACCTCGAGTGTTATTTTATTTCTACAATAGCACCGACTTCTTCGAGCTGCTCTTTGGCCTTTTCGGCTTCTTCTTTCGCCAGACCTTCTTTAACTTTGGCCGGTGCGCTTTCGACTAGGTCCTTAGCTTCCTTCAAACCCAGCGACGTCAGGGAACGCACGACCTTAATCACCTGGATCTTCTTGTCGCCGACGGCAGTCAGAACGACGTCGAACTCGGTCTGTTCTTCTTCAGCGGCCGGGGCTGCTCCGGCAGCGGCGCCCGGCATGGCGGCCATCGGAACGGCAGCCGTGACGCCGAACTTGTCCTGAAGCCCCTGGGACAACTCGGACAGTTCCATCGCAGTCAATGACGCGACTTTTTCAATGATTTCTTCAACAGCGGGACTAGACACGATTATTACCTCACTTATTTAATATTACATTCTGTTTAATGGGATCTATATGGTAAACCGGCTGCATCAGCCTTCGCTTGTCCTTTTCTCGGCCAGGGCTTCGACCGTCCCGATCAGTTTTCTGAAAATACCGTCGATCGTACCGACCAGTTCGGTCAACGGTGCCTGTACGGCGGCAATGACCTGAGCCTGGAGAACCTCGATTGCCGGCAGTTCGGCAAACCGCTTAATCTCCTCCGCATCGAACTGCTTTTTATCGACGACGAACACTTTGGTGCGCGGCAACTCGTGGTTCTTGTACGACTCCTGGAGTATCTTGGCAACCGTGACGGGGTCATCGCCGCCGAAGGCCACGGCAGTCGGGCCGGTCAGGAAATCTTCGATCGACTCCAATCCGGCTTCCACGGCCGCCCGACGAAGGAGCGTGTTTTTGGCCACCAAATACTTGACATTGTATTCGCGCAGATTCTTCCGCAGGACTGTAATGTCCGCTACGTTCAAGCCTTGATAGTCCGTTACGAAGAACGAATCCGATGCCTCAAACAGGTCATTGAGCTCTTTGACGGCCGCGATTTTGGTTGGGTTTGGCATAAGTACGATACCTCACTTACTTCTTCATATCAGCCAGCAACTGAGCGTGATCCAGCCTCAGGCCCGGGCTCATTGTCGAACAGAGCGAAGCGCCCAAAACATAGGCACCCTTGGCCGACGTAGGCCTCGCTCTCACTATCGCGTTTAGAAACGTCATAATATTCTCGCTGATGCTCTGTGTATCGAACGAGAGTTTTCCCACGGCGGCGGCAATGTTGGCCTGCTTATCGACGCGGAACTCAATTCTTCCGGCCTTGAGCTCCTTAACAGCTTTGGCAACATCCATGGTCACCGTTCCGGTCTTCGGGTTGGGCATCAAGCCTCGTGGCCCCAAAATTTTGCCCAGCGGTCCCAGTACGCGCATCATATCCGGTGTGGCGACAGCGACATCGAAGTCGATGTTACCGGCTTTGACTTGCTCGGCGAGATCCTCGGCCCCGACCAGGTCGGCGCCGGCTTCTTTGGCCTCGTCGGCCTTCTCACCGGCGGCGAACACCGCCACGCGCACTTTTTTGCCGGTACCGTGAGGCAAAGCCACCGTACCCCGGACCATCTGATCGGCATGTTTGGGGTTTACCCCCAACCGGATCGCGACTTCCACCGACTCATCGAATTTGACGTACGATCCTTCCTTCAGCACGCCGATCGCTTCATCAAGCAGATATTTCATTTCGCGATCGAGCTTCTGACGGAATTCCTTGTGTTTTCTTGAGTGTTTCATTCTCTCAATTCTCCCCGAGAGCACGGGAGGTGCTACAGGTTGTAACGAATCCAAATAACGCTAACTACTTGCTATTTCGATGCCCATGGAGCGGGCCGTTCCTTCTATCATCAACATCGCCGTCTCAACTGACGAGGCGTTCAGGTCCTGCATCTTCTTGGTGGCGATATCCCGAACCTGGTCGACAGTAACTCTTCCCACTTTGTCTTTGTTGGGTACGGAAGAGCCTTTGTTGATTTTGGCCGCCATCCGCAACAGGGTCGACGCCGGCGGCGTCTTGGTAATAAAGGAAAACGATTTATCCGAATACACCGTAATAATGACCGGTGTCAATATTCCCTGTCCATCCTGAGTTCTGGCGTTAAACGCCTTGCAGAACTCCATGATATTAACTCCGCGCTGCCCGAGGGCGGGGCCTACCGGCGGGGCGGGATTGGCCTGACCGGCGGGAATCTGCAACTTTATTTCACCAACTGCTTTTTTGGCCACGGATCATATTCTCCGACATTCTGATTTCTTTACTTCTTCAGCAACTCTATCTGCAGAAAGTCAAGTTCCACCGGCGTTGGCCGGCCGAAAATAGAGACCATGACTTTCACTTTGCGACGTTCATAGTTCACCTCGCTCACCGTCCCGGAGAAGTCGGCAAACGGTCCATCGATCACTTTCACGGCGTCGCCCACCTGGAACGGAAAATCCGTGTCCTCTTCGGTACGACTGCGATTGATCTGGCCGACAATTCTCTCCACCTCGTTCTCTTTCAGCGGGCGCGGCTTGCCGCCGCCGCCGACGAAATTCGTGACACCGGGTGTCGAGACAACCAGCTCCTGCGTGGTTTTGTCCAGTTCCATCTGAACGAGAATATAACTGGGGAGAAACTTGCGGGTCATGGTCGACCGTTTTCCCTGTTTCATCTCGGTCACTTCTTCGGTCGGCACCAGAATATCGCCGAATTTGCCTTCCAGCCCGGCATTGACAATGGCCGATTCCAGGTACTTCTTCGCCTTCTGTTCATGACCGGAAAACGTATGAACCACGAACCATTGCATGGCCATGACTTCCATCACCCTCCAACTCCGCCTCCGAATATCGATCGCACCCCGATACTGAGGATACGGTCAACGATACCGATAAAAATGGCCACAATTAACGAGACTACGATCGTGACGATAGTCGATCCGATAAGCTCATCCTTGGTGGGCCAGGTGACTTTTCTCAGTTCCGCTCTGACTTCTTTCAAAAACTTTGTGATCTTCTCCACTTGTTACCTTCACGTTTCAAACCAGGCCAGGAGGGACTCGAACCCCCAGCAACCGGTTTTGGAGACCGGGACTCTACCAATTGAGCTACTGGCCTGTCTGACTAGTCGACTACCTCGTCTCTTTATGAGACGTATGTTTGTTACAAAAGGGACAGTATTTACGAAACTCGACGCGATCCGGATGCAACCGTTTATTCTTCTTCGTGTTGTAGTTTCGCTGCTTGCATTCACTGCAGGCCAGTACGATTCGTTCCCTGGGCATGAGATTCTTTCAACCTTATTTCAAAACCAGTTCTATTCCAATATATCCGATATAACGCCGGCGCCGACCGTGCGACCGCCCTCGCGGATCGCAAACCGCAGCTCCTTCTCCATCGCGATCGGCGTGATCAACTCCACCGTCATCGCCACGTTGTCACCCGGCATCACCATCTCCACGCCATCCGGCAACGTCGCCACCCCCGTCACGTCCGTCGTCCGAAAATAAAACTGCGGACGGTAACCCGTGAAAAACGGCGTGTGACGACCACCCTCTTCCTTCGTCAACACGTACACCTCCGCCTTGAACTTCCGGTGCGGCATCACCGAACCCGGCTTCGCAATCACCATGCCCCGATACAAATCTTCCTTATCCACACCGCGCAGCAACAACCCCACGTTGTCACCCGCCTGCGCCTGATCCAACAGCTTCCGGAACATCTCCACACCCGTTACCACCGTCTTGCGCGTCTCCTCAAAGCCGATGATCTCCACCTCCTCACCCTGCTTGATGATCCCCCGCTCCACGCGACCCGTACCCACCGTCCCGCGGCCCGTGATACTGAACACGTCCTCCACAGGCATCAAAAACGGCTTGTCCGTCTCACGCTTCGGCTCCGGAATATAATCATCCAGCGCATCCAGCAACTCGATGATCGACTTGAACGTCGGGTCATCCAGACTCTTCGACTCGTCCGAACCCGCCGTCATCGCCTCCAAAGCGCTGCCGCGGATCACCGGCACGTCGTCTCCCGGAAACTGGTACTGGCTCAGCAAATCGCGAACCTCTAACTCCACCAAGTCCAGCAGCTCCGGATCATCCACCTGATCGATCTTATTCAAGTACACCACAATGAACGGCACGCCCACCTGACGAGCCAGCAAAATGTGCTCACGCGTCTGCGGCATCGGACCGTCCGCCGCACTCACCACCAATATGGCCCCGTCCATCTGCGCCGCTCCCGTAATCATGTTCTTCACGTAGTCCGCGTGACCCGGACAGTCCACGTGCGCATAATGCCGCTTGTCACTCTCGTACTCCACGTGCGCCGTCGCGATCGTGATACCGCGCTCACGCTCTTCCGGTGCATTATCGATCGAGTCAAACGACCGCACTGTCGTCCCCGTCTTACGCGACAACACCATCGTCATCGCCGCCGTCAACGTCGTCTTGCCGTGATCCACGTGACCGATCGTGCCCACATTTACATGCGGCTTGGTTCGCTCAAATTTCACCTTCGCCATCGTATCAGGATTCCTCCTACGAATTCATATAGCCCAGAACCAGGATTGAACTGGTGACCTCATCCTTACCAAGGATGTGCTCTACCGACTGAGCTATCTGGGCAAAACCCTATGATTTACTTCAGTTTCACCACGTAAAAGCCAAAAAAAAAGGCCACACGTGTCCTTACGGGAATCCGCAATATATTGTGCCATCCGAGCCTGTCAAGGCAATTCTTGCCATTCTGCCTAAAAAATCGAAGGCAGTCAAGTATTTCGGGACTACGGACCTATCCTTAGGATTTTCGGTCCGAATCGCGATTTCTTAACCGATTTTGTGCAGAAAATGAACAGGCAGCTCTCGGCGGCTTATAAGCTGTCGCCAGTCAATTAGTTAGCGGCGCGCCGGATAATCGCTGTTGTATAATGTATGTACTCAGACTATACTTCGTCTATCAGGCAGAGATCGGTTTTCTATGGAGGATAAATGGCCGACCGACAGTTGTCTCAGGATAGCATTAATATAGTGGACTACAGGCCCGAGTTCGCTGACTTCTTCAGGAACATCAATTACGAATGGCTGGAGGAGTATTTCGAGGTCGAACCGTATGACCGCATTATTCTCAGCAATCCGGAAAAGCAGGTATTGAATCTCGGCGGCCATATCCTGTTTGCGTTGCGCGGAGAAGAGGTTATTGGCACATGCGCCCTCCTGAAACACACAGATTTCAAGTACGAGCTGGCGAAGATGGGGGTGTTGAAGAAGCATCGTGGGCAGGGGGTGGGGCATCGGCTGGCTGAAGCGGGCATCGAGCGCGCCCGGTCCCTGGGGGCGAAGCGGTTGATCCTCGGCACCAGCAAGGTCCTCACGGCTGCCAACAGACTGTACGCATCATTGGGTTTCACTCAGGCCAACATGGCCGAAATCGGTCCCTTGCCTTACAAGCGCGAGACGATCGTGATGGGGTTGGATTTGTAGGGTGAAACCCGTTGCGTCAGATCCTGCTCGTCGGAGGCGAGTGTGATCTGACGCCACCCAAGCGGGCGCATGACCCGACATCCGTCACTCTTAGCTTGTTGCGTCAGGTCTTGACCCGCGTCAGCGGGGTGTGACCTGACGCCACCCGCGTCCCAAAGAACTGTTACCGGCAGATGTTCTCAACCCTTGTGCGCGGCAGATATCCACATCTGTCGATAGAAAGCTTGTGGGACAGAACCCTTTAGCGGTTCTGCCTCAGTATATCGGCACAACCACTTCGGGTTGTGCCCTACTCAAACCTGCCCGACAGATTCCGTGACCGGCAGAAGTCCACATCTGCCCAAAGAAAATCCGATTCAACGAAAAAAAGCGGGAGACGAGGCTCGAACTCGCGACCAACAGCTTGGAAGGCTGTGACTCTACCAGCTGAGTTACTCCCGCTTATCGCAGGATTATACTATCCGAAATCGGGCACAGTTGCAAGCGGTTTTTGGGGTGCAGAACTACTCTTCCTATATTCCGCAGGAGCAGATCACAGAAAACCAAACTCAGTGAATTCTAAACCACTCTTTTAAGCAGTGCATGCTTTGTACTGCGATGACGTATATATCATTAGTCTTTTTCAGTCCTCTCTGACGAACGGGGCCTGCGATAAGCAGCACCGGGTGAACCTGTAGCGCGATCAGAATGGATGGATTCAAGAACCACATAGAATGTTGCCTATTCCGACGATTCCGCCGGTCTGTTCCGAATGATTGCGCCGGGTCA